>JBBINH010000050.1:0-21628 GCA_037443945.1 Caldilineales bacterium
TAGAGCCACTCCCCGCTCCCGGTTTTCCCTACCGCCATCACCCACCTCGCCGTCTCGGCCCGAATCCGCCGGTACCCACCTCGTGGCCGTCTCGGTCCGACCGTGATACAATCAGGCCGTGAGCGCTCCCTACAGCCTGCGCGTCTACGGTCATGACTGGGCCCAGAACTTGCTGCGGGCTGCCGTCCTTGCCCGTCGCACCGCCCACGCCTACCTTTTGACGGGACCGGAACAGGTGGGCAAGACCACCCTGGCCCGCAGTCTGGCCCAGGCTCTCTCCTGCGCGGCGCCGGTCGATAGCGGCCTGGGAGCCTGTGGCCGCTGTCGCGCCTGCCGTCTTGCTGCCGGTGCGGGCCATCCCGACCATCATCTGGTCGAACCCATCGGCGGTACGCTCAAGGTCGAGCCGATACGCGACGTGATCCGCGAAGCGCAACGCGCTCCGATAGAGGCGCCTTATAAGGTCTTCATTTTGTGCGAATTCGACCGCGCCACCGCGGCGGCAGCCAATGCGTTGCTCAAAACCCTGGAAGAACCCACGGCTACCACCCGGCTATTGCTCACCTCAAGCCGACCGGCCGGCCTGTTGCCCACCATCGTCTCGCGTTGTCAAATCCTCAACCTCCGCCCCGTCCCTGCGGCTACCATTGCTGCGGCCCTGCAGGAACGTTGCGACGTGTCGCCGGAGCAGGCGCTCCTGCTGGCAGGGCTTAGCGGCGGCCGACCGGGTTGGGCCATCACAACGGCCGGCCAACCCGAAGCCTGGGAACGGTATCGTCGCTACCTGACCGACATGGAACGCCTCATAGGTCAGAACAGCTTTGAACGCTTGCAATACGCTGCCCGTCTGGCCGGGGAAACCGACGTTGAGACCGTACTGCAAAGCTGGCTGCTGTGGTGGCGCGATGTCCTCCTGGTTCAGCACAACGGCGACACGCTCATCCTCCACCGCGACCGCCTGGAGACCATCCGTCAGATGGCCGGACGAATCCCTCCGGCCCAGGTGCGGCGTTTTCTCCAAGCCCTTTTGGCGACGGCCACCTATCTGCGCCAGACCGTCAACGCCCAACTGGCATTGGAAGCGTTGTTGCTGAAAGCGCCGCGCCTGGGATAAACTATGAGGGTAGTTGTCGGTGTGCCGAACGATAAAGCCTTCTAGGCACCGAGAAAACCACGGAACACCAGGAAAGACCATGCCCCAAGTTGTCGGTGTGCAGTTTCAGCCTGTTACCAAAATCTACCATTTCGACCCCAACGGCTATACCGATCTGTTGCCCGGCGAATGGGTTATTGTCGACACCGTGCGCGGGCGTGAGCTGGCCCAGGTGGTGTACGGGGCCAAAGAAGTGGATGCCAACGAAATCAGCGGCGAATTGAAGCCGGTTCTACGCCGCGCCGAACCGCGCGATCTCGAACAAAGAGCCTATTGGTCGGCGCAGGAAGGTCCGGCCAAAGCCTTCTGCGCGGCCAAGGCCTGCGAACTCGGCCTCAAAATGAAAGTGGTCCGTTGCTCCTACAGCTACAACGGCCGTCGCCTCGTCGTCGAATATGTCAGTGAGCAGCGGGTAGACTTCCGTCAGTTGCTCAAGGAGCTGGTCCAGCATTTCAACGCCCGCATCGAAATGCGCCATATCGGCGTGCGTGACCAGGCCAAAATCATCGGTGGATTCGGCAAATGTGGCCGTGACCTCTGTTGTAGCTCGTTTTTGCGCGAATTCCACCCTGTTTCCATCAAAATGGCCAAGAACCAGAATCTGCCCCTCAATCCTGCCGATATTTCCGGCGTGTGCGGTCGCCTGTTGTGCAGCCTGGCCTATGAGGATGCCATGTACACCGAAAGCCGGCGCTATCTGCCGAAACTGGGCCAATTGGTGGAAACACCCGAAGGCGTGGGATACGTGCGCAACCTGAACGTCTTCCTCGAACGGGTCACCGTTGAACTGCCCGGTGGTCGTCGGGTCGAATGGCCGGCTGCGGATCTCACCGTGCCCGGTGCCGGCGAGCATCGCTTCGGCCGTTTCTGGAACACCGATAAGCGGGCCAACGTGTGAACGGGCGCATGTTCCACGTCGGCGCCCTCCTTGTGCAGGTCCGTTCCTTGCCCGCTCGCTTGCCTCCCGGGCTCCGAAGGAGTTAGCGGCCGTTCCAGGCAAAGGTCGTCAGGACAACGGCATCTCCCGGCCAGCGCCGACCGCCGGCATCATAGGCGGCGGCGCGCGCCAGGGTGGTCAACTCGTACATACCGACCTGGAGGGTGTAGGTAGCAGCCGGCAGATCGTCAGGCAGCACGAAGACATGCTCCGAGTGCACCACCTCGCCCGGTCGCCAGTGATCGGTAGGCCAGTAGCCCCGTCGTGGGGGCGCATCGGCCTGGGCTATCATGTGACCTTGGGCATCGAGGAGATGGGCAAAGACCTGATAGGCAACCGGCACGGGCGCGGTCGTCGTCCAATCGAGTTCGAGGGTCAAACCCTGGGGCGTGGGGCTGAGCCGATGGGCCAGAAGCTGAAGACCATGCTCCAGTTGCGCCAGCGGCACCGTTGACGGCGGTGTCGGTGGCAGCGGACCGACCAGGTCGCCTGCCTCCAGCAACAGCGCCTGTACCGGTTCACCGGCCACCGTTATCGGTAACACCCGATCGGCGGTCGGTCGCAGCAGGTCGGTGTGAAAAGCAATCTGCAGTTTGAGCAGCGCAGGTGTTGCGGCCGCCGGGTCCGTGGCCATTTCATAGCGGTCGGGGTAGAGCACGCCGGGCTGCCAATAGGCCGTCGGCCGGAGCCCGCCGCCGGGCCAGGTATCCAGTTTGGCGATGGGTTCTTCCTCATAGCCGTAGGCGTTCAGGGCCAGTTGGTAAAAGGCCGTGATCGGCTTGGTGCTCCGCCAATAGAACGTGACCGGGAGCGGATCGCCGGCCTGAATTCGGGGCCGTTCTAGCCGGTAGCCCACCAGCTCGATCTCCTCCTCGTCGCCGAAACGAACGGCAAGAGGGATGGCCTCGGCCGGCAGAGTACTCAACGGCGCCGGCGGCCGATAGGCCGGTTGCAGGACCGCAAACGGGATGATGGTCGCTAGCAGCGCCAGGCCGGCGCCGATCCCCATCGCCACCGGACCCTGGCGTGCGCGTGCGCACCAACTCAACAGGCCAAGCGCAGCATAGAACCCCAGGGCCGCAATCCCGCCGAAGAGCAACCGGCCCTGCGAGGCCTTGGTCAGCAACGTCCAACGTACCAAGCCGACCGAGGTGAAACCGAGAAAAGCCACGAGCACAAGAGGCGGTACCGCCTCGGACCAGGGTCGCCGCTGCCGGTGCCAGCGGACGGCAGCCAACGCCACCCCCAAACCGGCCACCAGGCTCAACCCGCCCCACAGCCGATAGAACCACGCCGGCGCCAACAGGTTGAAAGCCCCGAACACCCCCCAAAACGAATACCAAAACCCCTGCCATTCCGCCACCAGCTCGCGCAGGCCGAAACCGGCCGGCCGCGGCCCGGCAATGAGGGCCATCCGCTCCAGCCCCAACCACTCGCCGTACAGACGCCAATTGCGCCCATACCACCACCCTGCCACCAGACCCACGACGGCGATCAGCAAGGCCAGGCGTTGGAGCCCGATCCGGGGTCGGCTCCGCCCGGAAGGGCTCAGGATCAAGGCCAGGGCTGCCGTCGGCAGCAGCACCAAACCGGAGACTTTGGTCAGAGCGGCCAGACCGATAAGCAGGCCCAGGGCCACGGTCGGCAGCAACCGCAGTCTGGCCTCCTCCGTCTTGAGCTCGGTCACCAGCATGACCAGAACCCATGTCGTCAGCATCATGACCAGATTGTCGTTGTTGACGGCCGCGTTGATGAAGAGCAGCATCGGATTGAAGGCCACCAGCGCCGCCGTCAGCAGAGCCAACGGCGGCCGTGAGGGTGCCAGGCTCAGCGCCAGCCGATAGGCGCCCAGCACCGTAACCGCTCCCATCCCCAGCGACAACCAGCGGATGAGATAGACGGCCAGCACAGTACCGCCCTGGCGGGGGCTTTGACCGGGCGGGTGGGCCACCAGATTGCGATTAGCGGTGGCTCCGGGTATGCCGATCTGGGCAAAGGGATTGTGCACCCTGTGGTGGGGATAGTCCGAGGTGTCGATCCAGCCCGTCAGCAGGGCCGCCAGGACATAGTACAAGGGCGGTTGACTGCCCTCTTGCGCCCAGGGGGTCTCGACCCCTACCTCCTGCACGGGCAAACGACGGTTGTCCGTTAGTTCGCGCACAACGGCGTAATGCCAGATCTCATCCGAGGCTTCAAAGATCGGCGTAGCCAGGCTGTAGACCACACCCAGGCACAGGTAGAATCCGAGCAACAGGACCCGAATTCGCGGCACGGCAGGAAGCATAGGGGAAGTCAGACCACGAGACGGCGAAAGACGGCATCCAGGATCGCGGCGGCATGGTCCCAGGTATAGTGGGCCTGCACGCGCGCCCGCAACCGGGCGCCCATGATGGCCAGCTCGGCACGCCGATCGAGAGCGTGCACGATGGCCGTGGCCAGAGCCTGGGGTTCTGGCGGCACCAAAATGCCGTCATCGCCCAGGTATTCACGATGGACAGGCGTATCGGTGGCCACGATGGGCAGGCCCATGCTCATATAGGGCAGCAATTTGCCGCTACCCTCGCTCTGCGATCGTTTAGGCGCTACGGCCAGGTCGCCCAGGGCCAAGTAGCGAGGCGCCTGAAAGTAGGGAATCGGGCCCGTGAAGACCACGCGGTCGCCGATCCCCAACCGTTCCGCCTGGTGACGATAGGCCGCTTCGGCCGGAAAGCCCATAATCAGAAATTGGGCCGGATGGGCGGCCAAAGGCGGTGTGGCAATGCTGCGCAAAAGCAAATCGATGCCCTGATACGGGGCCAACAGGCCCAGATAGACCACCAGCGGCCGGTCGGGGGCCAGTCCCAGGCATCGGCGCAGATCGGGATCGGCCGGTTGCGGGGCAAATAGGGTGGGCTCCACCGAATCGGGCAAGGGATGCAGCCGTTCCGAAGGCAGACCGCCGCGGGCCAGCATCGTGGCGGCGTGGCCGGAGGAGGGGAATACGGCCTGGGGTCGACGGTCGATCCAGGCTTCCAAGCGTTGCCAGAAAGGCAACAGCGGTGAATGGGGGGATAGAAAGCGATGATCGAGCATCTCGCCGGTCAGTGAACCCTGGTAATCGAAGCTGAGGGGGAGGCCCAACAGCCGCGCAACCCACCACCCGATCAAGGCGCCCTCGTGCAGATAGCCGTGTATGAGCTGAGGACGAAAGCGCAGGGCCACGGCCAAAGCCATCGGCAACAAAAGCGCATCGAGTACGAGCTTTCGCCGCGACGAACCCACGGGCAGATGACGGATGAAGGGCAACGGAGGCCGGATCGTATGCAGACCGGGCACATTACGGCCGACCGGATAGGTCAACAGTCGCACCGTGTAGCCCCGGCGTTGCAGGGCCTGGAGTTGCCCCCAAATGCGGACATGACAGCCGTAATCGGCAAAAAAGGCGGTGGGAGCGATGGCAAGCAGTCGCAAGGGCTCAAAATGGACACAGAAGGCCCAGCAACGGGGCCGACAAAACGATTATCGCTCTGTCATGGCGAGGAGATGCGCGGCGCGCTGACGCCATCTTCCGATCACGGCGGGGATTCGCATCGTGGGCGAGGCCCCTCGGGCTGTGGCCCTCTGCCACCGGCGGCGGTCTGTCATGACAGGGAAGCTGGCCAAGACGAACCCGCCCGAAGACCACCGGCTCCCACCCTCAAAGGGGTTCACCGACCAGGCGATCATAGAGGGCGGCCAGCTCTTCCTCGGAATAAAAATGGATGACGATGCGACCGCCCTGGCGCGTACGGAAGAGATCGACCTTGGTCCCCAGCCGTTGCCGCAGGCGTGCTTCGATGGCCTGTGTCGTCGGATCCGTCATCGTCTCCTCGTCGGCGGACGCCGTTTTCGACTTGGGGGTATTGAGCCGCCGCACAAGCTCCTCGGTCTGACGCACGGACAGGCCACGAGCAACGACCAGGCGGGCAACTTCGATCATACTCTGCTCGTCAGGGAGGCCCAGCAAGGCGCGGGCGTGACCTTCGTGGATCTGGCCTGCACTCAGCAAGTCCTTGATCGCTTGCGGCAACTTGAGCAGGCGCACGATGTTGGCCACGGCCGTGCGGCTCTTGCTCACCCGTTCGGCCACCTGCTCCTGGGTCAGACCGAATTCGGTCATCAACGTCTCGTAGGCTGCTGCCTCTTCCAACGGATTCAGATCGGCCCGCTGGATGTTCTCGACCAGGGCCAATTCGAGCAGGTCCTGCGGGCTGGCTTCCTTGATGACCACGGGCACTTCGGTCAAACCCGCCAGCCGTGCGGCCCGCCAGCGTCGTTCCCCGGCAATGATGATATACGGCGTGGGGTCGGTGGCACGTGCCGCCGTGACGATGAGGGGCTGAATCAGGCCATGGGCCTTGATCGAAGCCGCCAGATCGGCCAACGTCTCCGGGGGAATGGCTTGCCGCGGTTGGCGGGGATTGGGGCCCAGGTCGTCAATAGCCAGGACGGTGACTCCGCGCCAAGCCTGCCGCTCTGGCGCGGCGGCTTCCTCCGCAGCCGGAGGCGGCGTGGGCGGGATGAGGCTGCTAAGACCACGACCCAAACCCCGACGGCTCATCTCCACACTCCTGCCGGCTGTGGCGCGCGCTGTCGGCTCATCAGTTCAGCGGCCAGTTCTTGATAGGCCTGAGCGCCCGGCGAGTTGGGCGCATAGGTGGCGATGGGCTCGCCATAGCTGGGCGCTTCGCTCAGGCGGATGTTGCGGGGGATGACGGTCTTGAACACACGATCGCCAAAATAGCGACGAACCTCCTCCGCCACCTGCAGGCTAAGGCGCACCCGGGCATCGAACATGGTCAGGACAAGGCCGGCGATCGCAAGCCGGGGATTCAGGCTTTGGCGCACCCGCTCGATGGTGCTCATGAGTTGACCGAGACCCTCCATGGCCAAATACTCGCACTGCACCGGGACGATAACGCCATCGGTAGCGGCAGCCAGGGCATTGACCGTCAGCAAACCCAGGCTGGGCGGGTTATCGATGAGCACGTAATCGTAGCGATGCAGAGTCAGCGCCAGCGCATCGCGCAGCAGGTAGCTCCGCCGGTATCGGTCGGAAATGGCCTCCACCACTTCGGTCTCCAGCGCCGCCAGAGCATGGGCAGACGGCGCCAGGTCCAGACGCATCCGATTGGTTAGGGTGATGACATCGGCCAGCATGACCTCGCCCGTCAGGACATCGTAGATGGAACGAGGCAACTGATCCGGCACCAGGCCCAGGGAACTGGTGGCGTTGGCCTGCGGATCCATGTCCACGATAAGCACGCGACGACCGGCCAGGGCCAGATAAGCGCCCAGGTTGATGGCAGTGGTGGTTTTGCCGACGCCGCCCTTTTGGTTGGCAATGGCATAGACGTAGGTCATAGGCGAGGAGACCAGGGATGCGATCGCAGATAGGCTTCGACCTGGGCTCGGGTGGGGATCCCACTCACGCCCTGGCCTTCGACGGCGAAACTGGCCGTGATGTTGGCAAAATAGGCGGCCTGGACCGGATCCCGGGTTTCGTGCAGACGCGCGAGAAAGGCGGCGGCAAACACATCGCCGGCGCCGGTGGGGTCCACTTCGCGGGCCGGTCGAGGCGGGACAAGCTGTTCCCGGCCCTCGACGTAAAGGGCGCAGCCCTGGGCGGCCAAGGTGATCACGACGATGGGTGCGCTTGTGCGCACATGCCGGGCAAAATCGGGATCGGCGGTCAGGTCTTGGGCGGAGACGACGAGCACATCCGTATAAGGCAGCACGCGACCGGCGCTGTACCAGGGAATGCCGTATACCCGTCCATACTCGTCCCACTCGCGCAACCAGCCCTGGGGCACCACACCTACCAGCCCGTGCAAGCGGGGGGCAATGGCCGGGTCCACCTCCTGGGCTACAGGAGCTAGCAACACGGCATCGGCCTCTTGTAACACAGGCGGGACCTCATGGGCAAAAATGGGGGCGGCCACGGCTTGCACCTGTTGTCGTCGCCGACCGTCTTCGTAGATGTTGTGGAAGGTCGTGGTCAGGCTGCCGGGCAAATTGACCACGGTGATGCCCTCCAGGGAGGAATGCCGGGTGTCGGCCGGATGGGCACGCGTAACGACGGTCACGGTGGCGCCGAGTCGTCGGGCCGTTATGGCAGCGTAAGCGGCCGTACCTCCCAAAGTGTAACCGTCGGCGACGACATCGCGGGTCAGATGACCGATGCTGACGAAATGCAAGCCGGGTTCCTCATAACCAGGGGATCGTGTGTAGCCGCTGCGGCTGCCCCAGCTTGGGCAGCCACACCCGGCGATTGTACCATAGACCGGAGGCGCGGCCAAAGGGCCGATGGGAAGCAGCCGGGGGGCGGCTCCGGGTCCGTCTGCATGATGAGGAGCATGTCTGCGGCGCTGCCGCGCACGCCCTCCTGAGCCGGGTTTGGCCTTGCTCGCCGGACCTTAGGAACGATACAATGAGCTTAGGCATTCGCACCGGATCGGGTGAACAACCCATCTGCATCTCGTTCAGGAGGCCAATCCCATGTTCAGTAACCGTTTACAAGAGGCCATCAACGCCCAGATCAACGCCGAATTCCAGTCGGCTTATCTCTATCTGGCCATAGCCGCTCATTTCGAGGAGCAAAATCTGGCCGGTTTTGCCCATTGGATGCGGGTGCAATACGAGGAAGAAACCTTCCATGCCCTCAAGCTTTTCGATTACATGGTCGAGCGCGGGGGCCACATCGTTCTGCACCCCCTTGCCGCGCCGCCGGCTGCGTTCGGTTCGCCCCTCCAGGTCTTCGAACACGTCCTGGCCCACGAGCAAAAGGTCACCGGCCTCATCCACGACCTCTACAGGTTGGCGCTGGACGAGGGCGATTATCCCACCCAGGTCATGCTCCACTGGTATATCGAGGAGCAGGTCGAAGAGGAGAAAAACGCTACCGAGATCGTGGCCAAACTACGCCTGAACGGTGACTTCGGCCCCGGTCTGCTCATGCTTGACCGCGAGATGGCCGCGCGCGAGAAAGAAGAGGAGGAATGAGCCAGGCGAGCATCCCCAGCCCGGCGCCGGTCTCGCCCTGGGATCCGGCGCCGGTTGTTTTTTAGCGTTGCCCGGTTTGGCACAGCCCCGACAATCGTCCGCCGATCAGCGGCGACATCGGGACAGGCCCTCAGTGAGTCCGCCTGCTTTGCCGGCGCCGATGTTCGACCAACATGCAGGCATCCATGACGACCCGAAGCCCCGCCGCACGCGCACGTGCGGCAGCCGCCTCGTGAACGATGCCGAGCTGCATCCAGATGGCCTTGGCGCCGATGGCGATAGCCTGTTCGACGACCGGGGGAACCTCCTCGGGACGACGGAAAACGAGCACGAGATCGACCGCTTCGGGCACGGCCAACAGATCGGGATAGGCCTTTTCGCCCAAACCGCTTTGCACATGCGGATTGACCGGGATGATGCGATACCCTTGTTCGCGCAGATACGCCGGAACGTAGTAGCCGGCGCGTTCGGGCCGCGAGGAGAAACCGACGACGGCGATGGTGCGGGTTTCGGCGAGGATGGTCTCGATGGTGTGATCGCGATTCATAGCAGCGTTGGCAGGGCGAGATAGAGCTGACGGTATAGCGCGATAAGCGCAGAGAGACTGTAATGGGCATTGAGCCCGCTGGGGTTGGGCAAAACCCATAGCCTGGCCGTACCGAGGCATTCGGGTTGCAGACCGATGCCGGCGCGGGGACGCGCAAAGGCCAACCGATAGGCGCCGATACCGAGGATGGCCACGACGCGAGGGCGGTAGGCGGCGATTTTGGCGGCCAAAACGGTCCGGCCTGCCTGCAGTTCGGCGGCGCTCAACGCGGCGGCCGCGGCCGTCGGTCTCGCCACCAGGTTGGTCAGACCATAACCCCAGCTCAGGAGGCGGGCATCCTCGCTTGGGTGCAGGCGTTCCGGGGTGAAACCGGCGGCGTGGATAACCTGCCAGAACCGATTGCCGGGCCGGGCGAAGTGATGGCCCGCCCAGGCCGAATAGAGCCCGGGGTTGATGCCGCAAAACCACAAGGGCAGATCGGGGGCCAGGATGTCGGGGACAAGGCGGTCGGCAGCGGCGACCAGGGCTTCGGGGGTGGGACGATGGTCGGTCATGCGAGGATTATAGTGACCGACAGGCGGGCATCGGTAATCGCCGACTCGGTTCTATCTTTTGTTGGTGAGAACGTTAGAACGTTTGAACGTTCGCACGTTCGCACGTTTGAACGTTATGCCTGCCTGCCGCTCTTGCGCCAACACACGCCGGAACCGAGTCGCCCCAGTTGACAAAGCCGGGGGGAGTCGGTATGCTGGCAGCCGCCCCCTGCGTCGTCCGTCAAGGTGACCGGTTCTCGCTTCTCCGTCGGCATACGAGCATGTTGCAGTATTGGCTTGGTTTCAACAAGGTTCCCGGCATCGGCGCCAGACGGCTGCGCAGCCTGATCGATACGTTCGGTCATGTCGAAGCCGCCTGGCACGCATCGCCGCAGGCTCTGGCGGCAGCCGGCCTCGATCGTCGCGCCCTTGACAATCTGTTGCAGCTACGCCGCACCCTCGACCTGGAGGCCGAGCTGGAACGCGTGCGCCGGGCCGGACTTACCGTCCTCACCTGGGATGATGCCGCCTATCCGGCCAATCTGCGGCGTATCGACACGCCCCCTCCTGTGCTTTTCGTGCGCGGCACCTTGGTCCCTCAGGACGAATGGGCCGTGGCCATCGTCGGCACCCGACGGGCTACCACCTATGGCAAGGAATGCGCCCGCCGGCTGGCCACCGATCTGGCCGCGGCGGGGGTGACCATCGTCAGCGGTCTGGCGCGAGGGATCGACGGTATTGCCCACGAAGCGACCCTGGCAGTCGGCGGTCGTACCCTGGCCGTGCTCGGCAACGGGCTGGACCAGATCTATCCGCCTGAACATCGGCAGTTGGCCGCTGCGATCGCCCAACAGGGCGCCCTCATCAGCGAGCAGCCCCTGGGCGCAGCGCCGGAAGCGCGTAACTTCCCCGCCCGCAACCGCATCATCAGCGGACTGAGCCTGGGCGTCCTCGTCGTGGAGGGCGACTGGTCATCCGGTGCCATCATCACGGCACGACAGGCCCTCGAACAAGGCCGCGAGGTCTTCGCCGTGCCCGGCAGCATTTTCTCCCCCAACAGCAACGGCCCCAACCGGCTCATCCAGGAAGGCGCTACAGCCGTCCTGACGGCCAACGATGTCCTCGAAGCGCTCAACCTGACCCGTGCCGCCCAACAGGGCCGGGTTCGCCAGCTTCTGCCGACCGAGCCGGTGGAAATGCAACTGTTTGCCCTTCTCTCCGACGAACCCCATCATGTGGACGAGTTGAGCCGCGCCGCCGGCCTGCCTATCGGCGAAGTGACCAGCACCCTGGCGTTGATGGAGCTCAAGGGACTGGTGCGTCAGGTCGGGGGGATGCAGTACGTTCTTGCTCGCGAGACCGGTCCTATGTATCGTATCGAATAGAGGACCGTAACCGCAAAGCCCAAGGAGAACGGATGGAAGCCTATTGCCTGAGCTGTAAGACCAAACGCGAGATGAGCGCGGCTACGCCGGTGTTTACGGCCAAAGGCGCTCCGGCCACGCGCGGGACCTGTCCTGTCTGTGGCGCCACCCTGTTTCGGATGGGCCTGACCCCTGCCCATGCCGGGCTGCCCCGACCCGCTTCCCATGCCGAGACTGCGGCTGCGGCACCGACGGCCTCTGCCAACCCCTCGGTCCGTCGCCCGGGGACCAAGGCCGGGACGACGAGCTCCGCCGCCCGGTCCCACCGCCGGACCGCGGCCGGCGAGGACGATGGCAAAGCGCCGCGGGCGCGTTACAACGGCCCCCGGCGGGGCAAGTTGGTCATTGTCGAGTCACCGGCCAAGGCCCGCACCGTGGGCCATTTCCTGGGCCGCGACTACACCGTGCGCGCCTCCGTCGGCCACGTGCGCGATCTCTACAAATCGAAGCTTTCGGTCGACATCGAACACGATTTTCGTCCTCTGTACACCATCCCCAAAGAGAAAAGGAAGGTGGTCGCCGAGCTGACCGAAGCCGTCGCCCGCGCCGAGGAGGTCTATCTGGCCACCGATCCCGACCGGGAGGGTGAGGCCATTGCCTGGCATGTGGCCGAAACCACCGGATTGGAACCGGAACGGACGCGTCGCGTCGTTTTCCACGAGATCACCCGCCAGGCCGTGGCCGAAGCCTTTGCCCATGCCCGCACCATTGACCAAAACCTGGTCAATGCTCAGCAAACCCGTCGCATTCTCGATCGTCTGGTCGGCTATCAGATCAGCCCCCTGCTCTGGCGCAAGGTGCGCCGGGGACTTTCGGCCGGCCGTGTGCAGACCGTAGCCCTGCGCCTGATCGTCGAACGGGAGCGCGCGATCCAGGCCTTTGTGCCGGAGGAATACTGGTCCCTGACGGCCGAACTGGCCAAACAAGAACCGGAACAGCGCCGCTTTCGGGCCCGTCTGGTCAAAATCAACGGCGAGGATTTTCGCATCGCCACCGGCGAGGAGGCCCAGCGCCTGGTGGCCGCGCTCGAACAGGCCGTCTGGGAGGTCAGCAAGGTCCAGCGTGGGGAACGCCGCCGGCGGCCGGCAGCGCCCTTCACGACCAGCACGATGCAGCAGGAGGCCGCCCGGGTCTTGGGGTTCACGGCCAACCGCACCATGCGCCTGGCCCAAGAACTCTACGAAGGCATTGCCCTCGGTCCCGAAGGCGCTGCGGGTCTGATCACCTATATGCGCACCGACAGCACCCATGTGGCCGCCGAGGCTCAGGCCGAAGCCCGCGCCTACATTCAGGCGACGTTCGGCGCCGACTTCCTGCCCGAAAACCCGCCCGTGTATCGCACCCGCACTCGCTCGGCCCAGGAAGCCCATGAGGCCATCCGGCCAACTGCGGTGCGGCGCACCCCCGAGCAGGTCCGACCTTATCTGGATAACGACCAGTACCGCCTCTACCGGCTGATCTGGCAGCGGTTTGTCGCCAGCCAGATGGCCCAGGCTGTGTACGATACCCTTACGGTCGAAGTCGAGGCCGGACCGGAGGTCGGTCCTCGGCCCTATCTGTTCCGGGCTACCGGCTCATCCGTTCGCTTCCCCGGTTTCTTGGCCGTTTATGAGGAGGCCCGCAGCGAGGACGATAAAAGCGAGGACGATCTGGGCATTCAGTTCCCACCGCTGACCGTAGGCGAACGCCTCGATCTGCTGCAACTGTTGCCGCAACAGCATTTCACCGAGCCACCCCCGCGCTATACCGAGGCCACGTTGGTGAAGGCTCTGGAGGAGTACGGTATCGGCCGTCCTTCGACCTATGCCACCATTATCTCGACGTTGCTCGAGCGAGGCTATGTCGAACGTCAGGCCAAACGCCTGCATCCTACCCAACTCGGTTTTGTGGTGAACGATCTGCTAATCGCGCATTTCGACCACCTCTTCGAGGTCGGCTTTACGGCCCGCATGGAGGAGATCCTCGACCGCATTGCCAGCGGTGAGGAGGATTGGGTCCAGGTGCTGCGCGAGTTTTACGGCCCTTTCGCGCAACTGGTGGCGGCAGCCGACAGCGCCATGGAACGCCAGACCCTGCCTGTCGAGATGCTGGATGAGGTCTGTCCCGAATGCGGGCATCCGCTGATGATACGCGAAGGCCGCTACGGACGTTTTATCGGCTGCTCGAACTATCCCCAATGTCGCTATACGCGGCCGTTGGTAGCCGATACCGGCGTATCTTGTCCCCGCGATGGTGGCCGGCTTGTGCAAAAACGCAGTCGTAAGGGTAAAATCTTCTACGGCTGTGAGAATTGGCCATCGTGCGATTTTGTGACCTGGAATGAACCCATTGACCGGCGTTGTCCTCGCTGTGGTAGCATCCTCACCAGGGTCGGCAAAGGCAACCGCGCCATGGCCCGCTGCGCCGAGTGCGATTACAGCGCACCGTTGCACGAGGTCATGGCTACGGCCGCACCGAGCTGAAACCGTTGATCGGCGCCGCCGGACCCTGCCGGCTTGTCTTGGCTCTTCGGTCGTGCCTTATGGAAGCCGAGTTGCGGCGTTTTTTGCTCTATCTTGAGCTTGAGCGGGGGGCCTCGCCCTACACATTGCGCAACTACGGCACCGAAATCGGTGAGTTCATCGCCTTTGCTCGGGCGCGCAACGTCCAGGATTGGGCCCAAACCGATGTGGCGCTCATCCGCAGTTGGCTGGCTGCGCTTCACCGCCGGGGTTATGAGGCGGCCTCGGTAGCGCGACGGCTGTATGAACTGCGTTCGTGCTATCGGTTTTTACAACGGCAGAAGCTGGTAGAGGACAATCCCGCCGCCCGCGTGCGTGTTCCGGCCGTTCCCCGTCGCTTGCCCGACTATCTCACCGTCGAACAGGTTTTCGAGCTGCTCGAGGCGCCTGACCCCGATACTCCCCTGGGCATGCGCGATCGGGCCCTGCTCGAGCTCCTCTACAGCGGCGGGCTGCGTCGGGGCGAAGTCCTGGGCTTGCAGGTGCAGGATGTCGATCCGGCCGCCCGGCAGGTGCGCGTATGGGGCAAAGGCAAGAAACAGCGCATCGCCCTGATCGGTCGTCCGGCGGCCCAGGCGTTACAGCGTTATCTCAAGGTGGGACGGCCGCAGCTCCTGGCCGCCAATCCCACCGCCGACGCTCGGCCGCCCACGGCCCTGTTCCTGAATCGTCAGGGACACCCTATCGCCTCGGCCCGCACCGTGAATACGATCCTCGGCCGTTATGCCCGCCAGGTAGGGCTGCCATCTTCGGTTACACCCCATACGTTGCGCCACTCCTTCGCTACCCATCTCCTCGAAGGGGGCGCCGATCTGCGGGTGGTGCAGGAGTTGTTGGGCCACGAGAACGTGCAAACAACCACGATCTACACCCAGGTCACCCTTAACCATCTGCGCCACGTCGTCGCTGCCGCCCATCCCTACGGCGACCACACCTGACTGCGAATCCATCCCTTATGCAGGCTGCTTCGGGTTTTCAGCGTCTGCGCGCGTTGACCGCATCCATCGGTAGGTTGGGTCCGACCGTGACCTATCTGCTGGTCTTCGTCGTCGGCCTGTTGATCGGCCTGGTCGTCTTGGGATGGGTGGTGTTTCCGGTGCGATGGACCCAGGCGCTGCCTGCCGATCTCCGCAGCGACTATCGCGATGAGTATCTCCGCCTGGTGGCCGACAGCTACGCGCTGACGGGCGACCTCGATGCGGTGGTGCGACGGCTTCAGTTCTGGACGCCGGCCGATATGGTGACCTTGTTAGGGCAGTTGAGCCTGGAGGCCGAAGCCCAAGAGGATACGATGGCGGCGTTGCGCCTGCGTCGTTTGGCCGAGGATGCCTATGCGGCGCGCTCCCGTCGTGGTCAGCCCACCACCCCACCAACGCCCACAGCCGAGGCGATTTCGGGACCGGTCAGGACGACGATCACGCTGTTCCTTTTGCTCCTGGCGGCGTTGGTGGTGATGGCCGTTTTGCTGATCCTCAGCCGGGCCCTGGGCATCCGGCCGCAACAGGTTGTCTCCGCTCCGGTCACCGCTGCCGGTGTAGGCGACTCCACAACCGCTGCCGAGGAGGCGGAGGCGTTCACCTGGGAAGACGTCACTGGTGTGACCTCGACGGCCGCGGCCGTGGAGGACGAGACGACAGGTCTGGAGGAGGAAGCGATCCGCGCCGACGAGGGCGAGGCGCCATTGCCTGCATCGCCGCCGGAAGCGAGCACAGAGCCGGCGATCACGGCCGTTGACTCGGCTTCCTTAGCCCTCACAGTTCGGACCCTGCGTTTTGATGGCGACCCTGCTTACAACGAAGTCTATTCCATCAGCGACAGTCAGGTGTATCTGGGTGAATATGGGATGGGAGTGGGTCAAACCCATCCCCAGCATCCCGATTGGGTTTATACCCTGGAGGTGTGGCTCTTTGATAAAGGCGATATCAACACGGTCACGACCATCTTGCTTCATCCTGATGTCTACGCCGATGACGAGCTGCGTCAACAGGCCGCAGGTCCGCACGAGGCCGTGCCGTTGCAGCCCGGCGCCCCCATCCAGTTGCGCACGAAGCGACTGCGACTCGACGGTCGCGTCCGTCGCGTTGAGTTTGGTCCGACCGGCCCGGAGGGTATTCCCATTCGGCGGGCCGAAGTCGAGTTGTCCGGCGGAATTCTGTGAGGGTGGAGGTCGGTAGTCCGGCCTGGCCTGAGAGGCGGATCGTCCCCAGCACTGCGACCATGGAGCGAAAGCGGAGAACTCGCCCAGGAACGTAAACCGGCGTGTTGTTCAAGCAGAGGTGGGCGTCATGACAACAATGAAGCCGAAGCAAGCCTGGCTCAGGATATGGCAGACCACTGCTTGCAGCCGCGCAGCGGGTGGTATCGGCGGCGTTTGTGTTTTTGCCATGATGCTGGCGATTTATGGGCGGACATTGCTCCCGGGCGTGCTTGGAGGCGATGCCGGCGAATTGCAGTATGCCGGACCGCTGCTCGCCTTGGTTCATCCCTCAGGCCAGCCGCTCTATGTCATGCTGGGTTTCGTCTGGTCGCATCTCCTGCCGATCGGCACCGTGGCGTACCGTATGAACTTGTTGGCGGCGGTTTCCGCCGCTGCCGCTTGTGGTTTCCTGACCTGGACGCTTTATCGCCTGTATAAAAACATGGGGATCGCCGTGGGAAGCGGCCTTACCCTGGGAATGGGAGCTACCTTCTGGGGACAGGCCGTTATCGCCGACAAGTACGCCTTCACCGCTTTGACGGCCTCCGTTGTAGCGGGTCTGGCGCTGCTATGGACCCGCTCGCGGTATCCGAGCGGCGATAGATGGTTGTACGCCCTGTCTCTGGCATATGGCCTCAGTCTCTTGCATCATCGCAGCATCATCCTGTTTGCGCCGGCGCTGGTCGTGATGGTGGTATGGCGTGAGCGAGAGGCGTTATGGCAAAAGTGGCGTCGGACGTTGGTCTGCCTTTTGCTGACATTCGCCCCTCCGCTCATCGTCTACCCGCTCTTTCTGCCGTGGGTGCAAGCGCGCCGTCTCTCGCCCATCTTGTGGCAACCCAGCAGCGCCAGGGATTGGATGAACTGGTTGCTGGAACGACATGTCCTGCTCGGAGATGTTCTCGTCTTTGATTCCACTGCCGGCTTCGTGGAGCATCTGGTGGTTTATTGGCGGACCCTTGTCCAAGACTACACTCCGCTTGTGGTGACCGTTGCGGCTTACGGCTTTCTCGCCCTGCTCAAAGCGCATTTCACAGGAGGGCTTTTTCTCCTGGTGAGTTACATCCTGCTGGGCGGGATGGGCGCCAATTTTCGGGGCCATGAGCGTCAGTTCGTCTATTATCTCCCCTCTTTCGTCACGTTGTGCTACGCCTACGGAGCGGGCTTGGCCGCAGGGTGGAGGAGGATAGCCGGTCTTGTTCAGCGCTGGCCGAGATGGAAGCCGGCAGTTGGGGTCATGGGGCTGGGGCTGGTCTTGCTCGTACCGGTGGTTCAATTCGACCATACGTACCCACTCCGGCGCGAAGAGGCGCTCTACGGTGCACCTCTGGACATTTGGCGCCAGTCGCTGAAAACAGGAACCCAGGGGGAACGGTTTGCGGCCGGGATGAACGAGCTTCCGCCAAATGCGATCGTGGTGTGTGACTGGGAGCAAGCCACCGTTCTGTGGTACTACCAACAGGTGGAAAAACGCCGCCCTGATATTCGGATCGTCTATCCGATAGAGCGGTGGACTGATTATGCGGTGGGTCATGCTCCGCTGTGTCTGGCGCGCAGTTTGCCGGTAGGCGCCGAGTGGCATGCCACCAACGTTGGTCCCTTGGTGTGCTTGCAAGCCAGACCGAACTTTACCGTGCCGGTCGGAACTATACCGACCGGGCACAAACTTTTCACCTCAGAAGGCGAACCCCGGCTAGAACTGGTGGGCTACAAGGTGGCGGGGGCGATGTTTCCCGCCGGAACCTACGTGCCCCTGACCCTGATCTGGCGTGCGCTGACCGGCCATCTCGACGATTACGCCATTTCGTTGCGGATTCTGAACGAACGAGGAGAGCAGCTCTGGGCACAAGACTTGAGCGCTCCTGTGCTCGGAATGTATCCTACATCTCGCTGGGTCCAGGGCGAGGTCGTGGCCGATTATCACGAACTGGCTCTCCATCCTCATGTGCCCGTCGGTCGTTATTCCTGGGCTTTTCTGGTCTATCGTCGGACAGAAGACGGTCAGTTCATACACCTGCAAGACACAGATGGCAATGTCTTGATCCGTGGGGGTGAGTTTGCGATCGAGTCGCCGTAGATCGGTCCGGCACAGCAGGGCCTATGCAATCCCGCCAATCCCGCATTTCCACTGCAATGCATACAAGCTGGCGGAGATGCTGGACCAACACCTGGGCAACCATGACAACCACACAGGGCCTGATTAACGGTCGGTTGGCGGTCGTCTGGCCAGCCTCTATCCTCTCGGAGGGCGACAAGCGCAAGTCCGGTCTGGAGGAGTGGGCCTGGCAGCAGCACCAGACGTTGGCGCAGTTGCCGACACAATGCATCCGAAGACCAAATGCGACGATGACCGGTTGGGCATTGTGCTGCACCACCTGAGGTGAACCGCCGCCTGGAACGCGCTGGAGGCCGAGCGGTGGCAAACGGCGGTGAGCGCCGATGTGGAACCGGGGCAGCACAACCACCTATGGCTACCATATCGGCACCGCTGCGCTCAATGGACTGGTGTCAGGTGTAATGGAACTTGGCCGGGCGCTGGTCTTCTTCGCCTTTCTACCTGTCCTGACGTTCTGGGGGTAGGGTCGTTTGGCATTGGTATCAGGACAATCGAGGCGTTCCTGGTTGCAATGGCTAATCCCCTTGAGGGGACTGTTTGGAGAAATTGGCATCTTCGCGTGTCATGGACGACAGAGCCACCCCGACGGGTACGATGATCACCGGCAGGTAGGATGGGAGGGAACAGAGTCAGCAAGCCGATCGGCAAGCATACGGTCCATGGCTTCCCCAAAAGTGGTGAGGACTCTGCCTACAGCGGCAACACCGGAGCCGGCCTCTGATCGGTTCCGTCCCCGCTCTCTTCCAGGCCGGTGGTGTCGATGGAGCTGACCTCGCGGCCGTGCCATTCCAGCCGATAGACGCCGCGATACAGCCCCTGCTCGAAGGCCACGGCCCGCCCCAGGCGATCAAAGGTGACGCGACTGCGCAGGAGCACGGCACTATAAGCCGGCATGTTGAGCAAACGGGCAAAGTCGGGATCGAGCGAGACGGCGCGGAAGGTCTCGCTGGCGCGTACCAGGGTAATGCCGTGCACCTGTTCCAGCACGTAGTACATCGATTGCTGGGGACCGGTTTCGATCCCCGTGACCGCCTGGCCGAAATCACCGGCGCTCAGATGGGGCACCAGGCGCAGCGGAATGTGTGAAGTCCAGATGCCGACCGGTTCGTTGTTCACAAAGCGCAGACGCCGCACGTGGTAAACGCGCTCATCGGGCTGCAACTGCAGATGCTTCCGGTCCTCCGGGTCGGCCGGTATCACCTCGAACTCGAGCAAACGACAACCGGGTATCCAACCCTTCTTGCGCACCTCTTGCGTAAAGGTGGTTAGCGAGCGCAGGCTTTCCTCGAAAGGCTTGGGCAGGACGATGGTCCCCTGCGAACGCCGACGGTCGATGAGGCCGTCGGCCGTCAGCTTGGCCAGAGCCTGGCGGATAGGGGTACGGCTGAGACGGAAGAACTCCTGCAGCTCTTGTTCGGTGGGCAGGGTCTGATACGGCGCAAAAAGGCCGTTTTCGATGGCGCTGCGCAGAAATCGCTCCAACTGATGATGGAGAGGGATGGGACTGGATTTATCGATGACTGTTTCGGGGTCGATACCTTCAAGAGCTGGATGAGTCACGGGACTAATCGTTGAGTAAATGAAGGGATGAAAACCAACAAAACGGTAATTGGAAAGGAGCAAACGATCAAGAAGAACGGAGGCTTCAAGTCAGCGAAAAAGCATCTTCGTCCTCTTATCCTCAGAAAAATACCGATGCAATTGGGGTGCCGATGAACTGATCGCCGTGTGCAGCAAGGATAGCGAGAATATTATTAGACAAAAAACACAAAGGATCAAGTCGGTGGTGTTGATTACTCGTCCGGCAGAGCGAGAGGCACCTGCCATCGGCTCCCGCCGCTTGCAGGCTATGGAGAGGCGGACCGGCCGCAATCGCCATGATTCAGGCAAGCTCCGGAAGCGGTTAGAGCTCCAGGGTCGTGGGCGCCGCCTGGGTTGTCGTAGTAGCCCCGGTTGCCAAGGCCATAACCCGTTCGTGATCGAGGCGGTCGTGTGACAATTCCCCTCGCATCCGCCCGCGATATAGCACAAGCACACGGTCGCTCATGGCCAATACCTCCGGTAACTCGGAGGAGACGAGAATAACACCACAGCCCTGAGCCGTCAGCTCGTTGAGAATCCGATGGACCTCGGCCTTGGCCCCGACATCGATGCCGCGCGTGGGATCGTCGAGCAGCACGATAAGGGGTGTCGTGGAGAGAGAACGGGCGATGACCACCTTTTGCTGATTGCCGCCCGAAAGACTGTGTATGGGCACCTGTAACGAGGCCGTGCGGATGCGGAAACGGCGCACGATAGCGGCCATCTTGTCCTCCAGACGGCGCAGCGAAACCCAACCTAACCGGCCGGCCAACCTTCGGATGAGCAAAAGACCGCCGTTGTCGCGTACCGACATGGCGGCGAAGAGTCCCTCGGCCTGACGATCGGCCGGTACGTAGGCCATGCCCCGACGGATGGCGTCGCCTGCATGACGCAGGCGCACCGTCTCACCCCGGACGCGCACCTCTCCGTGCCGATCGGGATATTGGCCGAAAAGCGCGCGCAACACCTCGCTTGTGCCGGAACCCTGCAGGCCGACCAGTCCCAGCACCTCGCCACCGTACAGATCAAACGACACATCCTCAAACAGGCCGGGAACCGACAGATGACGGACCTGTAGCAGGGGCTGTGTCGTGCGCAGGTGAAAGCGCTTGGGAAAGAGATGACCCACCTCTCGGCCGACCATCATCCGCACCACCTGCTCCGGGGTGGCTTCGGCCTTGCTCAAGGTACCGATATAGCAGCCATCGCGCAGGACCGAGATACGATCGGAAATCGCAAAAACTTCCTCCAGACGATGTGAAACATACATGATGGAGATGCCGCGCGCTCTGAGTTGGCGCAAGATGCCGAAGAGATGTTCTGTCTCCTCTTTGTTGAGGGCCGAGGTCGGCTCATCCATGATCAGGAGTTCGGCCTCGAGAGAAAGCGCCTGGGCGATAACCACGATCTGCTGCTGGGCGATGGTGAGCTGACCTACCAGAGCAGTCGGTTTGATACTCACCCCGAGTTGCGCGAACAACATCTGGGTGCGGCGGTTGACCTCTTTCCAATCGACCCACACGCCTCGCCGAGGGGTGGGGCGACCGAGAAAGATGTTTTCGGCAGCGGTCAGGTGCGGGCAAATCGGAATTTCCTGATGAACAATGCTGATGCCAACC
>JBBINH010000051.1:0-21348 GCA_037443945.1 Caldilineales bacterium
AACTCTGGGAAGAAGGCGTTCCCCCTTGCACCGTCTTCGAGGTCATCTCCCGCACCACCTGGCGCGAGGACACCATCACCAAAACCGCCCTCTATGCCCGCCTGGGCGTGCGCGAGTACTTCCTCTTCGACCCCGATGCCGATGTCCTCGAAGAGCAATTGATCGGCTATCGCCTGGACGAGGGCGTGTATCTCCCCATGCTGCCCGAAGCCGACGGCACCCTGGCCAGCGCCGAGCTGGGCCTGCGCTTCCGCGTGGAGGGCTTCCTGCTGCGGGTCCTCGACCCGGCCACGGGTCAGGTCATCCCCACCCTCCAGGAGGCCATCCGTCGGGCCGAAGCCGAAGCCGCACGCGCGGCCCAAGAAGCCGCACGCGCGGCCCAAGAAGCGGCACGCGCCGAAGCCGAAGCCGCACGCGCTGAGGCCGAAGCCGCACGCGCTGAGGCCGAAGCCGCACGCGCCGCAGCGGCCGAAGCCGAGGTGGCCCGACTCAAAGCCCTCCTGAACCTACCGTGAGAGGAGAGTTTATGGCAACCATCCGGCTCTCCCCACCCGCTCCTTCCCTCGTCTCCCCACCCCCTCCCGTTGACTACCCCGAAACGGACGGTGAACCCTTGGGCGAAACCGGCATCCATGTCCTCGCCACCCTCGGCCTCTTCGGCGCCCTCAAGGTCTTCTTCAGCACCCACCCCGACGTCTACGTCGCCGCCGACATGTTCCTCTACTACCAGGAGGGCAACCCCAAAGCCCGCACCGCCCCCGATGTCATGGTCATCAAGGGCGTCCCCAACCGCGAACGCCGCATCTTCAAACTCTGGGAAGAAGGCGTTCCCCCTTGCACCGTCTTCGAGGTCATCTCCCGCACCACCTGGCGCGAGGACACCATCACCAAAACCGCCCTCTATGCCCGCCTGGGTGTGCACGAGTACTTCCTCTTCGACCCCGATGCCGATCTCCTGGAAGAGCAATTGATCGGCTATCGCCTGGACGAGGGCGTGTACCTCCCCATGCTGCCCGAAGCCGACGGCACCCTGGCCAGCGCCGAGCTGGGCCTGCGCTTCCGCGTGGAGGGCTTCCTGCTGCGGGTCCTCGACCCGGCCACGGGTCAGGTCATCCCCACCCTCCAGGAGGCCATCCGTCGGGCCGAAGCCGAAGCCGCACGCGCCGAGGCTGCCGAAGCCGAGGTAGCCCGGCTCAAGGCGCTTCTGGGTTTGTCGGAGTAAAAGGATGGATTTCCGCCTAAGCACGGAACAACAACTGATTCAACAGAGTATTCGCGACTTCGTCGAGAAAGAGGTCAAACCGCTGGCAGCGCATATCGACCGCAGCCATGAATTCCCCTGGCAGTCGATCCGCAAAATGGCGGCGCTGGGCTTTCTGGGTCTCAACATTCCCGAGCGCTGGGATGGTGCCGGCGCCGACCATGTCTCGGCCGCCATCCTTATCGAGGAGTTGGGGCGAGGTTGCGGCTCAACAGCTCTAACGGTGGCTGCCCACCTGGGATTGGCCAGCGCTACCCTGGCCCAATTTGCCTGTGACGCTCTGAAGGAACGCTATCTGAAACCCCTGGCCCGCGGGGAGATTTTGGGCGCATTGGGCCTGACCGAGCCCGGCGCCGGCTCCGATCTGAAAGGCGGGGTGCGCACAACAGCCCGACGCGACGGCAATGAATGGGTCATCAACGGCAGCAAAATGTGGATGACCAACGCCTCGGTAGCCGGCGTTATGGTCGTCCTCGTCCGCACCGGTAACCGCGGCGACTCTCATGACCTCAGCCATATCGTGATCCCGGCCGGTACACCGGGTGTCGTCATCGGCCCGGCCGAGCACAAAATGGGCCTGCACGGCTGTAAGACCCATGCCGTCAGCTTCGAAGACGTGCGCGTGCCCCTTGACCATCTGGTCGGCGAGGAAGGCCGCGGCCTCCAACAAACCCTGGCCGTGCTCGACGGTGGCCGTATCGGCATCGGTGCTCTCAGTGTAGGCCTGGCCCAGGCCGCCTACGAGGAAGCCGTCAAATACGCCAACCAACGCCAGACCTTCGGCGTTCCCCTGGCCCGCCATCAGGCCATTCAATTCAAGATCGCCGATATGGCTACGCAAATCCAGGCGGCGCGGCTGCTGGTGTACTACGCTGCCTGGCTGCGTGACCAGGGTCAGCCTTATACCGTGGCTGCGGCCCAGGCCAAACTCTTCGCCACCGAAATGGCCGACCGGGTCTGCTTCGAGGCCATTCAAATCCATGGCGGCTACGGCTACAGCGCCGAGTTCCCGGTCGAGCGTTTTTACCGCGATAATCGCCTGATGCTCATCGGTGAAGGGACCAGTGAGATCAACCGGTTGGTTATCGCCCGTCGCGTCCTCGGTCTTCAGGCCGGCTAGCGATAGGGGTCGGCCGAGGGCGCTACATGCTCCGGTTCCTGGCGACGCAATTGGTGGTATTCGCCGGCAAAAAAGAGCAGCGGCCGATGTGGTCCTTCGCTGCGATGCAGATCGAGCACCTCACCCACGACAATCCAGTGATCACCGCCTTCGTAAACCCGATAGACCCGGCACGCCAACGCGCCCAGGCAACCGTCCAGGCGGGGGACATTGCCGGCTGCCGGCCAGGGAATAAGACGATAGGCAGGCGGTTCGTCCTGTCCACGCCAGCGGGCAAAATAGTTCGAGAGCAGCTCCTGGTCTTCGCCGAGGATGTTGATGGTGAAATAAGCGCCCGACCTTATCAGGTAGCGGGCCATTTTGGCCTGTTTGGACGGACAGACCAGGACCAGGGTCGGTTCCAACGACACCGAGGTGACCGAATTGGCCGTCATCCCGTGAATCTGGCCGTCGTGTTCGGTCAGGATGACGGTCACGCCGGTGGCAAACAAGCCGATGGTCTTGCGATAAGCCAGGGTATCAACTGTGGTCGTGGATGTAGACATGAGGGCAAAAAACGAACGGGCTAAAGTGAGACCGATCGAAGGCAGCACCCCGCCGACGGATCGCTGCCGAGCGCTCCCATTGTACCCGCAGGAAACGGAGAAACGCAATCATGTTCCCTGCTCTCACCGTTTTTGACCTGGAAGGCGTCTTTACGCCCGAAATCTGGATCAGCGTTGCCGAACGCACCGGTATTCCGGCCCTCCGTCGCACCACGCGCGACGAACCCGACTACGACAAACTCATGCGCGGCCGCATCCGCATTCTGGCCGAACACGGCCTTCGTCTGACCGATATCCAGGCCGTTATCGCCGGTATGGACCCTCTCCCTGGTGCGGTGGCTTTCTTGCGTTGGATCCAAACCCAAACCCCGGTGATCATCCTCTCCGACACCTTCTACGAATTCGCCGGTCCGCTTGTGGCCAAGCTGGGCTACCCCACCCTTTTCTGCAACACCCTCGACGTGGATGAGCAGGGCCTGATCGTGGGCTATCGCCTGCGCATTGCCAACGGCAAATACGAGGCCGTGCGGGCGCTGCAACGCATCCACTTCCGCGTCATCGCCGTCGGCGACTCGTACAACGACATGGCCATGTTGGCCGCCGCCGATCACGGCATTCTTTTCCGGCCACCCGCCAACGTTGCCGCCGAATTTCCCCAGTTCCCGGTGGCCACCACCTATGCCGAACTGCAAGCCCGCTTGCAGGAACTCCTGCGCTGAGGCCCCCCTCGCCTCTGGCCTACGCCCCGGCGACTTCGGGAGCCTCTTTTTAGCGTTCGCGTCGATGCTCGCCGAGGCGGGCGTGGCGAATGCCTTCGGCTTCGGGGCGGAGCAGTTCCAAAGCGTGAGGCAACACAGGGGCGATCACGGCGAACTGTTCCCGCACGGCCTTGGGACTGCCGGATAAATTGACGATGAGGGTACGCCCACGTATTCCGGCCACCCCGCGCGACAGCATGGCATGAGGGGTCACGGCCAGCCCGGCCGCGCGAATAGCCTCGGCTATACCGGGTGCTTCGCGATCGATCACCCGGAGGGTAGCCTCCGGCGTGACATCGCGGGGGGCAAAACCCGTGCCTCCCGTGGTCAAAATGAGGGCCAGGTCTTCGTCATCGGCCCAGGTCCGGAGCTGGGCGGCGATGCGCTCGCGGTCGTCGGGCACCAAAGCCCGCACACAGAGCCGGTCCGGCCAGAGCGATTGCACCAGTTCGGCCAGGAGAGGTCCGCTGTGGTCCTCACTTTCCCCGCGGCTGGCGCTGTCGCTGACGGTAAGCACGCCTGCAAACGGTTTCATGGCGCCGTTTCTGCCCTGCCAACAGGAGCGATGGCCCGCTTCGGTTGCCATCGCTCCTGTCCTGGGTTGCCATACGGATTAGCGCTTCGTGTACTGTGGGGCTTTGCGAGCACGTTTGAGACCGGGCTTTTTGCGCTCCTTGGCTCTGGCATCCCGGACCAGAAAGCCGGCGCGCTTCAAAGGCGGCCGCAGGTTGGGGTCAACCAGCGTCAGAGCTCGCGCCAGGCACAGGCGCACGGCACCGGCCTGCCCGCTGATACCGCCGCCTTTGACCAGGACCGAGATGTTAAACCGATTTTCGGCACCGACAGCCCGCAGCGGCTCCATGATCACGTGCTGATCGAGCAGCCGGGTAAAAAATTCCGGCATGGGCTTGCCGTTGACGATAAACTCGGTTTGGCCGGCGGCCGGGTACAGGCGCACGCGCGCCGTGGCCGTCTTGCGACGACCTATGGCTTCGTAATACTCACTCATCGTTTCGCCACCGAAAGACAAGAGAATGAGGGCAAAGAATCGTTAGAGATCGATGGAGCGGGGCTGTTGGGCAGCGTGAGGATGGGTGGGCGCCGCGTAGACCTTGAGCTTTTTGAACATCTTGCGGCCCAGGCGGTTCTTAGGCAACATCCCCCGCACGGCCAGCTCCAACACCCGTTCGGGGTGCGTCTGCAACATCCGGCGCAGCGAAATCTCCTTCAGACCGCCCATATAGCCGCTATGACGGTAGTACTTCTTGGTATCGAGACGGTCACCTGTGACGCGGATCTTATCGGCATTGATCACGATCACGAAATCGCCGCCATCCACATGGGGCGTAAACGTGGGTTTGTGTTTGCCGCGCAGGATTTTGGCGATCTCGCTGGCCAGACGGCCCAGGGTCTTGCCCTCGGCGTCTACCAACAGCCATTCGCGCTGGACATCTTCGGGTCGTTGACTCAAGGTTTTGTTCACAAGACGCACTCCTTAGCTCATCTGAGGGATAAAACGGGGAAAGGCAGGCAACGGGTCGGAAGGCGGTTCATCGGGATAGGTCACGGCCATGAGGATCAAACCCTGAGGGGGAGCCGGCGGCGCGGCCTGTGCCCGCTCTCGGCGGGCCAACAGGGCGGCAAAAGCGGCCGGACTCATCTCGCCGGTTCCCACACGGACCAGTGTGGCGACGAGGGTGCGCACCATGTTGCGCAAAAAGCCGTTGGCGCGCACATCGAAAATCAGATAGGGCGGGTCCTCGTGCCATGCGGCCTGGGTTAGCTGCCGGACCGTGCTGCCGCCGGCTTCGCCCTGGGTCGGTTGCCCGAAACTGGCAAAGTCATGGCTGCCGATGAGCACGGCGGCGGCTTCGTTCATGGCGGACACATCGAGAGGTCGGTCCAATTCCCAGGCATAGCGGGCACGCAAAGGCGAATGGCCATGCCAGCGTCCGATCTGATAGCGGTACCACCGTTCGACGGCGCTGAAGCGGGGATGAAAGCCTTCCGGAGCCTCGGACAGTGCCCGGACGGCGATGTCCGGAGGTAAAAGGGCATTGAGACCGCGCTCCAGGTCGTTCGGGCTGCGCTTCCAGTGAACCCGGAAGGCGATGACCTGGCCCAGGGCATGGACACCGGTATCGGTGCGACCGGCGCCGACAACCCGTACCGTCTGCTGGGTCAGACGCGCCAACGTCCGCTCGATTTCCCCTTGCACCGTGCGCCCGACGGCTTGCCATTGGAAACCGACGAAGTCGGTACCGTCATACTCGACGAGAGCACGGTAAAGAGGAGCCGTCGATCGAACCGTGTCCTGGCTCACAACGCCGTCGAATGTCGCTTTACTCGACGAGTTCGATCAGAGCCATTTCGGCGCCATCGCCCTTGCGCGGTCCCAGTTTGAAAATGCGGGTATAGCCACCGGGACGATCGGCATAGCGGGCGGCAAATTGGTCATAGACCACGGCGACCAGCTCGGGATCGTTCAACCGCGCCCGGATCAGACGGCGGGCATGCACCTCGCTGATACGACCGGCGCGCCCGCGTTTGGCGATGGTGATCAGCTTTTCGGCATCGGCGCGAATGGCCTTGGCCTTCGCCTCGGTGGTTTCGATCTGACCGTGACGGAACAGTTCGGTGATCAGGTTGCGAAAAAGGGCCTGACGATGACCGGTGGAACGGCCCAGGTGTCGGCCTCGAACATGGTGTCGCATGGGTGCTTTCTCTCCTCGGCGCCGAATAAAAACGCCTTACTCGGATGATTTCGTCTCCGGCGAGGGGGTGTAATGGATGTAAATCAAATAATCTTTCTCGCGCAGCTTGGCAATGAGTTCATCCAGCGACTTGCGACCGAAATTGCGGATCGCCAGCATCTCGTTTTCGCCCTGCTCCAGCTTGCGCAGGACTTCGCCGACCTTGGTAATACCGGCACGTTTCAGACAATTGTAGGCACGCATGCCCAGCTCCAGCTCTTCGATGGGCTGTTCGGCAATGCGGGCGGGGATGCCATCGCCCTCAAGCTCGGCGCTGACGGCGACTTGAGCTTCCACACCGGCGACCATCGAGAACAGATCGACCAGTTGGCGTGCTGCGTACTTGAGCGCAGCTTCGGGCGACATGGTGCCGTCGGTCCAGATCTCGATCACCAGGCGATCGAAATCGGTGTGTCCACCCACACGCGTGCGTTCGACCGTGTAATTGACCCGCCGGACGGGGCTGAAGATGGCATCAACGGGCAATTCACCGATGGGTAGCTTGGGACGGATCTCGGCTTCGGCCGGGAGATAGCCCTTACCCGGCGAGACGGTGAGTTCCATGTCGAACTCAGCATCCGGGGCATCCAGGGTCAGCAGATACAGGTCGGGATTGACGATCTCGACTTCCGGTGGTACATGGAGATCGGCCGCCGTAATAGGCCCGGCACCTTTGGTGTGGATGTAAATGCGCACCGGCTCGTCGCTATACAACCGCAACCGCAGTTGTTTGAGGTTGAGCAGCAGTTGGGTGGTATCCTCGCGAGCGCCGGGGATGGGCGAGAACTCGTGATAGACATCGGTAATACGAACCGAGGTCACGGCAGCGCCGGGCAAGGCCGACAACAGCACGCGGCGCAAGGCGTTGCCCAGCGTGATGCCGAACCCGCTCTCCAGCGGGCCGACCTCGAAACGGGCGTACTTCTGCGTGCTGGCCGTGCACTCGATTTTAGGTAAAACCGGTTGGATTTCCTGGTAGAACACGTCGCAGCCTCCTGCGCGGGGTACATAGGCCAGGACCGGCCGCACAACCGACCGAGAAAAACGACCGGCGCTCCGGTTGGCCTTTCCAGGTCCACAGCCTAGCGGCTGTAGTATTCGACGATCAGTTGCTCGTTGATCTTGTTATCCGGGTCGATATCTTCGCGCGCGGGCATGGTCAGCACGCGACCGGTAAGCGCAGCCATATCCACGCTCAACCATTTGGGAGTGGTATACCGGTGGCTTGCTTGCTCTATCAGGGCCTTGAAGTAGGCCAACCGCCGGCTATTCTCGGCGACCTGAATGACATCGCCCGGCTCGACGGCATATGAGGCGATATCCACCTTCTTACCGTTGACCGTGAAGTGGCCATGGGTGACGAGTTGACGGGCCTGGGCACGCGACGAGGCAAAGCCAAGACGATAGACGACGTTATCCAGACGCCGCTCCAGGAGGACGAGCAGGGTGGTGCCGGTGAGCCCTTTGGTTTTCAGGGCTTGGCGGAAATAGCGGCGGAATTGTCGTTCAAACACGCCGTAAATACGGCGTACCTTTTGCTTCTCGCGCAATTGACGTTGAAAATCCGAAGGTTTGCGCCGTGCCCGTTTGGCGCCATGCATGCCCGGAGGCACATTGCGCTTCTCGATGGCGCATTTCGGGGTATAGCAACGCTCTCCCTTCAGGTAGAGCTTTTCGCCTTCACGGCGGCAAAGTCGGCAAACAGGATCGGTGTAACGAGCCATGGACGCGTTATCCTTAACAAAACAGAGGAGAGACCGCTCCGGCAGCGGAGGAACCTCCCGCCTCAGACACGGCGCTTTTTCGGAGGACGGCAGCCGTTATGAGGCAGCGGAGTCACATCGGTGATCGAAGTCACATGCAGACCGGCAGCCATGAGGGAACGAATGGCCGACTCACGACCGGGACCAGGCCCTTTGACGAAGATATCCACCTCGCGCATCCCCATGTCCAGGGCCATTTTGGCCGCATTGCGGGCGGCCTGCTGCGCGGCGAAGGGTGTGCTCTTGCGCGAACCCTTGAAACCGGAGCTGCCGGCGCTGGCCCAGCATAGGGTATTCCCCTGGGGGTCGGAGATGGTGATGATCGTATTGTTGAATGTGGCCTGGATATGGGCCTGACCGTGCACAACGTTGCGTTTTTCTTTCTTAGGCCCTGCACGCCGGGTACGGGCCGTACTTTGTTGTTTGGCCATGAATGTCTTAACTCCGAAACGGCAAGAACGGATGAAACGAAGGACAAACGAGGCCGAACGACTTACTTCCGGGCACGTTTGCGGACGGCCACCGTGCGTCGTGGTCCGCGCTTGGTCCGGGCATTGGTACGCGTGCGCTGACCGCGTACGGGCAGATTGGCGCGATGACGACGTCCGCGATAACTGCCGATCTCGATCAAGCGCTTGATGTTCATCTGCACCTCGCGCCGCAGATCGCCTTCGACCACATAGTTGCGATCGATGTGATCGCGCAGGCGGGCGATCTCATCGGCCGTCAGTTCGTAAACGCGCTTGTTGTCGATCTGGGTCTGCTGCAGAATTTCCTTGGCCTTCGTCGGACCGATGCCGTAGATGTAGGTGAGAGCCACTTCGAGGCGCTTATCACGAGGGATATCTACGCCAGCAATACGAGCCATAAAGCCTCCTGCGGGAACAAAGCCCGCGATGTCGTGTTAGCCTTGTCGTTGTTTATGTTTGGGGTTGGTGCAGATGACACGCACTACACCACGACGACGGATGATCTTGCAATTATCGCACATGCGTTTGACGGAGGGACGAACTTTCATCTTAACAGCTCCTTCAGGGCAAAGTCAAAATGACGGCGGCATCGGAGGTGATGGCAATGGTGTGCTCGCAGTGAGCCGCCGGGGAACCGTCCCAGGTGCGCACGGTCCAGCCGTCGGCGTCCCGGCGTACCCGCCAGCTTCCGGCGGCGACGGCGACCTCCAGAGCCAGGGTCATGCCCGGCTCCAGCCGCCATCCCGTACCCGGCCGGCCATAGCTGAGCACCACCGGGGCCTCATGCAGGGCACGGCCAATGCCATGACCGGTCAACTCGCGCAGGACGCTAAATCCAGACGCCGTCACCACCTGGGCGATGGCCGCACCGAGATCGCCCACAGGACGACCCGGCCGCGCCTGTTCGATCCCGGCCCATAAGGCCGCTTCGGCACAGCGCACCAGCCGCTCGCGCAGCTCCCGCTGCGCCTGAGGCAGAGCCTCGGCCGCACAGAGATGGGTCCAGGCCGCATCGGCCATCCAGCCTTCATAGCCGACGGCGATATCCAGACCGACCAGATCGCCGGCCTGCAGATAACGCTCGGGATGGGGAATCCCATGGACGGCCTCGTCGTTGAGCGAAACGCAAATGGCCGCCGGGAAACCCGTGGCACTCACCTCGCCGGCACCGTAGCCACGCAGGACGGGTTCGCCGCCTGCCCGACGGATGTGCGCCTCGGCAATGTCGGCGAGTTCGGCCGTGCTGATACCGGGTCGCAAAAGGGACTTGAGGTGCTCGTGGACCGAAGCCACGATCCGGCCGGCCTCCCGCATCAGGCGCAGTTCGTGTTCATGATGGCGAGGGATGGCAAACGCATCGACCGTTGACGGACGCCAGGCAGACGCAGCCCTGAGCATAAGCACCGCAACATGGCGGGTATAAAACCCGGCCTAGCGGATGAAGCCTTCGTAATGACGCATGAGTAACTGCGCCTCGATCTGTTTCATCGTATCGAGGACGACGCCGACCACGATCAACAGACCGGAACTGGTAATGAGCAGCGAGGTATCGGAAAGACCCGGTTCCCGCACGACCAGATTCACCAGCCAGGGCAGGATGGCGACGAAGCCCAGGAACAAGGCTCCGACGAGCGTAATCCGCACCAAAACCCGGTTGAGATACTCTTCGGTGCGCTTACCGGGCCGCAGACCGGGGATATAGCCGCCTTGTCGCTGGAGGATCTCCGCCAGGTTTTGCTGGCGAAAGATCACATCGGTGTAAAAGTACGTAAACGCTACAACGAGGAAAAAGTACAAAATCCAATAAAGGGTACGACCAGGACTGAAGGTATTCACAAACACGGCTCCGGTGCGGGCGACCCAATCGGTCCCCGAGGCCTGGAGAAAACTGCCGATGGTGGCCGGGAAGATGAGCAAACTGCTGGCGAAGATCAGCGGGATCATCCCGGCGCTGTTGACGCGAATGGGGATGTAACTGCTCTGACCGCCGGCCATCATCACGCGATTGCCGCGCATCGTCCGCACCCGTTTGCCGTACTGCACGGGGATACGACGCTGACCCTCCTGCACGTACACAATGAGCAGGACCGTGGCGATCGTGATCAGCAGAAAGACGATCACGAGCAGCACCCCGCGCGTGCTGGCCAGGAGCACGTTGACGCGTGCCCACAGATTGCCGACGATGCCGCCGAAGATGATCAAAGAGACGCCGTTACCGATGCCGTCCTGGGTGATCAGATTGCCCAGAAACAAGGCCACAAAGCTGCCGGCCACCATCGCTGCTAGAACGGCAATGGTCAGCAAAGGCTCGACGCTGAAACCAAAGCCCGGCAACACCTCACCGAGCCCGGTACCACCTCGGGCCATGAGGGCCGCCTGGCCGTAGCCCTGCAGGAAAGCCAGAGGCACGGTCAGATAGAGGGTGTACTGGTTGATCTTCTGGCGACCGGCATCGCCTTCCTTGCTCAGCGCCTGCAGGCGGGGGATGATGGGGATGAGCAACTGGAAGATAATCTGGGCGGTGATGTAGGGATAGACTCCCATGGACATCACCGAGAAATTCGACAAAGCGCCACCGCTGAGCAGGTCGAACAAATTGGCCAGGGCATTGCCCTGGAAAAAGGAAGCCAGCGCGGCACGGTCCACCCCCGGCACCGGGATTTGGGCCAGAAAACGATAGAGGATGAGAATGCCCAGGGTGAACAGAAGCTTACGGCGCAGATCGGGCAGGCGAAAGGCGCCACGCAGAGCACTCAGCATAGGACTCTCCCGCAGAACGAACTCGGCGCTTACAGGGGCAACACCTCGGCCGTACCGCCGGCTGCCTCGATCTTGGCGCGGGCGCTGGCCGAAAAGCGATGAGCCTTGACGTGCAAGGCTATGCCTAGTTTGCCATCGCCCAGCACGACTACGGGCCGATGGGCCCGTACCAGACCAACGGCGGCCAATGCCTCCGGCGTCACCTCGGCATGAGGGACAAACCGTTCGGCCAGATCGCCGACATTGACCGGTTGATATTCGATGCGGGTGCGATTGCTAAAACCGCGCAGGGTCGGCAGACGGCGGACCAGAGGAAGCTGACCGCCCTCGAAATAGGGCGCCTTGACCCCGCCGGAGCGTTTCTTTTGGCCTTTGGTACCGCGACCGGCCGATTTACCCTGACCGGTGGCGTGACCACGGCCCACCCGCTTGCGCGGTTTGCGCGAACCAAAGGGAGGGTGCAGATCGTGGAGTTTCATGCCGCTTGCTCCTCAACGGTGACCAGATGACTCACCCGTGCCAGCATGCCGCGGATCGCCGGGGTATCGTCGTGGACGACGACATCGCCCAGCCTGCGCAGACCCAGGGCACGAAGCGTTCCCATCTGGGTCTTTTTATGACCGATCACGCTCTTGCGATACGTGATCACCAATTTTTTGCGGGGACCGGCCGTGGTATCCACGGCCACGGATGAAAGCGTATGAGGGCTGCTCATAACGTTATTGCCAAAGAGAACGAGGAATCCGCTTAGCCGAGCTGACTTTTGATCCAGTGCGGTCGCACGCGCGACTCGGGCACACCGCGCAGACGCGCCATCTCCTCGGGCGAGCGCAACTCGCCCAAGGCCTTGTAGGTGGCCTTGACGACGTTGAGGATGTTGGAACTGCCCATGGACTTCGTCAGGATGTCTTTGATCCCGGCAGCCTCGACGACGGCACGCACCCCACCACCGGCGATGACGCCGGTGCCGGGGGAGGCCGGCCGCAACATTACCTTGGCGGCGCTGAAGCGGGTCGTGACCTCGTGGGGAATGGTCGTACCGATGATCGGGACCCGGATCATGTTCTTGCGGGCCTGTTCGGCGCCTTTGCGGATGGCATCGGGCACCTCGTTGGCCTTGCCGATACCGATACCGACATGACCCTGATGGTCACCGACAACCACAACGGCGCGGAAGGCAAAGCGACGGCCGCCTTTGACCACCTTGGCGGTGCGCGTCAGATGGACAATGCGCTCGTCCAGCTCTGCGGCCACGACCTCATGTTCCGGGTAGCGGCGGCTCCGCTCCTCGCCGATCGTGTCCGGGTAGGTTTCATTTCGTTCAGCCATACGAAAGGACATCTCCTTAGCCAACGCGAGAACAATCAGAACTCCAGTCCGGCTTCGCGGGCCCCTTCGGCCAGCGCCCGCACCCGGCCATGATAGGGGAAACCACCCCGGTCAAAAACCACCGTGCGGATGCCGGCCTGCAAGGCACGCTGCCCGACCAGACGGCCCACGGCCGCAGCCTTTTCTTTCTTGGTGCCCTGGAGGGTCCGCAGTTCGGGGTCCAACGACGAAGCGGCCACCAGCGTGTGACCGGCCATGTCATCGATCACCTGGGCGTAGATATGCTTCAGGCTGCGGAAGACGGCCAGGCGCGGCCGTGTCGGCGTGCCGGAAATCTTTTGACGCACGCGTTGGTGGCGGCGGCGACGCGCCAGAAGGCGGGGATGGGTTGCCATACGGATTGACCTCACTAAAAGCGAGAATGAAAGGGCCTGAGCTTATTTCTTGCCTTTGCCCTTCGAGCTCTTGCCGGCCTTCATGCGGATTACCTCACCGCGATAGCGCACACCCTTGCCTTTGTAGGGTTCGGGCTTGCGCAAGGCCCGCAACTTGGCCGCCTCCAGACCGACAAGCTCCTTGTCGATCCCGCTCACCGTAATGATACGGTTCGTTTTATCCACCTCGAAATGGATGGTAGGCGGCGGCGCCACGCGGATGGGGTGCGAATAGCCCAGGCTCAGCTCTAGCTCCTTGCCGACCATGGTCGCCTTATAGCCGACGCCGACCAATTCCAGCTCTTTGCTGAAACCCTGGCTGACACCGATGACCATGTTATGGAGGAGCGAACGGGTCAGGCCATGCAGGGCGCGGTGGTGCCGCTGATCGGTGGGACGGTTGACGACCAGCTGCCCATCCCGCAACTCGATCTGCATATCGGCGGGCAAGGCACGCGACAGTGTACCTTTGGGCCCTTTGACGGTGACTGTGTTGTTTTTATCGATTTCAACCGTTACGTTTTTGGGTAACGGGATGGGTCTTCTACCGATGCGAGACATAACAGCTCAACCTCCGCGGGGTCTACCAGACATAGCAGATCACCTCGCCACCCACATGGGCGTGGCGGGCCTGGCGACCCGTCATCAGCCCTTGAGGGGTCGAGAGAATGGCGATCCCAATACCGCCGCGCACCCAGGGGATGGCATCGGCGCCGGCATAGACGCGGCGTCCCGGCTTGCTTACCCGGCGCAACCCGGTGATGACAGGACGCCGGTTTTCGTCATAGCGCAGGTGCAATTTGAGAATGGCCCGCGGCTCGGCGGGTTTCAGTTCGTAGCCGTGAATGTATCCTTCCTCGCTGAGGATGCGGGCGATCTCGACCTTCAATTTCGAGGCCGGTATGCTGACGTCCTTCTGACGGGCCATCAGGGCATTGCGGATACGGGTCAACATATCCGCGACGGGGTCGGTCATCATAACGCTCGAACTCCTGAACACAGACTCGGAATGCAGTTGCCGAGGCCGATCGACTACCAGCTCGATTTGATCACGCCGGGGATCTTGCCGCGGACGGCTTCGTGGCGAAAACAAATCCGGCAGAGGCCGAAGCGTCGCATGTAGCCACGCGGGCGTCCGCAGATGCGACAGCGATTGCGCACGCGCACGGCGTATTTTCGCCGCTGTTCACGGTAGATCATGCACTTCTTGGCCATGCTCTGCTCCCCTTAGCGTTTGAAAGGCATGCCGAGCAACCGCAGAAGCTCGCGGCTCTCGTCGTCGGTCTTGGCAGTGGTGACGATGGTAATGCCCATGCCGCGCAGCTTGTCCACGGTATCGTAGTTGATTTCCGGAAAAACCAACTGTTCGCGCAGTCCCAGGCTGTAATTGCCGCGGCCGTCAAAAGAATCGCTCGGCACACCCTGGAAATCGCGCTGACGGGGCAGGGCGATGTTGATAAGACGGTCGAGAAAATGCCACATCCGATCCCCGCGCAGGGTCACGCTGACGCCAATGGGGTTGCCCTGGCGCAGCTTGAACCCGGCGATGGATTTGCGAGCCCGGCGCACCACCGGCTTCTGGCCGGTAATCGTGGTCAGATCCTGGCTGGCAGCCTCGATGGCCTTGGGGTTTTGCAGGGCTTCGCCGAGACCGATATTGATCGTGATCTTCTCAAGACGTGGGACTTGCATGACGTTTTTGTAGTGGAAGCGCTCCATCATCAGGGGAATGACCTCCTGCCGATAGCGCTCCTTCAATCGTGGTGCCATAGACGCCTCACAAGGGAGAGGATACCTCGCCATCCTGGGCCCGGTCGCCACCGGGTAACGGGCGAGGAGTTCTCACCGTTCAATCGATAACTTCATCGTATTTGGCCGAGTAACGCACGCGCTCACCGGTTTCGGTCCGCTGGATACGGACTCGCGTCGGCTTATTGGCACGCGGGGCCACCACCATCACATTGGAGATATGGATGGGCCCTTCGCGTTCGATGATACCGACCTGCGTGCGGATATTGCCGGTGCGGCGCTGGTGTTTCTTGATCAGGTTGACGCCGGCCACGATGACGTAAACCTCGTTAGGCAGATAGCGGCCCTGCTTGTCCTTCTTGCGAATAACCTGCTGGACTTCGCCGCGTTCGCCCTTGTAGTTGCCGGCTATCACTTCGACCAGATCGCCTTTGCGGATCTTGAGCTTGCTCATAATGCCAGACCTGGGATGAAAAAGCGACCGGGACTAAAGCACTTCCGGTGCCAGACTGATGATCTTCATAAAACGTCGGTCGCGTAGCTCGCGGGCCACCGGTCCGAAGATACGGGTACCGCGCGGGTTCAGGTTTTGGTCGAGAAGCACGGCGGCATTGTCATCGAAGCGGATGTAGCTGCCGTCGCTGCGGCCGATAGGGTAGGCCGTGCGCACGATGACGGCCTTGACCACTTCGCCCTTTTTGACGGCACCGCCGGGCGTGGCCTGCTTCACGCTGGCGACGATGATATCGCCCACCGTGGCATAACGCCGATGGGAGCCGCCGAGCACGCGAATGCACAGTAACTCCTTGGCGCCGGTATTATCGGCCACCTTAAGCCGGGATTCCTGCTGGATCATGGGAGGCTACCTCCTGTCTCGTCAACGCGTGGGTGTCCTATACCGGGATCGTCTCGATCACCTGGCCGGCGGAGCTCAGGGTTTCGATCACGACCCAGCGCTTCGTCCGGCTGAGAGGCCGCGATTCGCAGATGCGGACGATATCGCCCACTTTGCACGTGTTGTGTTCGTCGTGGGCATGGTACTTCTTATGGGTGCGGATAACCTTGCCGTACAGCGGATGGCGATAGGTACGCTCGACGCGTACGACAACCGTTTTGTCCATCTTATCGCTGACCACCGTGCCGACAAGCGTCCTGCGCCGTGCCTGGGCCATACAGCTACCTCTCTGTTGCCAACTGGCGCGCGATCTGGCGTTCGCGCAGGATGGTTTTGATGCGGGCCACATCGCGCTTGAGGACGGTCAGCCGCGTGACATCACGCTGTTGACCGATAGACATATTGAAACGCAAATTCATCATTTCTTCGTAGATCTCGTCCAATTTGGCCTGTAATTCACCATCGGACAGGCTGCGCAATTCCGCGGCTTTCATCAGCTCACCTCCTCGGCACGGGCCACAACCTGGGTGGTGATGGGCAATTTGTGGGATGCCAGCCGGAAAGCCTCGCGCGCGGTCTCCTCCGGGACGCCGGCGATTTCGAAGAGAATCCGACCGGGACGAATCACGGCCACATAGTGGTCCACAGAGCCCTTGCCACTTCCCATACGGGTTTCGGCGGCCCGTTTGGTCACCGGTTTATCGGGGAACACGCGGATCCAAATCTTGCCGCCGCGGCGCAGATACCGGACGATGGCGCGGCGGGCGGCCTCGATCTGGCGGCTGGACATCCAGCAAGGTTCCAGGGCCTGGAGCCCGTATTCGCCAAAGGCGACGGTGCTGCCGCGCCAGGCTCGGCCTTTCATGCGGCCGCGATGTTGTTTGCGGTGTTTGACGCGTTTGGGCATCAACATGATGACTCAACCTCGCTTTCGTCTTGCGGCGCACGCTTCATACGCGCAGAGGTTCGCCGGGCAACACTTCGCCCTTATAAATCCACACCTTGATACCGATGACGCCATAGGTGGTCTGGGCAATGGTGTCGGCGTAGTCGATATCGGCGCGCAGGGTGTGGCGGGGAATGCGACCGTCGCGCACCGAGTCCACACGGGCCATCTCGGCCCCGCCCAGACGGCCACCCACGCGGATCATCACGCCTTTGGCCCCGGCCTTCATGGTCCGCTGCGCCGCCTGCTTGATCGCCCGCTTATAGGCCACCCGGCGACTGATCTGGTCGGCAATGCTTTCGGCGACCAAATAGGCATCGAGTTCGGGTTTCTTGATCTCCTCGACATCCACTTTGATCTCTTTACCGGTCAGGGCGGCCAGGGACTTACGCAGATCGCTCACATGCACACCGCGGCGGCCGATAATGAGGCCGGGCTTGGCCGCGTGGATCTTCAGGCGCACCTGCTTGGCGGCGCGCTCGATCTCGATTTTGGAGACCCCGGCTTTGGCCAGTTCTTTGGTCACCCGCTCGCGGATCAACCGATCCTCCTCCAGAAGACGAGTGTACTCCTCGCCTTCGGCATACCAGCGGGAAAGATGCTGTTTGATAATGCCGAGCCGGAAGGCAGTAGGATGGACCTTGCGTCCCAAGAGAACCTCCTTAGCGTTCTTCGAGTACGACGGTGATATGGGACGAACGACGGATAATCGGCTTGACGCGGCCACGGGCGCCAGGGCGATACCGCTTCATCGAGGGACCTTCATCGGCGTAAATGGTGGCAATCCACATGTCTTCGGGGGCCATGCTCTCGTTTTCTTCGGCATTGGCCAGGGCCGACTGGACGACCTTCTTGACCTCATGGGCAGCCGCCTGCTTCATGTGGGTCAGCATGGCGATGGCGTCTAGAGCGCGCATTCCGCGCACCTGATCGACCACCAACCGCACCTTCTGCGCCGAAATGCCCACGTACTTGCGTTGAGCTCGAACCTTTCCGTTCATAATGACCTCACAGGAGCACGCTACGGACGACCTAGCGCCGTGCTTTGGTGCCTTTTTCCTTGGGCTTATGCCCCCGGAAAAAGCGGGTCGGCACGAATTCGCCTAGGCGATGGCCGACCATATTCTCCGTCACATAGATCGGCACATGCCGACGGCCGTTATGGACGGCCAGCGTGTGCCCGACCATCTGCGGGAAGATGGTCGAGGCGCGCGACCAGGTACGTAGGACGCGTTTCTCGCCCTTGCGGTTCATTTCCTCGATCTTACGCAATAGCTTTTTATCAACGTAAGGGCCTTTCTTCAGCGATCGGGACATAACACTCCTCGCAAACGACCGGGTTAGCGGCTGCCGCCCTTGCTGCGTTTGCCGCGACGACGGACGATATACTTATCGGTCACCTTATTGCGCCGGGTGCGATAGCCCAGGGCCGGCTTGCCCCAGGGCGTCTTCGGGCCGGGCATGCCGACGGGGGAACGTCCTTCGCCACCGCCATGGGGATGCGAATTGGGATCCATGGCCGACCCTCGCACTTCCGGCCGCCAGCCCAGCCATCGCTTGCGGCCGGCCTTGCCTAGGCTGATGTTCTGATGATCGGCGTTGCCGACCTGTCCGATGGTCGCCATGCAGGTCAGACGCACCCGCCGCACCTCGCCACTGGGCAAGCGCAACTGGGCATAATCGCCCTCTTTGGCCATGACCTGGGCATAGGTCCCGGCCGAGCGGGCCAACTGGCCCCCGCGCCCCGGTTGCAATTCCACATTGTGCACGATGGTGCCCAAGGGGATATTCTGCAACGGCAGGGCATTGCCGGGTCGGATCTCGACATGCTCGCCGGCGCACACTTCGTCGCCGACCTTAAGACCCAGAGGAGCCAAAATGTAGCGCTTCTCGCCATCGGCGTAGTGTAAGAGGGCAATGCGGGCCGAGCGGTTTGGATCGTACTCGATGGAAGCCACACGGGCCACCACATTGCGCTTATCACGACGAAAATCGATGAGGCGATAGCGACGTTTGTGGCCGCCGCCGCGATGCCGTACCGTCAGCCGCCCCTGATTGTTGCGGCCGGCCGACTTCTTCTGCGGGCGCAACAGCGACTTTTCGGGCGTGCTACGGGTGATTTCCTCGAACGTGGCGACGCTCATCCCGCGGCGTCCGGGAGAAGTGGGCTTGTAGATCTTGATACCCATGACTCAGCCTTCCTGACAACAACGTTGCGAGGCTCAGACGCCTTCGAACAACTGGATGGTATCGCCGGGCGCCAGGGTGACGATGGCCTTCTTCCACGGCCCTACCCGCACGGCCCGCTTGTGACGACTGCGCTGCCGCGTCTTGGGCTTCATGTTGATGATGCGCACGGCACGCACCTCCACATCGAAGCGCTCTTCCACCGCCTGCTTGACCATAATGCGGTTGGCGCGACGATCGACTTCGAACACGTACTGATGAGCCTCGTCCTGCAACCGGTTCGACTTTTCGGTAACGATAGGTCGCTTCAACACTTCGTAGGGATGCATGGCCTCAATCCTCCGCCCGTTCGGTATCGCTGCCCAGGAACGACTCGATGGCGGCCAGGGCCTGCTGAGGCATGACCAACGTCTCATACCCCAGCAGATCGCGCACGTTCAGATAGTGCGCCCGCAAGGTCTTGACATGGGGCAGATTGCGGGCCGAAAGTTCGACATTGGAGTTCTTTTCGGGCAGCAGCAGCAAGGCGCTGCGTTTGATGTCAAGGGCCTTCAACATCTCGGCGATGGCGCGCGTGCGCGGGGCTTCCAGCGTGAGCTCGTCCAACACGACGATCTGCTGCTCCTGCGCTTTCACGCTCAGGGCCGAACGCAGGGCCAGACGCCGCATCTTGCGCGGCATCTTCTGCTCGTAACTGCGCGGATGAGGGCCGAAAACCACCCCGCCTCCACGCCAATGCGGAGCACGAATGCTCCCCTGCCGGGCGCGACCGGTGCCTTTCTGGCGCCAGGGCTTGCGTCCGCCACCCGAAACATCGCTGCGCGTTTTGGTGTTATGGGTGCCCAGCCGCCGATTGGCCAACTGGCGCACCAGCGCCTGATGCATCACGGGGATGTTGATCTCGGCCGCAAAAATGGCATCCGCCAACTCGACGGTGCCGACCTGCTGGCCTTGCATGTTCATCAACGGGACTTGCATGGTAACCTCCTATGCCGACCGTGTCGCCGCTTGCTTGCGGGCCAGCGAGATGAACACAATGCCGTTTTTGGGTCCGGGGACGGCGCCTTTCACGGCCAGGAGATTGCGCTGGGGATCCACCGTCATCACCCGCAGGTTCTGCACGGTCACCCGGTGATTGCCCATATGGCCGGGCAGCCGGCGACCTTTGAAGGTGTGCCCCGGCGTGGACCCGGAGCTGGAAGCACCGGGCGCCCGTACCCGGTCCGAGGCGCCATGGGTCTTGGGTTGACGCCGAAAACCGTGACGCTTGATACCGCCCTGGAAGCCTCGCCCTTTCGAGGTACCGACCACATCCACCAGATCCCCCTCGCGGAAGAGGTCTACCAGCAGCTTTTGGCCGACATTGAACTCGGCCAATTCCTCTTCCTTGACGCGAAACTCGTGGAGAATGCGCAGGGCCGGCACCTTGGCCCGTTTGAGATGGCCGAGTTCGCCCTTGGTCAGCTTGTAGGGCTTCGTCTCTTCGAAACCGAGCTGCACGGCGGCATAACCATCGGTGGCGGGTGTCTTGACCTGAGCCACGTAACAGGGACCGACTTCCAGCACCGTAACCGGTACCATCTGGCCCTGTTCGGTGAAGATTTGGGTCATACCTAATTTGCGTCCGATAAGGCCTTTCATACGTTTTCGGAGCTCAGAACTGGAAGCTGCGCTTTTTGGCGTCATCGCTCATCATTCTGATACTCCGCCTCCCTGTCGAGATGAAAAAACAGATTAGATCAAAAGGCAAACAAGGAGCTAAATTCAGCAGAAATAGCGGATTCTCCGCCTCTCACAGTTTGATTTCCACATCAACACCGGCAGGTAGGTTCAAACGCATCAGATTGTCTATCGTTTTGCTGCCGGAAGGAATAACATCGATCAAACGTTTGTGGGTACGAATTTCAAATTGCTCGCGTGAGTCTTTGTCAATAAAAGGCGAGCGCATCACGGTAAAACGTTCGATTTTGGTGGGCAAAGGAACCGGCCCAATCACCTGAGCACCCGTGCGCTCGGCCGCTTCCACGATATCGCGCACCGAATTGTCGAGCACGCGATGGTCATATGCCTTGAGCTTGATGCGTATGCGCTGCTTGGCCATGCTTCAGAACCACCTCGGCAAGGGAAACAGGAGGCAAAGCCCCGAAGGGCATCTGCCTCCTGTCGGGCAATTTACTCCAGGATTTTGGTGATGACGCCGGCGCCGACGGTGCGACCGCCCTCGCGCACGGCGAAGCGGGAACCGGCCTCTAGGGCCACGGGGACGATCAGGTCCACCTCGAAGGTGACATTGTCACCGGGCATGACCATCTCCACACCCGGCGGCAGCTTCACCGTGCCCGTCACGTCCATCGTGCGGATGTAGAACTGGGGCCGAT
>JBBINH010000052.1:0-21225 GCA_037443945.1 Caldilineales bacterium
ACGGCAAGGGTGGATCCCGCTGCGTTGGGTGCAGATTCAGCGCTGACCAGACGATCGCCTCTCCAATCCGCTCCGTACAGCGCCTTTTTAGATCCTATCATGAAAGTCATCCAACGTAAAATCTGCCTTCTCGGCGATTTTGCCGTCGGCAAAACCAGTTTGATACGACGGTTTGTCTATAACCGCTTTGAAGCCGATTACCTGGCCACCATAGGCGTGCATATCAGTCGCAAAGAAGTCGTTTTTCCTGAGCAAGACATTAGCGTCATCCTCGTTATCTGGGACCTGGCGGGTGGCGAACTGACCGAATCTCTGGAGGAGGCTTACTACCGCGGCGGCGCCGGGGCCTTACTGGTGGCCGACGCTCTGCGGCCGGATACCTTTGCCACCCTCAAGACGTATGCCCTCAGCTATACTCGTATTAATCCCAAGGCCGCCCTGGTCTTCGCTGCCAATAAAATCGATCTCGTATCCGACACTACCCTTCACACCGAACGCATGGCCGCCATTGCTGCTCCCTGGCAGGCGCCCTTTTTCCTGACCAGCGCCCTGGACGGCCGCCATGTGAACGATGCCTTTCAGGCCCTGGCCGCCAAGCTCATCACCTCCTGACCCATGGTTCTCACCTCCGCTCTGCTCCCATCTGCCATCTCGACCGCGGAAGAAACCGTTGGCCTGGCCACCGTGGACGATGCGTTGCGTTTGCAGGCTTGGTCACCAGCCTTCGTCAGGTGGGTAGGGCCTATACAACCGGGAATGCTTTTGGCCGATGCCTTGCCCGTCTTCGCCGGGGTGGAGGATTTCCTGCGGCAGATGCCCCAACGCGGTCCTGCGCTGTGGGAACTCTATGCCGTCCATCACACACCGCCCGATGGCAGCCCATCGCGTTATTTGCACGTAGCCATTGCCGTTGCTCCTGCCGATCGCGGGTGGATCGTGCAGGTGCAAGACGTCACCGCCGCCGTCGAGGAAGAACGCCGGCAAATTCAACTTCGCAATGAAGCTCAGCTCGCTTCGCGTCGGATTTTGCCGCCGGCATGGCTGTGGTGGCATTGGGGCCCTGCTTTCTTCCAGGACCTGAGTCATCATATCGGGCTGGCGTTTCTCCTTCTGGATGCCGACCTGGTCGTCGAAGCCGAGACCTTGGGCTCCGTGCCACCGGGACGCTCGCTCGTCGGCCTGCCTCTGAGCGAGGCGTTCCCGGCTCTGGCCGGTCTGGAAGTCGAATTGCAACGCATTCTCCGCCTCGAGACAGATCCTTGGCATTTACCCGGCCTTCAGCTCCATCCTTCGCAGCCTGAATTGTGGGATATCCTCTTCCTTCCCCGCAAGGATGTCCCAGGTCTGCTGATGGTTCTGCGCAGGGCCAAGACCGAGACGCTCATCGAGCAGGAACTGCGGCAGCAACGCAACGAACTAAGCCTGTTACAAGAACGGCTGGTGGCCCAGACGCTGGCCCTCCAGGCTGCCAATACGCGATGGGTCAATCTGGACCGCGAACGGCAAGCGCTCATGACGCTGATCGTCACCGATCTGCGCTCGGCCCTGACCGTTATCGGCGGCTACGCCGAGTGGCTGACCCGGCAACCGCCCGGCACCGATCCGACCTATCAGGAGGCGGCGGAGGCCATCCGAACGAGTATCATGCGGGTCGATCATCTCCTGGCTCAGGTTATCGAGTGGGAACGCTTAGAGAAGGAGCTGGTCCAGATCCAACGGAGTCCCTTGGATCTCAATACCGTGTTAGAGGAACTCGTCGTCATGCGGCGCCAAATAGCCTCTCTTCATGGTGTCGAACTCAGCTTCCAGCCCATCGCCGATCTTCGATCTTTTAGCGGCAATGCCCGGCTTCTGGCCGCAAGCCTGGGCCGTTGGCTTGATGAAATCCTGGCCGATGCCGCCGCTTCTACGCGTATCGTCGTGGGTGGTAGGGTATGGCGAGATTGGGTCATCGTGAACCTGACAATCGTGGCACCAGGACGGCCCCGAGCAACGGCGATTTCTTCCACCTCGTTTGCGCGTGCCTTTACTCTGGCCCAGGTGCGTCTGGTGGTCGAAGGGCATGGCGGTTATCTGGCCGTAGAGGAGCATAACAACACCGGCGAGCTAACGGTGTGGCTGCCGGTAGGACCGACCTCCTCGGCGTCGGGGATGCCCGAACAGGTTATCGGCTCTGTTGCATCCCCTACACGCACGGTGTTATCGGCCGGTGGCGGACGCCTGACCCTTGATCCGATTTTGGGAAAGGTCCATTTCCAGGGCCAGTTGCTCGATCTATCCCCTCTCGAATATGCCTGCTTGCTGTATTTAGCCCGCAATCGGGACCGGGTTGTCGGTGTAGAGGAGCTGCTGGAAGTGTTGAATCCCTTCAAACAAGATATAACCATGAATTATCTGCGGGTGCTTGTCCACCGGTTGCGGCGCAAACTCGGCGATGGCGAGGCCGCAGACGAGATCCTCCGCACCGTGCGCGGGGCGGGATACGTCCTGACGGCATGACCGACCACGGGCCAGAAAAGGGCTATCCCCAAGGCTTTTGGGGTTCGGAGTAACTGCCTACGTGCCGACCGAAGTCGCCTCTCATAGGCCCTCGGCATCTGGTCGGCGTTGGCCGACGCCCGGCACCATGTGCTTAGGGAGGCCGATTTTCCATCAGCGCACGGTGACGGGCAGCCGAGTAGGTAATACGGTTCGGATTTGGTCGCGCGGGTGTGTTATCATCCCTTCGTTCTTCCTGCCCGATCGTGCGATTCGGGCAGGCTTAGCGACTTGTACGGCTTTGTCGTCAGCTTCTGCCAAGGAAACCCGATATGACCTCTGTGCAACCTCTCACCGCCGACCAGGTACGGGCGCAATGCGATCCCGGCATCTTCACCTTTACGACCACCGCCGATTTACCCGATCTGCCGGGGATCATCGGACAACAACGGGCGTTGCGGGCGCTGCAATTCGGCATGGGCATGAGTGCGGCCGGTTATCATATCTTCGTGCTCGGCCCGGCCGGCACGGGCAAGTCGACGGCCGTACGCCAGTTCATCGAGGCGGCGGCGGCCCAAGGCCCGCGCGCAGATGATTGGATTTACGTGCACAATTTTCAAGACCCCAGCCATCCCAATGCCATTCGCGTCCCACCGGGACGGGGACGCATTCTGCGGGATGACCTCAAAGCCCTTATCAAACGATTGCAAAAAATCGTTCCGGCCGCCTTCGAGAGCGAAGAGTACATCCGGGAACGCGATAAAATCCTGGCGGCGATGAAAGAAGACCATGAGCGGATGTTTCAACAGCTTACCGAGCTGGTGGAGCGCTTTAGCTTTTCCCTGATTCGTCTTCCCGGGGGCTTTATGCTGACTCCCGTGGTCGGGGGCAAGCCCATCACCGATGCCCAGTTCGAACAGCTCACCGAAGAGCAACGGGATAAGCTTCGGCGCTTGCGCGAACGCTTGCAAGAGGAAGTGGATAAAACGATTACGGCCATGCGTCAGCGCGAACAACAGGCCCGCGAGGCGATCGCCCAGCTTGACCGCCAGGTCGCCCGCTTTACCATTGCCCATCCGGTAGCCGAATTGAAGGCCAAATACGAGGATTTGCCCGAAATCGCCCAGCATCTGGAGGCCATGACCGAAGACCTCATTGCCAATGTGGATGCCTTCAAGAGCGAAGGCGAGAAACCGACCAATCTCATGACCATGATGGAGACGGTTACGGATGGTTTGCTGCGGCGTTATGGCATCAATCTGTTCGTGGATAACGGCGATGTGCAAGGCGCACCCGTGGTCTACGAAACCAATCCCAATTTCGCCAATCTGGTCGGTCGCGTTGAACATCAAGCCGTGATGGGCGCGCTGATCACCGACTTTACGATGATCCGGCCCGGCGCACTCCATCGGGCCAACGGTGGCTATCTGGTGATCGAAGCCCTTTCGCTGATCGAGCGCCCCCAGGCCTGGGATGCGCTCAAGCGGGCGCTCAAGGAAGGCGTGGTGCGCGTCGAAGAGTACGCCCAATCCCTGGGCCTGGTCTCAACGGCCGTCTTAGAACCGGAGCCTATTCCGCTCAAGCTGAAGGTCGTCTTGTCGGGACCGCCCTGGCTCTATTACCTTCTGCAGTACTACGACGAGGATTTCGACGAACTGTTCAAGGTGCAGGCCGATTTTGATGACCGGATGCCGCGAGACCACGAGCACATTCACGGCTATGCCCAGTTCATCGCCACCCTGTGCCGACGTCAGGGTCTGCGCCACTTTGCGCCGGATGCCGTGGCGCGGGTGGTGGATTACGGCTCGCGGTTGGTCGAAAGCCGGCGCTTTTTATCCACCCGTTTTCGCGACATCGCCGATCTGATCACCGAGGCCTCCTTTTGGGCGGGTCAGGCCGGGCGCGATGTCGTCACCGCCGCCGATGTGCAACAGGCCATTGACGAAAAACGGCTGCGGAGCAACCGCATCGAAGAACGCCTGCGCGATGAGTTCGCCCGCGGGGCTTTGTTGCTCTCGGTTCAGGGGCACCATGTTGGCCAGGTCAACGGCATCTCGGTGGCCTTTTTGGGTAACACGGCATTCGGGATTCCCAATCGGATCACCGCCCGCATCTTCATCGGCCGTGGAGGCATCATTGACATCGAACGCGAAGCTCGCCTGGGTGGCAATATCCACACCAAGGCCGTCATGATCCTGTCCTCTTTCATCTCCGGCCGCTATGCCCGCCAACTGCCCCTGAGTCTGCATGCCACTCTGGTCTTTGAGCAATCCTACGGCGAAGTCGAGGGCGATAGCGCCTCCCTGGCCGAGTTGTGCGTGCTCATTTCGGCCATCGCCGATCTGCCGCTGCGCCAGGACCTGGCCCTGACCGGCTCGGTCAATCAGCACGGTGAAGTGCAGGCCGTGGGCGGCATCAACGAAAAAATCGAAGGCTTTTTCGACACCTGCCTCGCTCTGGGCGGACTGACCGGAACGCAAGGTGTCATCTTGCCGGCAGCCAATGTCGAAAACCTGATGCTGCGCGAGGATGTCGCCCAGGCCGTGCGCGAAGGTCGGTTCCATCTCTATGCCGTGCGCACGGTGGACGAAGCCCTGGAGCTGATGACCGGCCTGCCCGCAGGCGAACCTGATGCCAAAGGCGAATATCCCCCTGATTCGGTCAACGGCCGCGTGATGGCAAGCCTGCAAACCATGTACGAACGCTGGCAGGAGCTGACGCGCGGAGGCAAGGAAGAGGAAGAAGAGGAAGAAGAAGCCGTTCCCGAGCCGGAGGAAGAAGAAGAGGCGCCGGCAGGCCCTGCCGGTCCCCCACGCCCCGACGAAGGCCCTCCCCCGCCGGATGAAGGCCCGAGCTTACCGGATGAAGGGCTGCCCCCATCCGAGACACCCGACACGGCCAGCCAAGACGGATAGGATGGGAGCCAACCGATTTCGTGGGCTCGTCCCCCTATTTTTGAGCCGATGGCGATCGATCGCCTTCTTAGCGATGGGCGCCGCCTCCATTTGCGGTTGAGCGACGAGGCTCTGACCATCGCCCTGGGAACCGACCGGGTCTATACCCTTGACCACAGCGGTCGCCTGGTGGGCACCTTCCGGGCAGGGTGCCATCTGCGGCGGGGTCTGGATGGCCGCGTGCTGGCCCGCTGGCGCCATGGTCGCGGTCCCCGTCAACGGCGCTGGCTCGACGAAGCGGAAAAGCAGGTCCTTCTGGACGAGCTCCGGGCCGATCTGGCCCGTCTGGCCGCCGAACCCTGGCCGGAAGCGGTGGCCGCCCTGCTTCAGGCCGGTCTGGCTTTCGATTATCCCGCCGATGAGGAGCGATTTCATGCCGTCTATCGGCCGGTAGCCATCCTACCCCCCGACCAGTACCAGGCTCTGGTGCTTCAGGCGACCGAAGGCTGTTCCTTCAACACCTGCACGTTTTGCGCGCTCTATCGCCACATCCGCTTTCATATCAAAAGCACGGCCGAATTTGCCCATCACATTCGCGCCGTCAAAGCCTTTCTCGGCCCCGGAATCCGTCTACGCCGTCGCATCTTCCTGGCCGATGCCAATGCCCTGGTCATTCCCCAAGAACGGTTGCTGGCGTTGTGGGCCGAGGTGGAAAAGGCCTTCGCCATTATGCCGACCGGGCTGAGCCCTGAGCAACAACGAGCCTGGCTGAAGGCGCATCCCGACGGTGTTAGCGGATGGTATGCCTTCATTGACGGCCTCAGTGCCGAACGCAAGACCGTGGCCGATTTCGCCGCCCTGCGCGCACGCGGGCTGCACCGGGTGTACATCGGCCTGGAAAGCGGCCATGAACCGCTTTTGGCCTGGCTGCGCAAACCGGCCACGGCGGCTGCCATGCTTGAAGCGGTGCACCATCTCAAGGCGGCCGGTCTGCATGTCGGTGTCATCGTACTGACCGGTATCGGCGGCCGTCGTTTTGATGCCGGCCACCGCCGGGATACGGCAGCCGTGCTCTCGGCCATGCCCCTTGATGGCGACGACATCATCTACTTCAGCCCCTTTCAACCCGACCCGGACGCGCCTTATGACGCTCTGGCGGCGGCAGCCGGGATCGAACCGCCGGATCCGGCCCTGGCTGCCGCCCAGGAAGAGGCCATCCGTCGGCAGCTCACCCTGCCACCACCGCCGCGAGGACCTCGTCGCGCCCTGTACAACCTGCGCGATTTCGTTTACTAAAATGGGCATCAGTCACCGATCGTTTCCGGCCGCGCTTCCAGAATGACGGGGATTTCCAGGGTCTCGTCTCCGCGCACCACCGTCAGCACAACCCGCTGACCCGGAGAGGTGTAGCGGCTGAGATAGGATAGCAGATCGTCAAAAAGCCGGATGGGCCGACCGTCAATGGCGATGATGATATCGCCGCCCACGGTCAGGTCGAGACCTTCGATGGTGACGGTACGGTTGCCTCCGCGCACACCCGCTTTGGCAGCAGGCCCGTTCGGGATCGCTTCGGCCACAAGCACACCCCGATCGACGGTCAATCCCAGCTCGCGCACGATAAAAGGCGAGAGGCTGGAGCCGCGCACCCCCAGCCAGGGATGTTGATACCGGCCCTCGGCGATGATGGCCTTGGCCACCCGCTCCACAAAGTACACCGGAATGCCGAAACCGATGCCCGAATTGCTGGCCGTAGCCGATTGCAGCATAAAGGCCATCCCGATGACCTCGCCCCGCTCATTGAGCATGGGACCGCCGCTGTTACCGGGATTGATGGCCGCGTCGGTCTGGATGACTTCGGGCAGCAGGAATTGGGAATCCGGCAGCTCGATCTGGCGGCCCAGGGCCGAAATGATGCCCGTCGTCAGGGTATTGGCGTTGCCAAAGGGATTGCCGATAACGAGGACACGCATCCCCACCTTGAGCTCATCCATGGAACCCAGGGGCAACGGCCGCAATTGAAGCCCTTCGGGATCGACTTTGAGCACCGCCAGGTCCGAATCCCGGTCGGTGCCGACAATGGTGGCCGGGGCCTGCACACCGTCGTAAAACTGCACGACCACATTGCGGGCATTCTGCACAACATGGCGATTGGTCACGATATGGCCCTGGGTATCGAGGACGAAACCCGAACCTTCACCGGTATCGAAGAAGAACGGCTGAATATCGGGTAATTGCTCGGCCACGTCCTCGTCCAACACCCGCACGGCCACCACACCGGGATTGGCGAATTCATAGACCCGAATGTTGATCTCGGTCTCCAGATCGAGACCGGATGTCAACGGCGGTAAGGGCACCGGTGTCGATCCGGATGCCGGGGGCAGGGCCTCGGACCGTGGCGTGGGAACGGCCGTGGCCACCGCCGGTTGACGCGACGAAAGCAGAAACCACGGCACGGCCACGGCGCCGACCATCAGCACAAGAAAACACAGAAAAAGGAGGGCAACAAGTCCGCCCAAAAGCCAGGGTAGGCGAGAAGAAGAACCGTCCATACACGCTCCAACACAAAGAGAAGGTCTTCTTTAGTTTAGCACAAGACGGGTCACCGAATGACACCGGGCAGACGCTTCGTCTCAACCGAACACCACGCCGCCGATGGACACGACCGAGGTGTTGCGCTCGTCGGCCGGGCATACGGCATATCCCGCCCGCTGCCCTTCGGCCGTGCCGAGATGTTTCAACATCAGATAAAACGGCGCCACGCCGCAGACGTTGTAGCGATCGTGTTCGGCGTGAATGAAACGCCAGAAGCCTTCGGCATCACCGGCAGCGAGCAGACCCAAGAGCGCGTCATCGTGGGTGTGCAATTCGGCCCGTTCGATCAGGCCCACCGGGGCACCGCCAAAGGCCGGTCCAATATGCGCCAGATCGCCCGAGGCCACGACAAGGGTACGGCGGCCGTCGGCCAGCGTGGATAGCCCTTCCAGAAGAGCCTGCAAAGGAGGAAGCGCTGCCGGCGTCGGCGCCGGATTCGGTTCGAGCAGGGGTTGAAAGGAACCGACCAGAATGGGCACCACCGGCACACTGCGGCCCTGACGCATATGATGCAACCATACGAGCACCAATTCCAGCGAGTGCTCACAGCGATGATAAAGCTCGCCGGCAAAGGCCCGATCAGGTCCCAGGGCTTCGGCCAACGCATCGACGATGGTCAGTTCGGTGGGCAAAACGCCGTAGGGCGTGGCATAGCTCTGACGGGTCAGAGTGACGGGATTGTGGCCGCCATAATGGTCGGTACCCAGGATGATGACGAGCTCGGCCGCCTGGGCCATTGCTGCGGCCATCTTCCACACGCGCGCGTAGACGCGATGCCCGCGCGCATAGTCAATATGCGGACTGATGACGCCACGGCCTGTGGCCGGCACCGGCGAGACGGTCGCCACCGCTTCCAGATAGGCATCGAACTCCCGGCGCAAGGCGTCGGCTTCGGCCGCATAGCCCTGACCGGCTATGGTCATCGGCCGATAAGGAGCGGCCCGATAAGCGGCCAGAGCACGGGCCTGGGCCGCTTCGGCCCGTTCGTTGACCAGAAAACAGGCTTCGTCCAGGGCGGTGATCAGCTCGGCGACCACGGACGGTTCGATGCGCAGACCATACTCGCCGCGCAATGCCGCCGTGATGGCGGCAACATCGCGGGTACCATCACAGAGCAGCAAAGCCGGCCCCAACGCCTGGGGCACGATCAGATACCGATCGCTCAGTTCCAGCGGGTCACGCACAAGCAACGCCGGTTTCTGGCGATGGAGAACGGGGCGAATGTCAAGGGGTCGTAGGCGAGGAAGGACGGTCATGGTCGGGGATGATAAATCGGGTCAAGCGCTACAGCCTGAGGGTACCGCAAGGAGCGTGCACGGTCAAGCTGCGTTGCCCCTCCGCAATGACGGTAGAAAGCGCAACGACGCGCCATCCCCGACGACCGCAACAGCTCGCTCCACGACGGTGCCCCGGCGAAGATGAACACAGGCAGGCGATACCACATGCCCCGTCGTCGTACGGTTTGAAGCGCCATTCGCCGCCATCCGCGCTTGACCGCCATGACTTTCCCTGCTATAATTTAGAATCATTCTAGATATCACCCTGTCTTTTCCCCTATGAGCACGGCGACCTATCAAGCCCTCATCGAGGCCCTGAACAAGGCGGGCCATCGCCTGACGGCGCAGCGGTTGGCCATCTGCCGTTACCTGGCGAGCAGCCGCGAACACCCCACCCCGGCAACGGTTTACGTGCAGGTGCGGCAGCAGCTCCCTTCCCTCAGCCTGGCCACGGTGTATAATACACTCGCTCTCCTGCGCAACCTGGGGGTCATTACCGAGATGGGCGCCGATATGGGTCGGACCCGGTACGAAACCGACGCGCATCCCCATGCCAATCTCATTTGCCTGCGCTGCGGTCGGGTGGTGGATGTCGCGCTACCCGATCTGACGGCGGTCCAGGCGCTGCTGGCGGCCCAGAGCGCCTTTGAACTGCGCAATCTGCGTGTCGATGCCTACGGCCTGTGCCCGGATTGTCGTCGTTCCGAATCGCTTTGCACCGACGAAGAAAACCCCGTATGTCTGAACACGTAATCGATGCTCCTCTTATTCTGCCCCCTACGGATGGCGAGGCGTGCGCTGCGCTCCTCCTGGAAACCCTGAGACAGCATGAAGGCGTCCGTGTGGCCCAAATCGACTTCGGTCGCGGTGTGTTACACCTGGAGTACAACCCCGAGCGGATTGACCTCGATACGGTAGACGGGATCGCGACCGACTTGGGCCTGCGCTTGGGAGCACGCATGCGCCATTGCACCCTGGAGTTGGAAGGCTTGAATTGCCGCAACTGCGCCTTCAATCTGGAGCAGGAGCTGGCGTCCATTCCCGGCATTCATCGGATCACGGCCAACCCGGCGGCGCGGGTGGTGGGCGTGCATTACGGCGATGAGGTCGCCCTGGCCCAGCTTGAGAAACGGATCGCCGAGCTGGGCTACGACGTGCGCGAGGCGCGACCGGAAACCCAACCGCCGTCTTTCTGGCGGCGTCATCGCGGTCTGATCTGGGCGGGTTTAACGCTCGTCTTTTTATTGACCGGGATCGTGCTGGAGCGCGTCTCGGTGGCGGCGGCCTATCCCTGGCTACCCTTGGTCTTTTGGGTGCTGGCCTATGGGGCCGGCGGGCACGACGGTCTGCGCGAGGCCGTGCGCGATCTGCGCCGTGGTGTGCTCAATGTTGACTTTCTCATGATCACCTCGGCCATCGGCGCGGCCATCATCGGCGAATGGGCCGAAGGTGCTACCCTGCTTTTCCTCTTCAGCCTGTCCGGCGCGCTGGAAGAGTACGCCATGGACCGTACCCGCCATGCCATCCAGGCGCTGACGGCGCTGCGCCCCACCGAAGCAAACCTGCGTCTGGGCAATCGCGAGCGACGGGTTCCGGTCGAGGCCGTGCGACCGGGCGATATCGTCATCATCCGGCCCGGTGAGCAAATCCCGGTTGACGGCATCGTGGTTGCCGGCCAGACCTCGGTCAATCAGGCGGCCATCACCGGCGAGTCCATACCGGTCAACAAAGGCATCGGTGACGAGGTGTTCGCCGGCACCCTCAATCAGGAAGGATCCATTGACATCCGGTGTACGAAAGAGGCCAAGGATTCTACCTTGGCCAAAGTGATCGCATTGGTGGCCGAAGCCCAAAGCGAACGGGCACCCACCCAGCGGCTCATCGACCGTTTTGCCCACCCTTATGCCCTTGGCGTCGTTACGGTGGTTATCCTGGTCATCTTGGTGGGCTATTTCGGGCTACGGCGACCGTTTGCCGATGTGTTCTATCGGGCCATGACGTTGCTGGTCGTCGCCTCGCCCTGTGCCTTGGTCATCAGCACCCCGGCATCCATCCTTTCGGCCATTTCCGCCGGCGCCCGCCACGGTGTGCTTTTCAAAGGCGGGATGCACCTGGAGAACACGGCCACGCTGGATACCATCGCCTTCGATAAGACCGGCACGCTGACGACCGGTCGGCCCGAAGTGACCGATGTCCTGGTGTTCGACGCCATACCGACCGACACTTTCTTGCAATGGGTGGCCAGCGCCGAACGCAAGTCCGAACATCCCATCGCCCGTGCCATCGTGCGCGCGGCCGAGGCGCGCGGTCTGCCGTTGCTGGAACCGGAGCGGTTCGCTTCGGTACCCGGCCAGGGCATACGCGCCGTCGTAGACGGCCGTGAGCTTTTGATCGGCAACATCCGCCTGTATCACAGCGAAAACGGTGCCAACCCCGACGATCCGCCCTCCGTGATCGAGGAGTTGCAAGCGACCGGGAAAACGACCGTGCTCGTCTACGAAGGACAGCGGCTGTTGGGGTGTCTGGCCGTGGCCGATCAGGTGCGTCCGAACGCCCGCGAGACGATTCAAGCCCTGTATAAGGCCGGCATCCGGCGCATTGTGATGCTCACCGGGGATCACAGCGCCGTAGCCCGACACATCGCCACCACATTGCAGATCGACGAGGTCCACGCCGAGCTGCTGCCGACCGACAAGGTCAAAGTCATCAAGTCCTATCTGGATGCCGGCGCTCGCACCGCCATGGTGGGCGATGGCGTCAACGACGCACCGGCGCTGGCCGTAGCCACGGTCGGCATTGCCATGGGGGCTGCCGGTACCGATGTGGCCCTGGAAACGGCCGATGTGGTGCTGATGTCGGACGACTTGAGTAAGCTCCCCCTGGCGCTGCGCCTTTCGCAACGGTCGCGACGCATCATCGCCCAAAACATGGCCTTCGCCCTGGCCATGATGGTCATTCTGGTCATCGCCACGCTGACCGTAGGCATCCCTCTGCCGTTGGGCGTGGTCGGCCATGAAGGAAGCACCGTTGTGGTGGTGCTCAACGGTCTGCGGTTGTTGCGAACGCGCTGATCGCACCCGGTTTTGCCAGGATGAACATCACCAGCGGCGGATTGTCGGATGTTCGTCAGACTCCTGATAATCCGATTGTGCTATACTTAGGCATGTCGGCGGTTCCCCGGACCTGGAACCATCCCCGATTTAGGCCCATCTCCTTTAGCGTGAGGTTGTCGCGATGTTTTTCTTTGATCCTCTCTGGTTGATCCTGGCCCTTCCCGGCTTGCTTCTGGGCCTGTGGGCGCAAATGCGTGTCCGCAGTGCCTTCGGACAGTATAGCCGCGTGGCCAACTCGCGCGGTATCACCGGCGCTCAAGCTGCGCGGCTTATGTTGGATTTCTACGGCCTGCACGATGTGCGCATTGAGGAGACAGGCGGATTCCTGACCGACCACTACGACCCGCGTCATCGGGTCTTGCGGCTTTCGCCCGATGTCGGCCGCAGCCCTTCCATTGCCGCCCTGGGTGTGGCGGCGCATGAGGCCGGCCACGCTTTGCAACATGCCAAGGGCTATCTGCCCCTCCAGGTGCGCACGGCCATTGTCCCGGCCGTGCAGTTCGGCTCCTTCCTGGGGCCGCTGCTCTTCATGATCGGCTTTGCCCTGCAGGCCGTTGCCGGTTTCGGCTTCAACCTGGCCGTCTTGGGCCTGTTGCTCTTCGCCCTCACCGCCGTCTTTGCTCTCGTCACCCTGCCGGTTGAATTCGATGCCAGCAACCGGGCCCGCAAAGAGCTGATGGCCATGGGCATCCTGGGTCCGCACGAAATGGCCGGCGTCAATAAAACGCTCAACGCTGCGGCCCTGACGTACGTGGCGGCGGCGGTGGCGGCCATCGGCCAGGTGCTCTACTACGCGCTGCTTCTCTTCGGCGGACGTCGCGAGTAAGACAACGCGTCTGCCATCGCGAATCGGCGCCGAGTCGATCGCAACAAGGGTGCGATGTTCCGGGCATCGCACCCTTGTTTTTTCTCCGGCCGCCAGATGGACGAGACCTTCGCCCGCCTGGCTACGGTTGCGGCGGCGGACCGGCATCCGGCGGGATGGGTGGACCATCGGGCACGGCCCTCAGATCGGCGCAGACCACCACCTGCACGTCATCCCAGCGAAAGCCGTGGCTTTCGAAGGTGGGTATATCCTTGATCCAGCGTTTCTCGCTACCGGCCAACAGGTAGATATGAGGACTGCCGGGACACCGCAGCAGAATGGGATAGGGCCGATCGTAGACAATCCGACGGATGGAAACCGGTAACGAGGCGGCCGCCTCGCGGTCGATGGTGAACACCCAGGGAACGGCCACAAGAACCACCAACGCCCACAGGGCGTAGGCGAACATGGCGACGGCAAAGGTCCGTCGTAACGGGAACGTCCAATCGTCCAGGCCGCGATGCCGGGATGAGACCAGCAAGGCCACGAGAATGCCGAGGTTGATCAGGTTCCAGCCGATGAAGGTCAGGCGATTGGGGGTGAGTTTGTCCATGCTCGTGCGGTAGAGGATGGCGGCCAGGGCATAAAGGCCGACGACCAGAGCGAGCCCGGCCAGAACCAGCAGCCCCCGTTTCAGCCAGGGCGCCGTTTGCCCAACCGGTGCCGTTATGGGCGTGGCCGCCACCAGCAAGGCCACGACGGCAAAGAGCATGACGTTGTAGATGATCAGGACATCCCGATTCAAAAAGGGCTGCCGAAAGTTGAAGGGGATGAGGCCCAGATAGATGACCAGGACCAGGAGCGCCAGTGGCAGCACCAGTCGCATGAGTAAGGCAATCAACCGACTCAGCCCCTCGGCGAAGGACTGTTCTGCCGGCGATACCGTGGGATCGTAGAGGATGGCCACGGCCAGGACGGGGATCAGCCCACCACCGCCGGCCAGAAACAGGCGCAGGACGATGTCCGGCGGCGTAATGCCCAGGGCCTCGAACAGGCCTATACTGATGGCCGTAAAGGCGCCGCCGACGGCCATCATCAATCCTCCCAAGAGGAACACCTCCAACGATTTGAGCAGAAAGGCAAAGCGATCGGCAACGGTGTTGTGTCCGGCCAACAAGTACAGACCCACCCCGGCCCAGGCGGCCAGGGGAAGATGAATGGCTGCCAGGATGAGGTATTGCTCCTGCAGGACGCGTGGCCCTGCCTGGGGATAGACTAAAAACACATAGCCCGCCAGGACCGGCGGAATCGCCGCCGACCATGCGGCCCGACGCCACCGTCCACCGCCGGCCAGGGCCAGGAACAGCAGCACGAAGAGGGCCGCCAGCGGCGCCCACAGAAGCATCAGATCGGGCAAAAACGTGGCGTGTCTCCCCTCCAGGGGATACTCCAAGGAGACCGCAAAGCGATCGGTATCGGACAGACCCCAAAAAAGCAGGCCATTGCCTATCGCCAGAGGAACGGCCCACCGCCAGGCAATGATCCGACGCTTGAGCTGCGCGGCGGCATAGGTCAGACGGTAATGCCAGGCGGCCAGCAACACATTATCGGGTTGCTCGGCATAGTGGGCCTCCAGGGCCGTAACAAAGGCAACCGCAGTACCGCGTTTCAAGGCCGTCTGGTAGGCGATTTCGAGCTGTTCGGGATCGTGCGGGAGTTCGAAGCTATCGTCGGCAGCGAGCATCGTGGGTTCCGCCAATACAACCATCTGATGACCCGAAATCGTAAGCTACGGTGACAATCAGACGTTCACAGCCTTGCTCTTGCTCCCATCATGACGCAGAATAGCCATCGCAGTCAAATCGGCGCAGAAGATGCATGACCCCCAGCCGGCGGCCACGCTATGCCGACGCTTCCCTCCATTTCCCTTGACCGTAGTGGACGGCGCCCACTCTATCGGCAGATCAAAGAAGCCCTTATTGCCGCCATCGAGCGCGGGGATCTGCCACCCCTGGCGCGACTACCGCCCACCCGCGTTCTCGCCCGTCATCTCGGCGTCAATCGGATCACCGTGGTTACCGCCTATAACGAGCTGGCGGCCGAAGGCTATATCAGCGCTCATGTGGGACGGGGGAGTTTCGTCCTCGATCGCGGGGTTGCTCGGCCGCGCGAGGAGATGATGCCCCTGCCGCGCTTCCGTCTGCCCGGCGATTGGAGCGCCCACCGCTTCAACCGTGAGATGATGTACCTGGCCCGACGGCCCGATATTATCTCCTTTGCGGTGGGCATGCCGGCCACCGACCTGCTCCCGGTCGATGCCTATCGGTTGGCCCTGAACGCCGTCTTGCGTCGCGACGGTCCTGAAGTCCTCCAATACACGCCCAGCGACGGCTACCCTGGCCTGCGTCGGGCCATTGCCGCCGAATTGAACCGGTTGGGCATCCCGGCCGCCGCCGATGATCTGCTCATCACCGGCGGCGCCGAACAGGCTCTGGCCCTTGTCCTGCGCACGCTCCTACACCCAGGCGATACGGTTTTCATCGAGCAGCCGACCTATCTTCACGTGTTGGATCTGCTGGCCGATGCCGGGGTCGAGGTGGTCCCCATCCCTTGCGATAACGAGGGCATCATCCCGGCCTACCTGGAAGAGGCGTTAGCCCGTCGACAGCCGCGGCTTTTGTATCTTACACCCACCTATCAAAACCCTACCGGCGCCTGCATGGGATTGCCCCGACGGTATCGGGTGTTGGAGCTGGCCCTGGCCCGGGGATTCTTGCTGATCGAGGACGATGTGTATCGCCATCTCTGGCTGCATACCCCACCCCCGCCCCCTTTGGCCGCGCTGACGCAAGGAAAGGGGGTCGTGTACATCAACGGCTACTCGAAGTGCCTGTTACCCGGTGCCGGGATCGGTTATCTGCTGGCGCCGCCGGATATCCGACCCGCCCTGAACCGCGCCCATCAGACGCTGGAGGTGACGGCCAACGAATTGCACCAGCGGGCGCTGGCCCTCTATATCGAAGAGGGCGAGTTCGGCCGTCATCTCCAGCGCTTGCGGACGGCCTACCGCGAACGACTGGAGGCGATGACAGCGGCCTTGACCCGCTTTATGCCCGCCGACACCGGCTGGACGCAACCGGAAGGGGGCCTGTTTCTGTGGGTCACCCTCCCGCGCGACGGCCCCGGTGCCACGACGCTTTATGCCCATGCCCTTGACTTGGGTGTTGCCTTTGCCCCCGGTCATTTCTTCTTTCCGGCCGGCAGCGCTGCCGCCGCCGGCCATATGTTCCGTCTCAATTTCACCTTCTATCCCCCGGAAACGATTACCGAAGGCATTCGGCGTCTTGGGCGCGCCTGGGAACGAAGCAGCGGCCTGGGCTGAAGGTTCACTTGTGAGGCCGCCTGCGTCGATGACGGGTCAATCCCGGTGCCATTGCGGACCCGCCGCCGTTGGATACGGCGGGACTCTGCCGGCCGGTGGTGCGGGGATGGCCGCGCCGGACGGCAGAAGAACCGGGTTTCTGTCATCCGGGGCCTGAGCAGATTCGTTCTTCCATCTGCGGCTTGGCCCGAAAGGGTTCCCACGCCGGACAGGACCGCTGTCATGGCTTCACGTGGCTTTTTCCCCGTTCGTCACCGGACGAATGCCGAAATAGACCTCGCGACTGCTGAGGACCTTGAGGATGGCCTCAGGCTGACGCCAGGGAAGGTAACGATGCAGCTCGCGCGGCGTGGCCGGACGGTTATCGGTCATGAGAAACACCCGAAACACCGCCGTGGCCAGGGGTAGCTTTTCGTGCAGAAAGTCGTGTTCATGAATGCAACGGGTCCGCAAACACATGGTCAGCGGGTCGGCCCGGGTCACTTCGGCCGTTTTCGGGTCAATCCAGTCCACTTCGGTCATCGTAGCAGGCGAAGGGATGCGCCGCCGACATTCCGGGCAAAGCTGATCGTAAAGATGGTAGCGGATGTTGCGATCGTGGGCTTGCCACCATTCCCAATCAATATGAAAAGGGGTATCCAGGTCAAGTCGTTTCCAGTTCATAGCTCTGCTCCTTAGCTCAAATGCTCCAATACCCACTACCGGTATCGGTGGCGCCGGGAAGCCGGGCCAGAGCGGCAAAAATGGGACCCGGCGGCAGGCGTCGGACGACATTGACGGCACTGTACAGGGCCTTGACATGGGCGGTGCCCTGCGGGCTGAGTTTGGTTAACTCGGGCATGATCTGCTGCACCAGATGGCCTACCGTCACGTTCTCCGCGGCCAGTCGCTCCCGCAGCTCGGTGATGGCGTCGGTGTCGAGCACAAGCAGGGCCACATGTTCATCGTATTCGCAGTTGACCTGCACCCGCAGATGGCCGAAGACAAGACGACCGTTCTCGACCCGGGCTGCCCGCAGCCACTCCCGCCGGGGGCGGATGGGACGGTAGTCCACGCGCACCACGTGCGGTTCCTCGGTGCGCTCGATGACGATGCGGGCCCCGATGGGCAGCTTGTGTTGGCTATACCAGGCGCCGAGTCCGGCCACATAACGGCCCTCGTGCATCACCCAGGCGGGGAAGCGGTTGCCCCAGCGACCGTCGATCAGGGTTACGGCCGAGCAGATGCCGCGACCGCGTGGAAAGATGGAGCGAGCGGCCGGCGGCAGCGGCAGCGTGCCGGCTGCCCAATGCGGATAGGTCAGCAAGACCACCGTGGAGGGAATCGGTGTCGACGTTTCCGCCAGGCCTCCCTCGGTCCACTCATCGGCCAGCTCCCATTCGGCCTGCAGCAAGGCCACATCCAGCGCTTCGCGCGGGTAGGGTTCAGGCCGATAGGCCAGGACAGACGGAACGGACAGCGCTTCCGGTGGCATCAACCGGCGCAGATACCAGAGGGAGGCTTCGCCCCGGCCGACCTGAACAAAGCGTTCATCGGCATAGAGGGCCGTTTCCAACGAAAACGTGCGCACCGGCTCGGCCACCTCCGGGGCCAGTTCCAGGACATTGAGCAGAGTCGCCGTACTGAGCGGCTGCGCTTCGGTCTCGATGGCCGCTTCGGCGATGTTGAGATGACCGATGGTTACCGCTACCATGTGATCGGTCGTCAGCCACAACGGCCCCGCCGCCGCAAAAAGATCCGGATGGCTGCGCAGATGCTGTTCGACCTTGCGCACCACCTCGGGACCGACTTCGGCGTAGATGTCTTCGGGGCTGAGCAAGTTGTCGGCCTCAAACCGGAGCGGCCGGCCGTGGCGGTTGAGCACGTGGGGGGTTTTCAGGGCAGCGGCAAAATAGCGCTCGCGATCCCCCTGGCCGAAACGCACGCCGATGACCTCGAAGGCGCCGTGTTCGGGATTCTCACCCGGTCGCACGTTCACAACCCGGCCCTTAGCAAAATCCAGGGCAGGAAAGACCACCTCGTCGCCCACCTTGTAGCGCTCGGCCGGATCGTAGATCAGCCCTCGTTCCAATTCGGTCCGAATCCGGTTCTCCTCCAGGCGGCAGCGACGTCGGATCAGGGCCATGGTCAGATCCTCAACCCGCTGGGGCTCCTGGGCATCTACCAGGAATTCATATAAGAATTCGTGGTCAGATTCGTCAACTTGATATTCGTTACGCCAAAAGGCGAGATCTTGAGTTTTGCGCTGAATCACGCTATTTCTCTCCTTAGCAGAATTTTGCGGACTGTGTATAGCCAAATTGTAGCGCCCATAGGCCGGACTCGCAAGCTGCACAGGTAGGGAGAAGGCATGACGAGTGATGCTCAGGGGGTCGGCGTGGCTTGCGCACGCTCTTGGAGGCTCGCCAGATAGGCCTCGCCCCAATGAGGTCGCGGCGGACAACCGGTCGGCGGCTGCGCCTGGGCGGCAATCGAAGGAGCGGCGAAAAGCCCCTCGATAACCTGAAAGACCCGATTGCCTTTCGAAGTCACCACGTCGGCGCCGCTCTGGAGTTCGACCGGTTGCAAGGCCTGCCAGTCGATCACACGGGCGTGGATGGCTCCTACGTCGAGGTCACGGGCCAGCGCGCCCAGACGGATCAGGTCGCGCAAGCCCAGGTTGGTCTTGAAATAGTCCTGGAAGATGCCCCACAGACGCGGGATTTGGGTGAGGGTGCCGGCCCGGATGAACTGCTCGCGAGCAGCGGCCAGAAACGCCTGCTGACGACGGGCGCGATCCCAATCGGCCGAGTTGTAGCGATAGGTGGTGAACTTGAGCGCCGTCTCGCCGTCGAGATGGTTAGGGCCGGCCGGCAGATAGAGCACCCAAAAAGTCTCCTCGCCGATAGGGAAACCACCGGGGTAGCCCTCGGTAGGTGAGAGTTCCCAGACCTCGCAGGGCAGCTCGATGTCAATCCCCCCCAGCGTATCCACAATGTCGACAAAGCCCTGGCGATGCAGACGGGCAAAACGGTCGAGGCGAATGCCGAAATTGTATTGAAAGGTCTCCTGAAGCAGACCGAAACCACCCTGGGGATGCCTGACGATGCGCTCGCCGATGTAATCCACCTGGTTCAGGCGCTGAAAATGACTGCCGGTATCGCTTGTGTAGCCGGGGATGTAAAGCCAGTAATCGCGCGGAAATGAGAGAATGCCCACGCGCCTGTTAGGATGGTCAATGGCCACCAACAGCATGGTATCGGTGCGCCAGGTCTTGTCGCCGCTGCGCAAATCGCTGCCGAGGAGGAGGATATTCTCGGTTGTGGCCAGCGCCTGCGAAGGGGGTACCGGCTCGGGGATGCAGGTGACGAAGGGCGTGCAGTCATCGGTGGCGATGCCCCCGCCGGAGAACTCGGCGGTAAAGGTCGGCGTGGGTACCAGCGGTGAGAGAGGCGTGGCCGTGGGTGTCGGCGTAGCCGTGGATGTCGGTGTGGCCGTCGCCGTGAAGGTGGCCGTAGGGCTAGGCGTGGCGGTGGCCGTGGGGGTAGGCGATGGGAGAGGGGTGGCGGTCGCCGTGGGCGTTATCGGCGAGGCGATGGCAACGGTTGTGGCCTGGGGTACTATCGGGGTTGTCCTCTGGCAGGCAGCCAGGAGCAAGATGAGCAGGCCGCCACAAAGGCGATGGCGCAAGGTCATGGTTCGGGAGACGATTCCGGGGTGATATCGCGGCAATTGGCCGGTCGGAAGGGATTTTCCAGGATGCTGGGTTGGGCAAAAAGGTTACGAATGCCCTCTTGAATGGCTTTCATTTTGGGCAAGAGCACGCGGGCGCCATCGGGTGTTGTCCAGCTTTGGGTGTATTGAAAGTCGATGAGGAAGCCATGGACATCTTGGGTTTCGATCTGCAGCGCCAGGCGGGCCAACGGGATGATCTCGGTCAGGCCCAGATCGCTCTCGATCGTATCGCTCAGGGCATCAAATAAGACGGGGACACGCGGCAGGATGTTGATATCCCGGGCCCGCTTGCGCAGGGCCAGGAGCACGCGCTGTTGACGCCGCGCGCGGTCCACATCGCTGGTAGTCTTTCGTTCGCGCACGTATTGCAGGGCCAGAGCGCCGTCCATGTGGTACTCGCCCGGCTGCAGGGTCATCCATACGAGGTCGTTGCTACCCGGCGCCGGCGGGAACCAACCCGTCAACGGACAATCCACGGTGATATCCACCCCGCCCAGGGCATCCACGACTTGCTTGAAGCCTTCGAAGTTGACCTTGACGTAATGGTCGATCCGGATGCCGAAGTTGCGATGGATGGTATCCGCCAGGAGTCCAATACCACCGGTGGGATAGCGATGCAGATCGCCGAAAAACGTGGCCGTATTGATGCGGTTTTCGCCCACGGTGGGGATGCGCACCCACAGATCGCGCGGGAAGGAGATGACACCGACTTCACGCACGGCAAAATCGACGGCCACCACCATGACCACATCGGCGCGCCAGGGAACATCTGCCCGGCGTTCGTCCGAACCGACGACGAGGATGTTCATGGTGCGTTCCAGACGATTCTCGTCGGGCGCCAGGGTGGGCAGCGGTTCCGGAGCCAGACCTGTAGCGACCGGGGTGAGCAATAGCTCGACCGAGGAGGTAGCCGCAACCGCCGGCGCCGACGGCACCTTCACGCGGATGGGCGTGCGTTCCGGCACCGGCG
>JBBINH010000053.1:0-21014 GCA_037443945.1 Caldilineales bacterium
GGCGGAGGTGGCTCCGGGGGCGGCGGCGGTGGCTCAGGCGGAGGCGGGGGCGGCGGAGGTGGGGGTGGTGGCGGCTCGGGCGGAGGCGGCGGTGAGACCTGGCCCGCCCGCCAGGCGGCAAAGGCATTGCCCCGGCCCGTCCCTTGCGTGTTCGGGTCAAGGCCCAGGTCAACGGCCGTGGCCATCAGCCGGTCCTTGAGCTGCAACGGCGTCAGACCGGGTTCGCTTTCCAGGACCAGGGCGGCCGTGCCCGTGGCATGGGGTGTGGCCATACTGGTGCCCGAAAGTTCGACGTAGTGCGTCTCGACAATGCGGCCCAGAGCGGTGTTGGCCGCACGCGGGGCGATGATTTTGGCGCCGGGAAAGACCAGATCCGGCTTTACCCGACCGTCCAGGGTGGGCCCGCGCGAGGAAAACGAGGCGATGGTATCCTCATCGGTGCTGGCACCGATGGTGATCACCTGGCGAGCACAGCCGGGAGAACCGACGGTACGCGGGTTCGGTCCGGCATTGCCTGCGGCCACAATGACGGCCACACCGGCGGCAACGGCTGCATCGCAGGCCTCGGAGAGGGCATCGGTGCCATCGCAGGCGCCGTCGCTGCCCAGGCTCATATTGACCAGAGCCACGCCCTGGTCAACCGCCCATTCCAGACCGGCGATGACCATGCTCATCCGCCCACTGCCGCGGTCATCCAACACTTTGGCGATGTACAGCTCGGCATCAGGGGCTACGCCGCGATAGCGTCCGCCGCTGGCCGCTCCCGAACCGGCGATGATGCCGGCCACGTGGGTCCCGTGGCCGTTGCCGTCTTGGACATTGCCCTTGCCCGTAAAATCCTGCGTCACCCGGATGCGGTCTCTCAGATCGGGATGATTGAGGTCACAGCCCGTATCGAGGACGGCCACCTTGACCCCTTTGCCCGTGCGTCCCTGCGCCCACACCCGCGGGGCTTCGATCAACGGCACCGAGCGGTCGAGCATAGTATGGACGGGCAAATCGTACCAGATCCGCTCGACTTCGGGCTGCGCCGCCAGAGTGACGATCCGATCGGGCGTGCTCTCGGCGGCCACGGCCGGGATGCTGTGGTAGCCGAAGCTCACCACCAGCTCGGGCATAACGGCCTGCGCGATCACGGCGCCGGACTCGCCTGCAACCCGTCGAAAGCGAATGATGATGGGGATGGTTTCCTCGGCGGCGACGGTGGCGAGGACATCCCGCAGATCGGGATGAATTTTGGCCTGAGTCATGAAGGCACCTCGGCAGACGTGGTGTGAACGGGCGAATCCGGCTCAATGCGCTCAATCCAGGCGGCCGTGCTCAACGCCAGCAAGGCATGTGCCGGCCCCTCCACGGCCAGACCCCGGATCAGACGCAGGCGTCGTCGCAGCACGAGCCCCAGCGCAGCCAGTTGGGCTTCTTCGTCCGGTCCCAGGTGGCGATAGCGAATGATGGCTGCTACCGGCGCATCCGGATGGGCCTGGAGTTGGGAGAGAAAATCCGGCACGATGGTCATATGCACACATCTTACGCCCGCTGGCGTGTGGTGTCAATTACCCAAGACAAGGGTTTATGAGCGCCGTAGGGAAAACGTAGGGTTGGCGGTGGCTTGCGGCCTTTGACAGCTACGCGCAGAGGCAGTATACTAAAATTCGTTAAAACAGCTCGCTGCTGAGTTCTCTCGTGAGGAAAGCCCACTTGTGAAAGTTCTGTCCCGCATCGCTATCGGCGGATCGAGAAGCACCCGTTGCCATTGGCGCGGGTGCTTGTTTTTAATCGGCCCTTTCGCCTTTCCTCTTCTGCCATTTCAGGAGGTCCTCCATGGATTCGGCCATGATCAGCAAGATCATGAAGGCAAAGCGCTATGCTGAGGAGCGCAATCGCATGCATTTCCGGCAATTCACCGTCGTCTTCACCGGCGATCATCGGGACCACACCGTGGTCTATGACGAAGGGCGTTGGTCATGCACGTGTGATTTCTTTAGCCAGCGCGGGGTTTGCAGCCACACGATGGCCCTGGAAAAAGTCCTGGAAGGGATGCTTTCCGAGATCGCAGAGGCGGTCTGAAAGCAGTCCGTTCCGGTTGAGAAGACCAAGGGGCCCGGCGCCATGCCGGGTCCCTTTTTTGTGGGGCGGGCTTTCGGCGCCCTCCCGTTGCCATCACGACGTCCGCGGATAGGCCATCACCGGGCCCAACACGCGGATTTCCACCGGTTGGCCGGGGAAAAACTGATAGGCAGGCCCCGCACGGGCATCCAGGTGCAGACGTTGTTGAAAATCGAGGCCGATGAGTTGGTCGTGACCGAAGAAGGTGACCTCGCGCACCCGGCAGCTCGAAGCCTGCGATGCCGGACGGACATCGATGTGCTCAGGCCGGATCAGCACGTCTACCGGTCCCCATACCTCAACCTGGGTATCCAACCGTCCCAACTCACATTCCACCCAACGGCCGTGGCCGATACCGGGCAGAAAGTTGGAATCGCCCACAAAGGCGGCGACGGCACGCGTGGCCGGCTGATAATACACCTCGCGCGGGCTGGCCACCTGGTGCACAACTCCGTCCATCATCACCGCCACCTGGTCCACCAGACTGAGGGCTTCTTCCTGATCGTGGGTGACGAAGACGGCCGTGGCCTCGGCCTCTTTGAGGATGGTGCGCACTTCGGCCCGCACCCGCACCCGCAAACCCGCATCCAGATTGCTGAAGGGCTCATCGAGCAGGATGAGATCGGGTTCCGGCGCCAGCGCTCGCGCCAGAGCGACCCGCTGTTGCTGACCACCGCTCAACTCGTGCGGCATTCGCTTTTCCAAACCCAGCAAGCCGACCAGTTCCAACACCTCGCGGACCCGCTTTTCGGTCTCGCCGGCATAGTGGCGCAGACCAAAACGCACGTTATCGGCCACAGTGAGATGGGGAAAAAGGGCGTATTCCTGAAACACCATACCCACACGCCGCCGTTCGGGTGGCACGAAGACACCCGGTCCCGCCACCAGACGGCCCCCGATGAGGATCTCGCCTGCATCGGGCTCCTCAAAACCGGCGATGAGTCGAAGCGTTGTGGTCTTGCCGCAGCCACTTGGCCCCAACAGCGCCAACAGTTGGCCTTTGCGCAGGCAAAAACTCACCCGGCGGGCAGCGCCGACGTCCTTGAACTGCTTGGACACCTCACGCAGCTCCAAACTCCACTCCCCCGGCTCGGAGCGGGGCAAGCGTATCCCTGTCGGTTTGGACAGCAGTTGGGCGAACACAAGGGAAACGTTCACACCGATTCTTCCTGACTGAGCAAGAGAAAGAGACTCAGACCGGAGACGACCAGGAGCAGAAGCGCAGGAACGGCCGCGCGCGCAAAGAAGCCCTCGGTAGCCGCCGACCAGATACGGGTCGCCAGCGTATCAAAGCCGGTGGGGGCCAGCAAGAGGGTGGCAGGCAGCTCTTTGGCCGTGGTCAGAAAAACAAGGGCCGCACCGGCCAACAGGCCCGGTCGCAACAAAGGAAGGGTCACCCGCCACCATACACCGAGCGGACTCAAGCCCAGGCTCCGGGCGGCTTCCTCCAGGCGGGGACTGTTTTGCATCAGATTGCTGCGCAGCACACCCAAGGCCTGGGGCAAAAACAGAACGCCGTAGGCAAAGACGAGCATGGGCAACGTCTGATAGAGGGGTATGGCGTAGTTGGCTCCGAAAAACACCAGACTAAGGGCCACCACGATACCGGGTAAGCCATGGCCCACATACGCAGCGCGTTCGGCCAGCCCGGTCCATCGCCCCGGATAACGCACGACCAGATAGGCAACGGGCAGAGCGGCCAGGACGGTGGTGAAAGCGGCCAGACCGGCCGCCACGGCCGTATGGAGAGCCGCCCGTTCCAGCGTGGCCAGATCGAGGATATTGCCGGCCCGCACACCGCGCACCAACCAGATCAGCACCACGCTGACCGGCGCCACCAGGGCGAGGCCCACGATGGTGGCACAAAAGGCCAACGCCGGCCAGCGCCATCGACCTAGCCGGATAGGTTGGGGCCGACGGCTCACACCCGTTCCCTGACGGTAGTAGCGGGCCTGGGTTTGGGTATACTGCTCGGCGATCAAAATCAGAAGCGTTAACAGCACGAGAAGCAACGACAGCCAGGCGGCCAGGCTGCGGTCGAAGCTGCTGCGGTAAGCCAGGTAGATGGCGCGGGTAAAACTGTTGAAGCGCAGCAACGCCACGGCGCCGAAATCGCTGAGCACATAGAGGGCTACCAGCAAAGCCCCGGCGGCAATGGCAGGTCGCAGCCAGGGCAGGGTAACCCGCCAGAAGACGCGACGACGGCTCTCACCCAGGCTGCGCGCCACCTCCTCCAGCGCCGGATCAAGGCGCAGCAACCCGGCACGCACGGTGAGCAGCAGATAAGGATAGGTGAACAGGGTGAGGGCATAGGCCGCGCCGACAAAACCGTAGATTTCGGGCAAACGCTGAACGCCGAACGGCGCCAACCATTCCTGCAACATGCCCCGGGGACCGAAGAAAGCAATGAGGGCAAAGGCTCCCACGTAACTGGGAATGGTCAACGGCAAGGCCGTAAGCACGCTCCACAGGCGCCGGGCGGGCAGATCGGTGCGCACGGTCAGCCAGGCCACCGGAACGGCTACCACGGCGGATGCCAGGGTCACCACGGCCGTAAGCAGGACGCTGTTCCCCAACACCCGGAGCGTGCGCGGTTGCAGTATGGTGGCCAGGCCGGCAAAACCGCTTTCGGTTGCCCGCACCACCAGATAGAGCAATGGAAGCAGCATCAGCACCACCACCGTTGCCGCCGCCCAGGCCAACACCGACGGTGGGCGCCGGGCTCCGGTGGCCCGAGCCCACCGCTCAAGCACAAAGGACTGTTGCCAGGGTCGCAAGGACACGGCTCCGAAAACGGTCGCAGACCCCCTTCAGTCGAGCGCGCCCACCTCCTGCAGGAGCGCCAGCGTACCCTGGAGGTCGCTAAGCTTGTTCAGGTCCAGGTCAGGCGCCGCCAATTCGCTCAGCGGTTTCAGATCGGGACCGGGAGCGATACCGACCACCAGGGGGTATTCGCGGGTTTGCTCGACGAAGTAGCGTTGGCTGGCGGGTGACAGCAAAAAGCGAACGAACGCAAGGGCTGCTTCGAGATGGCGGGCGGAGTCGAGAATGCCGACACCGGCAACGTTGATGAGAGCGCCGGCATCACCACCGCTCAGAAAATGATTGCGTGCCGGCAGATTGCCCCCGCGCTCGGCCTGAGCGCGCAGGAGATAGTAATGATTGACAAAACCGGCCGCAATCTCACCTTTGATGACCGCCTCGACAATGGCCGTGTTGTTGGCATACACCTTGATGTCATTGGCGATCATGGCCTCGAGCCAGGCACGCGCTCGCTCTTCGCCCTCGAGCAGGCGCAATGCCGTCACGAAAGCCTGGAAACTCCCGTTGATGGGCGCCCAGCCCAGTTGACCACGCCATCGGGGGTCGGTAAAACCCCAAATCATGTCGGGCAGTTCGGACTCGGCGACCAGGTCGGTGTTATAGACGACGGTGCGGGCGCGACCGCTGATGCCGACCCAGTTCCCCTGACTGCTGCGAAAAGACGGAGGTACCTGCTCCAGCAGCTCGGTGGGCAAGGGGCGCAGACGTCCGGCTGCCGCCAGCGCGCCCAAGGCACCGGCATCCTGGGCGAAGAACACATCGGCCGGGCTGTTGCGGCCCTCTTCGAGAATGGTGGCCGCCATCTCGGCGGTCTCACCGTAGCGGACGGATACCTGTTGTCCGCTCTCGGCGGTGAACGTGGTCATCAGGGGGCCGATCAGACTTTCGCTGCGGCCGGAATAGACAACGAGCGGCTCGGCAACGGTGGCCGGGGATGACGAGGTGGGTGTAGCGGGAGCTTGACAGGCGGCAAGCAGAAGGAGGATGGCGCCAAGCCAGGTCAGACAGGCAAGCGTGCGCTGCAGGGTCATTTTGAGGAACTCCTTTCGGACACAGGGACCGTCTGACCGCGGGCTGCGCAGTCGGCGCATACGCCCTCGAAACAGATGCAGGCATGCCGGACACGCACACCGTGTCGAGCCTGCAGTTCGGCCCGCACGCGGGCGATCAAGGGCGTCTCAAATTCGACCACGCGGCCGCAAACCAGACAGGTGAAGTGATAATGTTCGTTGGCTGTAGAAGGCTCGAAGTACTCGCGTCCGTGCTCACGGGCAAAATACCGTTGTTCTACCAGTCCGGCCTCCTTGAGCACGGCCAGATTGCGATACACCGTCGAGAGGTTGATATCGGGCATCTCCCGACGGGCGCGTGCATACAAAGCCTCGGCATCGAGGTGCTCTTTGCTCTCATCGAGCAGACGCAAAAGCAACACGCGCTGGGAGGTGACGCGTTGGCCGGCGGCCCGGAGACGTTCTTCCGGAGAAGGCAAGCTGGTAGACATAGCAGGAACGCGCAAACAAGAGTGAGTGGCAAAAGCTGGCAGCGTGGCCGAAGTTATGCTATACTGGTTCTGAACACATGGTGTTCCTCCTGTTTTCGGGAGAGCCGGGGGCAGGCCTGCGTCGCGGTGGGAATGCCCCCGGCAAATTGGCTATGACGATCGAGTATTGTCTTTTTGCAAATGATTTGCAAAAAGACAACGAGAGCATAGCACGACTGCCCAAGTTTGTCAAACGCCGAGGGTTTCGAGAACGGCATCTCGACCGCCCTAGGAAACCATTCCTTTTGACCGCCCTGAGCGGCAGGAATACAATCCGGGAGAATGCCCTTTGTGGAGGGGCCATGATGACTGCAACTGCTACCCTGGCCGATACCCTGGATCGGCTGACCGTGCCCGGCAAGCTGTATACGACCCTGCCCGATCAGGCCGTGCGCTGTTTTGCCTGCGGCCATCGCTGCCTGATCCGCGAGGGGCGTCGCGGCATCTGCCAGGTGCGTTTCAATCGCGGGGGCGTGCTCTACGTTCCGCACGGCTACGCCGCCGGCATCCAGTCCGATCCCATCGAGAAAAAGCCGTTCTTCCATGTGCTCCCCGGCAGCGATGCCCTGACCTTTGGCATGCTCGGCTGCGACTTCCATTGTGCTTATTGCCAGAACTGGGTCACATCCCAGGCCCTGCGCGACGAAGCGGCCATTGCCCCCATTACCCGCGTCAGCGCCGAGCAGCTTGTCCGTCTGGCCTTGCAGACCGGTGCCCGCGCCGTAGTCAGCTCCTATAACGAGCCGCTGATTACGGCGGAATGGGCGGTGGACGTGTTTCGCGAGGCCGCCAAACACAATCTGCTCTGCGGCTTTGTCTCCAACGGCAATGCCACGCCCGAGGTTCTCGATTACATCCGGCCATGGGTGCGCTGCTACAAAATCGACCTCAAGACGATGAGTGACCGGAACTACCGTCGTCTGGGTGGCGTTTTGGCCCACATCCTCGACGGCATCCGCATGGTGTATGCGCGTGGCTTCTGGCTGGAGATCGTCACCCTGGTCGTGCCCGGCTTCAACGACTCGGAAGCCGAGCTGCGGGAGGCGGCCCGTTTCATCGCTTCGGTCTCGCCCGATATCCCCTGGCATGTCACCGCTTTTCATCAGGACTACAAGATGACGGACCCGCGCAACACTACCGCCCGCGACCTGATCCGGGCGGCGACCATCGGCAAAGAGGAAGGCCTGCGCTATGTGTATGCCGGGAACCTGCCGGGCCTGGTCGGCGATCTGGAGAACACCTACTGCCCCACCTGCCACGCCTTGCTCATCGAGCGCTACGGCTATGTCATTCGCGGGTATCATCTCACGTCCGCAGGGACCTGTCCGCATTGCGGGACTGCCATCCCCGGGATCTGGCCACAGGCCGGGGAAGTGCCGGTCGGTCAGGGCCTGAGTTCGTTCTTCAGCCGTCGCCCACGCGTTGTCCGCGTTTCCTGAATGCACCCCGGTTCAGGGCAACGTTGCCTATGTCCGCATCCGGGTCCGTAGCCCCTCGTCAGGTTGCCGAAGCGGCCATCAGCGCTTGTATGCAGGCGGAGGGGCTACCCGAACCGGTCATTAGGGCTTTCCTGCGCGCATATGGCCGCCTACGCGAAGGGGAGAGCGGCTTCATTCCCGAAAGCGCCATCGAGCCGGTGACCGAACTGCCCGATGCCGAGCGGCTCCCGCCGGGACTGGCCGAAGTCGGTCGTGAGGCACTCACGCGCACCGTTATCATCAAATTGAACGGGGGTTTGGGCACGAGCATGGGGTTAGACCGGGCCAAGGCGTTGCTCACGGTCAAAAACGGACTGTCGTTTCTCGATATCATCGCCCGTCAGGTTCTGAGCGTTCCGACACCGCTGGTGCTGATGAACAGCTTCAAAACCCGCGCCGAGAGCCTGGCCGTGCTGGCCCGCTATCCTCAACTCCATCGCGGCCTTCCCCTTGACTTCCTCCAGCACAAAGTACCCAAAATCTGGGTCCAGGATCTGATGCCGGCTTCGTGGCCGGCCGATCCGGATCTGGCGTGGTGTCCGCCCGGTCATGGCGATCTCTACACGGCGCTGGTCACGAGTGGCCTGTTGGCGCAGATGCTGACGCGAGGTTTCGCCTATGCTTTTGTCGCCAACGCCGACAATCTGGGCGCCGTTCTCGATCTCACCCTCTTGGGCTATTTTGTGCAGCGCCGGCTGCCCTTCCTGATGGAGGTGGCCGACCGCACCCCCGCCGACCGCAAGGGGGGTCATCTGGCGCGACGCCGGGGGGATGGTCTGATCCTGCGCGAGGCGGCGCAATGTCCGCCGGAGGACGAAGCCGCCTTCCAGGATATCACCCGGCATCGCTACTTCAACACCAACAACCTGTGGCTCGATCTGCGGGCGTTGGCCGCCGTGGCGAACACCCTGGATCTGCCGCTCATCCGCAATCGTAAACCGATTGACCCGCGCGATCGATCCTCGCCGGCCGTCTACCAGCTGGAAACGGCCATGGGCGCTGCCATCAGCGTATTTCCTGGGGCAGAAGCCATCCGCGTCCCCCGCCACCGTTTCGCCCCGGTCAAGACCACCAACGATCTGCTGGCCGTGCGTTCGGATGCCTATATCCTGACGGACGACTACCGCATCGTGCTCAACCCCGACCGTCCCTGGCCCACACCGCCGGTGGTCGAACTCGACCCGCGTTACTACGGGACAATCGACGCCTTCGCACGGCGTTTTCCCCACGGCGCCCCTTCCTTGGTGGCCTGTCGGCGGCTACGCGTGATCGGCGATATCCATTTCGGCCGTGGGATTGTCCTGCGCGACGAGGTTGAACTGGAACACCAAGGTCCGGAACCGTGGTACCTGCCCGACGGGGCCATCCTCGCCGGCCGCGTGGCCTCTTGAACAGTCCGAGATCGGGTCGACGAGTGTCGGAAGCCAAGCCTTATCGGCGGCGCCAGCCGCTATAGTGGTACACGAACCAGCCCAAGGCCACCAGGACCATGGTGACTTCGGGTAAGCCGCGTATACCCAGCCGCAGCAGGTCCACCATCAACACGGCCAGGACAAGCAGAGAAAGCACCACGGGCAGCAGCAGGCGCCAGCTCGAGGGGGCAGACGTCGGCAGTGGGGCGGAGGTTTCCGGCGGGGTTTGCGCGCGAAGGTCGGCATACCGGCGGTCGTACTCACGCCGTTTGACCGGATCGGAGAGAACCTCGTAGGCTTCGTTGAGCTCTTGCATGGCGGCATCGCTACCGCCGCTATCGGGATGCCGCTGCCGCGCCAGACGCCGATAGGCGGCCTGGATGACTTCGAAACTGGCCTCCGGATGGACCTGGAGAATGCGATAGTAGTCCTTGTGATAAACCGCCATAGCATTGTGCGCACCGCGCGCTACCAACCCCGGCTTTTAGCCGAGGTTGGTGACGTGCCATGCGATGTAAGGACGCCGCGGCCGTTCAGTCTGCCGATAACGGTGGAGGCGGTGGCGGGGGAACGGCCGGCACCGGCGTGGTGAGAGGGGAAGTCAAAACGGCCGGCGCCTGTTCGGCCGAGGTCGTGCCGGCTGTTTTTTGCGCCGTCTCCAGCAGGCGTTCCAGGTAGGCTACATTGACGCGGGTATTGTGTTCGAGTTCGATCATCAGCTTGAGCACGCTGCCGATGACAAACCACTGCAAAAACAGGGAAAGGCCGAAAGGTAAAAGCAGAAAACCGGTCCAGTTCCGTCCACCCGCGCGCAACCCTGGCCAGTCGCGGCCGGCCATCAAAACCCAGAAGGCAAAAAGCAGACTGATAGCCAGGACGACCCAAGACAGGATCAGCAAGATGGCGCCGATAATCCGAATGCCTGTGTATCTGCGGGGAACGTCCACGATCGTCGCCTCCGTGCTAACTCAGGGAGTGGGCAGCGGGATATCGGCCGTACCGGGAGCTTTGGGGAACTTGAGCACGATCTCGGCATCAATGTTATTGATGATGGGCAGCAGCATCGTCACGGCTTCCCGGGTAGCGGCAAAGGCCTCGGTGGGATAGAGCTGACTATATAGCTCGGCGACGTTTTTCAGGTAGTCGTCGCTCCAGATCAGACCCGGCAGAGGGTCCCGGTTCACCCAGAGGAAGAGACCGTTGGCCGTCGAACGCACGGTGATGTGTTGGATGCCGGCGTTCTTCATCGTTTCCAGGAGGGCCGGGTTCATCTCGAGAGCACGCAGATTGAGCCCCAGGCTGCTTTCCAGGTCGCGGGTGGAGACGGAGAGGATCGAAGGGATGCCGTTCTCATCATAGGTAATGTGCGCCCGGATCTGCGCCATCGGTTCTTCCTCGACCATGGCGCTGGCCGGCGCATTCGGGTCACGCAGAGGAATGGGTTCGGCGCCCTCCCGCAAGGGGAACCGAATGGCGATATCAAGGCCTGTGCGTTGGGCAAAGGGGATCAAAATGCGCAATACGCTGGCCGTGCGTGCGTCCAGGAAGCCTAATCCTGCGGCGACATCGCTCACCTTGGCCAGCGATTGGGCCGTCCAGCCGATATGGGGCATGGGCTTGCCGTTGGCGAAGAGGTGGATGCCGTCGGCCTCATGCACCAGCTCGATATGCTGCAGGTTGTTGGCCGTAAAGCCGTTTACCCAGTCTTTGGGAAAGCGTAGTCCTGTCAGATCTACCTGATTAAGCGTCAGCGTCTTGATCTGCTGCATGGTCAACCCGGCAAGGGTAGGCATCCCCTCGCTATCGACATCGATGGTAATGCGTGGCAAGGCCAGGACAAAACCACCTTCTTTCTCCGCCACTCGCGTGGGCACCGTACCACAACCGACCAGGATTATACCCAGAACCAGAAAAATCGTTAATGCCATTAGACGCCCAGATCTGATCATCGTTGATACCTCCTGTGACAAATACCGGTAGATGACCGGTTGAAAACAATTCGAGCAAACGGCAACGACGACCGTTTGTTTATGCATCTGCTCCTAGATTATGACAAAAATGACGGAAAAGGCAAGTCTTGATTATGCACTCCTACCTCGTCGTAGGGCAAGCGTAGGGTGATCGTTGAGTTCAGCGCTGCAAAGCCCGCCAGACGAGCTCCGGCGTGATGGGCATGTCGGTTATGCGCACACCGGTTGCCTGCGCCACCGCGTTGGCAATGGCCGGAGCCAACCCCACCCCGGCATGATCGCTCACGCTACGCGCGCCAAAAGGTCCATCGCCCTGAGGCATTTGCACGACCATGGCCTCGACGACGGGGGGCAGATCGAGAATGGTGGCCAGGTGATAGTCGCCCAACCGAGCATTGAGGGGGATCCCTTCGACCCGACGCACCTGCTCGCACAACGTGGCACTCAAGGCCTGCATAGCGCCACCTTTGATCTGGGCCACAACCAGGTCGGGATTGAGGGCATGGCCGACATCAAACGCCGAAGCGATGTGAAGCACATGAACGGTACCGGTCTCCATGTCGACTTCGACCTCGACCGCCTGGGCGCCGGTGCTGAAATGGGCTACGCTCAGGACCTGCTCGTTCTCGCTCTCGCCCGGCGCCGCCGGTTCGAAGCGGCCCTCGCCCCGCCGATCGGGATAAAGGACAGAACCATCGGCCCGACGCACGCCGGCTTGCACCAGTTCCCAAAGGGGCAGGGAACGCCGCGAGGCATGGGAGTAGATGACGCCGTCGACGATGTCGAGCGCACCTACCGGTTCCTCCCAGGCCTGCGCTACCGTGCTTAACAGACGGCTGCGCAGATCCTGCACAGCTCGGACAATCGCATTCCCCTGGCTCCAGGTCAATTGGCCGCTCAAGCCCGGCTCCTGGATCGGACTCCGGGCCGTATCCACCGGCTGCACCCGGACCCATTCCGGCGGTACGCCCAGAAGGGAGGATACCAACTGCACGGCCAGCGTGGCGAAACCCTGCCCTGTATCCATGCTGCCGACTTCCACCACAACCGGCTGGATATCCTGCGCCGTCGATTCCGGTTCCAATCGCACCACCGCCGTGGAGGCGATCACCGTACTGCGCAGCACCGGACTCCACATGGCCGCCAGCCCACGGCCACGACGACGGTTTGGCGCCGAGGGCCGACTCGGCCCGGCCTGCCAATGGACGGCCTGCGCCACCTGATGGAGGCATTGTTCCAATCCGATAGCGTGCATCACCTGCCCATCCTGGATCAGGTCGCCTCCCTTGATGAGATTATGCAGTCGGAAGGCCATGGGGTCCATGCCCAAGGCGGCGGCCATGCGGTCCATGTGTTGTTCGATGGCCCAGTGCACTTCGGCCATGCCGTTCCCCCGCATCGGCGCCGCCGGGGTATGGTTGGTGTAGACCACAGAACTGGTCAGCTCGACATGGGGGATGACATAAGGCCCTGTCCCGGCCAGGGTGGCTGCCCAGGCCGATCCGATGAGGGCGTCGGCGCTGGCGCCGGCATCCCACACATAGTGGGCCGCCAGGGCCGTCAGTTTGCCTTGGCGGTCGGCGCCCATACGTACATGGGCCACCAGGGCCGGTCGTATAAAGGTCGTGATGAACTCCTCGAAGCGTTGCAACACCAGTTTGACCGGACGGTCGGGCAGGGCCATCGCCAGCAACACCGCCAAAGCTTCGATGCTGACGAAGGATTTGCCACCAAAACCGCCACCCACGGCCGCTGCTCGTACGTGCAAACGACGGGGATCCAGACCCAAAGCCCTGGCGATAACGGCCTGTTGCATAAAGGGAGCCTGGGTCGAAGCCCAGAGGGTGATGGTGCCGTCGGGATGGCATTGCGCCACGGCGCCGTGAGGCTCCATGGCGGTATGCTGGATGGGCGCTACCTGGTAGGTATCGGCGATGATCGTAGAGGCGGTCCGCCAGCCGACCTCCATATCTCCACGCCGGTTGGAGCAGACGTGAGCCAGATTGGTACCCGCCCGCAGGTGCACGAAGGCGCGGCGCTCATACCGATCCATATCGGGATGGACCAGCGGAGCATCGGGTTGAAGGGCCTGTTCCCCATCGAACACACCCGGCAAGTCCTCGTAGACGACCTCCACCTGCTGGGCGGCGGCGGCGGCCAACTCGGGAGTGACGGCGGCGACAACGGCCACCGGTTCCCCCACATAGCGCACCCGGTCCTGGGCGAGAATAGGACGGTCGGCCAGGGCATGACCCAACCGGCCGGACACATCCCGACCGGTTAGCACGGTCAAAACGCCCGCCAGCGCCTGAGCCGGGGCCGGATCGACTTTGACCAGACGGGCATGCGGGCGGGTGCTGTGGACAATAGCGGCATAGACGAGATCGGGGCCGAAGTCCATATCGTCGAGATAGCGGATGCCGCCCGCCACCTTGAACCCAGCTTCAACCCGCGGAAACGGTCGGCCCAACCATTGGGTTTTACGCACTGGATTCACTCTTCCCTCCCCTGCGTATGCGCGAGGCCGTCTGCACGGCCTGGAGAATGCCGTGATACCCGGTACAGCGACAGAGATTGCCGGCCAAACCGGCGCGAATCGTGGCCGTATCAGGCCGTGGATTGGCGCGTAGGAGGGCCGCCGCCGCCATCAAAAACCCCGCCGTGCAGAAGCCGCACTGCATCCCGTGGTGCTCGATGAACGCCTCCTGCAGATGGCTGAATTCGCCACTGGCGGCCAGTCCCTCTATCGTCACCACATGAGCACCGTCGGCTTCGGCTGCCAGTATCAGACAGGAAAGCACCAGGCGATCGTCGAGCCAGATGCTGCAGGCCCCGCACTCGCCGCAATCACAGCCGTGTTTGGTGCCGGTTAGCCCTAGGTGTCGACGCAACACATCCAGAAGCGTGTGATGCGATTCCACCTCAAGGCGATGTTCATGCCCGTTGACATACAGGCGGATCTCGTGCTTCATGATTTGACTCCACGTCCACGGGCCAGGACGGCTTCGATACCCCGGCGTACCAGCACGCCGACCATGGCCCGACGATATTCGGCACTGGCCCGGAAATCGTCAGCAGGTGCGGCGGCGGCCTGGGCTTGGGCTGCTGCTTCGGCGATGACGGCGGCCGTTGGGTTCTCCGCATTGAGCAACGCCTCGGCTTCGGGCACCCGGAAGGGTTTGGGACCTACTGCCGTCAGGGCAAGGCGCCAGTCCTGCAGACGACCGTTCTGGATATGGGCCTGGACGGCGGCGCCCACCAGGGTAATGCGGCTGCCGTGTCCCAGGCGTAACTTGTGATACGACCCCACGGCCGTACCGGGCGGGGTCGGTAGCCAAAGCCCCGCCAGCAACTCATCGCCGGCCAGTTGGGTATGACCATCCCCGCAAAGGAACGTGGCCAGCGGGATCCGCCGCTCCGAAGCTCCCGCTACCAGAACAACGGCATCCTGGCAAAGCAAAGCGGGCAACCAGTCGGAATAGGCGGCAGCCACGCATACGGCGCCGCCTACCGTGGCCCGATTGCGCACGGCCGGCGAAGCGATCTGGCGGGCTGCCTCGACCAAAAGCGGATAGAGCTTGCGCACTTCGTTCTGGTTCAGCAGCCGGTCAAAGGTCACGACGGCGCCCAGATACAGCCCCGCATCGGGCCGATAGGCCAGCTCCTGAAGGGCGGCAATGCCCTTGAGATCGACCACGTAGCGCGGCCGGAGCTGCCCCATCCGTAGGGCAGGCACCAAATCGGTGCCGCCGGCCAGAGGGCGCACCGAACCCGGCGCCGTCCGCAACAGAGCGATCGCCTCCGGCAAATCCCGAGCTTTGATGTAATCAAAGGTCTGCAAGGACTCGACCTCGTCGGTAATCTGAAGGATGGCCGGGCTGCCATCTTGTTCTCCTTCAGCATACACAAGATGGCGTTTTCTGCCAATTTGCGGTTAGAGCAGCCCGCAGCAGAAGGTTTTTTCCCCGTCTCACGATCGGTCCCCTGGGGGCCGACCCAGCCATAACCGGCCGCGCATTAGCAACGTCCCCAGAAAGATGCGATCCGCTTCATCCAAACCCAACCGGTGCAAGGCCAGGCCGTAGACCAGGCACACACCGGCGCAGGCTGCGGCCAGGTTCAGCTCGCTCTGCCAAGACGGCCATTGCGTCCAGGCTATCGCCACCAGGGCGGCGGGCACGGCGGCCACGACGGTTTTGAGCTGACTCCAGGCAAAGGGGTGCAGACGATACAACCACCACACCTGCGCCAGCCGCAGCAGGTTGATCCCGGCAATGGCCAGACTGCCGGCCAGAGCGGCGCCGTTGAGGCCCAACCGGGGCACGAGAAGAACATCAAGGACAAAGGCGCCGCCCACCATGAGCACGGAATTGACCAGGGTCAACAGGGAGCGGCCGGTCATGATCAGCAGCACACCGACAGAGCCTGTGGCCAGATTGACAAGCTGGCCCACGCTGAGGAGGCGCAAAGCCGTGGCACCCACCACAAAATCGGCGCCGAAAAGCGCCATCAACGCCGGCGCAAACACCACCTGCAGGATGAGCACAGGCATGGCCACGGCCAGAGTCCAGCGGGTAACCAGCTTGTACAAGGTACCCAGCCGTTGCCACTCGCGACGGTGATGCAGGTCGGAGATGACCGGCGCAAAAATGGCATTGAACGCCGTCAGGGCAAAAAGCCCCAAAGTGGCCAGACGGCCAGCGGCGTTGTAGACACCGGCCACGCTTGCCGCCAGAAACATCCCCAACACGAGGATCTCGGTGCGACCGTTCAGATAGTCGAGAACATTGCTCAGAGAAAGGGGCAGGGAAAAACGGACCAGCCGACCCAGCCCGCCCTCCGAAGTCGCAACCACCCTCGGCGAGGGCATCTGCGCAATCAACCGGGCCAGAAAAAACAAGGCCAGGCCCAGACCGACAAGCTGGGTGAGGGTGAAAGCCAGGGTCGGAGCCAGAGCCGTGCTCCCCATGAAGACGACAAGAAGCAAAGCCAGGCCCAGACGCATCAGAGGCTGGATGATATTGACCACCAAAACCCGGTAGCGCATCGTGCGAAAGGCCTGGGTGCCGGCAATCGCCACGCCGATCAGGGTCAGAGCCGGCAACGCCGGGGCGAGATGGCGCAACAGAGGCACAAGGGCCGTTTTATCGTCCCAGCGCAACGTGCGCAGGACCGTCGTCGGCGCCAGGCCAAACCACAGCGCAGCGGTCATCCCGGTTCCCGTAGCCAGCAGCAACGCCGCCAGGCTCAGACGACGCAACGCCAGAGCCTGACCCTGGCCCCGGCTGATGCTGGCATAACGCATCAGCCCGCGGTCTAGACCGGCCACGGTAAAACGGCTGGCCAGGGTGACGGCGGTTACGCCCAGGGTGTACAGGCCAAAAGCCTCGGCCCCGATCTGACGGGCAATCAAAATGCCGAACAGGTAGGTAACGGCCGTCTGGATGCCGTTCCCCACCAGGCCCAAACCGGCCCCACGCGCAATCTGACCGATCTCCTGGCCGACCTCGGCCACGGCTACAGTGTCGGCCGGTTTCGCAGTGGCCCCGTTCATAGCTTTTCGCCCCCCAAAAGGCCGCATCAGGCCGGACCGTGCCAGCGCGGCGCCAATACCCAGGTGTATACCAGCCGCCAAAGCACAAGCAGGGAAAACAGAAAGCCCGCCGCCACCGGGTAGAACGTCGGCGGGCTGAAACGCCCCAGGAGAAGCGCCCGCAAGAGCACGGCGACGATGAAGGACGGAATAAAGGCCTTGAGGGTGGTGAGGACGGCGCTGCGCGGGTCGGCCCAGGCCCTTGGCCAGAAGGCGCCGAACCAGGGGGCAGTGACCATCCAGGCGAAGATGAACGGGGCGGCGGTGCTGAAGGTTGCGCCCAGCCCGCCGAGACCGGTGGGAAGATCATGGCTTTGGCGGCCGATGAGGGCGAACAGGACGATCACCACGGCATCACCGGTATACAGCCAAAAAGGCGCGCGTTTCATGGTCGGGACTCAAGCGAGATAAGGACCGATGCGATTGCACAGACGCCCGATGCGCTCGATGGCAACCTCAACCTGGTCGCCGGGTTGCAGAAAACTCGGTGGCTGCCGATAGAGACCTACCCCGCCCGGCGTTCCCGTGGTGATGATATCGCCCGGCTCCAGGGTGAAGGCCGCCGCACAAAAGGCAATCAACGCCGGCACATTGTGAATAAGCTGATCCGTGTTGCTATCCTGGCGCAGCTCGCCGTTGACCCAGGTCTGGATCCGCAGACCATGAGGGTCGGGTAACTCATCGGCAGTGACCACAACCGGCCCCAACGGACAAAAGGTATCCAGGCTCTTGCTGCGCACCCACTGACCGTCGGCTTTTTGCAGATCGCGGGCCGTGATGTCGTTGAGACAGGTGTAGCCGAAGACGTAGTCATAGGCCGTGGCCGCCGACACCCGCCGGGCCGTGCGGCCGATGATCACGGCCAGCTCGGCCTCATAATCCACCTGTTGGGTCACGGCCGGGTCCCAGCGGATCTCAGCTTCGGGATGGGTGATGGCCGTGGTGAACTTGGCAAACAACGTGGGACGTTCCGGCGGGGGCAGGTTTTGTTCTTCGCAGTGATCCCGATAGTTGAGGCCCACGGCGACGATCTTGCCCGGCCGCAGGATGGGGGCCAGCAACGTCACTTCGGCGAGGGGCAGAGGCGCCACGGCATCGGCAGCGGCCAGGATGGCCGCGAAGCCGGCCGGAATAGCGGCTCCTACATCCGGCCAGGGCAGCGGAAAGACCAGCTCATCGCGCACCAAACCGGCGCGAGTGCCATCCTGAGTGCGAAACGTGACAAGGCGCATAGTCCGATCGGTGAAAACGGCAAAGGAATGGAGGCGGTGGGCTCAGCGCAAATCGTAGAAAAAATCGGCCAGATGCTCCGGTCGACCGCAGACGCGCACGGTTGTGGAGCGATGGTCCGGCGGAAACTGCCAGGCCAGGGCAGCGGGGTCAACGCCGTAGGCCGCCAGCTCCGGACGGCGTTCGACCTCGGGCAGACAGAGGATGGCCTCGGCCCGCGCCAACCGACAGGCCAACCACAGACCCGGACCCAGAACGGCCACCGGCAGAGGCAACAACCACGGCCGCCGACTCGTCCCGGCCTGAGGGCTGCGATCGCAAAGCAACTGACGGTACGCGTTCACCGTGTCCCAGGGCACCGGCGACGGCGTAAGCAAAACGAGCAGAGGCGCCGCCGTGGCGATCTGCCAGAAGCCGAAATCGTCCACCAGGGTTGCGGCGGCGAGTTGACCGGGCGCCGTGGCCGTGGCTTCGGTGGCAGCAGCAAAGGTGAGAAAGGCACACGGGAAGCGTGGGGCCAGTAACCGCGTGGCCAGGCCGTGTTCACCCATGGCAATACCGATACCCGGTCCATCGAGGCGGTCAAGCCAGGCCAGCGGGGTCAGGACATCATCGGGATGAGCCGCCATACCCGCCAGTTTGACGATATCGGCGCCCTGCGCCCGCAGATGCCGGCCAGCCGTAGCCCAATCGCCGAGCATACCGGCCATATCGTGCCGGGAACCGATAAGGCAGGTGTGCGGGTGGGACCGCACCGCCAGCGCCGGCAAAACGGTCGCCTCGGCATCCACAAACGCTGCCCCACGGGCTACGGCTTCGTGCAACAGCGCCCGTCGTTCCGACTCTGGGCCGGCAAAATGGCCCCCCTCCTGGCGTGAGCGGCACGTGATGATGGCAGGCAGCGGACTGTCGGCGATCAACCGTTCCAGATCGAAATCGGCCATGCCATCCAGCCGATATTCCACCAGCGTCGCCAGATGGGCCACCGCAGCAGCCTGAGCCAGCGCCGTTTCGCCATCGGCGGCGGCAATGGCAACGGCCAGATGAGAGGTAACCGCAGACATCCCGGACACTAACCCCAATCCACAATCCGCGCCAACGATAAGCATCGATGCCCCAGGCGGGAATACCGAACGATGGTCCTACGACCCCGCGGCACGATCCCCGGTCGGATCGCCGGCGCCACCGCTGACGAGGAAAGGGTTCAGGACTTGGCGGGGCTTTCTTCTTCGACCTTTTTCCTGGCTTCTTTGTCACCGCCGGCCGCATCGCGGAACTCTTTGATACCCGTCCCCAAGGCGCGGAACACCTCAGGCAATTTGCCGGCGCCGAAAATGAGCAAGACGATGACCAGGATGATGAGCAATTCGGTAGTACCGAGGGAACCAAACATGGGCGACTCTCTCCGTCGGCGAAAAAGGGTAGATGACAACGCCGTCCCGGTGTTGCCGGGATATTCAGTATAGCACATAAGCATCCCTCAGGGAAAAAAGACCGGCGCAGGAATCGGGGCTAAAGCAGGGTGAGAAGGGAAGGGTGAGGTCGATCGTTACCGGCTCCCTGTCCGGTGCCTTCTTTGGGAGCAGACACCCCAAAAGGACCACGGCGGCGTTGATCGCCCACCGCCACGACCCGCTCGTGCATCTCTGCCGGGCGGCTGCAGGCGAACGGCTCGGCCAATGCCGCGAGGACGACAACCCAGACTCTCTCGGCCTCCCGGTCCATGCCTGAGATGCGACCGGTGTGAAGACGGCGAGGGTTCAGTAGGTATCGGGCACCACCCAGAGCTGATGGGCGGCCCGGGCCGTGAGATAGACCCGACTCGTGGTGGGATTGACGGCGATGCCGAAGGGGTCGGGAGCCAGGGCAAAGGTCGTCAGGATGGCATGGGTATCGCCGTGCACCACCGTGACATTGTTCGAGGCCGCGTTGGGGATGAAGATACGATTCGTCGTGGGATTGATACCCACTTTGCCGGTGGCGTCGCTTCCCCCTTCCGGGATGTTCCGCACGGCCAGCCAAACCAAACCGGTAGGCGTGGCCGCAAAGATGGCCAGGCGGTTCAGAGTGACGGGTCCGTCCCGATAGGTCACGTAGAGCCGGGCCGTGATCGGATTGTAACCGATGCCCCAGGCCGCACTATTCGGCCCGCCCACGTGCACCGTCTGCTCGCCCAGGCGTTGCAGGGTGGTAGCGTCGACGGTGGCCACCGTTCCCTCATCGCGATTGGTCACATAAACCCGATTGAGGGCTTCGTTGACGGCCAGCCCGAAGACACCCACGCCGGCGTGCCCGCTACGGCTCAGGGTATCGGTGGCGCCGTCGATCTCGACCAGATTGCCGTTGCCGTGGGTGGGAACGTAGATGCGGTTGGTGGTCCGATTGACGGCCACATAGGTCGGCTCCGGTCCGACGGGGATGGTCTTGGTTAGAAAGTGGGTGCTACCGTCAATAACACCCACCAGACCGGGCCGGAAGCAGCTCACGTAGACCTTGTTCGTATTCGGGTTGACGGCGATGCCGAACGGTTCATCGCAGACCGGAATAACGGCCAGAACGGCATGCGAATTGCCGTCAACGGCGTAGACGCGATCGTTATCGCGGCTGACCACATAGAGACGATTGGTGACCGCATTGACGGCGATGTCTTTGGGATGGTTGAGGTTGGGGACATGAATAAGGGTGGGTCCTGTCAGCGGCGGTTGCGTGACCGTCGGAGTCGGCGATGGACCCACGGTCGCCGTCGGTGTGGCCGTGGCGGCCGGTGTCGCTGTCGGCGTGCGCGTCGGCGTGGCCGTGGCCGTCGGCGTGCGCGTCGGTGTGGCCGTGGCCGTCGGCGTGGCCGTGGCCGTCGGCGTGCGC
>JBBINH010000054.1:0-20847 GCA_037443945.1 Caldilineales bacterium
TTGAACAACTGGCCGTCTCTCTGAGCGGTGGTCATGGCGGCGAGCGCAGTGAGGGCGGCTTTTTCGAGCGGATGAAAGACGCTTTGGGCCTCTAGCGCCGAGCGATGGCCGTCGCTTTTCCCGATCTGCTGGAGCTGGCCGTGGTGGTATCAACGGCCGACCCCGCCGATCCGGCCGTGAGTGCAGCCGTGGCTTTGCTGGAGGCGCAGCTTCCGGCGGTGGCGGTGGAGCGCAGCGGTTTCGGCGAATACGGCGAAACCGAAGGGGTGCGGGTCCGTGTGCTGGCTTATGTCGAGGCCACGGCAGCACAGGAGGCACTCCTGACGCAACTGATCGCCGGGCTGAAAGCTCTGCCGACAGGAAGCGCCTATGAGGCGATCGGCCTGCGGCGGTTGGCCGCCACCGACTGGACCGAGGCCTGGAAGCAGCACCACCCGCCCCAACGCGTCGGGCGTTTTCTCATTGCCCCCACGTGGACGCAACCGGAGCCCGGCGCAGACGAGGTCCTTATCCGCATCGACCCCGGTCTGGCCTTCGGCACGGGAGCTCATCCCTCCACACGGCTTGCCCTCCTGCTGTTGGAACGCCACCTACGGCCCGGTGCTCGCGTGCTCGATGTGGGCACAGGTTCGGGCATCCTGGCCATTGCCGCCCTCAAGCTGGGGGCTGCCTCGGCCCTGGCTACCGATATCGATGCCATGGCCGTGCGTATTGCCGCCGAAAACGCCCGGCTCAACGGGGTGGATGCGGCCCTGCGGGTCGAAATGGGCTCTGTGCCGACGGCAGGGACTTTCGACCTGATCCTGGCCAATATCCTGGCCGAAACCCTGGCCGAGCTATTGCTCGGCGAAGGTCTGGCCGACCGCCTGGCACCCGATGGTGTGCTCATTCTGGCCGGGATCATCGCGTCGCGACGGCATCGGGTCGATCGGGCCCTGGCTGCGTGCAACCTGATCGCGGTCGATGCCCATCGGGAAGGCGATTGGTGGGCTCTGGCCGCACGCCATGACCGGGGCTGAGCGGAGGCGATGGGATGGAGCGCTTCTTCCTACCACCCGAGGCGCTGGCCGGAGCCGACGTCGGCCATGCGTTTGTCTTCCCTGCCGATCAGAGTCGGCAGATCCAACTCGTCCTGCGGCTGGCAGACGGGGCTGTGGTCGAGGTGTGCGATGGCGCGGGCCGTTGTTATGAAGCCGCCATCACCCATCTGGGTAAGAACCGTACCGGCGGACGCATCCTAAAAACGATGCCTGCTTCCACCCCGCTGCGCGGGGAACCGGCCGGCGATATCATCCTCTGTCCGGCCTTGCTGCGGCAGGATCGCTTCGAGTGGGTGCTGCAAAAGGGCACCGAACTCGGCGTAACCCATTTCCAGCCGATTCTCACCCAACGGACGGTGCGCCGCGCAGTCGGGCCGAGCTTGTGGCAGCGCTGGCAGCGCATCGTGCGCGAGGCAGCCGAGCAAAGTGGTCGCACCCGCCTGCCGACACTGGCGTTGCCACTGCCCTTTGAGGCGGCTCTCACCCTCGGTCAGGGCCTGGTGGTGTTGGCGACGCCCGGTGCCATGCAGACACCGGCCGTTTTGTCCACCCTGGCCCGTTGGCCGGCCACCCTTATTATCGGCCCTGAAGGGGGCCTGACCCCGGACGAGATCGCCCGGGCCCGGCAACTCGGCATCGTCGCCATCGGCCTGGGGCCCCGCATTCTGCGGGCCGAAACGGCGGCCCTCGTCCTGCTCACCCTCGTTACGGCTGCCCTGGGCGAATTCGAACGCCCGTCGTAGCACGAGAAGACCCAAGCCAACCCCATTCCCCGATCCAACCCGGCAAAGAGCTCCATCGTTTGTATTCCCGCTTATCCGTCATTCCCTAATCAGTCCTATGAACATCGAAAACGTCATCATCATCGGCAGTGGGCCGGCAGGATTCACCGCCGGCATCTACACGGCCCGCGCCCAACTCAATCCCCTTTTGATCACCGGCAACGAGATCGGTGGTCAGATCGCCATCACCTATGAGGTCGAGAACTATCCCGGCTTTCCGGAAGGGCTAACCGGCCCCGAACTGGTCGAACGCTTTCAGAAGCAAGCCGAACGCTTCGGGACCCGCATCGAGTACGATTACGTTACGGCGGTGAATTTCAAGGTCCATCCCTTTGTTATCGAAACCCAGAGCGGCCAGACGTATCGGGCCAAGAGTGTGATCATCGCCACCGGTGCTACTCCCCGCAAGCTGCGAATACCCGGCGAAGAGGAACTGACCGGCCGGGGCGTGAGCTACTGCGCCACCTGCGATGGTTTCTTCTTCCGCGGCAAGGAGGTCGTCGTGGTGGGCGGCGGTGACAGCGCCATGGAGGAAGCCATCTTCCTCACCCGTTTCGCCACCCGGGTGACGGTGATCCACCGTCGCGATACCCTGCGGGCCAGCAAAATCCTGCAACAGCGCGCCTTCAGCAACGAAAAAATCGAGTTCCTCTGGAACACGATCGTCACCGCTATCCATGCCGGTCCCGACGGCACCGTCAAGTCCGTTACCATCCAGGATGTCAAAACCGGGGAGACGCGCGAGTTTGCCACCCAGGGCGTCTTCATCTTCATCGGCCATGACCCCAACAGCGCCATCTTTGCGGGGCAGTTGGAGATGAGAGACGGCTACATCGTCACCGATCGCTACACGCATACCAGTGTGCCGGGCGTCTTCGCCGCCGGCGAGATTCAGGACAATCGCTTCCGTCAAATAGCGACGAGTGTGGGACAGGGTGTGATGGCCGCCATGGAAGTCGAAAAATTCCTGGCAACCCTGGCCGCTGCCGGCGATGTCGAGCCGGTGTCCATGCCGACGGCCGCCGCCGTGTCGGCCTGAAGACGGGTTAGTGGAGGAGCGAGGGTAGCAGAGGGCCCAAGCCTTCTGCTACCCTCACTTGCCCTGGTTTCGGTCTCCGCCTAGGCGGCCGGACGGTCTCGTCAGTCCGAAGGCTCGACGTGGATAAGGACCTCGGTCAGGTGGGGCACCTCGCTGCGGAGGCGAGCTTCGACCAGCGAGGTCAACTCATGGGCGGTGGTGATGGGTAGGTCGGGATCGGCCAGGACGTCGAAGCTGGTCATCAACCGGCCTTCGCTCTGGCGGATGGTGATGTTGTGCGGCTCGCGCAGGCCGGTCGTTGCGGCGATAGCTGCATGTACGGCTGCGGTGACCTGATGGCGCAGGGGGGGCGAGACTTCGGCCCCGGCCAAGACGGTGGGGGAATGAAGTTCGATATGGGTGCGGAAGTCGGCAAATTGGGGCAGGCGCTGTAAACAGGCCTGCGCAAAGCGTTCGACCACTTCGTGGGCCTGTTCCACGGTCATACCCGGATCGACACCGACATGGGCTTCCAGTACCAGTTGATTGCCCAGCCGACGCGCCCAGATTTCATGAACGTGTAGGCCCATTTCGGCGGCGGTGTGTTGGACCACGGGCACGACATCATACACCTCGCGACTGGGCCGACGCTGAGCCTCGATGTGCACGGTGACATCGGCGATGGTTTTTAGATCGAGCAGGCGTCGCCGGACCTCGTCGGCGATGACGTTGGCCTGCTGCATCGTCAGTTCCGGCGCCACGCGGATATGCAGGTCGATGGCGCCCGCATCGGCCGGTCCGCGCGAGCGAATCCGATGAAACGACTCCACGCCCGGCACGCCTCTGACGATCGCGGCCACCACGCTCTCGTCCACGGCTGCACGGTCAAGAAGGGTTGGGCTGTTCTCGCGCACGATATCCAGGCCGATTTTGACGATGACCGCAGCCACCACCAGGGTAAGAATCGGGTCGGCTACGGGATAACCCCAGTACACCACAAGCAGCCCGCCCAGGACGGCCAGAGAGGTCAGGATGCTGGCGCGGGCATGGAGGGCATCGGCCACGAGCACTTCGCTATGCAGCCGGCGGCCCTGGCGCATCTCGTAGACGCTGGCGCCGGCCTGCACGGCCATGCTGAACAATAAGGCCATCACGCTCCAGCGGTTGACGATCACCGCTTGGAGATGGCGCAGACGGGCGATGGCCGATTCGGCCAGTTCCCAGGCAATGAAAAACAGGAGCGAGGCGATGACCAGCGCCGCCATCGTCTCGTACTTGCGATGGCCGTAAGGATGGTCGGCATCGGGCGGTCGGCTCCCCACGGTAATCCCGATCAACCCGACGATGTTGGCCAGACCGTCTACCAGGCTATCGAGACCGTCGGCCACCAGGCTGAGGGTACCGGTCATGGCCCCGACGGCCAATTTCACGCCGGCCGCCAGCCAGTTCAAGAGCATCGTCAGAACGAGCACACGGAGGATGGCGGGATAGTCACGCGCAGGCATGGCAGCACGATGGGAAGGCAGGGGATCCAGATGACAAACGGCTCGCGAGCGCAGGTCTGCCTACGGATGCTGCAGCGGCCAGTATAGGGGAAACGTGGCCGGTGTCGGCGTGGGCGTCGCTGCCCCCCGGAAAACCAGCCACAACCGTGGGCCCATATAGGGCACTTCATGGGCATCGAGCACCAGCACCCGGGTTTCCTCGGTTCCCGGCGGGAGCGCCACCAGTCCGATGCCGTAGGCCGGTTGTGTCCCTGCGACCCACTCCTGGACCAGGGCGGTCACATCGAATTCCAGCCAGTCGCCGGGTCGGACGTTCTGCAGGGTAAGCACATCATAACGCTCGCCCCAGAAGCCACTGGCAATCGTGGCGGCCGTGGCCGTGTCCTCCGACCAGGCTGCGTTCAGGCGCACCGCCGCTACCTGCATCCCGCTCCCGTTGACGGCACTGCGGACCCGTACCGCCAGTTTCGCCTGGATAATGACGGCGCTAGGCGGCAAATCGGCCAGAAAAAAGCCCCCCGTCAGCGTTCGGTGCTCACCCAAACCGGCCCGATACCCGACCTCCAGACTGCTCTGGCGGCCAAAACTACGATCGGGTTCACCGGCCGAAAGATAGGTATCGGCGCTGGCGCCCAACTCGACGATGGTCCCCTCGGGTAGTGGCGTGGCGGTGGGGGTCGAGGTGGGCGTAGCCGTTGGCGCGCGGGTGGGCGTGGGGGTGCGGGTGGCCGTAGGCGTCGGCGAGAGGGTGGGTGTGGGGGTAGGACTGGGTGTGGGCGAGGGCGTGAGAGTGGCCGTGGGCGTCGGCGTGGGCGTCAGCAAAGCCTCGGGGCCGATCGTGATGTGGGCCCGCAGCATCAGATGGCCGATGGCGGCGCCGTTGGGCTGCCAAAAGCGGTAATGCTCCTGCCAGTTGCCGAAATTCTGGCCGTAGAAATTGCGGTTTGTGGGGATGGCCGTGCTGCTGTCGAGAAGGACACGCGGGGCCTTTTCCCAGGGAAAGCCGTCCGAACGGAGGGAGACGATGATACTGCTGTCCGCGGTCGGCAGAACAAAGCCGATGGGAATGAAGTACCAATCCCGACGGTCTACTTGCAGGCGCACGGCGGGCGCCGTGAACAGGGGATCGCCGCTGCCGGGCGCGTTGTTGACAACGGTCTCCACCCGCGGTGTCACCGGGAAGACGAGGGCGCTGCCCGGTTGCGGTTCCAGCAAAACGACGATGCCGTCAATGCGGAGGGGACGGGCGGACGAAGGAAGGTTGAGGCGGACGGCAATGCTGCGCCCGCTGTCGAAGGCGTCATAACTGCCGCCTACCATGCCGTTGTCGTTGGCCAGTTCGGCTGTGGCCGCCGTCTCGGCGCCGGCGCGAAAGAGGACGGCCCAAAGCGACAAGGCCAGGCTAAGGACCACAAGACGAGAAACCATGGGGGAAGGCAAACAAAGAGGAGGACGGGAGGGGAGATACCGGCAGCACCGGCCTTCGGCTCACGCCAGCACGTTGGCCAGGGCTTCGGCCACATGCAAGGCCTGACGGCCGGTCAGCTCGCGGATCTGATGGCGACAGGAGGTGCCGTTCGCTACAATCAAAGCCCCGCGATTGGCCGTCAGCGCCGGCAAAAGCCGGTCGGCGGCGATGGCTCGGCTCAGTTCGTAATGGCGGCGAGCATAGCCAAAAGCGCCGGCCATACCGCAACAGCCGGCCTCGATCGGCTCGGCCTGAGCACCCGGAATGGCTTGCAAGAGGGTCAGCGTGGGCGTCGTGGTCGCTACGGCCTTTTGATGGCAGTGGCCATGGACAAGGTAGCGCCGCCGTTGAGGGCGCAGCGGCAGGCCTTGCGGCCGGGTCTGCAGAACCTCGGCCAGAAACTCGTCGAACAGCCGCACATGGCCGGCCACGCGCGCCGTGTCTGCACCCGGCACCAGCGAGGGGTAATCATCGCGCACGGTGAGCAGGCAACTCGGTTCCAGGCCGACAACGGGAATACCCGCCTGGGCATAGGGGGCCAGAGCCTGCACCAAGCGGCGGGCTTTATCCTGAGCCTGGGGAATCAACCCCTGGGAGAGGGCCGCCCGGCCACAGCACAGCCGCGGGGTCAATTCCACGGCAAAACCGACCGCATTCAACACGCGCATGGCCGCCAACCCTTGCTCGGGTTCATGGAAGGCGGTGAAGGTATCGGGAAACAGCGCTACCCGCGGGCGATCGGGCTCGGCCGGGATGGGCGGAACCCGTCGGTGGAAAGGACGACGGTGGAAGCGCGGGAAACGACGGGCCGGATGCACGTCGAGGAGGCGGGCCACGAGAAGGCGGGTAGGGCCGAAGCCGAGGACGGTGTTGACCAGAGGGGCCAAAGGCGCCGCCAGCGCCGCTACCCGGTCAATATGACCGAAGACCAGCGCCGCCAGGGGTGGGCGCCGGGTACGGTAGTAGTGGGCATACACCTCGGCCTTGAACCGCGTCATGTCCACGACCGTAGGACACTCGCTCTTGCAGGCCTTACATCCCAGGCAGGTGTCCAGCGCCTCGAGCAAGGCCGGATCGCTCAGGCCGCCGGGCAGACGACCGGTCAGGGCCTCGCGCAGGAGATTGGCGCGGCCGCGGGTCGTGTGGCGTTCATCGCGCAGGGCCATGAAGGAAGGACACATGACGCCGACCTCGAGTTTGCGGCAGACGGCGGCGCCGTTACACCGTTCGATGGCCCGTGCCCATCCCCCCTCGGCCTGCCAGTCCCAGGCGGTATCCAGGGTGATGGTCTGATAGCCTGGTCCGTAACGCAGATGGCGGTCGGGTGGTTCGGCCTGGACGATCTTGCCCGGGTTGAAGCGATGGTGGGGATCGAAGATCGCTTTGACGCGACAGAACAGGTCGTAAACGGCCGGACCGAAAAAGTCGCGGTTGAAAAACGAACGCGCCAGGCCGTCACCGTGTTCACTGCTGAGGACACCGCCGTAGCGTCGGGCCAGTTGGGCTGCCGCCGCCGTCAGTTCGACCAGGTTGCGCACACCGTCGGCCGTCTTCAGGTTGAGAATAGGCCGCACATGAAGACAACCGGCCGAGGCATGGGCGTACATCGTGGCCGCAATCCCGCGATCGGCCAGCAAAGCCCGTAACTCGGCCATGTAGTCGGCCAGATGTTCCGGTGGCACGGCCACATCCTCGATGCCCGGCGTGGGTTTGCTATCCCCCGGCATCGAGGCCAGCAGGCTCAGGCCGGCACGACGGACCTGCCATACCCGCGCCTGGGCGGCCGCGTCGGTGAGCACGACGGCCGGTTGCGTCCGTTCTCGTGGGGCCCAGTAGCGTCGGAGCGCTTGCAGACGGTCCTGCAGCCGTCTCTCGTCATCCTCGGCAAATTCCATAACGTAGACGGCGGCCGGTCGACCGCTGACGAAATCGAGTTGTCGCTGCCAAAAAGGATGGCGGCGGGTGAGCTCGAGCAGCACGTCGTCGATCAGTTCGATGGCGGCCGGTTCCAGGGTCAACAAACCGGGGACATCGGCAAAAGCGGCCTGATGTTCCGGGTAGTGCAGGACGGCCAGGGCCTTGTACCGAGGCACCGGTACCAGGTTGAGCTCGGCGGCCAGAAGGATGCCCAGAGTGCCCTCACTCCCCGCCAAGAGGGTGGCCAGATTGAGCGATCCGGTGGTTTGCCACTGCCGGTAGAGCCGATCCAGGTTATACCCCCCGGCGCGACGCCAGTAGGTTGGAAATTGCGTGGCGATGACGGCGCCTGCTTCCGTCAACAAAGCCACGAGCTGTTGATAAAGCCCGGCCTCAAAACCGGCGCCGCTCATCAGACGCATGACGTCGGCCCTGTCCAGGGGGCCCAGCCGCGCCTCGCGACCGTCGGCCAGAACGGCCCGCACGCCGACGACGTGGTCGGCCATCATGCCGTACCGGATGGAGTGGGCGCCGGTGGCGTTGTTGGCAATGGCACCGCCCACAGTGGCCCGATCGGCGCTGGCGGGGTCAGGCCCCACCATCAGGCCATAAGGCGCCAGACGGCGGTTGAGAACGGCCAACGGCATGCCCGGTTGGACAACGGCCCGGCGCTGTGCCCCATCGACGCTGAGTAAACCGTCGAGATACTTGCTGAAATCGAGGATAACGGCCTCGCCCACGGCCTGTCCGGCCAGGCTGGAACCCCCGCCCCGGGCCAGCATGGGCAGATCAAGGGCAATACAAGCTTCTACCGTGGCCAATACGTCATCTTCATGCCGGGGGATGACCACGGCCAGGGGGATCATCTGATAGTTCGAGGCATCGGTGCTATAGAGCAGCCGCGTGGGCAGGTCAAGATAAACCTCGGCGCTGCTGTGCTTTTTCAGATCGGCTGCCAGAGCCTGCAAGCGGTCGCTCATGGCGGGATCAGTCGCTCGCCGTACCCGGCCGCTCGCGACGGGTGCTACGCCGTTCACCACGACGGCCGGGCCGCTCCCCCGCTTCAAGGATGCCGAAGGCCGCCGGGGAGATGGTGGGAATGGGTTGCGTGAGCAGGGCCTGGCGCATGGCGCGAATGTGGTCGGGCGTACTGCCGCAGCAGGCGCCGATGTAGTTGATGCCCAGCCCGGCCATATCGAGGGCATAGGCCGCCATGACTTCGGGAGTGGCATCGTAATGGGTGCGGCCATCGACCCATTTCGGCAAACCGGCATTGCTCTGCGCCATGAGATAGACCCCTTCGGGGCGGACGGCCGCCATTTCGGCCATCACGCGGCGGATTTCGTCGGGCCCGTTGCCGCAATTGGCGCCGATGATGCGCACGCCTAAGGCGGCCAGGGTACGCACGGCCTGGGCCGGCGCCACGCCCATCATCGTATGATAGTTCGTGTCGAAGGTCATGGTGGTGGCGATGGGCAGGTCGCTCACCTGGCGACAACCCGCAACAGCGGCCTTGACCTCTTCCAAATCGCTCATCGTCTCGATCACGAAGAGATCGACGCCACCCTCGACCAGGGCGGCAGCCTGCTCGGCGAAGGCCGCCACGGCCTCCTCGTGGGTGAGATTCCCCATCGGTCGGAACAACTCGCCGGTCGGCCCGATAGAACCGGCCACAAGGACCGTCTCGCCGGCCACCTCACGGGCCAACGCGGCACCGGCCCGGTTGAGTTCGGCCACGCGCTCCTGGAGGTTATGCAGTTTGAGCCGATAGCGATTGCCCCCAAACGTATTCGTTTCGATGATCTCGGCTCCGGCATCCACGTAACCCCGGTAAATGCTGCGCACGACTTCAGGGCGTTCCACATTCCACAACTCGGGCGCCCCGCCGCTTGTCAGGCCTGCCCGTTGCAACATCGTCCCCATAGCGCCATCGCCGATGACGAAGGGCTTGGAGGCCAGCAAAGCGAAAATATCTCTTGACATAAAAGCCTCCTATCAACATCAACCTGTGGACATGAGGCCATTGTAGTGCAACTTGGGCTTTTACCCAAGCAGGAGCCACCGCCAACCACAAGCCGACCGCACATACAGCCCGGAATGCCAAGGGGCCCGATGGATAGAGCCGAGTCAAAATTGCTCGGCCCCGGTCTTTATGCTATACTGCAAAGGCAAGCCCACGTAGCTCAGGGGATAGAGCACCTGCCTCCGGAGCAGGGGGTCGCAGGTTCAAATCCTGCCGTGGGTATTTTTTATGTCGTTGGAACGGGCCGATGTCTTAAGGTTCCAACGTGCACATGCAGAAACCATGAGCGCGTTACGTTTTATTCCTCTCGGCGGCCTCGGTGAAATCGGCCGCAACATGAATGTCTTCGAATACGAACGGAATATCCTTATCGTGGATGCCGGGGTGATGTTTCCGGAAAACGACATGCTCGGCATCGACCTCGTCATCCCGAACTTCGCCTATTTGCGGGACAAAAAGGACTGGGTCCGGGGCATTGTGATCACCCACGGCCATGAAGACCACACGGGCGCCTTGCCCTTTTTGTTAGAGGAAATCCAGGCGCCTATTTACAGCACCCGTCTTGTTTTGGCCATGGTCGAGCGCAAGCTCAAGGAGCATTTCGGCAAGCGCCTTCGGCCCGATCTGCGGGCGCTGAATCCCGGCGATGCCATCCGCCTGGGACCCTTTACCGTTCACGCCATCCTCCTCAGCCATTCCATTCCCGATAGCCTGGCCCTTGCCATTGACACGCCCATCGGTCGGGTTATCCACAGCGGCGATTTCAAGATCGACTACACGCCCGGAGCCGGCGGCCGACCCCATCTGGCCCACCTGGCCGCCCTGGCCGCCGAGGGCGTTTTGGCCCTCTTTTCGGATTCGACCGGCGTGGAAAAAGCCGGCTTTACCCCTTCCGAAAAAACCATCGAGCCGGCTTTTGACCAGATCATGCGTCAGGCGCCGGGCCGCGTGATTGTAGCGACTTTTGCCTCGCAGCTCAATCGCTTCCAGCAAATCATCGACATCTCGCATCGCTACAACCGCAAGGTGGCTATTGCCGGTCGTTCCCTGGAGCAGAACTTTGAGATCGCCCGCCGCCTGGGCTACCTTAAGGTGCCAAAAGGGGCGTATGTCAAGCTGGAGACGGCTAAAAAGCTGCCGCCGCAGCAGGTCACCTTGCTGATCACCGGCAGCCAGGGTCAGCCCGAAGCCGCTCTGGCACGCATGGCCACCGGGCGGCATCGCGACCTGGTGCTGACCCCGACCGATACGGTGGTGATTTCGGCCACGCCCATCCCCGGCAACGAGGAAGAGGTCAGCCGGATGATCAACCAGTTGGTCGAGCGCGGGGTCGAGGTCATTTATCCTCCCATCGCCCATGTCCATGTTTCCGGTCATGCCAGTCAGGAAGAGATGAAACTGCTGCTGGCCTTGGTCCAACCGCGCTTTTTTGTGCCGGTCCACGGCGAGGCCCGCCACCTTCATCTCCATGCACGGCTGGCCGAAAGCATGGGCCTACCGCCGGAAAACATTTTCCGTCTCAAGGACGGGGATATCCTGGAGATAACGCCGGAGGGATGTCGGGTCGTGGACACAGCTCCGGGAGGGTATGTCTTTGTGGACGGCAGCGGTGTAGGCGATATCGGCCCGGCCGTCATCCGCGAGCGTGAGGCCTTGGGACGCGATGGCGTGGTGGCGGTGGTGATCACCGTGCGCAAGGACGGCCGCGAATGGGTCACCGGGCCGCAGATTGTCACCAGCGGGGTGGTTTATAAGGACCAGGCCGATACCACCTTACAGGGGGCGCAAGAGGCGCTAACTCGTGCTCTGGCCCAGAGCAAGCGGAGCAAGGCCGCCCTGAGCAACGCCGTGCGAGAGGCCTTGAACCGCTATTTTTATCAGACCACGCGGCGCAATCCCGTCATCTTGCCCATTGTCGTCGAAGTGGACTGATCGTCCCCTCGTTCAGACATCGACGGCGAAAGCGATTTTGACCGTCGTCTTGTAGGAGACGATTTTGCCGTCTTCGACTTTGGCGGTCATGTTGGTCACTTCGACGCCGGTAATGCCGTGCAGGGTACGGGCCGCCGCTTTCACGGCCTGGGCGGCGGCATCTTCCCAACTGATTTCCGAGGTGCCGATGATTTCGATAACTTTGGCCACAACAGACGCCATAGAACTCTCCTGTCGGGAAATGGGGATGAGGATGGCGGCATCATAGCCTAGGCCGGCGCCGACGGCAAGCGGAGCCGGTCCTCTAGAAGAAGCCAAATTGCCGATCGGTTTTGACAAAGACCGAGCGATGTTTCTATAATCGCCGGCAATGGTCCTGGAAACCCTTAGGCGGGTTTTGCTTTTGCTATGCATCTGTGACGTTTCTATCGTATTCCTGGCGAGGAGGTGATGACGATCTCACAAGTGATCGCGTTTCTTTTGCTCATGGGTTCCCAATGAACGACGTGCAGGCTCGATTGCGCGTCATTTGCTCCCATCTTTCGACGTTACGGAGGAGAATATGATAACCACCCCGCGTTTCTGGACCGTATTGGCGGTCCTCATGGCTGCCGCCCTAGTCCTGGCAGCTTGTGCCGGTGCGGCCCCGACTCAGCCCCCGGCACCCACCGCAGCGCCCCCGGCACTGCTCAGCGCCTCGGTGGATAGCTGCGATTACGGCGGTGAGCTGAAGGCCATCGAGGCCCTTGACAAGTACACGGTCAAGTTTACCCTCTGCTTCCCCGATCCCGCCTTCCCGGCCAAAGCCGCCGATACGGCCCTGCAGATCCACCCGGCCGAGTATCTGGAGGCCACGGGTGGTACCGGCCAACTGTTGGAGAAACCCATCGGGACCGGTCCCTATGTCCTGAGCGAATGGCGCAAGGGCGACCAGATGATCTTCAAGGCGAATCCCGATTACTGGGGCGAAAAACCCAAAGCCGAAACCCTGGTCTTCCGCTGGAGCGCCGAAGCCGCTCAGCGCCTGGTTGAGCTGCAATCGGGCAATGTCAACGGCATCGACAATCCCGGACCCGATGATTTCGATGTCATCGAGAACGATCCCAACCTGAAGCTCTACCCGCGGCCGGGCACCAACGTCTTCTACATCGGCATGAATAACACCTATCCGCCCTTCGATAACGAGCGGGTGCGCCAGGCCTTTGCGATGGCTATCGATCGCAAGCGCATTGTCGATAACTTCTACCCGCGCGGCTCGATCGTGGCGACCCAATTCATGCCGCCCAGCATCTTCGGCTACACCGAGGGGCTCGACTGGTATGAATACAACCCGGAAGAGGCCAAGCGCATCCTCGAGGAAGAGGGTGTTCTGCCCGGCTTCAAGACAACCATCACCTATCGCGATGTAGTGCGCGGCTATCTACCCGAACCCGGTGTCGTTGCCCAGGACATCCAGGCGCAGCTGCAGGCGATCGGGGTCGAGGCCGAAATCGTGGTGATGGAATCGGGCGCCTTCCTCGATGCAGCCGATGCCGGTCAGCTCAGCGGTTTTCATCTCCTGGGTTGGGGCGCGGACTATCCCGATGCTACCAACTTCCTCGATTACCACTTCGGTCGTGGGGCCAGCAAACAGTTCGGCAACGGCTTCCCCGACCTGTGGGAGGTTTTGGAGAAAGCCGCCTCGCTCTCCGATCCGGCCGCCCGTCTGCCTTTGTATAAGCAGGCGAACGAGCTGATCAAGCAGCATGTGCCTATGATCCCGGTGGCCCACGGCGGTTCGGCCACGGCCTTCCAGGCCGTTTGCCAGGGCGCCCACGCCAGCCCGTTGACCCGGGAGAAGATGGCCGTCATCGACTGCGGTAGCGATACCCTGGTCTGGATGCAGAATGCGGAGCCGATCAGCCTCTATTGCGCCGATGAAACCGATGGCGAGACGTTCCGGGCCTGCGAGCAGATCAACGAAGCCCTGCTTTCCTACGAAATCGGCACGACGAATGTCGAACCGGCCCTGGCCCTGCGCTACGAGGCCAACGCCGATCTGACCGAATGGACGTTCTACCTCCGCCAGGGGGTCAAATTCCATGACGGCAGCGAGTTCGACGCCAACGACGTGGTCAAGTCGTGGGAAGTGCAGTGGGATGCTGCCCATCCCCTCCACAAGGGGCGCGTGGGCGACTTCACCTACTTCCAGGCCTACTTCCTGCAGTTCAAGAACGCCCAGTGAGCCTGAGGCTCCATGGCGACAGCCCAACCGTGCATGCGATGGGGCGCAGAAAGCTGCGCCCCATCGTGTCTTGAAGCCGTATGACGAAGTACATCCTCCAGCGTTTTCTGACCGCCATTCCCGTTTTGATCGGGATTCTGTTTATCACTTTTGCCCTGGCCCGACTTCTGCCCGGAGATCCCTGTGTGGCCATGTTGGGCGAGAAGGCCAATGAGGTCACCTGCGCGGCTTTCAATGCCCGTTATGGTCTGGATAAGCCTATCCCCATCCAGTTTGCCATTTACTTTCGCGATGTCTTACGCGGGGATTTGGGCCTTTCCTTCCGTTATGGGCGACCGGTCACCGATCTGATCATCGAGCGGCTGCCTGTGACCATCGAGCTGGCCTTTGCGGCCATGTTTCTCGCCGTGCTTTTCGGCGTCACTCTGGGCATCATTTCGGCCCGCAAGCAGAACTCGTTTATTGACGTGGCCACGATGGTCGGAGCAACCATCGGCTTTTCGGTGCCGGTGTTTGTGTTGGGCCTGTTTCTGGCCTATGTGTTTGCCATCCTCCTCAAAGATACCCCCTTCTCGCTGCCGCCGTCGGGGCGTCTTTCGGCAGGGATGGCCGTACCCTCGCTGCCGGCCACCCTAGGGTTAGAAAAAGGCCATCCTCTGTACGGGGTGGCGAGCTTTGCGAGCAATCTCTACCTGTTCAATGCCATCCTGCATGGGGATATGGCCCTGTTCCGGGACGCGATCCGGCATCTCATTCTACCGGCGTTGGCCCTTGCCACGATTCCCATGTCGATTATCGCCCGCATGACCCGCTCCAGCTTGCTGGAGGTTATCGGCCAGGATTACGTGCGCACCGCCCGCGCCAAAGGGTTGGGGGAACAGGCCGTCCTCTTCCGCCATGCCTTGCGCAATGCCCTGTTGCCGGTTGTCACCATCATCGGCTTATCCCTGGGCTTTTTGCTCAGCGGCGCGGTCCTCACCGAGACCATCTTCGGGTTTTCGGGTGTGGGCCGCATTCTGTTCGATTCGATCACCTCGCGCGATTACGCGCCCATCCAGGGTTTCACGCTCATCACCGCCATCGGTTTCCTCTTTCTCAATCTCGTGGTGGACATCCTCTACGGTTTTCTGGATCCCCGCATCCGGCTGGGCTGAGGCGGTGGTCTTCTGCTCGCCGTATGCGTTTGCCATTTCGCCTGATTCCCTTTCTCGCTCCCTATGGTCTCACAGCCTCGTACGGTTGCCCCGGTTGAACTTGTCGTGCCCTCGCGGCGCAGTCACAGCCTCTGGTACGAGGGCGTGCGCGCCCTTCTCCACCGCCGTTCCGGTCAGGTCGGGTTGATCCTCATCGGGTTTCTCGTCTTGGTCGCCGTTTTTGCCCCGCAGTTGTCCACCCATGACCCCCTGCAGGTTCTCATCGGCGTGGAGGCCAACGCCCGTCGCCGCACACCGCCCTGTATCTACGCTGCCAACCGGTTGCCGCCGTTGCCCGTTATCCGCAGCTTTCAGTGTGATCCAGCTTTGCCCCAGCACTACTTTGGGCTGGACGGCAATGTGCGCGACCTCTACAGTCGGGTGTTGTACGGCGCCCGGGTGTCGCTGCGGGTTGGGTTTTATGTCGTTTTTGTGGCCTTGGTCAGTGGCACCCTCATCGGTTCCCTTTCGGGCTATGTCGGTGGTCGCATCGACAACATCCTGATGCGGCTGATGGATATCGTCCTGGCCTTTCCCTCGCTGATCCTGGCCATTGCCATCAACTCGGCCTTGTTGCAGGCTCTGGACACGAGCCTGCTCAAGACGATTATCAACGGTCTCAGGCGGTTGCTCGGTTTCGAGGATGTCGGGCTGCTCACGGCGTTGATGGCGGTATCGCTGGTATCCATCCCGACTTTTGCCCGCCTGGCCCGGGCCAGCGTCCTTTCCATCAAAGAGCAGGAGTACGTGATGGCCGCGCGCGCGCTCGGCGCCAGCCATACGCGCATTCTGCTGCGGGCCATCCTGCCCAATGCCATGGCGCCGCTCATCGTTGCCGCCACCCTGGGCGTTGCCTCGGCCATCCTCGATACGGCGGCCCTCTCGTTCCTGGGGCTGGGCGCCCAGCCGCCGACACCGGAATGGGGAGCCATGATCGGTGCCGAACGCAATCAGATGTTCACGGCGCCTCATCTTATCCTGTTCCCCGGTCTGGCCATCATCCTCACCGTGCTCGGCTTCAACCTGTTGGGCGACGGGTTGCGGGATGCCCTGGACCCACGCATGAAAAACCGCTAGTCGGTTTGGGCTTGACATGATGCGAGCGGTTGGGGGAAGCCTGGCCGGCAAAGCCCTGACGCACTTTCTGGTGCTGGCGATCCTGGTGCGACTGGTGCGCGACACCGGGGTGCGCATGATGTACCCTTACCTGCCGGTCTATGCTGCCGGTTTGGGTATCAGCCTGACGGCCATGGGCAGCCTGTTGGCCCTGCGCAACGGCTTGCTTCTGTTGGCGCCCTTCTTCGGGCACTTGGCCGACCGCAGCGGCTCCCGGCGTTATCTGCTGGTGGGCTTCGGCCTGTTGGGCCTGGGCATGGGCCTGTTGGGTTGGGGACGGGGGATGATGGCGGCCGTCGCCGCCTTTTTGCTCCTGGGCGCGGCCGATGCCATCAATACGGCCCTCATGCAAGCCTATGTCAGTGAGCACGTGGGACCGGCCGTGCGGGGGCGGGCCCTGGCCACGGTCGAATACGCCTGGGCCATCACAGGCATTCTGATCCTGCCCATGATAGGCCGGTTGCTGGCCGCGACGGATGCCCGGGTTCCCTTTCGGCTGATGAGCCTGGCTGCCGTAGGGGCCTGGTGTCTGCTTGCCCTGGTCATGCCCGGCGATCCAGTGCGACCGGTGCGACGGTCTTCGGGGTTGTGGACGCAAATGGCCGGCCTTCTGCGCGATCGCAGCACCCTGGCATCTGTGCTTGTCAGCGCCTTCATCTTCGTGGCCGTGGAAAGTTTTTTTGTCATCTGGGGCGCGCATTTGGAGCGGCAGTTTCATCTGCAACCCGGCCAGGTGGGGTTTGTCGCCCTCGTGATCGGCCTGGCCGAATTAGGCGGTTCCGTGCTATCCAGCCTCATCATCGACCGTGTGGGCAAGCGTCGCGGCACCCTGGGCGGTGTCCTGGCCTTCACCCTGGTCCTGGCCTTCATGCCCTGGTTCGACCGTTCGCTGGTAGGGCTCATCGTCGGCCTGGCGCTGGCTTCGCTGGGTCTGGAATACAGCGTGGTCAGCAGCATCCCCTTGCTCAGCCAACAGCGGCCTGCCAGCCGCGCCAGCGTCTTCGGGCTGGGCGTTATGGCCGCGGCTTTCACCCGCAGTTTCAGCGCCCCCGTGGCCGTGTGGCTGTTCGACCACATCGCCTTCCTCGCCGCCATCGGTTATGCTGTAGTCGCCTTGTTGGTAGCCCTCTGGCTTCTCTGGCGCCATGTGGAGGAGCGGGCCGAGTCATGAATCCGGAGATCTCAGAAACGCCGTCCCCCCGCGAGTACGTGCGCTGCCTTCTGGCCGGCGAAGCGGGCCATCGTCTGGCCGTAGGCGAGTTGGTGCTTGATCGCGAGCTGGTGCGCAGCCTGTTCGGTTTGGCACCGGATGCCGCCGTGCCGCTGGCAGCGGAACAGGCCCTGCTCGAACGTTGGGGTCATGACCTGGTCGTGGTGCCCTTTTCCTATGGCTGGGGCGCCTCGCAGCAGCCCGAGACCGCCGATGCCCTGTTTCGGCTCGGCTACTGGCGCCAGCACAGCCATCTGTTTGTCTTCGCCCTTGTGGATGGGCCTTTCAGTCTGGCCGTGCGCGCCTGGGGCTGGGAGGAGACGCTGATGCGCTTTGGCCGTCAGGCGGCCGAAGTGCCTGCCTTGCTTTCCGATGCCGTGCTCGCCTTGAGCGAACAACTGGCCACGATCGCCGCGGCCGGAGCCGATGGCATCATCGTCGGCGACGACATTGCCTATCGCCGCGGGCCCTACGTGCGGCCGGACATCCTGGCCCGTCTTTACTTCCCCTATCTCCATCTCCTCGTGCGCGCGGCCCAGGACGTGGGTTTACCGGTGGTTTTCCATTCGGACGGCAACCTCTGGCCTATCTGGGACGAACTGATGCGCATTCCTCTATCCGGGATCCAGGGACTGGACCCCATGTCGGCCATGTCGTTGGCCCTGGCGCGTGAGCGCAGCCACCCGCGGCTGTGTTTGTGGGGCAATCTCGATCTGGGCTGGTTGGCGCAACCGCGCGATGCCGCCGCCATCCGCGAGCATCTCCATAGGCTTCTCGATCCGGTCGCCGACACGCCCATCATCCTGGGCACATGCGGCGGTCTGATGCCCGGTTTGCCGGCGGCGACTCTGGATGCCCTCTACACGGTGGCGCGTGCGTTCCCCTGGTCGGCGAAGACCGGTCACCAACCGGTTTCCTGAGGGCGCCATCACCCCCAGGCCTGCCAGAGGAAGATGGCCACCATCAGCAGGCCCAACACGAACCGCACCGCTGCCGAGACGAGATAGCCCAGGATGGCACCCATGCCGGCACGCGTGGCCCGTCGCCAATCGCCGCCATGGCGTCGCGCTTCCCATAGCAGCAAAGCGGCCAGGCCTCCGATCACGGCGCCGATAAACTGAAAGACGAGGAAGCCGACAATGGCACCCAGAGCGCCGAGAAGCATCCCCTGCCAGGACGCACCGCCACGGCGGGCGCCGAAGGCGGTCAGGAGCCAATCAACGCCTGTCGAAAGGAGAACGAACAGGCCCAGGATGAGCAGGGTGGGCCAACCCACGCGTTGAAAACCATCGGCCCAGGCCCAGACCAAAGCCCCCAGCCAGATCAGGCCGGCGCCGGGCACAAGGGGCGCCAGCGTTCCCACCAGACCGATCGCCATCAACACATAGGCCAGGATCTGCCATCCCTCTGCCCAGGTCGATGTCATCGCCCAATTCCTCCTTCTGCTCAGCGGCTTAGCCGCACCATGGCGCCCTGGGCAAAGACCGGCGGCACGGTCAGACCCAGGCTTTCGTAGAGGGCCATCGGTACGCCGATATCGGCCAGATACAGCTCGCCGACCACGGCAGCCGGTGCCCTCAGCAGGCCGGTTAGAGGCAGGGCCAGGGCCAGGGTGGCGACTGCCTGCAAGCAAGGCTCACCGACGGCCCCGGTTTTGCCGTCCACACCGGAGGGTAGGTCCAGGGCCAGAACCGGGGCCGAATGACTCCGGGCCAGATGAAGAAGCGCCGTCTCCGGACCCGGCGCTGGGCGTTCTCGGCCGATCAGGGTATCGAGGAGCAGGTCGGCGCCGGGCAAATCCCAACCCGGTTCGGCCTCGGTAACCGAGACCCCCATGCCCCAAAGGCTACGGAGCAGGCGGGCGGCCGGGCCGGTGAACGAGGGGGCGGGTTGGGCGATAACCACCTGCACCTCGGCCCCGCGATTGGCCAGATGGCGGGCAGCGCTCAGCCCACCGCCGCCGTGATGGCCCCGGCCCACCAGCACCAACACACTGCGCCGGGCCAGGCTGCCGTCCGACCACAACAGGGCCAGGTCGGCCAGATGGCGCCCGACGGTCTCCAGGATTTGCACCGGGCTCATGCCGTACTCCCTGACCAACAGACGCTCCATCCGGCGCTTGTGGGCAGGGGTCAGAGCCGGCAGGGTGGCTAACGGAACGGTAGGCAAGGGAAAACCCACGGACGCCATGGGCCTACCGCCATCCTACCAGCCGAAGCGTTCTTCCTGCCAGGGGTCCCCTTCCATGTGGTAGCCGTTCATCTCCCAAAAACCGGGTCGATCGCCGGCCATGAATTCAACCCCCCGGATCCATTTGGCGCTCTTCCAGAAGTAGCGCTTGGGCACCAGCGCCCGCAACGGCCCACCGTGTTCAGGTTCGAGGGGTTTACCCTCATAACTCCAGGCAAACATCGTATCGTCATCGTCCAGCACGTCCAGGGCCAGGTTGGTCGTATAGCCTTGCTCGCAATGGAACATGACGTGGGTGGCCTCGGGCAAGGGTTGGATATCGAGCACGCGCAGGAAATCGCGCCACAGGACACCCGACCAGGTGGTATCGAGCTTGCTCCAGCGGGTCACGCAGTGGATATCGCAGGTGATGGTCGTCTCCGGAAGGCTGCGGAAGGTGGGCCAATCCAGACGGAGAGGCTTGGCCACCAGACCGAAAACGCGAAAATCCCAGGTGGCCAGGTCGATCTTGGGCACGGAACCGTAGTGCAGCACGGGAAAACGATCGGTGACGAATTGACCGGGAGGCACTCGCGCCATCGTCGTCTCCGGCCGCCGAGTGACCCGCTTGAGTCGTTCCACGCGTTTGAGCGGATTCTCGTAGGGCATAGCACACCTCGCCAAAAGATGGTTCAGTATGGTCCCAAAAAGCCCGCCGATTCGGTAGGATCGGCACCAAAAGGTCAGGAACTGGCAGAAACATCAGGCCAAATGGCCGGCGAATCGGCATCCGGCAAATCCCCCGCCGGCTCTACCGTCTTCACGAGAAGGCCTCGGTCGTCTCAGATTGGGAGCACAGTCGTCGAGAACACGCGCCTAAGGCAATCCCAGAAGCGCCTTAAGGCGGGCTACCTCGGCTTCGGCCGCCGCGGCACGTGCGGCTTCGGCCTCGGCGCGTGCGGCTTCTTGGGCGGCGCGTGCCGCCTCCTGAGCGGCGCGTGCGGCTTCGGCTTCGGCGCGTGCGGCCTCTTGAGCGGCGCGTGCCGCCTCTTGGGCCGCGCGTGCGGCTTCGGCCTCGGCGCGTGCGGCTTCTTGGGCCGCGCGTGCGGCTTCGGCTTCGGCGCGACGGATGGCCTCCTGGAGGGTGGGGATGACCTGACCCGTGGCCGGGTCGAGGACCCGCAGCAGGAAGCCCTCCACGCGGAAGCGCAGGCCCAGCTCGGCGCTGGCCAGGGTGCCGTCGGCTTCGG
>JBBINH010000055.1:0-20521 GCA_037443945.1 Caldilineales bacterium
CCGTGGGCCGCGGCGTGGCCGTGGCGGTGGGTGTGAAAGTCGGTGTGGGTGTGGGTGTCGGTGTGAAAGTCGGTGTGGCCGTAGGCGTCGGTGTGGATGTCGGCGTCGGTGTGGCTACGATGTAACGCACGACCAGCTGCGGGCGCAGGCTGCTTTGGGTCCATTCGCGGGCGGCCAGGCTTTGCTGGACGTTGCCGGAACTGACAGCCTCGATCAGTAGACCGTTGTTGGTGGCCGGCGCTGCCCGCCAAGCCTGCGCCGGCGTCGTTAGGTCAATCGTCGTCCAGCCGCTAAAGGGCAGATCGAACACGGCGAACGGCGTCGGTTCGCGATCGCCGGGACCGGCGGCCAGAGGTGCTTCCCAGGGATGGTCCACGGCGGCAAGATAGGCGGTGGCCGTGTTCTCCTGCCAGCCCCGCCGGAGCCGATAAAGCTGCGCCGTCAGGGGTTGCGAGTTGGTGCGACTCAAGGTGTAGAGTTCGAGACGGGCTTCCGTGATCAGCGCATGCGTCGGTAGGGCTTCCAGGTCAAACCGGAGCAACGCCACGGCCACCTGCGGCCGCAACAGCAGCATCGTGCCGGCACCGTAGTTCGTGTTGGGATACCACAGGGAAAGGTAAGTATCGGCCACGGGTAACAACGTCATCTCGGCGCCGGTCGCCGGGGTAGGTGTCGGCGATGCGGTCGGGGTGGGCGTCGGCGAAGGTGGGACGATAGGCGTCGGCGTATGCGTTGGGGTGGGTGTGGCCGGCAGGGGGGTGAAGGTGGCGGTAGGTGTGGGTGTAGCCGGTCCGAGCAGAACCAGCGTGCCGAAGCGGGCGCTGTCGTTGTAGGTGGACTGGCTGGCCCAAACCAGCAGATTATCCCGTTCGCCGCCGTCATCGTCGTCGTTGAGGCCAAAATCAAGACCGATCAGGCGCCCCGCCGTCAGGGGCGCCGGTCCCAGAACCGTACCGGGAACGGCCAGCTCGACGAGATAACCACCGGGTATGGTTTGCGTCGCCCATCGGATACCCGCCGGCATGGGCAGGGTGCGATCGGCGCCGGCACCGTCGTAACGGATGGTGAGCTGGTGGTCGCCACCGGTGGAACTGTTGGGCAACCTGTCGTTTTCGCCGTCGAGGCCGACCTCAACGGCATCGTCTTTCCACAACTCGGTGCCGCTATCGGCGATGAGCACGTCGTCCCGCACCTCCAGCGCAAAATAGACGTAGGATTCATCCCAGCGACTGCGCACGATCAGGCTGCTATCGGCCGGTCCGGTTAGGCTGCCGGGATGGCTCACGCGGTTGGCGGTGGTGGCGTCCACCACGATGCCCGCTCCCGTCCATTCCTCCAAACGGCCGTCGACAACCACCGCGCCGTAGAGGGCGTCGAGACGACGGCTGCCCGATGGGGGCAAGGTGGGTGTAGCCGAAGGGGCCGCGGTGGCCGTCGGTGTGCGGGTCGCGGTGGGCGTTGGGCTGCGCGTCGGCGTCGGCGTTGGCGTGGGGGGCAATCGGTAGCGAATGAAGAGCCGGGGTCGGCGGGTCGCATCGGTATGCTCACGGGTGGCCAGACTGTAGTGGACATATCCCCCCTCGTCACCGGTCAAGATGAAACCAAAGGCCGTGGCCGGTTGACCGACCCAGCCCTGGACGGCCGCACGCACATCCCAACTCACCGGGCCATCGGCAGGAAGACTAACCGTGTCGAGACGGGTGAAGTTGCGGTCGGCAGCGCCGTTGGCGCCGGCAAGTTGCCAGGGGGTGCCCGCTAGCGCCTGTTGATGGGTGGCGCTCATCTCATCCCAGGGGCGGGTCAGGGCAAACGCCGCCGCCGTCATGGCGTTGGCGTTTGTGCGATCGATCACCCAGGCCTGGAGCCGGGCCTCTTCAATGACGGCACGCGCAGGCACCTCGCTCAGGTCAAAAGCCACCAGGGCCTGCATGATGCCACCGGTGCGGACGCGCATCACACCGCGGTTGCCGGTGTTTTCGGCCGGATTCCAGGCATTGATGTCCGTATCGGCTGCGGCCGGTAGGGTCAGTTCCACCACCTGACCACCCGGCGGGGGGGAGGGCGTGGGGGTTGCGGTGCGGGTGGGCGTCGGCGTGCTTGTCGGTGTGGGGGTGCGCGTCGGTGTCGGGGTGGCCGCCGGGCGGGTCGAGGTCGGTGTTGGCGTAGCCGTTGCCGGTGCCGCCGGCCGATAGGTCAATTCCAAGACGGGACGTACGGCTGCATCCGCGTGTTCGCGGGTGGCGAGGTTGTATTGCACACGGCCGTTGCTTTCGCCTTTGATGACCAGGCCGTAGTTGGGGATGCCTCTCTCGATCCAATCGGCCAGAAGCGAGGTCAATTCGAAGGTAAAGGTACCGGTGGCGCTGAGGGTTTGGGCATGGTACACGGTCGCGTCGCGATCGGCGGGAACGGCGGCCGCACCGGGTTGAGCCCAGGCTTCGGTGGCGCTGGCCTGCACCCAGGTCAAGCCGCTTTCGGTCCAGCCCCGATTGAGCCGTTGCACACTCACTCGCAATGTCTGGGTGTTCGATTGGGAGAGGGCGGTCAGCCGCAGCGTGGCCGCCAACACCTGGGAACGGGGCGGGATGGCGCTCAGGTCAAAGGCCAGGAAGGCTTCGGCCACGTTTTCTGAGCGGATGCCCATGGTGTCGGCGGTGCCGAAGTTGGTGGTGGGCAGCCACTGGCTGTAGTACGTATCGGCCGATGGGGTTAACCGCACCGTAACCGGCGTCGGGGTTGCCGTCGGTGTCGGTGTCGCCGTGGGTGTGGGCGTGACGGTTGGGGTGGGCGTGCGGGTAGGTGTCCGCGTCGGTGTGGCCGTGGGGCCGGGAGTGCGCGTGGGCGTTGCCGTCGGGGTGCGGGTGGCCGTTGGTGTGGGTGTGCGCGTGGCACCGGGCGTACCGCCTTCTTCGAGGATGAGGATGCCGAAATGTTCGGCCCCGGCATAGGTGCTGCGGCCGCTCCAGACAAGGGCGCTGTCGCGGTCGTCGCCGTCATCATCATCGTTCAGCCCCCAATTGAAGCCCAGACGCACACCGACGGCCGGTCGGGTGCCACCCCACTCGCTCACCGGAATGGCCAATTCCACATCGTAGGTGCCGTCGGCATAGGGGCGCACGGCGGCTTGGACCTTATCGGTGGGAAGGGCACGGTCATGGACGACGCCGTCGTAACGTACGGTGAACTGGTGGTCGCCGCCCGTAGGGCTGTTGCTGCGGCGGTCGAATTCGCCATCAAGGGCGATTTCGACGCTATCGTCGTGCCAGAGGCCGCTGCTATCGACGCTGATGCGGTCATCGGTCACGCGCACGGCCACGTAAAGGGCCGTTTCATCCCACATGGCCCACAAGAGGCCGGAGAGATCGTCAGGCCACGGTAAAAGCCCGCTGAAATACTCGGCGGTCTCGCGATGGAGGACGATGGGATCGCGCAAATCCCACTCGTCGAGACGTCCGTCCACGCTGACACTGCCTCGACGGGCGCCGACCTGTTTGGGCGAGGGCGTGGGAGACGGCGTGGGGGTGGCCGTTGGCGTTGGTGTCGGCGTCCATGCCGGATCGGGTGTGCCGGGTCTGAAATCCGGATTGAGGTATTCAAGCACAAGCTGAGGACGCAGACCCACATTCTCGGCCTCGGCTGACATCACATCGTACTGCACGCGTGTGGTACTGTAGCCGTCGATAACGATGCCACGATTGCTGGTCGGGTCTTGCAGCCAGCGCCGTGCCAGCGCCGTGATATCAAACGTCACCCAGCGTTGGGCGGTGTTGACGAAACGGACATCTAAGGCCGGACCGACGTAATCGCCGGGGCCCAACCCCGGTCGGCTCCAGGCATGGCCGTTGCGCGCCTGATACCAATTGGCCTCGGTTGCCTGCCAGTGGCGCAGAACCTCGAAAGCGCGCAGATAGATGACGGCACTGCTGCTGCGACCGGACACGTACAGGCGCAGGGTAGCCCGTTCCAGTTGGGCACCGGGTGGCAGGCTCAACCCTTCGAAGCGGAGCAAGGCCAGCATCGTGTGTTCGGAACGCAGCGAGAGCACGGGGCTGGCACCGTAGTTGCCGTTGGGATCCCAACCGCTGACAAACGTATCGTAGGCGCGGGTATAGCCGTTTTCGCCCTGGCGATAGCTGCGGCTGAGACGATAGCCAGGCGGTTCGGGCGTCCAGGTGGGCGTGGGATTGGGGACAAGGGTCGATGTGGGGGTCGGCGTTACGGTGGGGGTCGTCGGCTCGACCAGGTTTAGGCGCTCGACTTGCACCAGATGGATGATCTCATCGCCGTCTCCGCGGGCGTAAATGTGAAAATCGGAGCCGGCATGATTACCGCCACCGGGCTGCCGATTGCCGAAGCGGGCGTCGGTGAGCACCCAGCTCACCTTGAGCCAGCGCTTCGTGTTCGTCTTCGTCACCGTACCGGCCAGTTTGTTGGCCTGGTTCCAGGCATCGTAGTAGACATCGAATTTGTCGGTGCCGTTGTCGTAGTAGATGATGTTGAGACGCACCGGCTCGCGGGTGTTGAACAGATAGCCGTCTTCGATGTCGAAATACATGGCGGGGTTGCCGGTGGCGATATCGGTGCGCCGGGTGTAACGTCCCTCAGGATAGGCCGAAACGTTCCACAACGGCACGGTGCGGCCACCGGGTACGGCATCGTTCTGCACCATGAAGAAGTCGTAGTTGCCGAATTGGGGATACCAGGTGTATTCGGTCTCCCGCAGGGCCACCCAAGCCGAAGGGCTATCGGTGATGGTCTTGCCCAGATGCTGCAAGGCAAAGCGCAGGATGGGGTGGCGTTCGGGTTTTTCGATCAAGCTGCGCGAAAAGACGAAGTAATCGGCATGTTTATCCAGCCCGGAGAGCACTCCCCATACCGTGGTGGTGAGACCGGTCATGTATTGCTCTTCGTACGATTCCCAACCGATCGGGACATCTTGCCACCATTTGAACATGGGATCGTACTGACCCGTGCCGTAGAGGGCGTAGCCGGGGTCGTTGATATGGGTGGCATCGGCATCGGGACGCAGGCCGTTGTGTTTAAGGCCGATGCCCAGGGCCGCGGCATAGTCGGTCATCAACCGCCGCTCGTAGGGGCTTTGGAAAAACGGCGCATACATGAGCACCAGCCGTGTGCGGGGAAAAGCCGCTACGTAGGCATCCATAATCCGCCGCGCCGTCTCGACCCACAGATTGCTGGTCAGGCCGGCGTTGGCCAGACATTGACGATGCTCATTGTCCGCCGGTTTGGTCTCGCCATAGATGCCGATCCCGATCTCGATGAACTCAATGCGGGGGTCACCGTCGTAGCGCCGGCCGGCTTCGCCGATAAAACGGGCGTATTCGCGCAGGTAGTTCTCGCTCCAGTACTTGGGAATGGTCCAATTGTCATTGCAGACGACCCGCATGTCCGGGTACCGATCGTATAGATAAGCCGGGACGTTATCACCACCGCAGCAGGTGGCGTTATACGTGACGAAACCGATGGCAGCCGCTTTGTTACTCCCCCGCATCATCTCCAGCCAGCGGTCGACTTCGCTCCAGTCATAGCGGTCGGGCCCCGATTCGATCCGATTCCACTCGAATTTCATATGGCCCCCGGTGATGGGATAGATCGTCGGATCGAGATTGGTCGAGTCGTAGAAGACGTAAATGCCGGGTCGGGCATCGGACGGCACGGCCTGGGGCTGTATCGGTGCAATCGGCAGCGCCGTAACCCGATCTGGGCCATGTCCCAGCATCGCCAACACGACCAGACCCAAAACGACCCAGAGACCCCGCATCAAAACCCGCAGTTCTGGGGACCCCGAAACAAGAGAGGAAGGACCTCCGAAACGTGGATAGGACATCAGGCTTTCTCCTGGAACAGATTGCGCTGGCGGTGTGCTTGCTCGAACCGGGCAAGACGGCATCGGTGCACAAGAGGGCTGCAGGGGCTGCCACACGTCTGCCGTAGGACAGCGTGTGGGAGGGGAGAACAGCCCGACGTCAACCACTTCGGCCGCGTGATGTTTCCCAAGTTTCGCGCGAGACGGATTTTGTGTCAAGCAGCGGGTGAACAGGATGGGGCCTCTCCCGGTGGGCAGATGGCCGTCAGAGCGATGGTTGCCGTATGCGGAGCGGCGTGACGGCCCCGGCGGGATGCAGGACTCGGCCATGACCATGCTACAATGAAGAGAACCCTTCACATCCGGCCCATCCATGCCCTCTCCTCTCATCCTTGCTTCGGCTTCGCCTCGTCGTCGGCACTTGTTGGCTTGTTTGGGCCTGGACTTTCGCTGCGAACGCGCCGATATCGACGAAACGCCCCGGCCGGACGAATGGCCCGTTGCCCATGCCCGACGACTGGCCCTGACCAAAGCCGGTGTGGTGGCCGCGCGACAACCGCAGGCCATCGCTCTGGCCGCCGATACGATCGTCGTCCTGGACGGGCAAATCCTGGGCAAACCCGTCGATGCCGATGAGGCCCGCCAGATGTTGCGTGCTCTGCGGAACCGCGCTCATGAGGTCATCAGCGCTGTGGCCGTTGTGGCTTCCGGCCGGCCACACAGCGTCGAGCATATCAGTCGGGTGTGGATGCGCGCCTACACCGATGCCGAGATCGAAGCCTACATCGCTACGGGCGACCCATTGGACAAAGCCGGCGCTTACGCCATCCAACATCCGGATTTTCGGCCCGTAGCCCGTTTCGAGGGCTGTTTTGCCGCCATTATGGGCTTGCCCCTGGCCCTGGTAGCCGACCTTCTGTCCCTCTACGGCCTGTACCCCGACCCGAACTGGCCCGCCGCCTGCCATGCCCTAACCGGCCACTGCTGCAGCGTTCCCACGGTCTGACGTTCCAACGCGCCATGCAAGGCATTGTGTTGCGGGCTTACTCCGATGTCTTCGATGTACAGGCCGAAGACGGTAGCCTGTGGCAATGTAAGGTTGCTGGCCGCCTCAAGAAGGAGGCGCGACGCACCACCCTGATCGCGGCCGGCGACCGTGTGACCTTTGAACCGACGCAAAGCGGCCATCATCTGGGCCTGATTATCCATATCCATCCGCGAGGGCGGGTGCTCTCACGGCGGCGGCCCGATGCGTCCTATCCCTATGAAGATGTCATCCTGGCCAATCCCGATGCCATTCTTATCGTCTTTGCTGTGGCCCGTCCCGAGCCCAACCTGCATCTGCTGGATCGCTTCCTGGTTGCGGCCGAGGCGGCGGCCATCCCTGCCATTGGCATCGTAGCCAATAAGGTGGATTTGGTCGCCATCGAGATAGCCCGCAGCCTGTTCGATCTGTACCAGGCCATCGGTTATCCCGTCTTGTATACCAGCGCCAAGACCGGCGTCGGCGTCGCCGAGCTGCGCGCACACCTGCAGGGTCAGATTACGGTCGTCACCGGACCCTCAGGGGTGGGCAAATCCTCCCTCATCAACGCCATCGAGCCGGGTCTGAACCTGCGCGTGGGTGAGTTGATGGCCATCGGCAAGGGGCGTCACACGACACGGGCCGCACAGCTCCATCCCTTGCGCGGAGGCGGTTATATTGCCGACACCCCCGGCCTGCGCGAGCTGGGACTGTGGGATGTGCGGCCGGAAGAGGTGGGCGACTATTTCCCCGAAATTCGGCGTTATGCCGACGGCTGTCGCTTTCGTCGTTGCACCCACCTGCACGAACCCGATTGCGCCGTGGCCGCCGCCGTAACGGCCGGCGCCATTGCTCCCTCCCGCTGGGAAAGCTACCGTCGCCTTGCACAAGGCGAGCCGTAAACACGCCGCGTTGCTCATGATCGACTTATTCGCTTCTCTCAATCCTCGTCAACGGGAAGCCGTGCTGACCACAGAGGGACCGGTTCTCGTCCTCGCCGGACCCGGTTCGGGCAAGACGCGCGTGCTTACCCATCGTGTGGCCTATCTGATTCGGGAATTAGGTGTCGAGCCATGGCGGATCATGGCCGTCACCTTTACCAACAAGGCGGCCGACGTCATGCGCGAGCGCACCGAAGCCCTGGTCGGCGACGAGCGTCGCACATCCGGCCTGGTCTTGGGCACGTTTCATCGCCTGTGTGCCCGCTTTCTGCGGATCGAGGCCGCCCACATCGGTTTCAACCCACGGTATGTCATTCTCGATGCCGAGGATCAGCTCGAAGTCGTGAAGCAGGCTCTGAACGATCTGAACCTCGACGAAAAGCGGTTCCCGCCGCGAGCGCTCCACGCCGCCATCTCGCGCGCCAAGAACGAGCTGATCACCCCGGCCGACTTTCCCATCGCCACCTACCGCGATGAACTTGTCGCCCGTGTGTACGAACGCTATCAGCAGCGGCTGCAGGCCGGCAGCGCCCTGGATTTTGACGATCTACTGATGCAGGCCGTCTTTATGCTGCGTCAGCACGAAGACATCCTCGCCGCTTATCGCCGTCGCTTCGCCTACATTCTGGTGGACGAATTCCAGGACACGAACACGGCCCAATACGAACTGATACGCCTGTTGGCCGGAGGGTATCGCAACGTGTTCGTGGTCGGCGACGAGGACCAGTCCATCTACCGCTGGCGCGGGGCCGATTTTCGCAACGTGCTGCGCTTTCGGGAGGACTTCGCCGATGCCAAGGTCATCCTGCTGGAGCAGAACTACCGCTCCACGCAGACCATCCTCGACGCCGCCAATGCCGTCATCCAATCCAATCGTTACCGCACCCCCAAGAGGCTTTTCACCGATCGGGGCCGCGGCCCGGCCATTGTCGTCTATCGGGCCTACGACGAGCACGACGAGGCCGAGTTCGTCATCGGCGAGATCGAGCGGTTGACGGCGGCCGGTGAGGTGCGGCCGGGGCAGTGCGCCATCATGTACCGCACCAATGCCCAATCGCGGGTTTTGGAAGAAGCCTTTGTGCGTCGAGGTATGCCCTACCGTCTGGTCGGGGCCACGCGCTTCTACAGCCGCAAGGAAATCAAAGACGTCCTGGCCTATTTGCGTTTGATTCAGAATCCGGACGATGACATCAGCCTGCGGCGGATTGTCAATGTACCCCCGCGTCGGATCGGGGCCACCACCCTCAACCGCCTGAGCCAGTGGGCGCGTGAGCTGGGCCTGAGCACCTATCGGGCGTTGCGTGTCCTGGCCGGTGCCGAGGAACCCCCGGCGGCGGCCCACGGTCGTCAACACCCGTTTACGAAAGCCGCCCTGGCGCCCTTGCTCGATTTCTACGCCCGTTGGCAGGAGTGGATCGAGCTGCGCGGCACCGTGTCCCCCGGCCGGCTTCTCGACCGCGTGCTGGCAAGCTCCGGCTATCGCGACTGGTTGCGGGACGGCACCGAGGAAGGCGAGGAGCGCTGGCAAAACGTCCAGGAGCTGCGCAATGTCGCCGCCGCCTATGAGGATATGCCGACCGACATGGCCCTATCGGCCTTGCTGGAGGAAGTGGCCCTGGTCAGCGATGTGGACAACCTCGAGGAGGCAGCCGAGGCGCCCGTGTTGCTGACGCTGCATGCCGCCAAGGGCATGGAGTTTGCCGTCGTCTTCATAACCGGCATGGAGGAAGGTCTGCTACCCCACAGCAATGCGCTGGAAGACCCCGAAAGCCTCGAAGAGGAACGACGTCTGGCCTATGTGGGTATCACCCGCGCCCAGGATCGCCTTTACCTGGTCTATGCCTTTCGCCGCACGGCCTGGGGACGCAGCGACCTCGCCAAACCCTCGCGTTTTCTGACCGACATTCCGCCGGCGCTCACGACCGACAGGCCACTGCCGCCGCGAAGAGCAACCGGTCGACGGCCGGCGATGGTCGGTCTCGATGGCGTCCATTTTCAGCCCGGCCAACAGGTTCGCCATCCCCAATTCGGCCTCGGCATCGTCGTCACTTCGCGACGCATCGGTGATGACGAAGAGGTCTCCGTAGCCTTCGAGCGCTTTGGCCTCAAGCGTCTGCTTGTTTCTCTGGCCCGCCTTGAACATGCTGGATGAACCATGGCTCGTGTTCCTTTTGTGGTTGTGCTCATCCTGAGCATCCTGATACCGGCCGATGCGGACGGTTTCTTATCGGCACGCTCGGATCCGCGCCTGGATCCGCGTGTGTGGACGGCCTTGGCGCAACGGGACCGGGCCGAGGTGCTTATCCTACTGGAGCGGCCGCCCGATCTCGGTCCGGCTTATCGGTTGCCGACCAAAGAGGCCCGTGGGCGCTGGGTGTACGAGACGCTGCGCGCCCATGCCCTCCGGCAGCAAGAGCCGCTGACGGCCTGGTTGCGGGCCCGGGGCATTCCCCATCGTCGGTTGTGGAGCGTCAATGCCGTGGTGGCCACCCTGGATGCGGAGTCGCTCGACGCCGTGTTGGCCCGCCCTGAGGTGCGTCGCCTTGTGGCCGATACGCCTTTGCGCGGGGTGGCACCGTTGCCCTCGCCACCCTTGACGGCTGCCGAGACGACGACCCTCCCCTGGGGCGTGCAACGCGTGGAAGCACCCTGGGCCTGGACGCAGGGCTATACCGGCGTCGGCATCGTCATTGCCGGCCAGGATACGGGCTATGCCTGGCAGCATGAAGCGCTGCAAAGCCGCTATCGTGGTTACCGTTCCACCGACGGCAGCGTTGATCACGATTACAACTGGCATGACGCCATTCATGAGGATATCCCGCCCCTTGGTGACAGCAATTCCTGCGGCTATAACAGCCCCGAACCCTGCGACGATGGCCTGCACGGCACCCACACCATGGGCACGATGGTGGGCAACAATTGGCCCATGGAGGCTCCCGGCTGGCCGGCGGCGGCGGACCGGGCCATCGGCGTGGCTCCCGGAGCCGTTTGGATCGGATGTCGCAACATGGACAACGGTTGGGGCCGACCTTCGACCTATATCGAGTGCTTCGAATGGCTGATGGCCCCTTATCCGCAAGGGGGCGATCCGCTTCGAGATGGGGATCCGAGCAAAGCGCCGGATATCATCAGCAACTCGTGGGGTTGTCCGCCGTCTGAAGGGTGCACCTCGGAGTCTCTCGCCGTTATCGAGCCGGCGGTCAATGCGGCCGATGCAGCCGGTATCCTGGTCGTGGTTTCGGCGGGCAACGAAGGCCCCGGTTGCAGTACGGTCAGGCATCCTCCGGCCCTTTATCCACGCAGCTTGACGGTGGGGGCCACGAACGTCAACGATCAACTGGCCTCCTTCAGCAGCCGCGGGCCGGTTACCTACGGCGGACAGACCCTGCGCAAACCGGACGTTAGCGCCCCCGGCGTGGTGGTGCTTTCGGCCATTCCCGGCAACCACTACACCAATCTTTCGGGGACAAGCATGGCGGCGCCCCATGTAGCCGGGGTGGCGGCGTTGCTCTTGCAGGCAGCGCCGGCTCTGCGCGGGGATACGGCCATGCTCAAAGCCATCCTCCAGGCCACGGCCGACCCCATCACGAGCTTTATCTGCGGCGGCGCCGATGAGGACGGCTCGCCCAACAACCTTTTTGGGTGGGGGATCGTCAATGCCCGTCGCGCTATTACGTCCCTGGCGCAGGACGGTTTCCTTTCCGGTTACGTCACCGATGACCAGGGCGTAGCCCTCAAGGGGGCACTGGTGACGATCCGCGACCGAGAAGGCGCGGTCAGAGCCACAGCGACGACGGATGTGCAAGGGGCCTACGGTGTGACCCTGGCCTGGGGCGCCTACGCCATGGAGGTCTATCGTTTGGGCTATGAGCCGGCCACGGTCGAGCCCGTTTTCGTCGTGGGCGGCCAGACCACAACCCAATTCTTCCGGCTGAGGTCCTTGCCCACACCGACCCCGACCGATACGCCCACGCCGACCCCCACGGCCACGCCGACACCGACAGCCACTCCGCTGCCGTTGTGGTTCCCACTGCTCCGGCGCTAGACGGCAAGCGGTCGTGTCCAGGCGCGCAGCAGGCGCCAGACGCCGGCTTCCACATCCACCCGCAGTTCCAGGCGGGTGCCGTCGGTCAGCTCAACCATCACCGTGGTGCTGCCGTCGGCGTGGTCGGTCTGACGGCCCTGGCCGGCGACCGGATGGCGTCGCCGTTGCCACCAAACGGCCTCCACCCGCCAGCGTTCGCCATGGCGAACGGCTTCCACCACGACCGGCTCACCCGTTGGTCCGGCCGTCGGCGGCCGGCCGTTGAGAAAACGGATAACCAGGTTCAGCGCCGCCTGCACCGAGGCCAGCTTGTTGCCCAGGCGGTCGTAGGGCCAGATGTGACGCTCATCCCAGACGGTCTCGGCCGCGGCCAGGGCAAGATAGACCAGGCCCACGGGCTTGGCCGGCGTGCCGCCGCCGGGTCCGGCAATGCCGGTCACGGCCAGGGCGAGGTCGCTGCCGAAACGGGCGCGCGCACCCTGGGCCATGGCCGCCGCCGTCTGCGGACTGACCGCGCCGTAGGTCAGGAGGGTGTGTTCGGGCACGCCCAGCAGAGCCATTTTGGCCGCGTTGCTGTAACTGACCACGCCGCCCAACACATAGGCCGAACTGCCGGCGATATCGGTCAGGATACTGGCCAGCAGACCCCCGGTGCAGGATTCGGCCAGGCCGATGGTCAAACGCCGGGCCATCAACAGGCGGCCTGCTTCGGCAGCCAGTTGGCGTAGGAAGGTCGGATCGGGTGGTATCATAGGCTACGCTTGGCGGTTACCGCATCATTATCGAACACGCCCGCCCGGCGGGCAAACGTATGATCAACCGCCGTGCACGCCGATGGATCGACACGTTGGCCTTACTCCCCGGTGATTCCGGCTCTTGTCCGTGCTCGCAATGACAAGCATGGTTCGCTTTCTGCTTGCCCTCATTCCCCTGAGTTTTCTCGGCCTGTTTTTTGTCTATCCGCTGGTGGCCATTTTCCGGATCAGCCTGGCTCCGGCGCCCCTGACGGGCGTTGAACCCTGGCAGAGGTTGACGGCGGATGCCTACTATGGCCGCGTGTTGGCCTTCACGACCTGGCAGGCGGCCGTGAGTACCCTGGGGGCTTTTGCCTTGGGCTTGCCGGCGGCTTTTGTGTTTGCCCGCTACCGCTTTCCCGGTAAAGCGCTGCTGCGGGCCATAACGACCCTGCCCTTTGTGTTGCCCACGGTCGTGGTGGGCACGGCCTTTACCGCTTTGTTGGGCCCGCGCGGTTTGTTGAATACGACGCTGATGACCCTTTTCGACCTGGAGACGCCACCCCTTCGCCTGTTGCACACCGTCTGGATCGTGTTGCTGGCGCATGTGTTCTACAACACCTCGGTGGTCATCCGCATGGTGGGCGGTTTCTGGTCCCAGCTCGACCCCCGTCTGGGCGCGGCGGCCGCCGTGTTGGGCGCCGACGGCTGGCAGCGTTTTCGCCATGTGAGCTTGCCGTTGTTGCTACCGGTGCTCACGGCGGCCGGCTTGTTGGTCTACCTGTTCAATTTCACTTCGTTCGGCGTCATTCTCATTTTGGGGGGGCCTCGGATGAGCACCCTCGAGGTCGAGATCTACCGCACGGCCGTGCGTTTCTTCGACCTGCCCGTGGCGGCCGTTTTGGCTTTGATGCAAATGGCCTTTACCCTCGCCATAACGGCCGTCTATACCCGTCTGCAGGCGCGATTGACCGTGCCCTTGTCGTTCCGACCGGCTTCGGCGGGTGAGCGGCGGCCGCGCACACGAGCGGAGCGGGTGTTTGTCTTCGGTACCCTTAGCCTGCTGGGGATCGTTTTGGCCACACCGCTGGCAGCGCTGGTCTGGCGTTCGCTGACAACGTCAACCGGGCTGGGTCTGGACCACTATCGGAACCTCTTCATCAATCGAACGGGATCGGTCTTTTTCGTCACCCCTATCGAGGCTTTGCGCAATTCGCTGCTGGTCGCCGCGGCTACGGTCGGGTTGGCCCTGGTCGTGGGCGTGAGTGCGGCCTATGTGCTGGTGGAAGAACGGCGGGCAAGGGCGCTGCCCCGGCGGCGTGTGCCGTGGTCGCTTTTGCTGGATCCCCTGTTCATGTTGCCTTTGGGTACCAGCGCCGTGACCTTAGGCCTGGGGTATATCGTTGCCCTGGACAAACCGCCCCTCAATCTGCGGGCCAGTCTGATCATCGTGCCCATCGCCCATGCGCTCATCGCCTTTCCTTTTGTGGTGCGATCGCTGCTGCCTATCTTGCGCGGCTTAGACCCCCGTCTGCGAGAGGCTGCGGCCGTGCTGGGCGCCGGTCCCTGGCAGGTGCGCCGTTTTGTGGATCTGCCCATCCTCAGCCGTGGTCTGGCCGTCGGTACCCTGTTTGCCTTCAGCGTCAGCATGGGCGAATTCGGCGCCAGCCTGCTCTTGACGCGACCCCAATTTCCTACTCTGCCTGTGGCCATTTATCGCTTTTTGGGGCAGCCGGGCCTGACCAACTATGGCCAGGCTTTGGCCCTCAGTGTTATCCTTCTGGCCGTGACCGCCGTCGGTTTTCTCGGTATCGAACGGGTTCGCTATGGCGGTGGCGTTGAATTTTGAGGCGCTACGGTGGACAGACGGGCGGCAATCGGGGATAATCCCGACGGGCCAGACCCTGGATTTGCATTCTCCCCTCTCCTTGTGTGAGGCGCTGTTGTGAGCATTCCTTCTCCCTCTCCCTCGCCTTATGCCACCCCCCGGGTGGTGACCGATTTGGCCGACTGCGATTTCTACCATACGATGGACATCCCCGGTTATGGCCGGGTCGAAGGCGCCTGGGACCTGCGCGGAGACCCGGCGGCGTATCTGGGACACGTGGATTTCCGCGGCAAGCGGGTGCTGGAAATCGGTACGGCCAGCGGTTTTCTCTGTTTTTATATGGAGCAACAAGGGGCGGAAGTGGTGGCCTATGACCTATGTGAGGCATACGAATGGGATATCGTGCCTTTTGCCGGGCAGGATACGGCTGCGCTGCAGCGGGAACGGAAAGCGCACATACGGCGCTTGAACAACGGTTTCTGGCTGGCCCATCGTGCCTTTGGCTCCCGGGCGAAGGTGGTGTACGGCACGGTCTATGCCATCCCCGAAACCATCGGGCCGGTGGATATCAGCACGTTTTGTTCGGTGCTGTTGCATCTACGCGATCCGATCCTGGCCTTGCAAAACGCGCTCCGTCTGACCCGCGAGACGGTGATCGTGACCGAGCTGCTCTGGCGGCATCCTCTGCTGATCCGCCTTCTGGCCCGGCTGCGCGGCCCTTATATGGCCTTTTTGCCCGACTATCGCCTGGGCGAACCACGGGAGACCTGGTGGTTGTTTTCGCCGGCCATCATGCAGCAGTTCCTAGGGCTTTTCGGCTTTACCGAGATGATCTTGACCTACCATCACCAGCTTTTTCGCGGTCGACGGCAGGCTCTTTATACCCTGGTTGCCCGTCGTCCCCGGACGACCTGAGCCGGTATGGCTTCGTTTCTGGCGGTTAGCGATATCCATAAAACCTTCGATAATACACCTGTTTTGCAAGGAATCGATTTCGCCGTCGAGAAGGGCGAAACGGTGTGTTTGTTGGGGCCTAGCGGTTGTGGCAAAACGACGCTGCTACGCATTATCGCCGGGTTGGAGCATCCCGACCGGGGGCAGGTATGGCTGGAGGGAGAAGACATCACGGCCGTACCGCCTCATCGCCGGGGCTTCGGCCTGATGTTTCAGGATTACGTGCTTTTTCCGCATCTGTCGGTGGCCGATAACATCGCTTTCGGCCTGCGGATGCAGGGCTGGGATGAGAGACGGATCCACCGCCGTGTGACCGAATTGCTGGAATGGGTGGAGCTGACGGGTTTCGCCCGCCGCAAGGTGTACGAACTCAGCGGCGGCCAGCAGCAGCGGGTGGCTCTGGCCCGGAGTCTGGCGCCCATGCCCCGGTTGCTCATGCTCGACGAACCGCTGGGTTCCCTGGATCGGGTGTTGCGCGATCAACTTCTGGTGGAACTGCGCCGTCTGCTCGAACGACTGGGTCAGACGGCCCTCTACGTGACCCATGACCAGTACGAGGCCTTCGCCATCGCCGACCGCATCGTCTTGCTCCATGCCGGTCGTGTCGCCCAGCAGGGCACACCGACCGAACTCTATCGACGGCCGGCTACGGCCTTTGTAGCCCGGTTTTTGGGCTTCAAAAACCTGTTGCCGGCTCGCGTGGAAGCCGTGACGCCCGAACCCGTTCTGCTCACCCCCATAGGACGGCTATACCCCCCGGCCCTACCGGCGGGTACGGTGATCGGCGCCACGGTGACCGTGGTCCTGCGGCCCGAAGCGGCCCGTCCGGAAGGCGAGGGGGTCGTCGATATCCCCCGCAACCGGCTGTTGTTGCGCATAGAGCATCTTTCCTTTCGGGGCAGCCATACGGTTTTACGGCTCGCTCCCGTCATAGAATTGCCGGTTCTCGACGTTCCAACCCCGGCCTCCGAACTCGAATTCGAACTCAGCGGCTCGTTGCCCGACTATTGTCGGATCGGTCGGACGGTGGCTTTTGCCATCGATGCAGACGGTATTGTTGTCCTGGGTTCTGCCGTCTAAGAGAGACAAAGCGGCTTGTTGCGTCCTCTCCGTTTTCATGCCATGGTCTGTCATTTTTGGTTCGCGCAGTCCCGTGCTATGCTGTGATCCCCTGCATTGCGGTCCTCGTTGCCTGTGTAGCGGATATGGCTATGTGTGTGATGGGGATTTGCTGAGCCCGGGATGTGGCTGATCATCCCTGTCATGGCGAAAGTCCTTCGCTAACCGGTTCGGCGAGGATGCGGTCACGTGGAACCGCTTGCGTACCGGTCTGGGAAGCAAGCATTTGACAACTTCAGCAGCGACGGCCGTCTGGAACGGGGATCAGCGGCGATCCGGTTCGGAGGAGGTGGCTATCCCAGGCGCATGACGCAGCGTTCTGTTGCTACCCTGTTCTAAGCCGCATTGTTGATTTTCCCGCTGCATTGTTGTTTTTGATGAGCGTTTTGTTAGATATAACGCAAAATCCGTGATTTTTCTAATTGTATACACAATTTGGAAAAATCCATCCATTTATCATGACTATGCCCTCAGTAAACCATCTGCGAGTTGTAACACTATCCTGTCTTTTAGTAGGGTTACTGTTGCTGGGAAGTGGTAATATCCCCGAGAGAACGGCCCTGGCAGCGCCGGTGCCGGCAGAGGAGCCTGGGTCGGTGCAACGGACCGAGCCGGCGGCACCGACGGCGCTCACGGTGGAGGATTTCATGGGCGTCTGGTTGATCCCTTCGCAGGATTGGACAGCATTGCCGGCCTTGCGCGCCGCCGGGGCCAAATGGGCACGCATTGCCATCAGCTGGGCCACTGCCGAACCCGTGCCCGGGGCCGGGTATAACTGGTCGGCTGCAGATAGCCGCTTACGCGATCTGCGCAATCAGGGCTATGAAGTTATCCTGGCCTTGATGCACGCCCCTTCGTGGGCGGCCGATTACGAATGCGGTCCCATCCGGTCCGAGGCGTTGCCTGCCTTTGCCGAGTTTGCCGCCGCCGTCACCCGCCGGTACGGTGTTGCGCCCTACAACGTGCGCTACCTGGAGTTGGGTAACGAGCCTGACAACGGCGATGTCATCGGCCATGCCTGGGTAGGTGGTTGTTGGGGCATCGGTCCCAATCCGGCTCCCGGTGCCGGAGGTGATGCCTATGCCCGCATGCTTCAAGCCGTTTATCCTGCCGTCAAGGCGGCCAATCCCAATATGCAGGTGGCTATCGGCGGTCTGAGCTACGAGGCCTGGACCACGGAAGGGGGGCCTTATGACCCCAATTTCCTGCGCGATCTGCTGGCGGCGGGTGGTGGGGACTATTTCGATATCATCAATTACCATTTTTATGAGGCGTTTTCCTACAAATGGGGTTCAGTGGTCGGCAAAGGTCAGCACCTCCAGGCCTTGGTGCGGTCGTATACGGGTCGCAATAAGCCCTTGATGGTCACCGAATTCAGCGCGCCCAGCAGCAAGCCCAGCGGCAGTCGCGACACCAACGAGTACAGCGAGGAGTTGCAGGCTCGTTACGTCATGAAAGGCCTGACCCAAGGTGTTGGCGCCGGGATTTTTCCCATGGTCTGGTTCCAGGCTGTGGATCGCCCTGAGAACAGTGGGGGCTATAGCTACGGCCTCATTCGCAGCAATGGAGGGCTCAAACCGGCTTACTATGCCTATAGCACCTTCTCCCAGGAGCTGGGGAGCTGGACCTACAATCGGCGGTTGACCGACCTGGACGGTCGTGCCGAAGGGCACGCCTTTGCGAAGGCCGGCAAAGCGAAATACGTCGTCTGGACCAATGGGCCCGATGTCAATCAGGCGTTTGCCCTGGCGGCCGTCGGGAACGGTTTACGGGTTGTGAACAAAGCAGGCGATGCCCAGGTCATCGTGGACGGGGGCGCAGGCGATCTCGATAACGCTCGCAACGGCAGTGTGACCGTCACCGTAGGCCATAGCCCGCTGATTTTGGAGCCCGACTACAGCGGTGGGGCCATCGTTACTCAAACCATTCCGTTGCGACAGGGATGGAATCTCTTTTCCTATCGTTTGGCTTTATCGGATACCTCGGTCGGCGCCGTCCTGGCGAGCATTGCCGGCGCCTATCAACGGGTGACGGGGCGTGGTGGGACCTTCGATACGACGATTCCACCCTCGTTCAACACCTTGCGCAACCTGGTTGCCACCGAGAGCTACTGGATTTTCATGACGCGGAATGCTACCCTGACGCTATCGGGTGCGTCTATTTCACCGAATACGCCGATTGGGTTGAGCAACGGTTGGAATTGGTTGGGGTATCTGCCGGCCGAAAACCGTCCCTTGCCGCAGGTGCTGAGTACGATCGAGGGCGCTTACACGCGCGTGACCGGCATGGACGGCACCTACGACACCTCGATCCCGCCTTCTTTCAACACCCTGCGCGAGATGCGGCCGGGCGCAGGCTATCTTATCCATATGCGGCAGCCGGCCACGCTCATTTACGGGGCCGGCACCCAGCTCATGCCCCAGGGTTACAACAGACCGGGGGCGACATCGGCCGTGGTGGCGCCGACCCTACCGCAAGGTTCCTGTCCGGCTCCGCCTTCTGACACCTCGCAATACTACGCCGAGGCCTACGGGACCATCTCGCCGGGGGCGGCCGTCGGCACGGTGGTTCAGGCCCTCAGCCCGCGGAACGCGATCGTCGGTTGTTTCATCGTCGATACCCCGAACCAATACGGTTTGCTGCGGATTTACGGCGAAGATACCACGGTCAGCCCGGTGATTCCGGGCATGCGTCCCGGCGAGGTGGTCCGTTTTCGCGTGAACGGGGTGTTGGCCAGCGCTTCGCCGACCATGACCTGGGCCGATCGCAAGCTCCAACAGGTCAATTTGACCATCCCCGCGACGGCCACACCGACGCCCACCCGTACACCGGGTAGCGGTCCTACCCCCACGCCCACCCGTACCCCTACCTCTGCGGCACCGACGCCGACCCCTACGTCGGATGTCGCCTGGCGCTTCCGTGGTTACGCCTATCGTGGGGCGAGCGGCGTGACGACCACACCTCTGGCAGGGGTACAATTCGAGCTGTTCGTCCGCCATAGCGGCCAGAATCCGCCGGGGACTTCGGTGCGCACGGCCACAAGCGACGCCGCCGGATTCTGGAACATCCATATGCCCACCCGGTACGATGACTACCGTCTGGTCATCCGTCCGCCGGCCGGGATGGTCCTTACGGGGATCGACAAACAAAGCAGCGATGGCGACATCCTCGAGCAGACCCTGCAACAGGCGGTCATAGAATGGTTTCAACCGACGGTAGCCGTGCGTTTTATCAACGTCTTCGCCGATAGTGTCACGCCTACGCCCACGCCTACCTTCACACCCACGGCCACGCGTACCCTCACGCCGACGCCCACACGCACTTCCACGCCGACACCAACGGCAACCAGTACGCCCACACCGAGTGCGACACCGACATCGCCTCCTGCCGGTACACCCACGCCGACGCCGACGGCCATCCCTACCCTGCAATTCACGGCGCCGGCGATTGCCGATACCTATCTCGACGAATTCTTCCCCGAAGACCGTTTCGGTCAGCATACCGAGCTGATCGTGAGGACGGGTTACACGACGGCTACCCTCTTCCGCTTCGATCTGGGCGGCCTCCCTCCGGAAATGGTCATCGAACGTGCTCATCTCGTCTTCTACGTGACGCGGCGCAGCAACAACGCGCGCACCCTAGACATCGCCGCTTATGCGCTACTGCGTCCCTGGTCCGAAACCGAGGCCAACTACGCGATGGCTATGGACGGGCAGCCCTGGTCGGCACCCCTGGCCAGTGGGCCGGGTGATAGGGCGGCCACGCCCGTGGCCACATTGACCAACTTGCCGGTCGGAGGTTGGGTGAGACTCGATATCACCCCCCTGGTCCGCAATTGGTATGAAAATCCCTCGACCAACTACGGTGTGTTGATCGATGGCGAGGTAATGCCGACGGTGCAGTACTACCTGGCCGCGCGCGAAGCGGCGACACCCGCATGGCGCCCCGTCCTGGTGGTGGATTATTACGAACCCGTGCGCACGCCGACGCCGACCCCGACCCACACGCCGACACGTACGCCCACACCGACGCGCACACCAACGCGCACA
>JBBINH010000056.1:0-20248 GCA_037443945.1 Caldilineales bacterium
CGATAGATGCCGGCAGCGCCGAGGGCGCGCCGGCGGTGGACCTGGAGAATCACCCCCGAGATGCCCGGCCCGACATCGGCGCGTATGAGTATCGGCAGGCGGCGGCATGGCTCTACCTGCCGCTGGCGCTGCGCAATTATGGTGGCGTAACACAATCCGGGGGATTGCGCTACAAGGAGGGAAGAACCAATGAAAGGTAAATGGATTTGGCTTGCGATCTGCGCAACAACGCTTGTGTTGCTGGCACCGGCCGGGAGGTTCTCCCAGGCCCAGGGGCCGGAGCCGGCCGGCCTCACCGGCACGGGGACCTTCGGGGCCACGGGCGATACATAGCTTTGCCGGCGCCGGCACAACGGTCTTCGGCGCTAAGGAGGGTGGCACCGTGCCGGATCGGCTCTAGACAGATGGTCATGCCCCTACGCAAAGGCAGCCACACAAGCCGGTTCAGGCCAGATGGCGTTCCAGGTCCTTGAAAAACCAGCTCAGGACCGTTTCCGGCACCCCCTTGCGGGCGCCGAACAGCAATTGGCGGTTGAGGACATCCAGCGGATAAACCAGGACGGCGACACTGCTCTGGGCGGTCGCGGTGGCGTCAATTTGGATCTCGATCTGGGTTCGATCGCCCAGGATCTTGCCGCGCAGCTTTTTGTCGAAACGAGCTTCGAGTCGGCCCTGGGTGGGATCGCTGTGTAAAACTTGGCCGCGAAGATCGGCAACGGCGGCAAGGGCGGCCTGGTAGACAGTGGCGGTAGGGACCGGGTAGAGACGGGTTGCGCGGACTTCAAGAGGCATGGTTGCTCCTCACCGCAGAGCTAAAGGGCTCGAACGACCACCTGCGGGTATAGTGACTGTACGAGCGCCCGATCTCCCATGGCGGTGCCGGCGAGGGCAGCGGTGGCGGCGCCACAGGCCACGCCCCAGCGTAGGGCCTCGGCCAGCTCAAGACCGCGCGCGAGCGCCCAGGTCAGGCCGGCCACCATCGCATCGCCGGCGCCGATGGGGTTTTGCTCCTGGACAGGAGGGCTGGTGGCAATCCAGGCGCCGTCGTCGCCAAAAGCCATGGCACCGGCCTTGCCCAGAGACACAACGACATGAACCGCACCGGCCCTGCGCATGGCGGCAGCAGCAGCGGCGATTTCGGCCGGAGTGGTGGTGGGCAGGCCGGTCATCTGAGCTAACTCGGCGGCATTGGGCTTGACCAGATAAGGCCGGGCGCCACAGCCGGCCGCCAGAGCACTCCCGCTGCTATCGAGGACGGCATAGGCGCCGGCAGTCTGGACCAGCTCGATGATGAGGGCGTAGATGGTATCGGGTAAGCCAGGTGGCAGGCTGCCGGCCAACACCCACCAGTCTCCCGGCCGTACCAAAGCGGCGATTTTGGCCAACAGTGCCTGACCAACCTCGGCAGGGACGAAAGGCCCTGGCTCGTTGACCTTGATATAACGGTCGTGGTTGGCGGTGACAATGCTGACATTGGTGCGCGTCTCGCCTTCGACCCAAAGAAAATCGGTGGCAATGCCCAGAGCCGTCAATCCTTCCTGCAAAAAACGACCGCTGTGGCCGGCAGCCAGGGCGAGAGCGACACTGGCCGCTCCTAATGCCTGCAACATGCGCGAGACGTTGAAACCTTTGCCGCCGTAATCGACCCGCCAGGACGTGGCGCGCAGCACCGTATCGAAAAGAAGCGTTGGTACGGTGAGCTCACGGTCGATGGCAGGATTGAGGGTCAAGGTGTAGATTATGGCGTGGAGGGCTCAGGGAGTGGGGGGCTGCCAGAAGGCTTCGATCAGGGCTTTCTCGGCGCCACGGCCGGCCGTAGCCTGCATAACCACCGGGTAAAGGGAAAGCGCAGCAGTTTTAGGGCTGAAGAGGGGGAGCGTCCGGCCAGGTCGGCAAAACGGTTATGCAGGGCGTTTAGACGATCGTCGCCGACCTCCGTGGCGATGATGGTACGGGGACCATCGGCCAGCTCGATGGCATGCTGTACATGCATCTGGCCCATGGGGCCACCGGCGCCGACGAAAACGGCTACGCCTGTCCCGATCCGACAAAAGTATATCAATTTGGCGGATGACTGCAGCCGGCAGATCACAAGATGAGGACCGGGCCTGCCGAAACCCACAGCCTCGAGGTAGACCATACCCAAGCCCATTGACCTTCCTTCGCAACGGTGAACTTGCCTTGAACACAGCAGCCGGAGCCCAATCCGCAAGGGCGCCGAAAACGTCTCGCTTGTTATCCGGTTGATCCTTCGGTTACCATTGGGAACCAAGCATCGTCTATACAGTAGAGTCCCGGTGTTGAAGAACACAGTGTCATGGCTGAGAACTTTGTGCCAGGGCGGTCTTTCCTTTCTCTCTCCACACAACCTGAGGGTGACTTTCATGTTGTCGCAAAAACCGTTTCTTCTAGGTCCGGTAGTTCTGCTGTTGCTGGTCGCCGTCCTTCTCGTCGGCAGTTCAAGGGCCGAGCCGGCCGTGGAGGTGCCGTTGATCCGTCTGCAGGCTTTTACCTTTGACCCTCTTATCGGTGAACCGGACGTGGCGCCTGAACTGGCGATGGCTGCCCCCGAAGCCACCACCTATCTCGTGCAGTTTCACGGTCCCGTCCTGGAGGAGTGGCAGGCGGCGGTAGAGCAGCAAGGCGCTCGCCTTTACGGCTATATCCCCGATTATGCTTTCATCACCCGCATGGATGCTGCTACGGCCGAGGCGGTGCGGGCGCTGCCGGAAGTGCGTTGGGTGGGACCGTATCGACCGGCCTATCGCCTGGCACCCGACCTGTTACACCTGCGCGAGGTTGCCCAGGAACCTCAAACCCTTAGCGTTTTGACCCTGCCCGATGTCGATCGGACGGACCTGGTCCAACAGGTGGAAATGTTGGGCGGTACCGTGCTGGGTCAGGCCACCAATGCGTTTTCCGGTCTTCTGCGCGTCCGCCTGACCGCAGACCAATGGACGGCTTTGGCCCGGCACGAGGGGGTGATATGGATAGAGCCCTATCTGGCGCCGGAGTTGCATAACGATGTCGGGGGCGGTCAGATCATGGCCGTCAACGGCGTGCGGGGGTCGTTGGGACTCTTCGGAGCCGGACAAATCGTCGCCGTCGCCGATACAGGGCTGGATCTGGGCAGCACCACCAACCTCCATCAAGATTTTCAGGGGCGGCTGGTCCAGGCCTTTTGTCTGGGGAGGCCGAATCCCTGCAATTGGTCCGATCCCGATGGTCATGGTACGCATGTCGCCGGCTCGGTGTTGGGTAGCGGCGCGGCTTCGGGGAGCAACCCGGCTGCCCATCAGTACGCCAACTCGTTCGCCGGAGTGGCGCCGGAAGCGCGCCTGGTCTTCCAGAGCATTATGGCCGCCGACGAGAGTCTGGCGGGTATTCCCGACGATGTCGGTGACCTCATGCGCCAGGTCTATCCCCTCGGTGTCCGCATCCATACCAATTCGTGGGGTGCCCCGACCGGCGTCGTCAACGGCGTGCACCAATACGGTGGCTATACCACCGACAGCCGCAACACCGATGCCCTCCTGTGGGAACGCAAGGACATGCTGGTTCTGTTTTCGGCCGGCAACAACGGGATCGATAGCAATCGCAATGGGGTTGTAGACCCTGACGGAATAGGCAGTCCGGGCACGGCCAAGAATGTGCTTACCGTCGGGGCCACCGAAAACCTGCGTTCTGCTCTGAACGAATTCTGGGGCGTTTGGTGGCCTGACCGTTTTCCCGTCAACCCGATCGCCAACGATCGGCTTGCCAACAATGCCAACGGCATGGCTGCCTTTTCCAGCCGGGGTCCTACCGACGACGGTCGCATCAAGCCGGATGTGGTGGCTCCCGGCACGTTCATCCTCTCCACACGCAGCCGTCACCCGCAGGTGGGCGATGGGTGGGGTCCTTTCAATCAACACTACTATTACCAGGGCGGCACCAGCATGTCCACCCCTCTCACCGCCGGGGCCGCCGCTCTGGTGCGCGAATGGCTGGTGACCCGCCGCGGCCTGACCGCTCCCAGCGGAGCCCTCATCAAGGCGGTTCTGCTCAACGGCGCCGTGGACATGAGTCCGGGCCAGTACGGCACCGGTACTACGCAAGAGGTTCCGGTTTTGCGGCCGAACAACGTCAGCGGCTGGGGGCGTGTGAACCTGGTCGAAAGCCTGATGCCGGGCGGTGGTCGCCAGGTTTGGGTCAAAGACGAAACGAGCGGCATCGGCACCAACGGCAGCCGCACTTACGAGTTGACGGTGAGTGCCGGCCAGGTTCAGATCACCCCGGTCGTCGCCGAGCCGCAACCATTGACGCCGATCGACGCCGAACCGCAGGCCGCTCTGGCCAATATCATCCAAAACGGCGGTTTTGAGAGCAACACCGGTTGGGTTCGCAACGCCATGGACTATACAACCGCCTCGGCCCGCAGCGGCAGCCGTTCGATGGGTTCGACCCCAGGCCTGGATGGCTACATCTACCAACTCGTGTCGATACCGGCCAACACGACGGCAGGCACCCTCAGCTATTGGTGGCGCAACATCAATCCCGATGTCGGCTTTGACGAGGTGCAGGCGGCCATCTTCAGCAGCGATCTGAACCAGCTCATCGGCTATGGGCCGACGCACTCGATCGGCACCACGGGCTGGAACGGCCAAACGTTGAACTTGGCGGAGATCCTGAACGACATCCGCGGCCAGACAGTGGCCGTGGCCTTCCTGGTGGACCAAGATGATCTGGCGCCGCACGCCACCTTCTTCCTCGACGACGTCGTTCTGGATGTGCAGACGAGTGGTCCTACGGCCACGCCTACGGCCACGCGCACGACCGGCCCCACGCCCACCCCCACCGCCACCACGCCGCCGGGTGGCCCCGGTCCTTTGCGCGTGACCTTGGTCTGGACCGACTATCCCGGTGAGCCGGCGGCGGCCAAGACCCTTGTCAACGATCTGGACCTCGAGGTCGTGGCTCCTAACGGTACCCGCTACCGCGGGAACGCCGGCGTTTACAGCGGCGGTCAGTGTCTGCGCGGAGGCCAATGGGATGCCTGCAACAATGTCGAAGGGGTTATCATTCCCAATGCCCCCAACGGCGTGTATCGGGTGATCGTGCGCGGGATCAATGTCCCGCGCGGACCGCAGCCCTTTGCTCTGGCTGCATCCGGCGTCGGCCTGCGTGAAGGAAATGCCCCTACCGCCACCCCCACCATCACGCGTACGCCCACACGGACGCCAACCGCAACACGCACCCCTACCGCCACGCGTACCCCCACCGCCACGCGTACGCCCACACGGACGCCGACCGCGACCCGCACTCCCACCGCCACGCGCACGCCCACCCGAACCATCACACCCACCCGACCGGCCAATATCAGACCGGAGGTTTATATACCTCGCATTCTCGGCCGCTACTAGGGCCGACCAAGACAAGGAGCCGAGCCAAACAGAGCACGGGACCGATGCGCGTGCGATCGGTCCCGTGCCGATCGGGAGCGCAGACGACCGCGGCAAGGGAGGACCGGCCGGAGCTTGGCTCCTGCGGCCCTGGCTTATCCTGCAGGGCAGCGATAAGGCAAGGCCGGCGGCAAGGGCGGTTATCGAAGCCACCTAACGGCACCACGCTCGGCGGCAACCAGGACGAGCACGACGGGCCGAAGGAGCAGTCGGCCGCACGTCATGTGGGACCGCCGGCACGGTCCTGGAGTTGCTGCGCCGGTGGCCGGCGCACCACCTAGCTCACCGCTTTCTTCACCAGCGCCGCGATCTTTGCCTCTTCGGCCGGGCCCAATTCCCTCAGGGCGAACGATGTCGGCCACATGGCCCCATCATCGAGATTCGCCTGGTCGGTGAAGCCCAAGGTGGCGTATCGTGTCTTGAACTTGGCCGCACTCTGGAAGAAGCAGACGACCTTGCCGTCCTTGGCATATGCCGGCATCCCGTACCAGGTTCTGGGCGATAGCACGGGCGCGCTGGCGGTGATGATCGCATGCAACCGCTCGGCCATGCTGCGATCCGGTTCCGGCATCTCGGCGATCTTGGCCAGTAGGGCGCTCTCGTCATCCGACTTCTCACCTCGCTTCAACTCTCTGGCGCGTTCCGCCATCGCCGCTCGTTCCTCGGCCGTGAAGCCAGCGGACGTCTTGTTGCGTGCGGCAGCACCTTTGCTAGACTTTGGCATTTCTTTCCGGGAAGTCATAGAAACCCTCTCGGCGTAAGCACGTGTCGTTGAAATCAAGCTTGCAGCCAGGATGGGCGGATCCCCCATTCCGCAGCTTGGGAAGACCAAGACCGGAGCGGTGATATGCCCTTTGCCGTTTGTGGCAGCAACTCGTTGGGCCGTCTTACGGCTGCTGCTGCGGGCCGACACGGCAAAAGGCGATCTGGCGCCCGGTGTTCTCAAGGAAAATCCCTCATCACGAGAGACAGGTAAACGCGACGGCTAATCTCATCGGCCCCGATGTCGTAGCCTGCACCAACGGGCCGGGGATCGCCATCAATGTCGGTGGTCACCCCCGCGTTCACGCCTGCGTCGACCGCCGCCGAGCCGGCGCCGAGGTGGTAATCGCCGTTGTCGGGGTTCACGAAGTCGGGGTTGCCCCAGATGTTAACGGTTCCGGTTAGAATGGTCCCCGCGCCGTCCCAGTCGGTCCCGTTGGCCCAGGCCCCGCTGCCCCACAGCGTGCCTTCCAGGAAAGCCGTGCTGTCTGTTGTGACGCTGATGCCCACCGTATGGCCGAGCAGGATGGTGTTGGTCAATGAGGCCGTGGAGTTCCCCTCCACGAGCACGCCATACGCCACGCCAACGTTGCTGCCGGAGAAGTTGCGGTTGCGGGCAATCGTGTTGTGCAGGAACTGCCCGCTGCTACCGTTCCCGATGTAGACCGCCGGATATCTCAGCCAATAGTAGAGGGACTGATTCCCGGCGATGATGTTGTTGGTCGCCGTGAAGGGAGATACCCGGCTAAGGTGGAGCGCCGACGTCCTTCCGTTTTGATTGCCGACCATCACGTTGCGCGCCAGCGTCAGCTCGGAGTCGAAAACACTGACCGCTCCCCGGTCATTGCCGGCCCGGTTGTTGCGAAAAACGTTGCCCTCAATGTGGGCTCGGGCACGGATCACTTCAATGGCACCGGCATAACCACCATATCCATCACCGGCACCGGTTCCCCATCCGTTATGTATAAAGGCATTGTTCGCCAACCGGAGCGTTGAATCCGTGTGAGCATCCCCCAGGAAATAGAGACCGCCACCGATCCAGGCGTCGTTATCGCGGAAGAGGGTGTCGGTCACGGTGGCCGTCAGAGTCCCTGAGATGGCCAACCCTCCGCCGTTGGCCGATATCTTGGCCCAGACGCTGTTCCGGCGAAAAGTGGATGCCTGCACCAGGAGGCTGCCTCCCTCGGCCATCATCCCGCCGCCGTAGGCATAGGAGTTGGCTGCATCGAACACATCGACCACGTTGCTGTAAAAGTCCGTGTTCTGTACGGTGAGCGCCGCATTCCGGGCATAGAGGCCGGCCCCGCCCCACTCCGTTGTGGTCGTGGAGAGGATCTTGCCGTTGGCGATGGTTAACCCATCCAGCGTCACCGTGGCCGGGCCGGTGACATAGACCACACGACGCGTGCCTTCGCCGTCCAGGACGGTCGGGTAGGCGGCCAGATCGCGCACCACAGGCCCGGTCGGAGCGCCGTCCCAACCGCCGTAGAGGGTGATGCTTTTGGTGATGGTGATCACAGCGGCGCCGGTTCCGGTGTAGGTCCCCCCGGCCAGGTAAATCGTGTCGCCATCCGTTGCCTGGGCCAGCGCAGTCTGCAGGCGGCATGGCTGGGCCTGGGAGCAGGCGGTGCCGCTGCCTCCGGGCAAGACAAAGCGATCGCCGGGGCTGGCGTGGGCGCTTTGCGGTGCATTCAGAACCGAAAAGAGGCCAACCAGGAGCAGTCCACCGACCAGCAGACCGAAAATGATACGCCTGTGCTGGAGAGAGCTCATCTATCACTCCTTATAGTGCGGCACCGGCCGGCGAACGTATAGACCGATGCGGCTTTGTATTCCGCTTAGACGGCGAAACGAATGTGGATGATATCGCCATCCCGCACGACGTAGTCCTTTCCTTCCAGCCGCCACGTGGCGTGTTTGCGGGCTTCGGCCATGGACCCGGCCGCGATCAGGTCATCGTAATGGACAACCTCGGCGCGGATGAAACCCTTCGCCAGATCGGTGTGAATGGTGGCAGCGGCATCGAGGGCCGTGGCGCCGATGGGCACCGTCCAGGCCCGGACCTCCTCTTCCCCCACCGTAAAAAAGGAGTGCACGCGCAACAGACGATAAGACTCTCGGATCACCCGCTGCAGTCCCGGTTCGGGAATACCGAAATCGGCCAGGAACATGGCCGCTTCGGCCGGCTCCATCTGGGCCAACTCGGCCTCCAACCGACCGCGCAAGGCCATGACCCGGCACCGAGGTCCGCCAAAGGCAGCCAGCACGTCTGCACTCCTCTCATCGGCGTCGTCATCGATGTTGAGCACGATCAGCATCGGCTTGGACGAAAGCAGATTGAAGCCCCGCAGGGCCTTCTCCTCTTCGGGCGTCAACTCCAGGTCGCGCAGCGGCTTCTCGGCCTCCAGATGGGTTAGCAACCGCTGCACCAGGGCATGCTCGGTCCGGGCTGCCTCCACCTCACGGGGATTCCCGCCTTTGCCCAGGCGCTGACGCAGACGCTCCAGGCGGTTGCTGAGGATGACCATATCGCTGAGCATGAGTTCGTTCTCCAGCAAAACGACATCCCGCACCGGGTCGACCGAGCCTTCGGGATGGGGCACCTGGGGATTATGAAAGCCGCGCACGACATGAAGCAAAGCATCGTTGGGAGCGATTTCATTGAGCAGAGGACCGGCCAAACCACCGGCCCGACCTATGCCTTTCGTCAACCCGGCAATGTCCTTGTAATACACCTGAGCATACGTCGTCTTGCGCGGTTTGTACATGGCGGCCAGCCGGTCTACCCGTTCATCGGGCACGGCCACCACGGCCGTATGGACCACCATGCGGCCGGTTGCAAAGGCGGCCGTCTCGGCATGCCCGCGCGTGAGGGCATTGAAGATGGTCGTTTTACCGCTCGAAGGCAACCCGATGATGCCGATGTGCATCGGATCAGAACCCGATCAGCCTATCGATGACCATGGCCGCAAACAACAGGGCCAGATGAAGCAACGAGAAATTGTACACCCGTCGCGCCTTGTCCTTGCCGCGCAGACGGCGCAGGCGATAGACATCACGCATGAAGACGGCGGCCAGCACCGCCGCCACGCCGAAATAGAACCAACCGAATAACCCCAGCGGCGTCAGCGCCAGACAAACCGCCACGAACAACCAACTGTAGAGGACGATCTGGCGCCGCGTCTCCTCCTCGCCCAGGACCACCGGCAACATGGGCACGTCCACACGGGCGTAGTCGCGGGTCACCATCAGCGTCAACGCCCAGGTGTGGGGTGGCGTCCAGAAAAAGACGATGGCGAACAGCGCCCAGGCCGTCGGCGCCAGCTCTCCGGTAACGGCCGCCCAACCCACCAGGGGCGGAATGGCGCCGGCCACGCCGCCGATGGTGATGTTATGGGGCGTCCGGCGTTTCAGCCAGAGGGTATACACGAGGATGTAATACAGCGCCCCCACCAGAGAAAGCACCGCCGCCAGCAGATTGACCCAGACGGCCAAGATTCCGAACGCCAGGAGACATAAGACGATACCGAACACGAAGGCCGCCCGGGGATGAAGCCAACCGGCCGGAAGCGGTCGCCGGTTGGTGCGGTACATATAGCCGTCGATATCCCGATCGAAGAAATGATTGAGGGCATTGGCGCCTCCGGCCGCCAGCGCGCCTCCCAGCATCGTCCAGAACACCAGGTCCCAAGGCGGTCGCCCGTTGGCTGCCACCATCATGGCACCCAGCGTTGTGACCAACAGCAACGCAATGATTTTCGGTTTCATCAAGGCCAGATACAGGCGCAGCGTACCCGGCCTGGTCACAGCATGCGCGCGCTCTACGACCGCATCGGGAACTTCGGTTGGTGCTAATGACTCGCTCTGAACCTCGGATGAAGAAATCATTCTAAATCGAGAATGTCATCAAATCATCGCAAAACACCGGCGTCAAAGATAACATCGCCGATGATGGCCAGTGCGCAGGAAAGAAAAAGAATATTGCCGAGATGATAAATCGCCGGCACACGGCTGTATGGCGTGTTCAAAATCGTCGTAAAGATAAAAGCATCGAGGACAATGGCAAGCAAAATAGCGGCAACGATAACAACGTAGCGCTTGATTCCCATACGGTGTACACTCCTGAGGAAAACTAAGGGTATATCGTCCGAAATCGGCGACGTTTCCAATTGTAGGATGCCGGGGCAAGGCTGTCAAACACAGGCCACGTCGCCAAGGCGACCTACAACCTTAGCGGCCCGTCATAACGCCTCGGTTGCGGGCCCACATCGCGTCAGCGGCCGTCGGTGCGGCTCTCAGGTCGGTGGGAGACCGTGCTCGAAGCAGTAGTAGATCGTCTGATAGGGTTCACGAAAGGCGATCACATCCTCCAACACCTGTTCCGGCGCTTCGCGCTCGACGAGGATGCGGGCGATAAAGGCGGCGATTTGTTCCATCTCCGCCTCTTTCATGCCCAATCGGGTGACCTCGATGGTGCCCATACGCAGTCCACCGGGCCGATCCCAGTCGGCGGGGGTATCACCGGGGATGAGATTCTTGTTGGCGATGATATTCGCCCGCTCCAGACGTCGGGCCACTTCGAGACCGCCGCCAAAGGCGCGTACATCGGCGATGACCTGCTGCGTTTCGGTGAAGCCGCGATGGGCTCCCAGCACCGGGATGCCGCGGCGATGCAAGGCGGCAGCCAGGGCCTTGGCATTGCGCACGATCTGGGCCATATAGGCCGGGCCAAAGGCCAGCATCTCGGCCGTGGCCGCGGCCAGTGCCGCCACCCGGTTCACCTGATGGGTGGCGACCAGGACCGGAAAGATGGCATGGGTCAGCGGCCGGGTCAGTTCCGGGTCGTCCCAGACGATCACCCCGCTTTGGGGGCCGCTGAAGGTCTTTCCCGCCGACCCCGTCAGTACGGCGGCACCCTCACGGATGGGGTCCTGGAACTGTCCACCGGCGATCAGCCCGAGTTGGTGGGCACCGTCGAAAAAGATGCGACCGCCCCACTCGGCCACCGTCGCCGCCATCTCCCGTACCGGTAGCGGGAACAGCGTCATCGAGAGGCCCAACGCCACCAGCTTAGGACGCACCAACGGCGCCAGCTTGCGGAACAGGTCCAGGTCAACCGTCAGGTCAACCGGGTCCATGGGCACATCCACGATCCGCAGCCCCCGTACCCCGGCAGGCCCATCGGGTCGGTTACTGGAATGACCACCGAAGGGCTGCGCTACCGACATGATGACATCACCCGGTTCGGTCAGGGCCGTGTAGACCGTCAGATTGCCCAGCATACTGCCCATCAGACGATGGTCGGCATAGCGGGTGCGAAACAGACGCTTCAGCAGCTCAATGCACAGCGCCTCGATTTCATCGATGTACTTCGTCCCCACAAACCAGCGGTTCAAGGCGCCGATATGCCCTTCGGCCGCCCGAATGCCGACTTCGCTGGCCAACAAAGCGCGCACGGTGGGGCTGGTCGGCGCTTCCGGAGCCAGAAGATTCACGCATTGCCGTCCACGCCAGTTTTCATTCCGTTGCACGGCAGCCAATACGGCCGCCTGCATCTCCTGGGCCGTGCTGCAGGCATCCAGAACGGCCCTGGCCTGGGCCAGGATGGCGGGATCATGGACTTCGACGGAATTGGCAGCAGATGGGGTCTCGGTCATGGTGGTTGGGTTCCTCGTTGTGATACCGGACACAAAACGCGATCGTTGGTGGCCGTTGCCGGATGGCCATGGTGACGATGGCTCCTCGGTTCTGCACCGAACCCCGGCCGGGGTCCGGTGCAGGTGGAGGCGGTCCGCTGTGGTCTCCCTATCCGCTTTCGCGCGGGAAGACCGGCACATCCGGGCCGACATACTGCCGAAAAAGCGCCAAAATCTCGCCGGGTTCGGCGTGGCGTTTCAACGCCTTTTTGGAGAACAGCAGCTCATCGTTGACCCGGAACTCGAAAACACCACCGCTTCCTGTCACCAGGGTGAAGGAAGCGATGACATGCTGATAATCGCCCAGGATTTCGGCCGCCACACGGACGGCCCGCTCCAGGTAGTTTCAAGGTACGCAGTACTCAAGGGTAATGCGATAGGGCTTTGTCGCGACCATAGCTCGACCTCAACAGGAAAACGGCGAAAGCTAAGGGCAGGAACGATAAGCCTCAATCTTATCACAATCTCAGGGGTTGGGCGCAACCGGTCGGCCGTCCTGATCGAAGTCGTTGCGGCGGAAGACGATGATGTAATGGTCCCCCCACCCGGCCGTCATGCGGGCGGTGTAGGCTTCGAGGCGCTCAAGCACGGCCAACAGGCGCGGATGGCGGCCGATCCGATCGGTCAGGGCCGTCGGCGGCAGCCAAAAACCCAGGCTCAGCGTCTCCAGGTGTCGGAACCAGGGGGCAAAATCGCGACATAACCGTCGGGGCGCGGGGTAGAAGATGGGGAAGGCCTCGGCGCCGAGGCGGGCTACCGCCTGCCCTCGCCGGCGTCGCGTGGCCGTGCGGAGATCGCCGTGACCGAGATACCAGAAGAACTCCCAGGGGCACCACGGCCCCATGGGCACCAGCACGACCACCCCGCCCGGATGTAGGGCCGTCGCCAGGGTCCGGGCCAGCGGTTGCCAATCCCCCAGCACGTTGATGCCGCCGAAATCGGAGAGAATCCCGTCGAACACAGCAGCCCCGAATGTGGGCAGCTCCCCGGTCAGATCAAGCCGGCAAAAGACCAGGCGATCGGCCAGACCGGCGGCCTCGGCCTTGGCCCGGGCTACGGCCAACATACGCGGCGAGCCGTCCGTCGCCGTGACGCGCATGCCCTGTCTTGCCAGCCATAGGGCATCCTCACCGGTCCCGCAGGCCAGTTCCAACCAATGCTGGCCGGGTCGGACGTAGCGGGCCAGAACGGCCCACACACGACGGCGCAAGGCCTGCCCCAACGGCGTGTGGGTAAAATCGGCGTCGTAATCGGCGGCTACGACATCAAAAACAGCCCCCGGCGCCCCTGCTACCCGGTCCATTACCAGCCCTCGGTGGCGCGTTCACGGACGGTCCATCCCCGCCCGGCCGGATGGGGAGCATCCTGCCCCTCGCGTTCGTATTGGGTCAACCACATGCCCAGACGCCCACGCCGCGCATTGAGCCAGTGCTTGAGCAACGGCCACGGCCGTCGTTCCCCGCGGCGCCACCGTTGGTGGAATCCGACTTCGTTGACCATCCAGCGAGTGGCGTGGGCATAAAACCGTCGGGAATGGCGTCCGGCCACGCCGAGATCGCGATCGGTACGATGCTCCCAATCGGCATAGGCCAGGATGCGATCGGCCACAGCCTCGTAGTAGGGCGTTCCTTTGATGGGATAGGCCACGGTGGTCAGAAACACGTCCGGATCGGCGCGCTTGAGATGGTCGACCGTGGCGGCAATATCGGCCACGGTCTCGCCTTCGTAGCCGAGCATGATGAACATGCCGACGGTAATGCCGTGCGCCTGGAGCAGGCGGGTTTTGGCCTGGATGTCCTCCACCTTGGCTTTACGTTTCATGGCGTCGAGCACCCGCTGCGAACCGCTTTCCGAACCGATCCACAAGCGCCTGCATCCCATGGCGGCCAGGGTGGCCACGATCGCTTCGTTCAGGCGATCGGCCCGGCTGATGCACTCAAAGGGCACGCGCAGGCCGCGGCGCTTGAGTTCCTCGGCATAGCGCAGGGTCCACCGCGGTTGCATGGTGAAGACATCATCGGCGTACCACAACTGGTCGGGCCGGTATCGTTCGACCAGAAAAGCCACTTCGTCGGCCACATCCTCCGGGCTACGCCGGCGATGGCTGTAGCCGAAGACGGTGTGGCTGCACCAGGTGCAGGTGTAGGGACAACCCCGGGCCGTGATCAGCGAGATCGAACGCACGCCATGATGGGTATGCCAGGTCTCCAGATAGCGTTCCAGGTCAATCGCCTCGCGATCGGGCCAGGGCTGGGCCGATAGATCGGCGATCTGCGGTCGCGGTGGTGTGCGCACAACCCGACCCTCGGCATCCCGAAAAGCGATCCCGGCCACATCGTGCAGATCCGTACCATCGCCTCGGACGAGACGCGGGATCAGCTCCTCCATAGTCAACTCGCCTTCGCCGATGACGATGACATCGGCGCCCCGCTCCAGGTATTCGTGGGCATGATGAGGCGGTTCGGGCCCTCCCAAGATGACTCTGGCACCGACATCTCGACAGAGGCGCATCATCCGCAAGACGTTTTGCCGGGTCATCAGATTCGTGTAGATGCCCACCAGCGCCGGCCGCGCCAACTGCAGATAGCAGGCAAAGGCATCCCAGCTACTGAAGGTCGTATCGAAGACCTCGACATCGAAGCCCTTCGCCTTGAGGTGCGCACTCACATAGAGCAAGCCCAACGGCGGATAGGGCTTCATGACCTGAAGCTCGTGGGGGTCTTCATGAAGGAAGTAGCCGTGGGTGAGAAGGACATCCATAGCAGACTCTAGCCGTTGCCCTGGATACGGAGCGGCAGGATTTTGTAAGTTACCCGTTGCTCGCCGGGCCGACGCCAGGGATAGACCGGCTGACCGGTGTACTTATAAGAGAGCCGGTCGATCATGGCATCGGCGCCTTCTTCGGTGATCTCGACCACCCGGCCGCGGATCTGCAGGTAACGATAGGGATTGGCCGGATCGGAGATGGCCAGGGCCACGTGCGGGTTGCGCCGGAGATTGCGGTCCTTGACCCGCCCGCGGGCGCTGTTGATGAGGATGTAGGTGCCATCATAATCGAACCAGACGGGGGTCACCTGCGGAGAGCCGTCGGGCATGACGGTGGCGAGATGGGCGAACGCCCGTTTCTCAAAAGCAACGAGATCACGAAACGATTCGGGGATCGATACAGGGGTAGATGACATCGTTCACACCTCGGATTGGGGGGTAGGGATGGCCGCAGCGGCCGGCGAAAGACCCGGCGCCAGCGGCGAGAGCGCTTCGTGGGGCACTCGCGCCAGGCGTTCCAGCCGATAGCGGGCCCACGGCAGCGTGACGATATGATAGACCATGGCCATGATCTGACGCCAGCCGGGCCGCTTAGCTCCTCCCGGCCGCAGGCCGGTCAGACGCCACCAGGTGCGCCGTGCCCGATACTCCTTGTGCAAAACGACGTGCAATTGGCGGTAGAACGCCGTGGTGAACGGTCCGCGGTACAACATGGCCAGGTCATCCGAATCCTCCCAGTTCTGCTTGGCGCCGAGTTGCTCGCGAACGCGCTCGTAGAACTTGGTCCCGGGCAGGGGATAGGAGACGGACATGCCGATGTCATCCGGCCGACACGTCCACCCCATCCGCAGGGTCTGGGCGATATCGCGGCGGGTTTCGCCGGGATAGCCAAACTGGAGGAAAAAGCCGATCTGGAAATCGTGGTCGTGGACGCGGCGCGTGGCCTCGACGATTTGCTCTACACGCGTCCCCTTCTCCATGGCGTCGAGGATTTTCTGGGAGCCGGATTCGGCACCCACCCAAACGATCTGACAACCCGCCCGTTTCATGGCCGCGATCTCGCCGGGGCGCAGGAGCAAATCCACCCGACTGAGGCATTTGAACGGCACACGGGCGTTGTGGGCCTCGACCAACTCGGCAAAGCGAGGCCACCAACCGGGTTTGAGGCCGACGATGTCATCGGCAAACCAGATGTGATCGGGATGGTAGGTCTCTTTGAGCCATTTCAACTCGGCGACCACGTTTTCAGGACTGCGCGCGTTGTAGCGTTGTCCCCAAATGGGCTTGGCGCACCAATTGCAATGGTAAGGACAACCGCGCGTGGTCACCATATTCATCGAGTAGTAACCATGACGGCCGTACCAGATACGCCGATAACGCTCGACATCGACCAGATCCCAGGCCGGAAAGGGAAGCCCATCCACGTCCTTGATGTCGGGCCGTCGCGGGTTGCGCACAGGCGTGCCGTCCTCACCCCGATAGGCCAGGCCCAGGATGGCTTCCAGGGGCGTATCGGTACGACCGCTCAGCCGGTCGAGCAGCTCGGCCAGGGTGTACTCCCCTTCCCCCAGCAGGACAAAATCGGCGCCGCGGCGCAGGTAGGCTTCGGCGTGGTCGGTGGCATCGGACCCGGCCACGATGACGGTACAGCCCTGAGCCTTGGCCATGGCGATCATGGTAAAAGCCGCCTGGCGCATACGCAACAGGCACATTTTGGAGAGATAGTTGAAGTTATCCTCGTAGAGGACGGCAAAGCGGGGGCGATGCCGGCGCAGGGCCGCTTCCCACTCGGCTTCGGACTCGGCCAACATGGCATCAAACAGGGCCACCTCGTACCCGCGCGTACGCAGATAGGCAGCGGCATAGAGCGTTCCCAGGGGCGGATACGGTTGCATGGCCTGCCAGAGCTTGGGGTCAAAACGCAAATAGTAGGATTGGCCAAAAAGAATAAAACTCATAAAAGCTCCTCTTTACAAATCATTTTTTATCAAAAATTTCGCTATATAACGAAATAATACGTTGAGCATGTCCATCAAAATGACCTTTACAACAATTCGGAGAAAAAACCGCTTCGCTTTGATCGGGATATAAACGCTGTAGTTTACGCACTTTTCGTCTCATTTCCCATCTTTCGAACCGACCTGTACAAGGCAAACGTAGCCCAATCTCAATCATCCTGCGCAAAAAACGGTAGAACGCAGGGATACCATCGGAATGGAGATAAACCGAACAGTTCGGCGGGCCATCGGCATTGGGCAAAAAGGCCTTGCTCCAGGCGTTCACCTGACGTAACCGCTTGTAGAGGTCCAGACCATAAAGGGGGACCATCTGCGCCAGCTCGCGGGCGACGAAGAGATTGCGGGGTTCCAGGGCCAATGTCCGTTCCGACAGGAGATAGTTCGGGCAAATCACATCGCCACGACGGGCGACCCAACGCACGATGGCGACGATGAAGGCCCGACACAGCCACAGGCGACCGGCCGCGGTGATGATGAAATAGTCGAAGTCGCTGCGTTCATCTGGGTTGTTGACCGCCAGCGAACCGGTCAAGGCCACCATGCGCACAAAAGGCACGGCTGCCAGCAGGCGGGCATAGGCGAGCGCCCGCGGCCATAGCAGGCGGGCGCGAGCTTCCCGTTCGCGACGAACGGCGATGATGGACTCACGGCCGGCGAGGGTGAAAAAGCCCTCCCGATAACTCAGTCGGTCCTGCGGCCACAAGCCGCTGCCGATGAGGGATTCGATCTGGGCCTGCGTGGCGGGGACTTCCAGATAGCGATGGACCTCGCCAACGGTGAGCGGATAATCGAAGATGTTGGCGTAGGTCACGGTCCGCACGATGGCTTCGATCAAACGCGCCGGGTCGGAGATCCCCAGGGACCGCTCAGCCGTGATAGTCGAGTCGGGAAGCGACATTGTCGACACCGCTGTCCGATGAACAGGTGGGTTGTTACGCGACGTTGGCCAGTAGCCGGGTATCCGCTCCGAAACAGTCTCAGTATAGCGAGGAAGTAAAGCCGAAAAAGTCGTTTCGATCTCCGAAATAGCCTCAGTTTGTTGGAGTCCTTACCATGCCTGTCCGCAGCTTCGATCCGGCTTTGACATCCCCGGCAAGGGATTTTATCATGCTCTACGGCAGCCGTTTGCGCAAACAGCCTGATGAGCTTCTTTGGGGCATCGCCGGCTCGTACATCGTTTTATGACCTTGTTTTTCGCCAAAACGATACTTCTCTGCTTATGTCCGATCCCTATTCCGATCTCAAACAGCGTCTGCGGCGGGGTGAAGTGTGTGCTTTTGTCGGCGCCGGCCTGGCGAAGACAGCAGGCCTGCCCGATTGGTACGATGTCATGAGCGAATTGGCTGCCCGTATCGGCTTCGATCTGCCGCCACGACGCTGGGCCACAGGCGAAGCGCTGCTCGACGCCGCCCAGGCCTACGTCAACCAGCGCGGCCTCAACGACCTCATCCGTTTCCTGCGCGAGCGGCTGGCCACCTGGCAGATTCGCCCCGGCCGCGTTCATCTTGCCCTGGCGCAGTTGCCCATCCCCATCCTCTTCACCACCACCTACGATGACCTGATCGAAAAAGCTTGTCAGCAGGTGGGCAAACAGGTGGATGTGGTCGTGCGCGATAGCACCATCCCTTACCTGCGCCGAGGTCCTCAGGTGGTCAACCTGATCAAACTCAACGGTGATCTGGCCCAACCCGATACCCTGGTCATCACCCGCGAGCACTACGAACGTTTTCGACTGACGCGGCCGCAGATGCTCAAGCTTTTGGAAACCGAGTTAGGACGATCAGACATGCTTTATCTGGGCTGGGACCAGGCCGACCCTGCTTTTGCCCTTGTTTTTGGCGAAGTCCTGGGCCGTTTCGGCGCCGATATGCGGCCGGGTTACGCAGCGCTCTGCGATATCACAGCGGTCCAGGCAGGGGAATGGCGGCGCCGGAACATTCATCCGATCCCCCTACCGGCCGGGGACCCGATAGCGGCTCTGGCCGACTGGTTAGGGGCCCTGGCCGACACAACGCCCGCCGTCGCGCCTGAGCCGGGTTCCATCCCTTCCGTCAGTAGCCCGCCTCCTGACGAGACCAGCTCCGCCGTCCCTGCGGCAGCCGAACGCGCCGCCCTGCAGAAGCTGTGGCACGAGCTGCGCGCCTACATCCACGGCCTGGAACAGGCCCGTCTCACGGCCGGAGCCATCGAACAGGTCCGCATTGACCTCGAGATCGAAAGGACCCGACAACGCCTGCGCGAGATCGAGGCCCAACTGGATGCGCTGGCCCCATAATGGGGACTGCCAGGGGGACGGTGGTGCTCTCAAGCCCTGGCCTGTGGCCAACGCCTGCCGCATTGAGGCCCCCGGATCCAACCGAAGCGCTGTCCTGCACCGCCCTTGCCGACGAGAGGCGATAAAAAAACGCCGCCGATCGGATAGGATCAGCGGCGTCGGGATCAGGCGGGGAGGGAGGGATTTGAACCCTCGAGAGATGTTTCCACCTCTACCCACTTAGCAGGCGGGCGCACTCGACCGGGCTATGCGACCTCCCCGCAGGCTGGTAGTATAAACGTGCAAACGTGCAAACGTTTGCACGTTCGAACGTTTCAACGTTCGAGCGTTTGCTGACGCTCAGAGCAACGATGGCAAGCGCTGTGTGCTCTCGCCATGACCGAGGGCAGAGGGTCCCTCTTCACCACGAATCGGTCTGTTGCTCGAGTTTCCGGCATTGTCAAGGTCAACAAGGCGGAGGGAGAGGGATTCGAACCCCCGGTACCGCATAGGGTACAGCTGTTTTCAAGACAGCCGCCTTCGTCCACTCGGCCATCCCTCCGGGGACAACTCTCCCTCGTTGCGAAGCAAAGTCATCATAGCATTGCCCGAAGGTGCTGTCAAATTGCGATGGATCTGGGGCAGGGTCTTTTCAAAGTCAGGGGTGACAAAGAGAGGAACCATCGGTAAACTCCTTTTGAAACAACCGCCAAAGAAGGAGCAGCAAACCGATGGTTCCATATGATCCGGCTTTGGCCATTTTGAGGACGGTACAGAAAGATACACGAACCTTTTTGCAGTGGAGTCTGTTGTCCATTGGGCTGATTCCTCCTTGGTTGTGAATGGCTCAGAGGAATTCTACCCGATGGACTAAATCCTACCATATCAAGAGTACCTGGCTCGATGCCAGGAATTCACAACATAAATAGCCCTACCAATGTGACTGTTCACCGTTATCCTGCGAATTGCGCCTTGGGAGCGGCCCCTCCCGCTCAAAAGTGTAGGTTCTTAAGGTTGGGGAGAAGAGGGCCAAGGATGGGGGCAGAAATGGCCCAAGGGCAGGGGCGTCCGCGCAGGAGAGTGACGAGGATAATCAGAAGGCCTTGGCGGAAACAACCAAGCAGACGAGGACGGGACCGGTGCGTGGCTCGGCGATGGGCGCTCGGGGGCTCAGGCAGTGCGTCCAGGTCATGAACCGGCTGCGTGGCGTCGGCTTCACCGCCGACACTGACGACCCAGAGGGTAGCCACAGCCAAGACAAGCCAGAAGCGTTCGGTGCGTCGGGGGTTGGTAATGCGCGTCTGGTGCCAT
>JBBINH010000057.1:0-17741 GCA_037443945.1 Caldilineales bacterium
GCAAATCGCTGAGCGCGGCCAATCTGGCCGTGGCCTTTGCCCAGGCCGATCAACGGGTGATCCTGGTGGATGCCGATCTCCATCGCCCCCGGCAGCATCGGATCTTCGGCCTTCCCAACAACACCGGTCTCACCACAGCCCTCCTCGCCCCGGAGGCGGCCCTGGATGGGTTCTGTCAGGGGACTTCCGTCTCCGGACTGCGCGTTGTCACGTCGGGTCCTCTTCCGCCCAATCCGGCCGAGCTGCTCGGCTCCGATCGCATGCGCGATCTGATCCAAACCCTCGGCCGCGAGGCCGATATCATTCTCTTTGATGGTCCGCCTGTGACGGCTTTGGCCGATGCTGCCATTCTCAGCACCCAGGTCGATGGCGTCTTGTTTCTGATCAGCGCCGGCCAGACCCGGCGTGAGGTGGCCAAGCGCGCCATGGGCGCCCTCGAACGGGTACAGGCCCGGGTGGTGGGTGCACTTCTCAATCGTCTGCCTGCCCAGGGAGCCGGTTACGGCTATTACTACTACTATTACTACGACCATTACGGCTATTACAGTGATGACGGTCGGGAAGCGAAGACGTCTTCCCGCCTCAAACGCCGCCGTCGTTCTTCTCGCGCCGGTACCTCCAAAGCCGAAGCCGTCTAGGCAGCATCGTCGGCGGCTCGGCATGTTTTGGCCGGGATAAGCAGTCTATCCCGGCTTTTTTATTTGGACGAGACGCTCAGGCGTTGTCCAACGTGCAAAACTTCCCCTCGCATGCCAACTCCGGTCATGAATGCGCAGCTTCTTGCCTCGTTTTTGCGGACGGCCCTGAACGGCTACGTCGATCCGACTCACCTGGATAAAGCGGCGACTCTGGCCAAGCAGCCCGATTTTTCCTGGCCTGCCGTCCTCGCCGTTGCGGCCGAGCAAGGGCTTTTGCCCTTGCTGTACGGACTTCTCGACCGGCAGGCGTGGATACCGGAGGACGTGCGCCGTGAACTGCAACAGGCCTATACGATGACCCTCCTCCAGTATCGTCTGCTGCGCAGCGAACTGGACCGGCTTCTGCCTCGGTTGCGCGCCGGCGCCGTTCCCGTGCTTGTCCTCAAAGGCGTGGCTTTGGCGGAAACGATCTATCCCGATCCGGCCTGGCGACCGATGCACGACATGGACCTGCTGGTGCCGCCGGAGACGGTGCCAACCGTGATGGCCCTGTTGGCCCAGGAGGGCTATCGGCCCGCCGCTCCCGAAGTAGCACCCGGTGTCATGCAGGCTTACGAAAGCCAGATAGCGCTGACCCCGAACCGTCCGCTGCCTTTCGGCCTCGAGCTGCACTGGCATTTGTTCGATTCGCCCCATCATCAGCGCGTCATCCCCATGGCTTGGTTCTGGCAGACCTGTCGGCCGCTTTCTTTGGCCGCAGAACAGACGCACATCCTGGGACCGGAGGCGCAATTGCTCCATCTCGGCGCCCATTTCTGGCTTCACCATCGCGGGCGCGGGCTTCTGTGGCAATTCGACCTGGTGCTGTTGCTGCATGCCATGGCCGACCGGTTGGACTGGGACGTGATCGTCCATCGTGCGGCTGCCTACGACCTCATCCTCAGCACCCGGCATGTCTTGAACGGACTGGCTACCCTCTGGCAGGCGCCTGTGCCGCCGACCGTGTTGGACCGATTGCGGACCCTATCGCCCTCGCGGGCCGAACGCCGGACCGTTGCCCACCTGACGGCGGCCCGGCGGCCGGTCCTCTACCGTTTTTGCAGCGACCTGCTCGCCTTGCCCACCTGGTCGGCGCGATTGCGCTACGCCTGGTTCAACCTGTTCCCCGTGCCGGCCTACATGCGCGAGCGCTATGGCATCTCCCGATCCTATCTGTTGCCGTTTTACTATCCCTACCGTTGGTGTCGGGCCGTGCGCGAGGCGTTGTGGCGGCCGCAGAAGGGTGAGTAGGCGACAAGGCTGCGGGCCGAGGCTTTGGCCTCGTAAACCTCTACAGACTCCTACTTGTGGAGTTGGACTCGGTTCTATCTGTTGGTGAGAACGTTTGAACGTTAGAACGTTTGAACGTTGTGCCTACCTGCCCCTCTTGCGCCAACACACTTCGGAACCGAGTCTGGAGTTGCCATTTCGCCATGGGGATGCTATACTCAGATAGAATCTTGCCCTGGTAGCTCAGCGGATAGAGCGCTTCCCTGCGGAGGAAGAGGTCGAGCGTTCAAGTCGCTCCCAGGGTGCCTAAGCACCCATCGCAATGACGGGTATTTTTATTCGCCATGGAAGCCGCAGCCCCTTTCGTCTTGGACCCGACCGTTCGCGATCGCTGGTGTACGTGTCGCCGTTGTGGCTTGCGCTTCCTCTGGACGGCTTGGGAGCAGCAGCAGGAGGACCGCGAACCGGAGCACTGTCCGGGATGCCGGCATTTGCTGGCGCTGACGCCACGCTACGGCAGCCTCAAATGGTACGACTCCCGCAGGGGCTTCGGCTTTATTACCACGACCGATGGCGCCGAGGTCTTTTTCCATCGCCGAGACCTGCGCCGGACGCGTGGGCTCCGCCGCGGAGACGTGGTTTCGTTTCGTCTCGAAACCGGTCCCCAGGGTCCCCGGGCCGTCGCCGTGGAACCGGTCTCGGAATCCGCCCTTTGAATGCCCTGCCGGTGGTGACCATCTTCATTGATGGGGCCTGTCTGGGTAATCCCGGACCGGGGGGTTGGGCGGCGATTTTGCGCTGGCATGACCGGGAACACACGCTCAGCGGTGCGGCCAGCATGACGACCAACAATCGCATGGAACTCCGCGCCGCCATTGCCGCTTTGCAGGCCCTGCCCCAGCTCTCTCGTGTCGAACTCTATACGGATTCCCGCTATCTCCAGCAGGGCATCAGCCAATGGGTATCGACCTGGCAACGGGAAGGTTGGCGCACAAGCCGCCGCAAGCCGGTCAAAAATCGTGACTTGTGGCAGGCCCTGCTGAAGGCCATGGCGCCCCACGAGGTCCGTTGGCACTGGCTGCGGGGGCATGCCGGTCACCCCGATAACATGCGGGCCGATGCCCTGGCCCGCCGCGCTGCTCAGGAGCAGGCGGCCACAGCACAGCCCGATCTCGAGACCTTCTCCGATGATCGCCTCATCTTGTCGGATTACGAGCATGATGGTTGAATAAAGCCTCAACATGAGCCTTTTTCGTTTTTGCTTGCCGAGCAAGGAGGAAGCGGGGTGGAGATACTCAATTATCCCAACAACCTCTGTCACGAGCGGGTGCGTACCTGGGTCAACGAGATGGCGGCTCTATGTCAACCCGATCGCGTGTACTGGTGCGACGGCTCGGAGCAGGAGTACGACGCTCTTTGTGCCCACATGGTCCGGACCGGTACGTTCATCAAGCTGAACGAAGCGAAACGACCCAACAGCTATCTGGCCCTCTCCGATCCCACCGATGTGGCGCGCGTGGAGGATCGCACCTTCATTTGTAGCCGCAGTCGTGATGATGCCGGGCCCACGAACAATTGGGCCGATCCTCACGAGATGCGCGCCACCCTGCTGCGTTTGTTCAACGGGTGTATGCGGGGACGCACCATGTATGTCGTGCCGTTCAGCATGGGACCGTTGGGCTCACCCCTTGCCCAGATCGGCGTGCAGTTGACCGACTCGCCGTATGTGGTCGTCAACATGAAAATCATGACGCGGATGGGCAAAAAGGTCTGGGACGTTTTAGGGGGAGATGGCTTCTTTGTTCCTTGCCTGCATTCTGTGGGCATGCCTTTGGCTCCGGGAGAGCGCGATGTGCCCTGGCCCTGTCATCACGAGGCCAAATACATCGTTCATTTCCCCGAAGAGCGCTCCATTTGGTCCTATGGCAGCGGTTATGGCGGTAATGCCCTGCTGGGTAAGAAATGCCTGGCCTTGCGGATAGCTTCCGTGATGGCCCGCGATGAGGGCTGGCTGGCCGAACACATGCTGATTTTGGGGGTCCAATCGCCCGACGGTGAAAAAACCTATGTCACGGCCGCCTTTCCCAGTGCCTGCGGTAAAACGAACTTCGCCATGCTCATCCCGCCGCCGGCTTTCAAAGGTTGGAAGGTGACCACGGTGGGCGATGACATTGCCTGGCTCAAACCGGGTGCGGACGGACGTCTGTATGCCCTCAACCCGGAGGCAGGCTATTTCGGCGTGGCGCCGGGCACATCGGCCAAGACCAATCCCAATGCCATGGCGACCATCAGCCGCAATACCATCTTCACCAACGTAGCCCTGACGCCCGACGGCGATGTGTGGTGGGAGGGAATGACGGAAACGCCGCCCCCCGAACTGCTCGATTGGCAAGGCCAGCATTGGACGCCCGACTGCGGTCGCAAGGCCGCCCATCCCAATGCCCGCTTCACCGCGCCCGCCCATCAGAACCCGGTCATTGACCCCGAATGGGAGAACCCGAACGGCGTTCCCATCGATGCCATCATCTTCGGCGGTCGGCGCAGTCGGGTGGTGCCTCTTGTTGTCCAGGCCACAAACTGGAACTTCGGTGTCTATCTGGCGGCGACGATGGGCTCGGAGACGACGGCTGCGGCCACAGGTCGGGTGGGCGTGGTCCGTCGCGACCCCTTCGCCATGCTGCCCTTCTGCGGCTATCATATGGGGTCCTATTTCAACCACTGGCTGAACATCGGTCGCAACATCGGCCAGCCTCCCCGCATCTTCGGCGTCAACTGGTTCCGCACCGACGAACAGGGCCGTTATCTATGGCCCGGTTTCGGCGAAAACATGCGTGTGCTCAAATGGATTGTCGAGAAAGCACGGGGTAAGGCCAGGGCCGTCGAAGGCCCTTTGGGCCGTATGCCGCGCTATGAGGACATGGACTGGACCGGTCTGGAGCACTTTACACGGGACCGGTTCAATGCCCTGATGTCGGTGGGCCGCAAAGAGTGGATCCAGGAGATCCTTTCCCACGAGGAACTGTTCCTCATGTTGTACGATCGGCTCCCCAAAGAGATGGTTTTCCTGCGCGAGTTGCTGCTTTCGGCCCTATGGCGTTCGCCGGAGAAATGGCAATTGGCTCCGGAACGCATATGAAACCGGTAACGACCTTCCCGGCTGCACGCCACCGTCCGCCAATGGAAAATCGGCTTCCCCGCGCGCATGGCGTCGAGCGTCGGCCTGTGTCAACGCACCCGGTCGGTCTGCGCCGACCGGAGGCCGAAGGCCCATGATGGGCGACCTCGATCGGCATGGAGGCAGTTACCAGATTTGGACTTCGTAACCGGCCAGGTCGCAATCCAGACGCCAGGAGGCTACGGCCGCCACCGCTTTTTCCAGCAGGCCGTGCGCATGGCCGGCATCGGTCGAGACCGTGACCAGGGCGATGACGGCCCGCTCCCAGTGGTCGTGGGCCTCTACCTCGGCGGCAGCCACATTGTACTCCTGGCGCAGACGGGCAATCACCGATTTGACCACGCGGCGCTTGTCCTTAAGCGACCCGTTGCCCGGAATGGCGAGCTCGATAACGGCGGAGCCGATGACCATAGGGCCACCCTCTACACGCGACCTAGCCAGTCGGGATGGGCATACACCATGGCCTCCAGCTCGCGGGCCAGCGTTAGCTCCTCGTCCATCAGGCGACCCTCTTCCAGGTCAATCCCCAAGACCGAGGTGAGGCCGTCCACCAGGACGGCAGCGGCCTCCCAAAAACTGACACGGCGTCCCAGGGCGGCTTCCAGGGTGGTGGCGCGCCGGGCCAGGGCCGCCCGCCAAGCCTCCCGCGCTTCTTCGTCGGGTACGGCCAACACATCCACCAGGCGGGTGATGTCGCCCCACAAGGGCAACGAACCGTGCTGAAGCACATAGCCGCGACGGCGGCTTTGCGCCGATCCCATGATTTTGCGGCCGTCCACACAGAGCTCATAGGCGCTGGGCACCTCGAAACAGACGGGCCCGGCCTCCGCTCCGGCGCGGGCACCGGCCGGCGCCTTGTTCACCGGCAAACCCAACCGCCGCAGGCCCAGCATGAGCCCTTCGCTCAAGCGGTTATAGGTGTCCAAAACAGGACCGGACAGCGTCCCATCCCCGGCCGGTCCGGCCACGCTATAGGTCAATTCGTCGATGTGCAAAATGGCACGGCCGCCGGTCGGTCGGCGCACAAGCCCATATCCGGCCCGTTCCAGGCGATCGCGATCGATATCGGCCAGGGGTTGGTGTCGGCCTAACGACACGGTCGGGGGTTGCCAGCTGTAAAACCGGAGCGTGGTGGGGCTGCGTCCCGCTGCGGCCAGGATGGCGATGGCTTCATCGACGGCCATGTTCCAGGAACCGGGAGCCGGATCGGTGATGAGAAGCCGCCAGGTTGTGCTCATGGCTGGAAGGGGAGCGCCGCCGCAACGGCCGGCGTGTCTTGTCCGTTGTGATGCAGGAGCAAAGGGGTAGCAGGCTGGTGGAACGGCCGCTTGACATAAGCAAGGGCCAGCGCCCCCAAGCGCGGGGAAAGTACGGCCGAGGTCACCTGACCCACGGTTTTCCCTTCGGCCAGCACCTCGGCCCCCACGGGGACCGGGGCCTCCGCACGTAGACCTGTGAGCCGTCGCGTGACCTTGTCATAGGTGATCTGCCGGGCAATGACCTCCTGGCCCGTGTAGCACCCCTTGTTTTCGGCGACCAAGGCCTCGAGATTGGCCTCGAGGGGGTTGAAATCCTCGGTGAGTTCGGCCAGACCCGGCAAACCGGCCTCGACCCGTAGGATATCGTACACCTCCGGCGAAAGCGCCGTGGCTCCGGCCGCGGCCAGCGCCGTCCTCATGGCCTCGGCCTCCGTGGCCGCTGCGATCAAACGAAAGCCCGGGCCGCGCAGGCCGCGGTGTCCGATCACCCAAACTTCGCCGGCAGGGCCGACAAAGGTCGCCACACCATCGGTGGCAGGTGGCATGGCCAATCCCAGCCGTTGGAGCACCTCTCCGGCCTTGGGGCCTTCCAGATCGAGTTGGACGAACTCGGCGCTCATGTCGGTCACCGTCACCCGGTCCATGAAGAAAATCTTGCCCCGCAGCTCGCGAGCCGTGCGCGGACCATGACCGGGCAAGGTCAGTACGGCCAGGGCATCATCCCAGGCCAATACGGTGAGCACGTCGAGGATGCGGGCCGTGGGCGAGGTCAGAACCGTCACCACGGCCCGGTCGGGGCGCAGCAGGCGCAGGTCGTTCGTGCTCTGGCGCTGGAGGAAATCAAGACGATCGTCACCGGCCAGGCGCAGAAAGCCGGGGGCGGAGAGAGAAAACCAGACTGCCCCCTCCTGAGCCGCGCGATAATCGGCAGGACTCTCGTAGCGCATACCCGGATTATAGCCCTGAGCAGAAGCGGCGTCAACGGGCACGGTGCCTATGAGGGTATACGGCCAAGGACGACGGATTGCGATTGACCCTTATCTCGGTTGCCGTCATTGCCGATCTTTGGTACAATGCAAGCTGTGAAAGATTCGGCACCGACATATTCAGACATCTAATTTTCTATCGTAGTGCTCATGTAACACCAATAATCAAAGATCGTCAATTTATTATTTTTAGCAAAAATGTTATTAACCGTTGATATAGGCAATACAAACATCCATATCGGCCTTTTTGAAGATACGAAATTACAACACCAATGGCGACTGAGCACCGATGTGCGGCGTAGTCCGGATGAGTACCGAGCCCTGTTGACCATCCTAGCCGGATCGGAAGGAGTTGCTCTGACAACGGCGGTAAGCGGCGTGGCCATCGGCTCGGTGGTGCCTGCCCTGACCGAGACCTGGCAACGGCTGTGCCGGCAGTGGTGGGACCGGGAGGCGCTCCTGATGGATGTGAGCCTGGACCTGGGGATGGATGTGCGGGTGCGTGAGCCGCACCGTGTGGGCGTGGATCGGCTGCTCAATGCTTTGGCCGCACGAGCCCAATGGGGAGCGCCGTGCGTTGTGCTCGATTTCGGTACCGCTACCAAGTTCGATGTCGTGGGTCCCGACGGCGCCTTTCTGGGCGGCGCCATTGCGCCCGGCCTCCAGACGGCCGCCGAGGCGCTGGTGCGCAACACGGCGCAACTCCCGCGCATTCCGTTGGTGGCGCCGCCCGGCCCCATCGGCGACGACACCATCAGCGCCATGCAGGCCGGCATCGTCCTGGGCTATGTCGACCTGATCGAGGGGCTGTTGCGTCGCATCCGGGCGGCCCTGGCCGCGCCCGCCCCGGTGATTGCCACCGGCGGTCTGGCCGGTCTTTGGCGTAATCTGACCGCGGTCATTGACCATTACGAACCCACCCTCACCTTGCAAGGTTTGCGGCTCGTGTACGAGCGCAACGGCGGCTCTATCCGCATGCTTTGAATACCCATGAACATTCTGGTCGATAAAACCATCCTTCTCGGTGTGACCGGCGGCATTGCTGCCTACAAGGCGGTGGATCTGTGTTCCAAACTGGTCCAGGCCGGCGCGCATGTGCAGGTGCTGATGACCTATACCGCCCAAAAGTTCGTCACCCCTCTCACGTTCGGCGCCATCAGCGGCCGTCAGCCCATTACCGATCTGTGGCAGTTGTACGAAGGCGGTAAGATCGGGCATGTGGCGCTGGCGCACGAGGCCGATTTGTTTATCATTGCGCCCCTCAGCGCCCACACCATGGCCGGTTTGGCCCATGGTGCTGCCGATGGTCCGCTCACGGCGACCGCTCTGAGCACGCGGGCGCCTTTGTTGCTGGCACCGGCCATGGAATCGCACATGTGGGAACATCCGGCCACGCAGGCCAATCTGCAGGTTCTGATTCAGCGCGGGGCCCATCTGGTGGGCCCGGAGGTGGGCCGGCTGGCATCAGGAGGCATCGGCATCGGTCGCATGGCCGAACCGGAGGTGATCGTCGAGCATGCCCGCATCGTCCTCAGCCGCAAAGGACCCCTGGCCGGTTTGCGGGTGACGATCACGGCCGGCGGCACGCGCGAGTGGATGGATCCGGTGCGTTTCATGGGCAATCGCTCCAGCGGCAAGATGGGTGTGGCGCTGGCGCGGGTGGCCCGCGATTTGGGCGCTCATGTCAATCTCATCTACGGCGCCATGACCGTGGACCCACCGATCGGGGTGCATTTGGTGCCGGCCATGCGCGCCGAGGACATGCTGCGCGCCACCCTGGCCCTGTTGCCGGAGACCGATGTGCTCATCAGCGCCGCGGCCATTGCCGATTTCCGCCCGGTGGTGACCTACGAGACCAAGTTGAAGAAAGAGACCGAACAGGAAATCCGGCTGGAACGCACGCCGGATGTGCTGCGTGCCGTGGCCGAGCGTCGCGCCGAGATCGGGATGCCACGGCTGGTTGTCGGTTTTGCCGCCGAGACGAGCGATCTGGTGGCGAATGCCCGGAGCAAGATGGAGCGCAAGAACCTGGAGATGATCGTTTTGAACGATGTGACCGCCGCCGATGCCGGCTTCGAAGTGGATACCAATCGGGTGACCATCCTCACGCGCGACGGGGGCATGGAGTCGTTGCCGTTGATGGACAAAGAAGCCGTGGCCTATCACATTCTGCAACGTGTGCGGGGTCTGTTGGGTGCCGTCGGTATCGGTTGGTCTCCCGGCGCCGGGAGCCTCTTGCCCTGATCGACCGACCAGTTCCACGACCTGCCCATCGTTTGTCCGCTCCATCCTCAGCCTATGACGACCTCTCCGGCCACGTTCAACGTTCTTTATCTGAGTGCCGAGATCGTGCCCTATGCCCGTACCGGTGGCTTAGCCCAGGTGGCAGCCGCTCTGCCGCGCATGTTGCGGCGTTTGGGCGATGATGTGCGGGTGATCGTACCCCGCTATGGTCTGATCGACCCCGAGCGCCAGAACCTGAGGCGGGTGTTGGATGCGTTCCCGGTGCCTTTTGATGCGGAAACCGAAACGGCCGGATTGTGGGCAGCGCCCGATGCCGATTTGCCCATCTACTTCATCGAGCATGACCGTTTCTTCGGCAGTCGCCAGGGCATTTATTCCTTTCCCGACGATGGGGAACGTTTTGTCTTCTACAGCCGCGCCAGCCTGGAAGCCTGTCGCCATTTGGGTTGGCAACCCCATGTCATCCACTGCAACGAGTGGCAGACGGCCCTGGTGGCCAATTGGCTGCGCACCATCCTCAGCGAGGATCCGTTCTTTCGCGAGACGGCGGTGGTCTATAACATCCACAATCTGGCCTATCAGGGCATTTTTGGGCATCGCGTCCTCGAAGTCGCCGGGATTGCCCAGTACGGTTTTATCGCCCATCCTGAGGTCTCGCCCAGTCTGAACGAAGTGGTCAGCATGATGGCGCGCGGCATCATCTTCGCCGATGTCATCGTCACCGTCAGCCCAACCTATGCCCGCGAGATTCTCACTCCTGCCTACGGCGAGGGCCTGGATCCCATCCTGCGCGACCGTCAGCATCGGCTGTTCGGCATCCTCAATGGCATCGATGTCGAGAGCTACGACCCAACCCGCGATCCAGCACTGGCGGCGTGCTTTCAGGCGCAAGACGTGGCCGGTCGCGCCGTTTGTAAAGCCCATCTCCAGGCTGCCTGTCATCTGCCGCAACGGGCCGATGTGCCCCTGTTCTGCACGACCTCGCGACTCACCGACCAGAAGGGTTATGACATCCTGACGGCCGTGTTGGAGCCGCTCCTGCTCCATGTGGGCGGTCAGTGGATCTTCATGGGCACAGGCGAGCAACGCTATCACGATTATTTGACGGCGTTGGCCGAGCGTTATCCGCAGCAGGTGCGCGTGTTTCTGACCTGGGACGAGGGGCTGCGCCGGCGTTTGTTCGCCGGCGCCGACATCTTCGTCATGCCGTCTCGCCATGAGCCCTGTGGCCTCGACCAGATGATCGCCATGCATTACGGCTGTTTGCCCGTGGTGCATGCTACCGGCGGCCTGGCCGATACCGTGGTGGACCATCATCCGCCTGTCCTCGGCACCGGGTTCACGTTCAAGCGCTACGATGGGATGGCCCTTTATGCGGCCCTGGTTCGTGCGGTCGAGGTTTTTCGCCATCCCGACATATGGGCGGCCATGCAACGCCATACCATGGCACAGGATTTTTCCTGGACGCAGCCGGCCCATGCCTATCGCGATCTCTATCGCCGGGCGCGGGCTTTCAAATTGACGGGAATGCCCGCCTAGGGCAAGCGGATTGTGCTATACTTAGGTGTTGGTCTGTTTTTGCTCATGAGGATCCCGCCGACCCGCAAGCTTTATTGGGCCGATCCCTTACGACGCCGCTTTACCGCGCGGGTGTTGTGGCGTCAGGAGGGCGAGCATCCCGCCGTTATCCTCAACCGCACCCTCTTTTACCCCACCGGAGGCGGTCAGCCCCATGATACCGGCCGCCTGGGTGGGGCGACCGTGCTTCGCGTTGCGGAAGAGGACGGCGTCATCCTCCACTATCTGGACCATCTGCCTGCCGGCGAGGAACTGGAAGGCGAGATCGATTGGCCCCGGCGGTGGGATCACATGCAGCAGCACAGCGGCCAACACCTGTTATCGGCCGCGTTTGCCGAGCTTCTGCAGCGGCCGACGATAGGTTTTCATCTCGGTGCCGAAACGGTCACCGTAGACCTGCCCGGCCCACCGCCCGACCCGGACGCGATCGCCCGTGTCGAGGCCTTTTGTGCGGCCATCATTGCCGAAAATAGGCCCATCACGGCGACCGTCGTCCCACCGGAGGCCGTGTCCCACTGGCCGTTGCGTAAGCCCCCGGCCGTTGCCGGACCGGTGCGTGTGGTCACCATTGCCGGAGTGGACCATTCGGCTTGTGGCGGCACCCATGTGCCGAGCACGGCCGCCATCGGTAGCGTGGTCGTCGTGCGTCTCGAACGCCGCGGGGCCGAGACCCGCGTTCACTTTCTCTGCGGTGGACGGGCCTGGACCGACCATCGGCGCCGCCTGGCCATAACGCAGACGTTGATGGCGCAATTGACGACCGGCCTGGAGGACCTGCCGGCCGCCGTGGCCCGTCTGCGTGCAGACTATGACCGGGCACAAAAAAGCCTCCAGGAGGTCGCCACCCACTGGTATACGGCCGAAGCCGCACGGTTGTGGAAGGAAGCGCCCACCCTTTCCGTGGGCGGGGTTTCCGTCCGGCTGATCCGTTGGCGGCTACCCGCCAATGCTCCCCTGGACCCGCGGCGGTTGCTAACGGCCATCTTGGCCCTGGGCGGCTGTGTCGGCGTTGTGGCTCGCGACGGGACGCAACCGCAGTGGGCTATCGGTCGTTCGGCCGACCTGAGCCTGGACCTGCGCGAGCTGTTACCCCGGCTGCGTTCGTTGCCCGGTCTGCGCGGTGGCGGCAGCGCCGATCTGCTCCAGGGCAGTATGACCGGTCCCGCCCTCGATGCCCTGTTTGCCATCCTGCCCACGATCCTGAGCGACTCCAACCATCGCTCTTGCTGAATGCCTATGTACGAACTGGCCCCCTACGTTTTTGCCGAAATCGCTTTTCATCACAGCAATCCCGGTTTTATTGTGACCGACGATGGCATCATCTGCGTGGATAGCCCTCTCATCCCGGCCGAAGCCCGTGCCTGGCGCCAGACCATCGACACCGTCGGCGGCAATCGGCCTATCCTCTACGTCATCGTGACCGACCATCATCGCGGCCATTGCCTGGGCAGCCAATGGCTCAGCGATACCGTGATCGCCCACGAACAGGCCTGGCGCCATATGCGGAACTACGGCGAGAACTTTATCCAGCGGGTGCGCGATAGCTTCAAGCGCAAGCCGGAAATCCGCGCCCAGTTCGACGAGTTGCGCATCGTCGTTCCCACCATCACCTTTGCGGATAACCTGACGCTGGTGCGACCGCTACCCGATAAGAAGGGCGACAAAATCATCCGCATTATCCATGTCGGCGGCCACACTCCGGCCACCAGCATCGTCTGGTTGCCCACCGACCGGGTGCTTTTTGCCGGCGACATCGTGTGGATCGATCAGCACCCCTTTATGACCCAGGCGAATTCGGTCGAATGGTTACAGGCCCTTGACCTCATCCGGCGCCTGCGGCCGGCTTACATCGTTCCCGGTCACGGGGCCATCTGTGACGTTTCGGGCCTCGATCGTCTGACCGAGTATCTGACCTACCTGCGACAGCGCACCCTCGATCTGTTCCTGGCCGGTCGTAGCAAGCAAGAAACGGCCGCCCTGCTCGTTCCCGAACTCAAGCCCTGGTTCCCTATTCCGCCGGAGCGAGCGCCCAAGATCGAATCGCAGATCCGTTCGGGCATCGGCCGTGTTTACGATGAGCATCGGCGTCAACACCTGGCCGGTATGACGCTGGCTAAGGCGGCCTGAGCATCACCGAACCATGGCGCGCGCGATCCCGACGACTATCGTGCTTCCGGCCGATGAGCTGCGGCATCTGTTGACCGCGGCCGGGAACCGCAGCGTCAACCTGCGTGGGTTGGGACCGGAGGCCGCTTGCGAGTTGTTAGAATGGTGCGACCGAATCGCAGCCTTGTTCCCGGACCTGGAAGCAGAAGGCATCGATCTGCAGGCCGAGCGCGTGCGCTGGCAAGAGGTCCAGGCCGCGCTCCGACGCCACGCCGCCGATCTGCTGGCCGAGCTCAAGCCGTTGGGCGGACTGACGGCCGTGCGCAGCCGCCGGCCCGTGTCTCCGGCGGCGGATGCCTGGTGGTGGTGGCTGGACCGGGAACGAAGACGGCGCCTGCGCCGGCAGTGGCTGCGTGTGACGGCCATCTTCCTGGCCCTGGTCGCCCTGTTGCTGGGTGCCTATTGGCTTTTCAATTGGCTTTTTCCGGTGGACCCAACCGTGGTCACCGTTTACCGCTACAAACTGGAGGGGCAGACGGCCATCGCCGCCGGTGACCTGCCGACTGCTCTGGCCGCATTCGAGGCTGCAGCCGCAGCCGCACCGGATGACCTGGAAAGCCAGGCCTGGTTGACGGCGCTGTACGATGTCCTCGGCCGCGAACAGGAGGCCTCGGTTCGCCGGGAGCGGTTGCAGCGGGCCGCCACCGACCCCGTCCAGGCCGCCGCGGTCAATGACGATTTGGCCGCCGCTTATCTGGCCCTAGGACAGCCCACCCAGGCCCTGGCCTTGGTCCAGGATGTCCTGGCAGCCGATCCGGATCGCATTGCTACCTTGCTTCTGGCCGGCAGTGTTTATGAAAGCCTGGGTCGCATCGACGAGGCCATCGCCACCTATGAGCGGGCGGCCGCTGCGGCTACCGCCCAGAACAAACCCGAACAGGTGGCCATTGCGCGCATTCGCCTGGCCCAGTTGCTCCAGGCCCGGCCCTTTTTCACACCCACACCGCCCTAAAAGCATCCCTCGCCTGAGGATGCTTCGGATTCCGTTCTCTCTCCTCTCCTTTCGTTTTGTGTGGTAAACATGGCACGTCCTGAACTCCTCACCCCCTACTCCGTTGAATTGGCCGGCGTGAAGCGTTCTTTGCCGCGCGTGGAGATCGCGCCGGGCGTCGTTATCGCCATCCTCAACATCTTGGGCGATACCGAGTTGACCGAAGCCGTGGCGACAGCGTTGGTGGCGCAGTTGCCGCCGGAGGCCGAATTCTTGGTGACGCCCGAGGCCAAAAGCATTCCCTTGTGCTATGCCATGTCGGTGAAAAGCGGATTACCCTACGCCGTGCTCCGAAAGAGTTTCAAGCCCTATATGCTCAATTCCATAAGCACCGATATCGTCAGCATCACCACGGCCGAACCGCAAAAGCTGTGGCTGGACGGCAAAGACCGCCCGCGCGTGGCCGGCAAGCGGGTCGTGATCGTGGATGATGTGATCTCTACCGGCGGTACGCTACGCGGGGCCAAGACCTTGTTGGAACAGGCCGGCGCCCAGGTGATTGCCAGTATGGCCATCATGACCGAAGGCGATGAAGGCGCCTGGCCGGATGTCATCGCCCTAGGCAATCTGCCGGTTTGGGTCGAAAAGGAATCATGATCGAGAAGTTGGAGCAAATTGAAGCCCGTTATAACGAACTGGAAGCGGCCATGGCTGCCGCCGCCGACGATTATGAGCAGGTGGCTCGCCTGGCCCGAGAACAGGCCGAATTGCACGACCTGGTGATGACCTACCGACGATGGCGGCAGGTCGAAGCCGACCTGAAGGCGGCCCGCGAACTGGCCGAAACGGAGACCGATCCCGACTTCGCCGCCTTGGCGGCGGCCGAAGCCCGCACGTTGGAAGCCGAGCAAGAGCGGTTGGTCCAGGAGCTGCGTCGGTTGCTGCTCCCGCGCGACCCGCGCGACCGGCGCGATGTCATCGTCGAAATTCGCGCCGGCACCGGCGGCGAAGAGGCCGCCCTGTTTGCAGCCGACTTGTACCGGATGATCACCCGCTACGCCGAGCGCCGCAACTGGAAGACGACGCTCCTCTCCAGCCACGAGAGCGATGTCGGTGGCTTCAAGGAGGTGATCTTCGAAGTGCGTGGGGAGGGCGCCTACAGCCGGCTCAAGTACGAATCGGGTGTGCACCGGGTGCAGCGCGTGCCGGTCACCGAATCGCAGGGCCGCATCCACACCTCGACCGCCACCGTGGCCGTGTTGCCCGAAGCCGACGAGGTCGAGGTCGTTATCGCCCCCGAGGACCTGCGCATCGATGTGTTCCGTGCCGGCGGACCCGGCGGCCAGAACGTGCAGAAAAATGCCACGGCCGTACGCATCACCCATCTGCCTACCGGCCTGGTGGTGCAATGTCAGGATGAGAAAAGCCAGCTGCAAAACCGCCAACGGGCGCTGGCCATCCTGCGCGCCCGTCTGTACGACATGGAAATGCAACGCCAGCAGGCCGCTTTGAGCGCCGAACGCCGGGCGCAGGTGGGCACGGCCGAGCGCAGCGAGAAAATCCGCACGTATAACTTCCCTCAGAACCGGGTCACCGACCATCGCATCGGCCTGAGCGTCTATAACCTGCCGGCCGTGCTGGACGGCGACCTGGACGTTTTTATTGACGAGCTGGCCGCAGCCGAGCAGGCTGCACGGCTGCAGATGGCCACGGCCGAGCCATGACCCTTGCCGAAGCACGGCGTTATGCCCGCCAACGCCTAAGCGCTGCCGGGATCGACGAGGCGGCGCTGGAAGCCGACCTGTTGTTGGCCGCCTGTCTAGAGGTTGACCGTGCGTTCCTACCCGCTCACGGTGACGCCGTGCTAACCCCTGCCCAAGAGAGGCGTCTGCACGATTGGCTCGAGCGGCGTTTGCGTCGTGAACCCCTGGCCTATATCACAGGTCGGCGTTGGTTTTACGGCCTGGAGTTTATCGTCACGCCCGCCGTGCTGATCCCGCGGCCGGAAACCGAGTTGCTGGTCGAGCAAGCCCTGGCCTGGTTGCAAACCCGGCAGATGACGGCGGCCGTGGTGGATGTAGGCACGGGCAGCGGCGCCGTGGCCGTGGCCCTGGCCTGCCATACACCGCCGACGGTACGCATCGAGGCCGGGGATATCTCGGCTGCTGCTTTGGCCGTGGCCCGCAGGAATGCCCGGCGCCATGGCGTGGCCGATCGCATCACCTGGTTTTGGGGGGATCTGCTCGAGCCTCTGACGACCACAGTCGATCTTATCCTGGCCAATCTGCCCTACGTGGCCCTCGGCGAGCGCGATCGGCTCATGCCCGAGGTGCGCGATTTCGAGCCGCCCGAGGCCCTTTTTGCCGGTGCCGATGGGCTCAACCTGATCGGTCGTTTGCTGGCGCAGGCGCCCTCGCGGCTAAAGCCCGGAGGGGCTCTTTTCCTGGAGATCGGCTATGGGCAAGGGGAGGCCGTTCTGGCCCTGGCGCGCGCGGCTTTTCCTCACGCCCGTCTGACCCTCCATCCCGACCTCGCCGGCATCGAGCGGGTCGTGCAGATCGAAACCTAAGACCGCGATTCACTTTGCCGGTATTGCCTATGGTCATTCGTTTGCTGGCCTGCGATCTCGATGGTACCCTGGCCGACCGTGACGGTCACATCGGCGATGCGACCGTCGCTGCCTGGGATCGCGCCCGGCGCCGGGGCATCCTGACGGTACTGGCCACGGGGCGCTTGCCTTTTGCCCTGCCGCCGTTTCTCGACCGTCTGGGTATCACCACGGAGCCGATCATCGCCGCCCAGGGTGCGCTGATCGGCTATCGGGATGGGCGTCTCCTGCGTCGTCTGGCTCTGGCGACCGATGTGGCCCGCAAGGCAGCCGTTATCGCCCATCGTTTTGGCGCCGGCATGGCCTATTTTCACGAGGATGAAATCCTGATCGATCGCTATGTGTTCCCACCGGAACAGTACACGGCCTGGTTTGGGCATCATGGCCGTCTGGTGCCCGATGCCGAGGAGCGCCTGGACGGTCGGCTGATCAAGTTTATGGCCATTCATCCCCAAGAGGCGCTCATCCCCGATCTGATGGCGGCGCTGCGGGCCGAATTGGGACCACACGCCGAGGTTGTGCGCTCCTGGCATCATTTCGTCGAAGGAACCACGCCCGGCGCCGACAAGGGGTCTGCTCTGGCCTGGCTGTGCCGTCGTCTGGGGATCGAGCGCCAGGAGGTGTTGGCCATCGGCGATGGCGATAACGATGTGAGCATGCTCCGTTGGGCGGGGTATAGCGCGGCGCCCGCCGACGCCGATCCGGCGGCGCTCGGCGTGGCCGGATGGATAGCACCGCCGTTGGCGGCCGAGCCGGTAGCGGCGGCGCTGGCCCATTTCCTGGAGTAGGAGGCCGGCTCCGTTACGGGTTCGACTGCGCATGGCGCCGTGGGCGCGTTTGGCCGTGCGCGCGACTTGGGGTGCGGCCGGCGGCCCCCGGGCCCCCGG
>JBBINH010000058.1:0-17705 GCA_037443945.1 Caldilineales bacterium
CGCCCGGCCGCCCCCCCAAAACCGCGCGTACGGCCAAACGGGCGGCGCAGCGACGGCCGCGGCCTGACCCCTCCCGCCCGGCGCCGCCTCTCGCACCAACACCCGCCATGCCGACGGCCTTATCCCGACAATGCCCCGCGTTCCCGCCGCAGAGTGGCATAGCTCGTCACCCGCAGCCCACCCGCCGCCAGCGCCTCGCGCAGCCGCGGACTGAGGAGCGTCGCCAGATCCCCCGGATTCGGGCCCAGGTTCTCCCCGCTTGCTTCCAGCGAGGGATGAAAGTAAAACTCGGCCACCCCGATGCTTCGCGCCGCTTTCGGCGTGCTTAGATAGCCCAAGACCCGCAGCACATAGGCCTCGTCCATGTGTCCGCTCTGCAGAACGCCGAACACACGATCGGCCACCCGCAGTGGCGTCCCTTGCCAATGACGGCGGAGTGCCTGCCGCAGACCGGCAAAGGCCAGGGTCCATCCCAGCTTGGCCAGAGCGGCTCGACGCTCATGGCGCCAGCTCAGCCAGAGCATATCGTGGGGCACCCGCAGACCCGCGGCGCCGAATTCGACGGCCAGACGGACCACCATTCCCACAACTCCCGGCAGCATATGGAGATGCATATGGCCGTCCACATGGCTCAAGGGCAGGCCGGTGGTGGCGAAGCGTTCAAATTGGGCTGTCAGTTCACGGACCAGCTCCCGGCGGGCTACGGCACTGAAAGCATAGCGCAGACCGGCGGTCAATCCGTCAGGTGGGAAACGACCCCGGGCATCGACCAGATGAGGGATGTCCTTCGGCGGCAAGACGGCCCGGCCGCCCCCCACAACCACATGCAGCCCTACGGCCAGGTCCGGCAGCGTGCGGGCCAAGGCCACGGCCTCTTCCCAGGCCGGCTCGGTTACCATCAGGCTGGCCGCCGTCAGCACCCCTCGCCGATGGGCCAACTTGACGGCGGCGTTGATGGCAGACGAACGGCCGAAATCGTCGGCGGTGAAGATAAGCAGCATGCAAGCCGTGACCGGCAGCTTGGAGAACCTACGGCGTCCGGCGCATCAGGGCGCGTTCGGGGAAATAGGACGACAGACGCTCGCGCAACCGTCGTCGTGCCCGATGGAGGCGGGTCTTGACTACAGCGGGCGAGAGTTCCAGGACTGCGGCCGCCGCCTCGGTCGAAAGCCCCTCCAGCTCGCGCAGAATAAACACCACCCGCAGGCTTTCGGGCAGTTCGTGGATCGCCTGCTCCAGCTCGGCCCGGGTCTCGGCCGTTTGCAGGTCCTGCTCCGGCAGACAACAGGGGTCGTGGAGGACGGGCGGCGTTAGACCTTCCTCGTCGGCCGCCTCCAGCTCGTCTATCGAGATGAAGTCGGAGCGCTGGCGGCGAAGACGCATCCTGGCGGTATTGGTGGCAATGCGATACAGCCAGGTGCTCAGCTCGGCGCGGCCCTCGAACGAGGCCATAGCCCGAAAGGCATGGAGAAACGTCTCCTGCACTACGTCCTCGGCTTCCACCTCATCGCCGACCAGGCGTAGCGCCAGGCGTCGAATGACAGGTGTGTAGCGTTCGATGCACTCGGCGCAGGCCGATGGGTCGCCGGCGCGGATACGCTCGAGCAGGTCGTCATCGGCAGCGCCGTTCCACCCGGAGAACAAAGGGGCACTCATCGGTTCCATCGGCCGCCATTATAGCGCAAACGGCCCGCAGCCGGGTGATTGCGGGCCGTGGCCGTGTTCGTTGGGCGGCCTATCCGACGGCGCCTTGGCGGGCCGGGATGTCGTCCGTTCAGGCCGCTGTCGTCAGCGCGGCGAGCACACGCTCCAGGCGGCTGCGGGCTTCGGCCGCAATGGGCGTCAACTCCGGTCGATCCACCACACTTAGGAGTTGGATGGGGTCGGCGATGGCAACCTGGCACTCCCCGGCGTCTACCTGTTCGACGACAACGTTACAGGGCAAAAGCAACCCCACTTCCGGCGCTGTGGTAAGGGCGCGATAGGCCAGTGGCGGATGACACGCACCCAGGATGGTGTAGGGGCGAAACGAAACGCCGAGTTTCTCCTGGAGCGTGGTGTGCACGTCGATCCGGGTCAGGACGCCGAAGCCCTCGGCCTTGAGCGCCGCCACCACACGCCCAAGAGCCGTTTCGAAATCCAGGGCCAGACGCGTTGTCAGCCCCATAGCAGGACGATTCGAGTCGTTCATAGACTGCTCTGTTCCTCTTGCGTCGATTCTTCTTCTACGATCCGGTAGGTATGACGGATGGTGGCCGCCTTCGCCAGCATGGCTTGGCCTGGGCAGTACTTCGTCTCGGACAACTCGATAGCCCGTTCTACGGCGGCCGGGTCGATACGGCACCCGCGCACGAGATACTCGATGCGGATGGTCGTGAACATCCGGGGATGTTCCGTGGCCTGTTCGGCATAGACGTGGACCTCGAATCCGGTCACCTGCTGGCGTTTCTTCTGCAAAATCGAGATCACGTCCATCGCCGTGCAACCGGCCAGGCCGATGGCGATCAACTCCATCGGCCGGAAACCATCATGCTCACCGCCAACCGTGCGATCGGCATCGAGAGGCACGGTAAAGCCGCTATCGGCGGTACCGGCAAAACTCAGACCGTGATCCCAAATGACGCTGGCTTTCATGGAGGCTCCTCTGTTTGGTGTCGGATTGTTGCTGGGTGGCTAGTCAAGCAATCGGGCGAGGATGTCGTGACTTTCCATGAGCAGATAGTCGATACCGTCGAGTTTGACCTCGGTGCCGGTGTATTTGGGAAAGAGGACCTTATCGCCCACTTTGACCTTGATCGCCTCGTCATCGCCGACGGCTTTCACCGGGCCGGTCTGGGGTTTTTCCTTGGCCGTCTCGGGTAAGATAATGCCGGACGCCGTGCGGTTCTCCTGTTCCAGGGGTTGGATCAGCACGCGTGCGCCGAGAGGCACGATGCGAGGGGTTGTGTTTTTCGTATCCATGGCTTGTCTCCTCGAAAAATAGGTTTATTTGAGTCCGAGCAAGCGGTCGATTTGGGGACGATCGAAACCGACGACGATGCGCCCGCCGATATCGATGACGGGCACGCCCTGTTGACCGGAACGGCGTACCATATCGCGGGCAGCCACGGGATCGCGGCTGACGTCGACATCGTGGAAGACGATGCCCTTCTGGCGAAAGTACTGCTTGACGGCGTTACAGAAGGCACAAGTAGGGGTACTGAAAACGATAACACGTGGCTGGGAGGGTTTGGTGGCCTTGGACATGGCTGTTTTCCTGCGTATGCTCATGATCTACCCGGCTGCTTGCCGCCGTGCGCTGATTGGAAATCCACCTCTCTGAGCGCATGGTGCCGGGCGTCGGCCTGCGCCGACCGGAGGCCGAAGGCCCATAAGGGCCGACTTCGGTCGGCACATCGGTTCAATACGTTAGATGCAGCCAACGGTCGCAGGTAACACGGGTATGACGCTACGAGCCCGGATTGGGGGATTCATCGGCCCGTCGCCACCCATCTGCCCCCCTTTTCAAAGTAGCGCACCAAACCCAAAATCTCCATCGACGAGGGCACAATCACTTCGTAGCGATGGACGGCCTCGGCATCGGCCCCTTCGGCGACGGCCTGTTCGGCCACCCAGGCGCTGTAGGCGGCGGTCATGGCCTCGGTCGATGCGCCTGCCTGCCAGTGCCGATAGACAAAAGCGGCCACGGCCTGCAACCGCTCGCCCACGGCTTCGAGATGCTGTAACGGATCGGAGGCGACCGGCCCATAGTGGGTGAGGAGGAGGGCATCGGGTCGCAGCGCCTGCAGCCGTTTCAGGCTGGCCTGCCAGGCTTCCAGGTCGATATCGGGCGGCGGTGTGGGCAAACGGATGTGGCGTTGGTTGGGCAGGCAAACGCCGGCGATATCGCCGGTAAAGCACAGGCCATCCAGGAGATAGGCATGGTGATGCCGGGCATGGCCGGGGGTATCAACGGCGCGAAAACGCAGACCGGCGTTCGTCCTCAACTCGCCCTCCTCGACCACCTGCACTTGCGCGGCCGGCACAGGGACAAACTCGCCCCAGAGGGTTTCCATCTGCTCGCCGTAGAGTCGACGGGCCGAGGCCAGCAGCCGCGTAGGATCGATGAGGTGAGGCGCGCCTACGGGATGGACATAGACGCGCGCGCCGGTGGCGCCGGCAATACGGCCGACCGCACCGGCGTGGTCCAGATGGATGTGGGTGACGAGCACATCGGTGATATCGCGCCAACGCAGACCGAGTTGCGCCAGGCCGGCTTCGAGCCGGTCCACGGTGGTGCCGGGACCCGTTTCCACCAGCGCCACTCCGGTCGGGCCGGGTATCACATAGGCGGCGATGATTTCGGGGCAATCCTGAAAACGGAGATCGATGAGGGAGTACACGTGCAGACCTCGTTGTGTGACAAGAGCGAAAGGGCCTGTTAGAATGCCTGTGTACTTTACCCGAGCTTCTCCTACCCCGTCAATTCGTCCTGACTTTCGATGAACGCTTCGTCTCCGTTGCTCGGCGGCATTCTCCCCGCCTGTATCACCCCGTTTGGGAACGGCAAAGCCGATCCCGGCGCCATGGCGGCCAACATCGAGCGCTGGTTGCAGAGCGGTCTGGATGGCGTGCTCGTTTTCGGCAGCACCGGCGAGTACGTCTATCTTACCGACGAGGAACGCCGGCCCCTGCTGGCCGCCGCCCGGCGGGTCATACCGTCGGAACGGCTTTTTCTGGTCGGGTGCGGCGCCGAAAGCACGAGCACGGCCCTGCGCTATCTCCAGGAGGCCGCCGACGAGGGCGCCGATGCCGCCCTGGTCGTGACGCCGGTCTACTACACTCGCGGGGATACGGCCGCGCAACGCCGCCATTACCTCTATCTGGCCGATCACAGCCCCATCCCCGTGCTGCTCTACAGCGTATCGCCGTATACGGCGTATGACCTTCCCGTCGACCTTATCCTCGAACTGGCCACCCATCCCAACATCGTCGGGATCAAGGATTCCAGCAGCGATTTCAACCGGTTAGCCCTTCAGATCCAGGCCCGGATACCCCATTTTGCCGTTTTTGCCGGCAGTCCCACCCTGATCTTCCCGGCGCTCAGCCTGGGTGCGGCCGGCAGCATTACCGCCCTGGCCAACATCGTCCCCGAAATCCTGCTCGGGATCGGTCGGGCCGTCCGGGACGGTCATCTAGACCAGGCCGCGCGGTGGCAGAGTCTGATCATCGGTTTTGCCCACACCATGCGGCCTTTCGGCATTGCCGGGATCAAAGCCGTGGCCGCCCATCGAGGCCTGCTTGCCGGTGAGCCGCGAGCGCCGCTGGCGCCTCTCTCGCCCGCACAAACCGCCACGGCCATCGCCGCCTGGGAACAGGTCATGGCCCAGGCCGGGCTGGCACCGGCGTTTTGACGGCAAGGTGGGGAGCAGGTGCGGTTTCATCTCTTGTCCGGAGACGTTTTCATGATGCGCGTGTTTTGCTTGCTTGTCTTGGCCTCGGTGCTGATGACCGCCTGCCTCGGCCGCGGTCCCACGCCCGTCGGCGATGGCGGTACGCCTGCCCCTGCCGGTCCGGCGCCGGTCGATACGGTGGATATCCTGGTGCTCGAATCCTTCCCGGTGCAGGTGCGCGTGCAAGTGCGCGGCAACCTCCCCGATCGCTGTGCGCTTCTGGCCGAACCGGAAATCACCCGGGAGGGCAATGCTTTCATCGTGACCCTCGCCATGCTCCGCAACGAGACGAACACTTGCGAACAGGCGCTTGTTCCCTACGAGACGAGCATCCCTCTTGATGTCGTCGGCCTGCCCGCAGGCGTGTACACCGTGCTCGTCAACGGCGTCGGCAGACGCTTTGAGCTGACCGCGGACAACGTCCTCCTGACTCCTGAGCCCGTCAGCACGCCGACGCCGACGGTGGCCGCGCCGGCATCGGCTCCTCCTCTGCCGGCCGAGGCGCAAAGCGCGGTCGACGGCGCCCGGGCCGATCTGGCCACGTTGCTCCGGGTTCCTGCCGGGCAGATCGCCGTCGTGGCCGTCGAGGAAGCCGCATGGCCCGATGCCTGCCTGGGCCTGGCGGCGCCCGATGAAGTGTGCGCCCAGGTCCTCACGCCCGGCTATCGCCTCGAGCTGCAGGTGGACGGACGTTCCTACTTCTATCGTACCGACCGCAGCGGCACCGTCGTCCGTGCCGATACCCGTCCGGCCGCTGTGGCGCCGACACCCACCGCCATCTGTGCACATCGCGTCGGTTTTGTGCGCGACGTCACCGTGCCCGATCGGACCCGCATCGCTCCCGGTACGACCTTCATCAAAACCTGGCGGCTGCGCAACGACGGCACCTGTGTCTGGGATGCCGGTTACGCTCTGGTGTTCGATGGCGGTGAGGCCATGCAGGGACCTGACCGGGTCCCGTTGACAGGCACGGTCCCGCCCGGCGCCACCGTGGACCTGTCCGTGACTCTGGTCGCCCCCCTGACCCGCGGCACCTATCAAGGCTTCTGGAAGCTGCAGGCGACCGACGGTACCCGTTTCGGCCTCGGTCGTCAGGGCACCGAGGCGTTTTGGGTGCTCATTACGGTCCCCACAAGCGCAACGCCCTCTCCCACCGCCGAAGGCTCGAGCATCGGTGGCCGGGTCTGGCATGACATGTGTGCGCTCGGCCGCCCCGGTGAAGCACCACCGGCCACACCGCCGCCCGGTTGTCTGCTGACGGCGGCAGGAACCTATCAGGCCAACGGCCGCTACGATGACGGCGAACCTGCCATCGCCGGCATGGAGGTCAGCCTGGGGGCAGGCCCTTGTCCGTCCACCGGCCTGCAAACCGTTTTGGCCGATGCCGAAGGCGCCTATGTCTTCCGTGGGCTGGCTGCCGGCACCTACTGCGTTTCGATTGACGTCCTCTCGCCCTACAATCGGCCCATTTTTATCCCCGGAGTGTGGACTTACCCACCCGACGGCCAGGGTGCGCAGACGGTGACGGTGGATGGGATCAACCCGGTCACAGGCATCGATTTCGGTTGGGATTATCAGTTTGCCCCTTGAACGAAAAGGGCAGGCAGAGACAATCCCTGCCTGCCCGATCGGTTGATCGCCAACGACGGTTCAACCCAACCCCGTGCGCGGGACCAGGCCGTCGAAGAAAATGGAAACAAGCAACTCGATGGTGGCGGTCGTCGGCGGCGGCACCTCGGCGGCTGTGGGGTGGAAGAAGGGATAAACCATGCCCAACAAGGCCCAGGTGGCGCACTGCACATCGACAGGCCGCAACGCGCCCGTGGCTATCCCTTCGCTCAGGATGGCCTCGATGGGCCCGGTAAAGCGTTCGTGATAAAGACGCGCAAACGTGCGTTGGGCTTCCGGGCTGATCTGGCTTAGCTCCTGGTCGGCCAGGCGAATGATGGCGCGCTGTTCCGGCGCACAGGCGGCCAGACCCAGGAGAATGTGGGTGATCTGGCCGCGCGGGGTGCTCTCCTGGCGCCGTGCCTCCTGGACGATGTCATCCAGCCGGGCCAGATTGGCTTCCAGCACGGCCAGGAAGAGCGCCTCCTTGTCGCGGAAATGATGGTACAGGTTCGCTTTCGAGACACCCACCCGTTCGGCGATCTCGCGCATGGCGATGCCGTGATAGCCGTGGGTCACAAACAAACGGGTCGCTTCTTCCAGGCAGCGCTGACGAATATCGGTAGCCATAGGGTCAGGGACCATCGGCGGCGGCCAGTAGCGTCGTGGCACTCAGGGGGCCTTGTTGCCGGGCGAAGCCGGGCACGTTGACCCGCACAAGCAGATAGATGCACAGATAAAGGCCCAGGGCTTCGACGGCGAAGAGGACGGCATAAGCACTGTTGAAAGCACCGGTGAGTTGCAGCGCTACGTCGCGGACAACACCGCCCATCGAAATGCCGAAGCCTCGGGTGACAAGCTGTAACATGCTCCAGAGGGCCAGATAACTGCCTGCCTGCTCCGGTTTGCTCATGGCCATGAGGAGACTGACGCCCCCGACCGTGAAAATGCCGAAGCCGACGCCGAAACCGAAAAGCACCGGCCGGATCAAATCCGGCAGGACCAAGACCGAAGCCAGACTGAGGAACACCAGCGAGGTCGCCAACAACGCCAGACCCCAGGCCGTGGTTCCCACCTGCTGATCGGGACGCCGCCGCCGCGTGAGGGCGGCCGTGATGACCATCGCCAACAACACGCCTATCCCCCAATAGGCATTGAAACGGGTGGTCTCGCCCACGCTCAGGCCGAACACGTCGCCGCCGAACGGCTCCAGCATGGTGTCCTGCATGAAGGCAAAAAAGGCCGAGGCGCCCAAAAACAAGGCATAGCGCCGGGTGCGCCGATCGCCGAAGATATCGGCCAAGACCCGCCGCAGAGGAGGCCGCTCCGCCGCCGGGGTGGGAGCGTCGGGCAAATGCTTTTCTTCGCCCCACACCGAAAACACCCAGAAGAAGAAAGCCCCGATCATGGCGAAAAGGACCAGACGCCAGAACCGGGCATAATCCCAATCGGGCAAGAGACGACCGTAAAGAAAACCGCCGAAGGCGAAGCTCGCCACCAGAAAGGTTTGCACGATGCTGATAACCTGGCCGCGGCGGGCATAGGGCGCACTATCGTGCACCAGAGCCAGAAACGGCGCCCCCGAGATGAGGGTGCCGATGCCGTAGAGCAAGAACGAAAGCACGGCCAGGATCCAGCCCGACACCGAACGACTATCATGGCCCAGCGCCGCCAACGAGAGGGGCAACAAAGGCAACGAGAGCAACATCAACAAACGGCCCAGCCAGATGTAGGCGATACGGCGGCTGCCGAACAGCGGTCGGGTATCCGATTGATAACCGGCCCAAAGCGTCAGCGGGGACAGGAGATAACGCACGCTGGTCAGCAGCGCTACCGGCCAGGCGGCAATGCCGAGATCGGCAATGAGGATACGGTTCCACACGGCCGAGGTCAGCAAGTCGGTCAACGAAGAGCCGATGTGAAAGGTACCCAGCTTGAGCGAGCGCCCTATGCTGAAGGACGGTACGGGATCGGAGGAAGATGTCGCAGCGGTCATAGTCTGAGCCTGGCGAAAGGAATCAAAATCTACAGAAAGTTTCGCCAGATTCTATAAAACTCATAGGCCTCTGTCAAGCAATGGCGATCCCCAAAAGCGCAAGCCGGAGATAGCCTCCTCCTCACCGCCATCTCCGGCTTGCCGATGACCCCTCAGAAGCGCGGTAGCAGACTGCGACCGTAGCTCAAGAAAGGCCAGGGGATGGCGATGAGGACGATCAGGAACGATAAGCCCAGCCAGAGCAACGTCCGGCGGAAACGGATGCGGTCCTCGGTGGCCCGACGAACACGGCTGCGTCCGACATGGGCCAGAATCACGGCTACCAACATATAGGGGAAATGCTCGGCCACGAAAAAGCGGGTGTTAGCGTCTTCCATGGCGGCGGCGATGTTCGTCAGCGCCAGGCCGGTTAGGGGACTGAGCACGAAGAACAAGACCAACCCTACCAGCAGTTGCAGGTCCATGCTGAGGAGATAGAGCAGGCCTGACCGATCATCGGTCGCGGACCATGCCCGGCCCCCGCGCAGTCCGAGCACGGCGCGAACAAGCACGATCACGGCCGCGATGACGACAAGCCAGCGTAAGAGGTTATGCAGGGCGAGGAAGAAGGTGTACATAGGCGAAGCGAAGACGGGAACGATGGGAAAACGACGATGGGAACGATGCAAAACGACGGCGACGTGTTCAGGCCGAGGTGCCCACGGCCTCGTTGCGGTGCACGGTGGCCAGTTCCTCGGCCCGGCTCTTGAGGGCCAGGGCCAGCAGGGCCAGAACCACGGCCACGGCACCGACCACGGTGTAGGCACTCTGATACCCTGTCACACCCCCACCGGCCGAGGCCGCCACGGCGCCGACCAAAGCGCCGCCGATGAGCTGGCCGGTCGAGGTGAAGAGGGTAAGGGCGCCTTGGGCCGAGGCCCGGTCAGCGAGCGGCGCTTCGTTGAGCATGATATAGCGTAGCGGCGCACCCAGCAAGATGCCCAAACCCAGACCGACCAGCAGCGCCCCGGCATAGAACACCCCCCAGCTCAAGGTGGCCAGGCCCACCACCAACATACCGGCGGCAACCAGGGCGGCGCCCAAAAAGACCACCGGCCGGGAACCGAAACGGTCAAGCAGACGACCCGCCAGAGGCGAACCGACGGCCATGGCCAGCACTGCGGGCAGCAGCAGGGCGCTGGCCTGGGATTCGCTGATCCCAAAGGCGGCCACCAGCAGGGCCGGGACGAAGACAACGGCGGCCTCACCCAGACCGGCGCCCATGGCCAGACCGCTGCCGACCGCGATCTGACGACGCCGGAACAACCCCACCCGCAAAATGGGGTCCTCGGCCCGCCGTTCCACGATCGCAAATACCGGCAACAACAGCACGGCCACGAGGAGGAACGGCCAGACCGTGGGCGAGGTGATGCTCCGAGCAAAACGGGCCGTGTCGATCTGATTGATGCCGTAGGTCAGCGTCGCCAGGCTGGTGCCGATGATGACCATGCCCACGGCGTCAAAACGCCGGCGTTGCGCCGGGACACCGGTGGTTAGATAACGGGCAGCCGCCAGGATGACGATCAGAGCGATGGGCAAATTGATCAAAAACAGCCAGGGCCAACCGGCGAAACGCAGGATGACAATGCCCAGCACCGGGCCGATGAGAAAAGCCAGCCCGAAGACGGCGCCGATCATCCCCAGCGCGCTGCCTCGTTTCTCCGGTGGGAAAGTGTCGCCGATAACGGCGCTGGCCACCGGGAAAATGCCGCCGGCGCCGAACCCTTGCAAGGCCCGACCGGCCAGCAAAAGGGCAAAACCCGGCGCCAGGGCAACGAGCAAGGAGCCCAGGGCGAACAGACCCACATCGAGCATATACACCGGCCGCCGCCCCTTGATATCGGCCAGCTTGGCCATGAACGGCGTGCCGATAAGGTTGAAGAGCACGTACGTCGTAAACACCCAGGCCAGGTTGCGATCGTTCACCTCGAAAGTCCGCTGGATGGCGGGCAAAGCGGGCGCTACGATGGCAATATCGAGCGCCCCCATGAGCACACCGAGGAAAAGGATGAGCAAAATGCGGTTGCGAGAGCGACTGTCGGTGATCGACACAGAGACCTCCGTATCAAGATGACTTCGACGATACTGACCGACCGGTCGGTCAATACGGGACACGCATCCTATCAAACCCGGGCACCTTCTGTCAAGTCGGCGACCGGGTTGGTCGATTACTCCGGGATGCCGCGCACCGTCCCCTAGTCGGCCCTCTGACAGCAGGCCAGCGGGTTCAGGCGGAGCGAGTTCCGGGATGTGCATCGGCGACAGCAGAAGCGGCTGCCGCCTCGACGATAAGCACCCAGGGACGACCGAACACGCGGGTCAGGACGACGATCACAGGGCGGCCGCCGGGCCGACGGCGGAGACGACGCCGCAACGCTTCGGGGTCAAGGGGTGAACCGCGCTTTTTGACGGCGACCACATCGCCGTTGATCGCGCGCAGACGGCGATTGAGGGTTTTGAGATCGAAGGGGAAATGGATCAGAACAGGCCAGCCTCGGACAAGAGGGGTTGCCGGGATCGCATCGCCCGAAAGATAGGCCACGGTCGGATCCAGTTGCCCTAAGCCCAGGCGCACGGCCACATCACCGACGGCGCCGGCGCGAATGACGGCCGGATCGGGTTCATACAGCCAGGCGCCGGGCGGTCGCACCGGCGCCACAGCACCGGCGGCGACGATCTCGACCCCGGTCGGGAGGAGGGTGGCACGACGCACGGCCCCGCGCGCCAGACCCCCCAGCCATAGCACAACCTCTTTCAGCTCGCCGTCCAGGCTGATCCACTCGGCCTCGGCCTCGGGAGGGATGCGATCGTGGGGCAGGCCCGGCGCCAGCTTCAAGCCCATATCGGGTGTGATGGCCTGCAGGGCGAGCAAGGCCGAGAGGGGCGGCTGCCACCCTTCCGGATCGAAGACCCGCCTTGTTACTCCCGCGGCTTCTCGGCGTCGTGTGGGATCGGCCCAGGCCGTCGGCAACCGCCAGCAGGGTTGGGTGATGTCCCCACGCACGGGATGGATGCGATCGCTCAGACCACAGGCCCGGGCATTGAGGAGCGTCAGGTGCAGGGCCAGCTCAGACCGGTCAAGGGCCAGGACCTGAGGCCCCACCGCAGCCAGAGCGAGGCTATCCGCCCCCAGACCGCAACCCAGATCGGCTACCCAGGGTCGGTCGGCAAAGCGGGCGGCCGTATGGGCTGCCACCGGCAGCGGACTGGCCTGCTCCAACAGCTCGCGACTGAAAAAGAGACGTTGGGCCTGTTCGCCGAATTTGGCCCGGCCCCGCCGGCGCAGACGGGCCATTTCCACCAGGGCGGCCGCTTGCTCGGGCCCAAAATGGCACCGCAGACGGGTCAGGACGCCGAGCAGACCCGTGTCATCGGGAGGTGTCGCCGTCAGAGTCTCCAGCCAGGTCGCGGCTTCATCCCCTTGTAACCAGTGGAGCAGAGCCGGGGTGAGCATCAGTCCGCCGGAGCCCTATCGGCGGGCGCTGGTGTCGCCATGGGATAACGGGCTTCGGCCAACGGCAACCGCACCCGAAAGCTCGAACCCTTGCCCACCTGGGATTGGACATCGATCTCGCCTCCATGAGCCTCGACCACCCACTTGACGATGGAGAGCCCCAGGCCGGTGCCGCCTGCTGCACGCGAACGGGCCTTATCGGCTCGATAGAAGCGATCGAAAATGTAGGGTAAATCCTCGGGCGCGATGCCCTGTCCGGTATCGCTAACCATGATCTCGGCCTGGTTGCCCACACAGCGCAGGCTCAGCTCGATACGACCGCCGGACGGTGTGTATTGAATGGCGTTGTTCACCAAATTCACCAACATCTGCCGCAAACGCTCGGCATCGCCCATCACCACGGCCTGTTCCTCCCCCACCAGGACGATCTCGCGGCCTTCGGCCCGACGCCGGGCCTGGTGATAGACCTCCAACAACAACGTATCGAGTTCGACCCGTTCCCGCACCAGAACGCGATCGGCATCGGTCTGGGCGAGCAAGAGGAGATCGGCGATCATCCGCCGCATACGCTCGGCTTCGACTTCCATTTCTGCCAGCATCTCCATCCGTTCCGCTGCCGGCAGGGTCTCCCACCGTTTGAGGAGGGCAATGTTGCCCAGGAGGGTGGTTAGCGGTGTGCGCAATTCGTGCGAGACATCGGCCGAAAAGCGCCGCTGTTTTTCAAACAGCTCCTGCAATCGCGCCAGCATCTCGTTAAAGGTGTTGATCAGGATGCCGATCTCATCGTTGCGCGGGTGGGCGATGGGGACGCGGCGATCAAGACGGCCCGTGCGGGTGATCTCCAGGGCCGTCGCCGTGGCCTCTTGAATGGGCCGCAGGGCCACACCGGCCAGCCAATAGCCCACAGCCGCACCCAGGCCCAGAGCCACGACGATGATCCAGAACAGGTTGCCCACCAGTTGGCGTAGGAGGGCCTGTTCGCCTGTGAGCAGACGCGCGACCTGGACGGCAGCAATGGTCTCGCCGCCGAAAACGACCGGGGTAAAGTACACGCGCAGCTCGCCCGGTTGACCGAAGGGCGTTGTGTAGAAGCCGCTGCGACCCTGCCAGGCCTGTTCACGGTAGGTTTCGGGAAAGACGATGAGCCGGTTGGCCAGGTTGTCGGAGCGGTAGATAAGCCGGCGGTCGCGATCGCGCACGATGACATACACCCCCGGCGGCACCACGTCGTCGGCTCTGGCCGTCAAGATGGCGGCCAGGGATCCGCGAGGGGCGCCCGCCTGGAGAAGGCGGGCAATCTGATCGCCCTGGCGTTTGAGGTTGTTGTCGATATCCTGCATCACGCTGGCGCGCACAAGCGAGCTCGCCATAACGACGATTAACACCAACAAGACGGCCAGCAGAGCCGTGTACCAGAGGGTGAGTCGCAGGCGAAAGGACATGAGGATCGCCCTCTTGCCGCCGCGCGGGCTCACTCGTGCAAGATATAGCCGATCCCGCGCTTGGTGTGAATCAGACGCGGTTCGCCCCCGGCCTCCAGTTTCGTGCGCAAGTAGCGGATGTAGACTTCGATGATGTTGGATTCACCGCCAAAGTCATAGTTCCAAATTTCATCGTAAATCTGGCTCCGGGTGAGGACCTGATTGGGATGGCGCATGAAGAGGACGAGCAAATCGAATTCGCGCGCGGTCAACTCGATCTCCCGCTGGCCGCGCCGCACCGAGCGTGAGGCCGTATCCACCACCAGGTCGGCAAACCGCAACACCGGCTGCGTGGAGCGATCGCGTTGGGTGCGACGCAGATGGGCGCGCAGGCGCGCCAGCAGCTCATCCACGTCGAAGGGCTTGACCACGTAATCGTCGGCGCCGCTGTCCAGGCCCAGGACGCGATCCTCAACCGCATCGCGGGCTGTCAGCATGAGAATAGGCACCTGGCTCGTCTCCCGTAGGCGACAACAGACCTCGATACCGTCGAGTTCGGGCAGCATGAGATCGAGGATGACCAGGTCGGGCGTCGCTTGCTTGAAAAGGCGCAGGCCCTCCGGACCGGTTGTGGCCCATTCGACCGTATAGCCCTCGAGCACGAGCGCACGACGCAAGAGCTTGCCGATGGATGGATCGTCTTCGATAATGAGGATACGGACGGTCATGAATCGGTAGCAGATAACGTGGGGTAGACGAAATCGTCTTGAGGATGGCCAAGCTCGGGCAACCGGCCGTACATCGGTGACCGGCCCGTGCAAACGGCGGGCTTGCCGCCACCATGTTCTCGGTCGGCCTGGGATAGGCTCGAGAGGATGCCGGAAGCAGGCGAAGCCGTCGTGTCTTCCAGGCACTTTAGCCGGATTCGGTGCCGTTGTCAACGCTTACCCATCCCATACCATCGGTCGTGCCCACCGCTTCGTTATGACCTTCCTGTCAGGCGTTGTGGGTTTTGGAACGCATGAGCCGAGAATCGCCGTTGAACTTTACATAAAATCTAGCTTTCGGCTTCGTGCGAACCGATCAGAACGGGCGCCGACACGACCGGGGCGAGCTCCTCTGTGGTCGGACGGACCGAGGTCGTCTCGCCTGTGCGCAACCGGTTGAGGATGGGAAACAGGTCGGCGGCATTGCGGGTGCCGGGGACCTGGACGTAGGGCGGATGCAAGATAAACGCATCCGTTTGTTCGCCGCCAAGGCCGCCATGGCTGCCGATCAGTTCTTCAAATGCGGCCACCGTGCCGTCGGGGTAGAGGGTGCTGATGATCATCAGATCCCCGGAGCCGGGGAAGCTCAGCACGCGGGCCAGTTGCCAGGCGCGCGTGGCGATCGTGGCCGCACCGGGTCCGTGGGTTGGCGCATAGGGCAGGAGGGGATCCTCGCCCTCGACCACACCGGTGACGAGATGATGACAACCACGCTTGCCCAGGGCGATGGGCAGGCCATCGTCGTCATAGCCGCAAACAAGCCCGATGCCCTCGTGGGCTACCAGGGCGGCGATCAGGCCGGGATAGGTTGCTTCCAGCTCCGGCAGGGTAACCTTGCCCGGATGGAGATCGAAGTAGACATGGGCGAGATTGCCGCTGGCACAGACGATGACCTGAGCCGGCCGCGGTTCCCAGGGGGCTTCTTGCTCGGCGATGCTGCGGTCGAGCAGGCGACGACCGCGATGGGTCACCGCTTGCCCCATGTTCCCGGTTATGCCCTGCGCCTCCACGTTCTCCAACTCGGCTTCCATGGCGGCCAGGGCGGTCACGCCGGTATCACCGCCGACCGTCTCGGTCACGACGACACCCGGGGGCAGATGCCGTTCGATAAAGTCCCTCAGGCTCAGCCCGTAGCGCATCTTGAAGGTGGGACCCCAGGATTGCCCGTGATCGGAGAGGATGATCAGATGATAAGGTCGCGGGGCTTTGTGGAGGATGGCATGGTGGATGCGCGCAATGCAGCGATCGTGACGGCTCAGCTCGGCAAAGGCATCGCGCGACCAGGGACCGGCGTGGTGGGCCACTTCGTCATAGCCCGGCCAGGTGACGTAGATGGCGGGAACCCCACGCACGATGTCGAGGATGGCCAGGTTCGTGGCCAGATCTCGCACTAGGACCGAGGTGGCTGCACGGGCAAAGGGATACCATCGGCTCAGGCGATTGATGCGGGGATAAACCCGGCGGCGCCATTGGCAAAAGGCTTCCCACAGCTCGCGTCCGACATAAGCCAGGCCCAAAACCACGGTGCGGGTCAAGAAGTAGGGGCTGAGCAAAAGCAGATACATGTCCTCGGCCCGGCGGCGCTTCTGCTCGCCGTCGGCGGTGCGCAGGTCGGCCAGGGTGAGCAACGATTTGGCGGCATCGCCGTTGAACATGTTGTCGATGCTGGAACCCCCTCGCAAAAGGCCCTGACCGCGAGCGTAACGGGCATTGAGTTCGGCCGCGTCATTCCGGGAGATGTAGAGCTTTTGCCGACGTTTGTCGTACCAGCGAAAGGCGGGAATATCGAAATTCTCGCCGAACAGGATTCCGGCCTGGCTGGCGGATGTTTGCGAAGGGAGACCACAATCAAAGCGGCTGAGGCGATAGCCCTCTTCCGCCATCAGGCGTGCCAGCGTGGGCGCCTTACCTGTGGCCAACGCCCGTTGCAGATGATGATAGCTCAGACCATCGATTTCGAGCACCACCAGACCGATGCCGGGTTCCCGAAGCCAGGAAGGCCGTTGTCGTGCTGCCTGGCGCTCGATTCGACTCTGATACACGGAGCCTTCTTCGTCGATCTCAAGCAGATTGGTGAGCACGACGTTGACGGCGGCAAAGACCAGGGTGGCCACGAGGGCAGGAGGAAAACCGGTGATGACAAAGCCGGGCAATACCATCGCCGTCAACAAAAGCATGGGACCGTTGAGCCACAGGCCCAGGCCGAAGAGCCAGATGAAACCGAACGGCCGGGCCATGAGCAGGACCAGCGGACGCAGAAGAAAATTGATGGCCCCCAGGAGCAAAGCCGCCAGGGTCGCCCAGATCCAGGCCGGGACACCATCGGCCTCCTGCAGACGTACTCCGGGCACCACCAGCGCCGTTATCCAGAGGGCGACGGCATCAACGGCCCACAGGACTGCCAGCCGCGGCAGGAACAAAAGCAGGCGTTGTCGGCGAGACGACATCGGGGACGGATCGCTCTTTCTGGCGCAGGTCTTAGAACCTGCCGGCGGATTTGCGGGTGACGTTCACCATCACGGTCGCCACGACTCGAAATGGTCCAGGTACATGACCCCGCGGGTGCCGCTATCGATGCCGGCCTGCGGCCCCAGCCGCACCTCGTCCACCCGCCGGGTGTCGTTGTCGATGCCGCTCAGGGTCCGGCGCAGGCTGCCGTTGAGCCAGAAGCGCAGGAGGCCGTTGTTGGCGCCGGGGGCCGTGGCCGCCTGCCATTCGATCTCGATGACCTGGGCGGCGTTGGCGATGGTGTACCAGGCGGTGGAGGTCCAGGTGGAGGCATCGGTGCGGACCTGGCTACGGAGCTGATAGTTGCTCCCTTTGCGACGGAAAAGGAGGCGGAAGACCTCGGTGCTGCCCTGGCGGGCGGCGAAGAGGGTGTGGGCATCGCCGTCGGCCATGGCGATGGCGTTGGGATGGAAGCGGAAGCGGGTGCGATAGCGGGCTTCGCTGGCGGGGCGGGTGTCGCGGAGGAAGAGGGGGTTGTTG
>JBBINH010000059.1:0-17369 GCA_037443945.1 Caldilineales bacterium
GGCTGCGCATCCTGCGCGCCGGGCAACCAGGCCCCTCCGTTGTCGCGACCACGCCCACGCCGACGGCCACGACGGTGTCGGGCCATGCCACGGCGCTGCCGCCGGATCCGGAGGAGCCGCCCACACCGTCGCCTGTGGTCACCCGACCCATCGAGGTACCCACGCCCTTTGCCATCTGGACGCCGACGCCGGTGCCATCACCAACACCGTCCCCCTCCCCGACGCCGACGGTTCCGACCGACGCCTGTCGCCCGCCGGCAGGATGGGTGCCCATTGTCGTGCGCCGGGGCGAGACCCTTCGTCTGCTGGCACGGCGCTATCGCCTGCAACCGGCGCAGCTTCGTCAGGCGAATTGCCTGCCCGATAACCGCATTCGCCCCGGTCAGGAGTTGTTTGTGCCCGCTCCGCAACCCTGAGCGAGGCCGCAGCCATGCCTCCTGCCTTGCATGCCTGGGCTCTGAGCGTGTCCGAAGCCAAGCGGCTTCAGGGCGAGCTGGCTGCGCGCCTCGTCCTGGACTGGGACGATCGGCCTGTGACCTTCGTGGGTGGGGTGGACGTGGCCGTCAAGGGCGAGATCGCCCGGAGCGCCATCGTCGTGCTGCGCTATCCTGAATTGACACCGGTGACGGCAGCCGTGGCCGAGACTCCGGTGGCTTTTCCCTACATCCCCGGCCTGCTCGGCTTCCGGGAAGGTCCGGCGATTTTGGCGGCCTGGGAGCGGCTCGACCATCGCGCCGATGTGCTCTTGTTCGACGGCCAGGGCATCGCCCATCCCCGACGATTGGGCATTGCCGCACAGATGGGCCTCTGGTTCGATTGCCCTACCATCGGTGTAGCCAAGTCACGGCTCTACGGTCGTCATCAGGAACCCGGTCCGCAGCGCGGCGATTGGGTCTGGTTGTACGATGAGCAGGATCCCGCGCAGGTCATCGGCGCCGTTGTGCGGACCCGGTCCGGCGTCAAGCCGGTTTATGTGTCGCCGGGGCATCGCATGGACATCGCCCATGCCGTGGCCTTGGTCCTGGCTTGTTGTCGCGGCTTTCGTCTGCCTGAGCCCACGCGCCTGGCCCATCACCTGGCCGGAGTCGGTACCCTGCCGGCCGCCGGCCAACGGTCGTTGGCCTTTTGACAGCACGGCTGACCCACCCTGGCCGTTTTCGCCTTCCCTTGGTCGTCGCCGCAGGCGAGGCCACAACGGGGTGGGGCAGGGCGCGGCAGGGGCGCGCTCACAAGCGCAGGTAGATTTTCCAGGCCTCGGGGATGTCGCCGGAGAGGATGAGGTAGTTGACGCGTGGGGTCTTCGGCTCCCAGCGCAGTTTCATGCCGGCCTCATGAGGCGTGCGGCCGCCCTTGCGATGGTTGCAGGCCGCACAGGCGCAGGCGGTGTTGCCCCAGGTGTTTTTACCGCCCCGGCTGCGGGGAATGAGGTGATCGACGCCGAAGTCCTCTTTGGTCAACACGCGCCCATCGCGCACGTCGCCGACCTGCGCGCCGCAGTAGATACAGCGATAGCCATCGCGGCGCAAGACGCCCTTGCGGCTCCAGCGCGCCTCGCGCGAGGGGGCATTCACATACCGTCGCAGGCGCAGTACGGTGGGAATTTTGAAGGTCGTGCTCGGCCCCACAACCGTGATGGTCTGATCGGTTGCCACATCCACACGGCCGCGCAGGAGCAGGGAGAGCGCGCGTTGGCGGCTGATGACGGCCAAAGGTTCGTAGGTGGCATTCAACAAGAGGACGGTCATGGCTTCCGCTCCTGGCCGGGACAGGCCATCGGCAGAGCTGTTGCTAACGGGACGGTGAGCCCGATGCGGGCACGGGAAACGTGCTGCCAAGCAAAGAGCGGGCAAATTGCCCGCTCTCGCCAAAAAGATTTATATCGGTAAAGAATTTTTTAACGTATCTTGACCGAATTCGACGAAAGCGGGCGAAATATGCGCGCAAATGCGATGCTTGCCGACATCGGCGGCAAACACATGGCTTCTTTGTGATGAATCGTTAACAGATAAGGATGAACGAGAGCCATGAAATACGATGAGTGTACGGGACGGGATGATAAATCAAACATACCACAGAAGCTACGCCATGTCAAAAACTCCAATCCTCCAAAAGTTCTAACAGCCGGTCTACCTCAGCGTGGGTGTTATAATGGCTGAGACCGACCCGTAAGACACCGCCGTGCTCGCTCAACCCCAAGCGTTCGATGAGATGGACGGCATAGAAGTGGCCGGCATAGGTGGCGATGCCGTGGGCTGCCAGACGGGCAGAGGCTTCTTGCGGGCTGAGACATGCCAGGCGAATGGCCGCCGTTGGCGCCCGTTCGTGCAACCGCGTCGGCTCGCCGATGCCGTAGAGGGTGAGGCCGGGAATCGTCCGCAGCCCCTCGAGCAGGTGGCGGAACAGTTCGCGCTCATAGGCGCCGATCACGGCCAGGCCGGTCTTGAGCGCCAGACGCCGCCCGCTCAGGTGCGGAAATTGCTTGACATAATCATGGCCAAAGGTTTCGCCTAACCAGGCCAGATAGGCGATGGCCGCCGTTGTCCCGGCCAAACCCTCGTGGTTCTGGGTACCGGTCATCCATTTGCCGGGCGGATGGTCCTCGGCCGGCCGGACCTTGTAGGCCGGGATGCGGTCAAGCAGCTCATACCGTCCCCAGAGGATGCCGACATGGGGTCCGTAGAACTTGTAGGCCGAGCAGGCCAGGAAATCGCAGCCCAAAGCCTGCACGTCGATGGGGAAGTGCGGCGCCAGGTGGACGGCATCCACAAAAACCCAGGCGCCCACGGCATGGGCCCGCTCCACCACGGCCGCGATGGGGTTAACCGTCCCCACGGCATTGCTGGCACCGCCTACGGCGACCAGACGGGTGCGTGGGCTGAGCAGCTCCTCCAATTGAGACAGCGGTAGCGTGCAATCGGTCGGCTCAATATCCCACCAGCGGATGACGATGCCCCGTTCCTGCAAGGCCAGCCACGGCGCCACATTGGCGTCGTGGTCGAGCCGGGTCACGATGACCTCGTCGCCCGGTTGCCACAAACGTCCTAAGGCCCGACTCAGGGCGAAGGTGAGCGTGGTCATGTTGGGGCCGAAGACGATCTCGTCGGGCGAAGGGGCATTGAGGAAGTCGGCCAGGGCTTGATGGGCAGCCGTCAGGGTCTCGTCGGTGCGCCGTGAGGTGAGAAACGGCGCATGCACATTGGCATTGCGCCGCACCAAATAGTCGCTCATGGCATCGATGACGCTCTGCAAGACCTGGGTGCCGCCGGGCCCATCGAAGAAAATAAGGGGCTGGCCGTGCTCATCGCGCTCGGCCAGGGCCGGGAAACGGGCGCGGATGTGGGTGGGATCGAACGTCGGCATAGGGACAAAGGGTTGAAAGACGCGGGATCGCCGTAAGCGCGCTGATTGTAACGAGTACGGCCGTCGCAGACAAAACCTATCGCCGGCAAAGCGATCATCCCCGGCAAGTTGTGGTAGAATCGCGTCACCGTCCATCGGCATTCGCTTCGTTTTCGACAAAGGATTGTCTCTGTATGTCACGCCCGCGTTTGTTCCAGCTCCTGCTTGGGCTGATTCTGCCGGTCGTTGTGGGAGCGTGCAATGCCCGTCCTGCCGGGGATCCGCAACCCACGATCGAGGCGGCGGTGCAGGCTACCCTGACCGCCGTGGCCGCTGCGCCGGCGGCGCCCATCACCCCCGGCCCGGTGACGGCTGTGGTGGCCACGCCTCGTCCTACGCCGGCCTCCCGGGTTGTCTTGCCTCCGGCCATCGCCAACTTCGCTCCTGCCGAGCGGCCGGCTGCCAGCAAGGGCGAGGCCGATGCCCCCATTGTCATGTACGAATGGTCCGATTACACCTGCCCCTATTGTCGGCGTTTTCATACCGAGGTATGGCCAACACTTGAGGAGACCTACATCCGCACCGGCAAGCTCCGCTTCGTGTACAAAGAGTATCCCGTGGTGAGCGGTGATCTCTCCGTGGTGGCCAGTTTGGGCGCGCAATGCGCGGCCGAACAAAACGGCTTCTGGGCCATGCATGACTGGTTATTCGCCCAAACCGAGGTCTGGCGTAACCAGGATGCCGTTGCCCGGATTAAGGAGGCGGCGGTGACCCTGGGCTTGGACGGTGAGGCCTTCAATCGCTGTTTCGACGAACAAACGACCATTCCGCGTATCGTTGAGGACTACCGCGAAGGGCAGGCGTTGGGCATCCGCGGGACGCCGAATTTCGTCATCAACGGCCATTGGGTGCAAGGGTTGTTGCCCTTGTCCGATCTCATCGCCATCCTCGATGCCCTGTGGGTCCAGGTCGAAACCGGCCAATTGCCGGAGTACGTCGTCACGGTAACGCCATCGCCTACGCCCAGCACCGATTTTGCCGACGAGCCCCAACCGCCGTTGGGGGATCCCAACGCGCCTATCGTCATCGTCGAGTTCTCCGACTATCAGTGTCCTTTCTGCCTTCGGCATTTCCAGCAGACCATGCCTCTGTTGCGGGAACAGTTTATCGACACGGGCAAAGTCCAGTACGTCTTCAAGGACTTTCCGCTCGACAGCATCCATCCGCAGGCCCGGAAGGCGGCAGAAGCGGCCAATTGCGCCGCCAGGCAGGGTCAGTTCTGGCCCATGCATGACAAGCTCTTCGCCGAACAGGAGCGCTGGAGCGGTCGTGGCGATGCCGTGAGCGTCTTCAAACAATTTGCCGAGGCCTTAGGTCTCGATGCTGCCGCCTTCGGCGCCTGTCTGGACGGTGGCGAAACGGCGGCCGAGGTGGAAGAGGACCTGCAAGAGGGTCTGCGGGCCGGGGTCGAAGGGACGCCAACGTTCTTTATCAACGGTCGTCTTCTCAGCGGCGCCCAACCCTTTGATGTGTTCCGGCAGATGCTCGCACCACTGTCCGGCTCATGACGCGCAGCGTCGTCGGTCTCCTGATGAGAAACCGACGACGCTGCCGTTATCCGAGGCTGGGCCTGTCAGGCGCTGATACGATCCGGGTCGGCCTGATACGCTTCGGCCTCGATGGCCCCCCACTCCCGCACGATCATGCGGAAGATGTCGGATTCGGTAATGATGCCGATGACGTTCCCGGCCATATCCACTACGGGCAGGCCGCTGATTTTGTTTTCGAGCATGATTTTGGCCGCTTCGCCGATGGTCGCCATCTGGTGAATGGTGATGGGATGGCGGGTCATGATATCGGCTACCGTCGTCTTGGCCAGCAGATAGTTGATCTCCCAGATGCTGAGGGTGGTGGCGCCGGAAGGCTGGGCGCCGCGAATATCGCCACGGGTGACGATACCGACCAGTGCGCCATCATCGACGACGGGCAGACGGCGAATGCCGTACTGCTGCATGATGTGGTGTGCTTCGCTCAGGGAAGTCTGCGGCGAAACCGTAATGACGTCACGGGTCATCCAGTCTTTGACGAGTTCGTTTTTCATATGCTAGCCTCGCTTTTTACCTGCAACGTGCCTGGAGAACGATTTATCGTCGCTGTTCTTGTCCAGTATAGCTCGATTGCGTTGTTTCTGACTATGATAGGCATCATGTAGGCACGGGTACGGGGCTGCTCTCGGCGCCGATTACAGCCGTTTTTCGACGTAGATCACCCTGCGTTCGGGCTGTTCGACAAGGGTGAAGTTGAGCTTGCGGCAAATGCGGGCCATGGCCGCGTTTTCGGGGAGGAAGGTGCTGTGCACACAGTCGATCCCTTCCTGGCGGGCAATGTCCAGCAGCCGCGTGAGCAGGGCCGTGCCCATACCGCTACCCTGGTATTCATCGCGGACAAGCAGGCCGAAGGTCGCCTCGTTGCCGACGGCGATTTTGCGGAGGCGTGCCACTCCCAGAAGCTCGCGCGCGCCGGTTGTCGGATCGGTGCGTTCGGCTACCAACGCCATCTGGCGGTCATAATCGATGAAACAAATCTGGGACAGGCGCTCGTGGGCCACGCGCTCCTCAAAACGCAAGGGTTGCTCGTAGCGCAAGTACACCGTCCTCTCGGACAAATGGCGATGAAACTCGACCATCAACGGCTCGTCCTCGGCTCGGATCGGCCGGAAGACCAGCGTCTCTCCCGTGGTCGGAAGGGTCCAGGTGGAAATGTAATGGGTGGGATAGGGTCGGATCGCCGGTTTGGGGAGCTGGTCCTCACCCAGCTCGGGGGGATGAAGCACAATGCGGGCGTCCAGGGCCAGCAGGCGTTCCGGTGAGGCGAGAAGAGGATTGATATCGATTTCGGCGATGAGAGGCTGTTCGACGACCAATTGGCTAAAACGCACCGGGAGTTTCTCCAAGGCGATCGAATCGATCGGCGGTCTTCCTCGTACCCCGCGCAGGGCGGTCGCAATGCGGGTGCGTTCGATCATCCGGCGCGCCAGCGTCGTCGTCAGCGGCGGCAGTCCCAGGGCGCTGTCTTTGAAGACCTCCACCAGTTGTCCGCCGGCGCCAAAAAGCAAGACAGGACCGAATTGGGCATCGATGCTGCTGCCCAGGATGAGCTCGTAGCCTTCCAGTTTGACCATCGGTTGTACCGTCACACCCTGGAAGGCCTCCGGCGGCACGGCGGCGGCAATGGCGGCAAAGGCGGCGCGCACGGCCTCGGCATCGGGCAGATTGAGCCGTACACCGCCCACATCGGTTTTGTGGGTGACGGTGTATGAGTGGAGCTTGAGCACGACCGGATACCCGATGGCGGCGGCCGCCGCCACGGCCTCCTCGGCCGTCGTGGCGATACGGGTTTCGACCGTAGGAATGCCGTAGAGGATGAGAATCTGCTTGGACTCGGCTTCGGTGAGGAGCGTGCGGCCTTGCTCGCGTGCCGTTCTGAGCAGGGTAGTGGCTTCCTGTTGTTTATCGGCATAGCGGGTCGGATCGGTGGAGGCCACAGGCGTTTCGTAGAGGGCGCGCAAGTTTTCGGCAAATTGCCACATATAGTTGAAGACCTGCGCAGCCGTATCGGGAAAGTCGTAGGTGGGGATGCCGGCGCGATTGAGAATGAGTTCCCCTTCGGCCACTTTGTCACCACCCATCCAGCTTGCCAACAGGGGCTTGGGTTCGTGATCGGCGCGCATCAGGCGGGCATAGCCCACAAGCTGTCGCGCCGTTTCGGTGGGATCGGTCATGGCCTGGGGGGTGAGGATGACCAGCAGGCCGTCGGTATGGGGATCGCGGGCCAGGATATCGAGGGCCTTTGTATAGCGTTGGGGATCGGCATCGCCCAGGACATCCACCGGGTTGTTATGGCTCCAGGCGGCAGGTAGAAACGCATCGAGCGCAGCGATGGTTTCGGGTCCGAGTTCGGCCAACTCGCCGCCCCCGCGGATCAGGGCATCGGTGGCCAGCACGCCCGGGCCGCCGGCATTGGTCAGCAGCGTTAGTCGTCTGCCTTTTGGTCGCGGCTGCTTGGCCAGGACTTCGGCCATATCGAACAATTCGGCGATGGTATCGACGCGTAATACGCCCACGCGCCGAAAGGCGGCATCGAGCACGGCATCGCTGCCGGCCAGGGAACCGGTATGCGAGGCGGCCGCCTTGGCCGCTGCGGCCGTACGGCCGGCCTTGATGACGATGATGGGCTTGTGCAAGGCCACTTCGCGCGCGGCCGAGAGGAAGGTGCGCGCATTGCCCACCGTTTCCATGTAAATCACGATGGCGTGGGTCTCCGGATCATCGCCGAGATAGGCGATCAGGTCGCCCCACCCTACATCGAGCATCGAGCCGATGGAGACAAAATGGCTGAACCCGACATGTTCGCGATAGCTCCAATCGAGCACGGCCGTGCATAACGCGCCGCTCTGGCTGATGAAGGCGATGTGACCGCGATCGGCCATGCTGGCGGCAAAGGTGGCATTCAAGCCCGTGACCGGACTCATCACGCCCAGACAGTTGGGGCCGATGATGCGCATACGTCCTCGGCGGGCCTGGGCCAGGATTTCCTCTTCCAGACGAGCCCCTTCCGGGCCGGTCTCTTTGAAGCCGGCCGAGATGATGATGGCGCCCGGCACACCGGCCTCCACGCATTCGCCGATGATGCCGGGCACGGTGGCTGCCGGGGTGACGATGATGGCCAGATCGACCGGATCGGGCACCTCGGTGATGCTGGGATAGGTCTTGATGCCCAGGATGTTGGGCCGCTTGGGGTTGATGGGGAAGATGGTGCCGCCGAAGGGATTGCTCAGCAGATTCCACAGAATGGTGCGGCCCACGCGGCCCTCCCGCTCGGTAGCACCGATAAGGGCCACGGTGCGGGGCGCAAAAATCGCATCCAAGAGATTGCGCTCTTTGCGCAAAAAATCGCCGGTAATACCGGAAATATAATCAGATTGCATGTTCATAGGATTTCAAGAAATTTTGGCAAACAACAAGATACCGGGTACATGCCAGTGGCCGAACCCGATATAGTGTCCCATTATTTGCTTTGGCACGCAAGTTAGCCCGACGAGATGACCGCAGCGCCATAAGGCCTTGGGATCAGGGCTTGGGCTGCGTCCGCACCATGCCGGTCAGAATGCGAATACCGTGGGGCTCACTGCGGGCAGGCAAGCACACAGGCTTGCCTGCCCACTGCGCTCTGCGCTTTAGGCCTCCTGGGTATCCCATTCGCGCACAATGAGCCGGAAGATATCCGATTCGGTGATAATCCCCACCAGCGCTCCGGCTTCGTCCACAACGGGTAGCCCGCTGATTTTGTGCTTCAGCATCAACTGCGCCGCTTCGCCGATGGTAGCATCGGGGGCGATGGTGATGGGGTTGGGTGTCATGATTTCTTCCACCCGCAGCCGCGCGAGCAGATAGTTCAGCTCCCAGATGCTCAGCGAAGTCGCTTCCGAGGGTTCGGCCCCGCGAATATCGCCTCGGGTGATGATGCCGACGAGTTTGCCGTCTTTGACGACCGGTAAGCGTCGGATCTTGTGTTCGGTCATCAGACGGTGAGCTTCGGGTAGCGTGCTCTCCGGGCTGACCGTAATGACGTTTTTGCTCATCCAGTCCCGTACGAGGGCTCTGCGCATAGGCTCTCCTTCTTGGTAGCGGAGCGAGAGGGTGAGGATAGGACAAACGGCTAGATGAAGATAATCTGGGCGCCTTCGGTCATGTCGATGAAATCGCTGGCGGTGACGATGTCAAGCACACCGTCCACAAAATCCTCTTTCTTCAGGCCCATCATGTCGACGGTCATCTTGCAGGCATACAGCCTGGCGCCGCCGTCCACCAGCATCTGCAGGTACTCGCGGACCGACGGCACTTCCAGTTGTTTCATTTTCTCCTTCATGAGCTTGGTCGCTACGGCCGTCATGCCCGGCAGAACGCCGACCAGATTGGGGATGCCTAGGTTGTCGCTGGGGATGCCCATCAGGCTCATCTTCATGCTGGGATTGGCCACAGGCGCCAGCTCAAGATGGTCCACACGGCTCTTGCGGATCAGGTCGAGCCCCCAGAAGGTGAAGAAGATGGTCACATCCACCCCGTTGCCGAGAGCCGCCCAGCCCATGACCAAGGCCGGATAGGCCATATCGAGGGTGCCTTTGGAACAAATAAAGGCTATATGGCGATTGCCGTTGGGTGCACTCATTGTACTGACTCCTTAGCAAATCGAGAAATGGGAGCCGGACTGCGTATCCGGTCCGGCTCACCGGCTCAGACGCAGCCTTCCGGCTTGCCCAGACCGGCAATTTTGGCGACCTTCTTGGCAGGGCCTTTGGGGAAAAGGGCGAAGAGCTCTTTGGTCGAGACCCCGGCCATGGTGCTGATGCGGCGCAGCGTGGGGGCTTTGCCGGTGGTGCCGGCATCTTGACGGCAAAATTCGATGATCTTCCAGTGGGCCGGGGTCAGTTCGGGGATGCCTTCTTCTTTGGCGAGTTCAACGGCGATATCTCGATTCCACTCAGAAGGATCGGTCAGGAAGCCTTCTTCGTTGACATGAACGATTTTACCGGCGATTTCACGAGTAGCCATGGTTTTTACTCCTTGTGCAGAGATAAGGGTTATCTTGGGTGGAAAAATGCTTACGCTTTACCGTTCCCATCGGCAGGGACGCGTTCGCCGACGGTCTTGAACAATTGCAGGGTCAGACCCAGACCACGACGGACCTGGGGGTCCATGAGCTGGCGCAGCAGGCCCAGGAACGAGGTGGGGACCTCTTGCGGTTGATACTCGGCCTGGCGTACCGATTGGGCCAGGTTCTGGACCATGGTCATGATCTCGGGCTGGGTCATTTCTTTGATGGCCGTGAGGATGGTGACGACGTTATCGGCCAGCAAGCGCACGTCCTCAGGTCCGAAGGCGGCGACGACGTTGTCACCGATATAGCGCGCTTCGCGGAGGAAGGCGAAGTAGCCGCGGCGGTCCAGGTCGTCGAGAAACTGCACGGCGGCGATAACGGCCTCGTTCGTGATGGGCGTCAGGTCGCGGAGGAGATCCTGCAGGCTTTCGAGTTGATCGAGCAGGTTCTCGAAGGTGCGGACGTTGCGCGCCAGCCGCTTGAGCAGGTGGAGCAAGTCTTCGAGCTGGAAATCGGATTCGATCTCGGCCAGTTGTTCGACCGTGGCCAGGTAAAGGTCGTTGACCACAGGCGTGAGATCGGCCTTGAGCTCATCCCATTCGCGCTGACGGCGGCGGTGCTCGGCGATATAGTCGCTCAGCTCTTGCATCTGGTGCGTCAGCGTGTCCAGTTTCTGGTTGAGTTCGAGCAATGCCTGTTCCATGGCCAAACCTCGTTCAATTCCACTTGCCGGCCATTTGCATCTGCGCCGTAATGGGGAGCGGCTTGCCTTTGAGCAGGATGTTCCAGTACATCCAGCGGAAGAGCATCTTGCCCCAGTGATTGGCGCGCGATTCCTGCAGCAGCGAGAACGGCCCAATGCCGGGCAACGGGAATTTGCCGGGCAAAGGCTCGACATCGTAGTTGAAGTCGATGAGGAAACCCTTGCCGAAACCCGACTCGATGTAGCAATTGGCATGGCCGTCGAAGGTCGGTTTCAGCTCCAGGCCGTCGATATAGCGCAGGAAGTTTTCGATGAAGACATCGGCCTGAAAATGGGCTACCGAACCGGCTTTGGAGGCAGGCAGATCGGCAGCATCGCCGAGGACGAAGATGTTGTCGTAGTGGAGGGCCTTCAGGGTGTGTTTATCCGTGGGGACGAAGTTGAGTTCGTTGCCCATGCCCGAACGGGCGATCACGGCATCCCCCATGTTGACCGGAATGCTCACAAGCAAGTCGTACTCGATCTCGGTGCCGTCATAGCCGATGATTTTCTTGGCATCCGGGTCCACTTCCATAATGGTGAACTCGGGCACCACCTGAATGCGCTTTTCTTTTTTTATGCTGCCCAGAATGGCGGAAGCGCGCGGGCGGGTGAACGCTCCCGGCAACGGCGTCGCCAGGATGAGTTCCACGCGATCGCGCAGGCCCATTTCGTGAAAATACCAGTCGGCCAGGAAGAGGAACTCCAGAGGCGCCACCGGGCACTTGATAGGCATTTCGGCCACATTGAGCACCAACCGACCTCCTTCCCAAGTGCGCAGCCGCTTTTGCAGGGCGCAGGCGCCGTCGACGGTGTAGAAATCGAAGATGCTGCGGCGCCATTCGTGTTCCATCAGCCCCGGCGTTTCTTCGGGGGCAATGCGGGCGCCGGTGGCGATGATCAGATAGTCATAGCCGAGGACGCGTCCGTTTTTGAGCGTTACCCGATTGCGCTCGGGTTCGATAAGCTCGATCTCGGCGATGATGGTCTCGACGCGGCGAGGCAGGTAATCGCGACGGGGCCGTTGGACATCCTTACGGCTGTAAATGCCGAAGGGGATGAACAGGAAGCCAGGCTGATAGTAGTGGGTTTCCGATTGATCGACGACGGTGATGTGCCAGTCGCCGTTGCCCAGCTCATGGGCCAGACGATTAGCGACGATGGTACCGGCCGTGCCGGCACCGAGGATGAGGATCTTTTTCATCGGATAGACTCCTAAAAACAAAGATAAAACAAATTAGGAGAAAACGAGGTTTTTAGTCGATTTTGGTCATTTCGGCTATAAGTTGTAAACGCTCAAAAAGTGTCATAAGCTCGTTGATAATATGAGCAAAAACATCGGCGATACGCTGCACATAGGCCAAGATCCGAGCTTGTTCCTGAGGATGCAGATAATGGACCTCGTGCAGATGTTGTTCGATGACCGAGCGTTCGAGCGGCAGGGTTTCGGTCCAGCGTGTGATTTCGGCGGGCGAGGGTGGCCATGTCGGCGGCGCAATACCGCCTATCACCACCATGGCCTCAATGCTGTCGCCGATGCGGATGAGTCCGCGTGTGCACAATAACCCCAACAATCCGGGTTGAAAACGAGGGGTCAGGGCGGGGTCGCGAGCGATGGCGGCCCACGTCTTGAGACAATGCGGATATAGCTCGGGGTGGCCGGCGATAGCCAGGTACAACCCGCAGGGATTGCTGGGTTGGGTTAGAGGCCGGCCGTCCCGATCGGTGAGCACCATCATGGCGCCCAGCAACTCGGCAAAGCTGTCCTGAATGAGTTGGATGCACTCCAGGGGCAGGATGTGGCGCCAATCGAGGGTCGAGGAGGTTTTGGGCAGAGGCGTGTCGTTTGCGTGTCTGCCGCTGCCCTGCATTTCCAGCCAGGCTTCGATCTGGGCACGTGCGAAGCGCCATTGCCTGCCGACTTTCACACCGGGCAGTCGACCGGCTTCGGCCATGCGGTAAATCGTGGTGCGGTCGACCCGGAGGAGATCCTGGAGTTGGCGGGTGGTGAGGAATTCCGTCATGGCAGGGGAGGGGAGGACTTGTGCAATCATTCACATGTATCAGCTCCAGTTTAGCCCTCGCGATGGCTGCGGTATATGATTTGGCTCATATAGCGTGCATCATGTGCATGAGCTGCATTGAGTGCAGCAAGTGCACACCGATGCGGAACCCCATGCAGGGTAGGGGAACCCCGGAGGACCGGAGAAGCCGCCCGCCCGGCTGCAGGCCGTCTTCGGCTATACCCCGCGAATAAAAAGCTCCCAATCGGATGTCGTCCGTGTTCGCCTTTTAGCCGGGGCCTGCTATCTCGAGGCTATGCAGTTGACTGCGGATATGGCGAAGGGTAGTCGCTACCGTGTGCAATTCCCTCTGCAGGGCGGTGAGCCTGTCGAATTCGACGCGGATGAAACGGGTGTAGGGCGAGATGGCCTCGCGAATGGCCTGGACGGTGGCGTCAATCTGGTGTTCGCATTCGGTCGTTAGTGTGGCCACCAACCGTTCTCGCATGGCTTCGATGCGGGCATCGAGGTCGTTTTTGGCGGCGCGGCGTCGTGCCGGCAAGATGAACAGCCCGGCCAGGGCCAGACTCCCGGCTGCCACGAGACCCAACGGGTCGAGGGCACGGGTGAGCAGATGCAAAAGCAACGTGCCCAAGCCCAAAGCGCCGAGCTCGACCGCGCCCATGGTGGCCAGCGCGTTTTTGACGGCGGTGCTCAGCTCATCCGCAGCCGCCCGATGATCGTAGGAGGCGACGATTTCGCGTGCCCGGTGCCCAACCGACCGTAACAGCGTCTGGCGGTCGAGGTCAAAGCGACCTCCGATTGCGCCCACGATACGGTCACCGTGGCGGTCGGCGCGGCGGTTCAGATAAGCGGTCACATCCTGCCACTGCTGATGGTTGCGTTCGCTCAACCAGTCGATGAGCGCGCTCACCTCTTCTTCGAGACGATGATGGGTATCGGCGATAACCACGCGCTCGAACTCGGCGCGCAGGCGGGCACCGTTGAGCAGGTCGAACAGGCGACCAAAGCGGATCATCTCCTCAAAAAAGCGATCACCGCGCGCACGTAACTCGTGGAGCAGGTTCTCCATGCCGCGCAGGCGTAAGCGCAAATCACGGCGCATATCGGCAGCATAGGCCGTCAACAGGGTCTCAACATGCTCCAGGGTGACAAAATCATCCTGTAACAGGTCCAGCCGCTCCTGAACGCCGGCTTCGTAAGCGGCGCCCAGGCGTTCGGCCACGCCCAGAGGGCTGCTCAACTTGAGGAGCAGACGTTGGCGTTCATCCAGGGTGCGCAGGATGAAGTCCTCCAAAGCGGCAAAGCGCGAGGCCGCCAGCAGGTGGGCAGCTTCATGGTTTTGGCGATCGTCAATTCGGGCGCGCTGGGCCAGGCGCACCGAGATGGGGAACACCTGGGGCACAACACCCAGAACCATGGTGGCCTGGTCGCGCACGAAGTCAACCACCTGGTTGATGGCCGCCTCGTTTTCGAGGATGTCGATCTTGTTGACCACAACGACGACCTTTTTGCCCCAGGCCTTCACCAGCTCGAGGAAGGCGCGTTCGCTCTCGCTGAAGGGACGATCGGCCGAGGTGATGAAGAGGACCAAATCGGCCTGCGGGATGAACCCTTCCGTAATCTGTTGATGGCGACGGATGACGGCATTCGTGCCGGGCGTGTCGACAATGTGAATGGTTTGCAGCCATTCCACCGGATAACCCACGCGCAAGAGGAAGGGCTCGATTTGCTCGGCCATCGGTTGCGGAGCGTAGCCGATGATGTGGATTTGACTCGTCGTGGGCGTTACCCCTTCGTCGAGGAACCGGGCACCCAGCAGCGTGTTGATAAAGGCGGATTTACCGCTGTTGAATTCGCCGACTACGACAAGCAAAAAGAAGGCATCGAGCTGTTGCCGCGTACGGGCCAGGAGCTCACGTTCGGCCGGGGGCGCATCCAGGCGAGCGGCAATGGTCTCCAGAAGGGCGAGCAGCTCGCGCTCCTGGTGCAAAATGGCCTGTTGCGAAGGCGTCAGGACGCTCTGCATAAGGGAAGCCTAGAACGCCAACAACTGTTGCATGAACCGTTCCCCACGCGTCTCCAGGAGGTCCAGCATCTGGAAAAAGGCTTCCGGGGCCAGGGAAGGTCGTTCGCCGCTACCGGGATGTTGGGCCGTCCAGGCCTGGAGTTGGGGCAGGTAGTCAAAACGCGAGGTTAAGTCAAAGGGGTATCGTTCAGGATGGGTCCCGATCCAGGTCACCGGACCGACGGCGGAGACAATCTCAAGCCAGGTGGCGGCTCCGGGTACGTCGGGCGAACGGGTGAAGTTGGCCAGCAGCGAGAGCAGCACAGGCAAGCCCGAAGGTATGAAATCGAGGAAACCGGACAGGAAGCGCAGGCTGTCGTCGCAGTTGAAGGGCATCCACAGGGGCAATAAGTCCGACCGCAAAGCGGCCGTCGGGTTGATCTGGCTGAACGTCTCGATGAGAAGGGCCTGGGGTCGGCGTTCGTGCAGCCGGGCCTCCCACAGGTAGGCTGTGTAGGCCAGAGCGCTGAATGCCTCCGGGTGGTTGCCGTGCACGGCCCGAAAGTCAAAGCCTGCAGCCTGGGCGAAACGCCGCACGGCCTCCCGAAAGACGGGCAGGCTGCCCCATTCCGATTCGCGCTGGCTGACCAGAGGATAATCGTCCAGTTGCCAGCCACCGCGATGGCGGCTCCCTGCGGCGGCCAGCCACTGGTCGAGTCCTTCGCTGCCTTGCCGGTAATCGTCATCGCTGTAGCCACCCAGACCACCGACCTGCATATAGTGCCGGGGACCGATTTCGTACTGTTTCCAGCTATAGCTGCAATCGGTAAAGATGAGCATCCCCCTCGGCGCCAGATGTTGGTAGATGAAGGTACGATAGGCCTGGGGCAGATCGAGCAATTTCAAACGGACATGGTTGACCTCGGCCACCAGAAAGCGGTCGTGAATGGGGTCGTAATGGTTGACGGCCAGCAAATCGGGGTTGCGCTGCAGGATGGGTTCGATCAGACGGGCGCCATGCGCCTGATAGGTGATGATGTCATCGGGGTCGCCGGGATCGACAAAGCTGAGCACAAAATGCGCAGGTAGAAACGGCACCCGCAGCAGAGCCGCCAGGTAGGCCACACCGCCGTTGGGCGCCCCGATCAGGATCGCCGGGTAGCCCATCCCGTCCGGGACATCGTCATACACGGCCACGGCCTGTCGTGCCAGGCCCTCGGTATGCACATACCGGGTCAGCGCCGGATCGAGGCCGGTTTCGCGCACGGCGCGGGCGATGGCCCGCTGCAAAAGCGGTGCCGGCAGACGTGCGGCCAGGCGCGCAAGCCGGGCCTGGCGCGGACTGGCCGGTTGCGGCTGATACCAGGCATCGCTCAGCGTGGCTGCAACGGCATGCAGCACGGCTGCCGAACTGGATTCGAGGGCCTCACGGATCCGGGAATAAGGCATGGCCGAGTTGGATCATGAAACTCGGATGAGACGATCACGCAAAATCATGCGTATGGCCGGGATTATAACGGAACAGATAATTGCATAAGAAATGCCGCCTTACGACACGATGCGCCGGGACTAGACGACCGTCCGGATAGCCGCATCGGTGGCCACATTTTCGAGCGCTCGGTAGACCTTGTTCCACACGGCGCTCTGGAAGATGAGGAAGAGACCGGTGGCCAATAACGTCGGCAATAAGAAGACCACCAAGCCGACTGGTATCCCCCAGAGTAGAGCCGGCAAGGCGCTCTCCGTCCATCGCGACAACAACCAGGCCGGTCCTCCGGCAATGACCAGGCTGAGCCCTCCGGCCAGGGCGAAGACGATGGTCATGACCGCGCCCAGGAAAAGCTGGACACCGACCATGAGAAGCCACATGATGGCCACCGGGCGTAGTTGCCGCCTTACCAGGTTCCAACCGTGACGCAAGGCGACCGGGACGGTATAATCATCAAGCACGATCGCCCGCGACCAAAACTCGGCAAGGACACCCACCACGATAAACACGGCTACCCACAGCAGAATCGTCGGAATGAGAAGGACTGCCGCCATGAGTGCGCCGAGGAAGTGGATCACGCGCGCTTCCGCGAGCAAGAGCAGCAACGGCGAAGCGGCGAACACCAACGTCACCACAAAGGCCGAGATCAGCGGAACATACACCACCAGCGTGAGGAAGAACAGACGCCAGGTGCGGCGGTGCCAGCCCTCACGAAACCCGGCCCCGACCGTCGGCGTCACCTGGCGGGTGTACCAGGCATCGAGCACGCGGTAGATGCCGGCCCAGAGCACATAGGTCAAGACGACACCGAGCGGGATAAGGATACAGAGCAAAGCCAGAAGGAGGAGAAGCAGAAGCGCCAGCCAGGGCGTGAATTCCGATATCGTCAGATCGCCCGACCAGGTTGCACTCAGATTATTGCCGCCGAACCCGGCTCCACCGCTGACCAAGGCCCAAAGAAAGCCCAGAACCCACAGGCTACGATGGCGCCAGGTCGTCTGAGCGGCATCCTTGAGAATACCGATGTAGTCCATGGCTCTCCTCCACGAAGAAATGGCACACGACCAACGGGAATCGGATTGTCATTCTAACACAGCGGTCAGGGGCAGA
>JBBINH010000060.1:0-17298 GCA_037443945.1 Caldilineales bacterium
CAGGTGCAGCCACACCAGTCCGGCGGTGGCTGAGGCAACGGACCGATGTCGTAGCAATGCTGGCCCAAGGTTTGCGCATAGGCCGGAGCTTCACCGGTCCTGAGCAACCAGGCGACCATGCCGAGCAAAGCCAAGGCCGTTCCAAGCGAAAGAGCTAGTTTGCTAAGACAGTCTGTCAGATGGCCTCTCATAGAACCATCTCCCCAGTATCGCTCATCGTATCATCACCTTTGATCACGTAGCTACAAAACGAGCAGCTTCCCGCTTTCAACCGGCTCTCAAATTATGATGCCACTTGCGCATCCACGCCTACGGGCGTTAGAGCACCCCAAAAGTAGGGATGCGCCAGCAGGGTGCCATTCTGAGCGGCCAGCCAGGCAACCTGCACTTCATGCAGCGCCTGCGTCACGGTACGGCCGGCGGCCATCCTTCCTACCAGATCGGTTACGAATGCCGCCATAGCCTCGTCGTCTACGACCCACTGCGTAGCCAATACCGAGCGCGCGCCGGCATACAGGAAAACCCTGACCAGGCCCATCAGCTCATTGCCGCTCAGGTGGCCAACACCGGTCTCGCAGGCGCTCAATATCACCGTTGCGGCGTCCAGCTTCAGCCGGGCAATGTCGAATGCCTCCAGCCGACCGTCGGCCAGTTCCAGGTAACTGAACGCAGGGGCGTCGGCCCGATAGAGACCGTGGGTGGCCATGTGCACCAAACCGGCCTCTGAGAGGGCGCGAGCAACGTTGGCGCGCGTGGCCTTCTCTTCGAGCAACAACTCGTGGCGCCGAAACAGGCCTGCAACGGCCCGTGCCTCGTCTACGGTCCGATGCAGGCGGCCACCCGCAGAAAACCCCACAGCCAGCACGCGATCCGAAGCCGGCGCCCTTCGTTGCGCAAGCATGGCCCAGGTGGTCAGACTGGGAGCACTCAACAGTTCGTGGCTTTGCGCCAGGTAACGACCGGTTTCCCGGTCGTAGAACGCGCCGAAGGGAAGCAGGTTGAGGAGGTCATCGGGCACGAGGAGCAACTTCGGATAACGCCACAACAGCCGGCGCAAGGGGCCCAGATAACGGTCGAACCACGTCGCCAGCGGCACCTGCGCCGAACGGATCTGCTGATCTGCCCGACGCCGGGCTATTTCGCGGGGTAAGTGTCCCACGGCGGCAAGGCGCGCCAGGTCGAGCCGCAACGCATCGGGATCCGGTAACGGACCGACCGAGCAGGGTGGCTCCAGGAGTCCCTGCCGATCACAGGGGAAAACGACCACCTGTCCGGGCAAGACACCGTACACCAGCAACAAGGTCTCGGCAGGCAGCAGGGCGCACACCTCCTCGAGGTTCGGGATGGGCGCAGCCGCGCCCAAGGCGACATGCCGAAACTGCGCCAGTTGACGTCGGATCGCCAAAAGTTCGCGCTCCAGTTCGCGCCGGGCAGCCCTGTTCTCTTCCGGTAACGCTTCCAGGTGGGCTCGGAGTTGACGTTCGGCTTCCAACAGCGCCGCCGCCTCATCGGCATGCTCCGGTTCGGGCTCCTGACCGTCCCCGCGCCATGCCAGAAGCTCGGCCAGCGTGCGGGCTCTGGAGCGCTCGAAGGCGTGGAGCGCAGCGGCGATGTCGTCCTGCGCCAGGCACAATGCCGCCAGCTCGCGATAGGCGATCAGCTTGTCGTCCAGAAAACCCACCCGATGCTCCTCGTGTCTGAGACCGGCACGCATCCCTTCCACCGTAGCGATGACCCTCTCCAAAGCCTTGCGACCGCCGGATAGGTCGCCAGCGGCCCGGTGGGCACGTGCCATTCCCACTCCGGCCAGGTATGCGGTCTCGGCGTCCCCGCGGCCTGTGGCCGCTGCGGCCAGGGCCGCGTATTCGCCTTGCGCCCGTGCCCATTCTCCGGCCCGGAGCGCCAGGCGGGCCAGAAGCAATCCCGCCCGCGCGGCCTCGAAGGCCAGGCCGGCAGCGGCGAGCCGTTCGGACAGCATCATGATGGCAGGCTGCAGGTTTTCCGCTGCTTCGGCGCCGGTTTCGATCAACCACTCGGCCTCGAACAGATCGAGCAGCGCCAGATCGGTGGATTCCCCCTGCGGATCGGCCGCCGCACGGGCGGCACGGGCCCGGGCAAAGGCCTCACGCACGACCTCCGGGGGGCTGCGGCGCAAGGACTCCAGCCAGGCCAGGTTCATGGCGCAGCGCGCCGCCTCGATGCGTGTCTGTCCGGTCGGCGGGACTGTGGTCAGGGCCTGGTACGCCTGGGTGAAGGCTTCGTGGGCTTCGGTATATTGGCCCAAGCGGGTGTTGACGAGGCCGATGTTGATCTGGGCGCGGGCCGCTTCGATCCGAGCGGTGTCCCCTTCCCGATCCCGCCACCAACGCCACTTCTGCTCGTAGGCCGCCAACGCCTCGGCGTAGCGGCCGATATGCTCGCTGCTGATCCCGATGCCGTTGTAGAGGCTCATCACCCGTCTTTGATCGGCCGGATCATCGCTGGCAGCCAGGATCGGCAAGGCCGCTTGCCCACACCGGATGGCCTCGCGATAGCGTCCGACTTTGTCCAGCGCCGACACCACGCTCACGCTCAGGCGCGCAATCGACAACGCCTCGCCGCGCGTTTGGTACAGCGCCTCTGCCTCGGCCAACGCGGCCAAGGCCTCTTGCGGCCGATCGAGCAGCAAGCGGACGTTGCCGGCCGTCCAGTAGGCCAACGCCAGCATCTCAGGCATCGCCGTAGCCTCGGCCACGGTCAGCATCCACCGCGCCAGTTCTTCGGCACGCCGAGGATCCTCGAACACCATGCGCTCGATCTGCGGCTTCCAGGCGGCCAGTTGCGCCACGGTGAGGTCGCCAATGTCGCTAAGCGCTGAAAACGCGCCCAACGACTCCCTCAGCCGGGCTAGCATGCGCGCGATCTCGGCCCTGTCGTGATACAGCAGTCCTGATACCTCGGTCGTCATAGACGCCCGTCCTCAAGCGCAACGGTCCTGAGACGACCTTAGAGCGGCGCAGCCTGTTACGGTCCGACGACCACTTCCGGAACCCGGATGTGGACCGTACCGACATCAAGCCATAACGTGTATCGACCGGCCGGGAGCGGTTGCAGCACGAACCAGCCGGTGCGATCAACCTCTGTCCTTAGTACCAAGCGGTCATCGGCCAGGAGGCCGGCCTGCGCCCCTGTCAACTCCTCCGACGCGATGCCCAGCAATTGTCCGCTCAGCACATAGCCGCGCGTCCCGGTGGCATGCGTCAGCACGATTTCCCAATCCTTCTCCGGAACACGATAGATGGCCGGCGAGGTTTCTGCCCCTCGCAGGGCGGGTAGGGGCGTTGGTGGTTGCAAAACGGCCATCAACAGCGATAGCCCCTGCCGGACCATCGCCAGCACCTGAGGTGCAGCTTCGGGTTCCGAGCCAAGGAGGCTCGCATAGTCTGCCCGGCACGCTGCGCAGAACGCCAGATGGGCGTCAACGCTGCGCGCTTGGGCTGGCGGCAATTGATTCCACCGACGCTGTAGCAATGTCTCCGCCGCGGGGCAGTCGGCGCGAGCCAGGGCGCGTTGCAAACGCTGATGCAGGTCTCGCAACTCGTCGACTTTCGCCCTGCAACTCGGACAACGCTCTAGGTGTTCGACAACTCTGGTCGGCGCATCGCTATGCAAATAGGCTTCCAATTCCCAGACCTCGACTTCGGCAGGAGAGATACACGACCTCATGATTGTTTCCTGTTTGTTTAAACGTCTCCCTGGGCGTTTTTTGGACATCAACTGCATATCTCCAGCAGTTCCAAAAGGTTGGGGTTGCGCCGCAGCCGGTCCTTGAGATTGCGAAGCCGCTTGTAGACCTCCTCGATGCTCTCAAAACGCTCCGGGTTCTCCCGGAAAACCTCGCGAGGTTTTTGGCCCTCCACAAAAATCCGGTGTGCCAGCAGGCGATCCAACTCATCCCGGCATTGCTCGAGCACCAGTTGCCAGAGACGATTGCGAGCCTCGGCCTGTACCAGGTTGTGCGGTAGGATGTCTGACGCTGTCTGAGAAACCGACCCATTTTCGATTTCCTCCAGCAGTACGGGCGCATTGCGATTGCGACGCTGCCACTCGAGATAGGCCGAATGGGCGCAATCCTGCCAGTAGCGCAGGATGTCGGCCAGGGAGCGCGCACGAACAAAAAGTTCCGGAGTATACGAACGCCAGAAGCGAATCAGGGTCTCTTGCACCAGCTCATTCACAAGGGCGGCATCGGCAATGTTCCCTTGTTTTTGGATCCAACGCCGAATTTGCGGCTGATAGACCGTCACCAGTGCTTCCCATGCGGCCGGATCGCGTTGGAGGATCGCCTGATGAAACAGTTGGAGGCAGGAGGTCGGGTCGTTAGCTTGTTTCCGGCGAAAACGTTCCATTTGCTTGACACAATCTGCAACCAGAGCGTCGAGCTCAGATGAATTGCGCAAAACGGCAGCAGCGGAGTGGGTCATCGTATCGGGCCATCCCGAATTCCGACAAATAGCATTAACGCCCGAATCCGGCAACCACATCTTAGCATACCTGAGTTTCCTGCCCAATACAACTTGAGACGGTTCCAAAGTGTGTTGGTGTGATAGCGGCAGCGGGCATTTTGACTCGGTTCCGGAGTGTGTTGGCGCAAGAGGGGCAGGCATAACGTTCAAACGTTCTAACGTGCAAACGTTCTCACCAACACAAGATAGAACCGTCTCGAGGATCCGGCACCCCTCTTAGTGCCTCTCTCAGTGTGGTATACTCCCATGGAACCATCGGTTTGCTCCTCCTTCTTTGGCAGTTGTTTCAAAAGGAGTTTACGATGGTTCCTCTCTTTGTCACCCCTGACTTTGAAAAGACCTTGGTAGGTGGTGTCGAAGGCCTCGGTCGTTGTTGGAAAATCGGCAGCGCGGAAACGGGCGCCAACTTGACGCGGCTGTCTTCCTGTCCCTTCGCGGCGCAGGCGGCCGGCCAGATCGCGACGATGAACAGGATGGGAAGCAGAATAAAGAACCGTTTGGCCAAAGCCTTGCTCCTGGACTGATAGCGGAATTCAGGGGCAGTAAATCCGGCTGGCCGATAAGCGCCGTCCGGTGCGTGGACAGTGTGCCATTTGGCGCGAACGGCGCGCCGGCCGCGCCGGGATAGGTCAAATGGCCTATCCCCGAACCCGACAATCGGCGCTTACGCAGACCCCCGAACAGGTATAAGATGGTACAGGTTACAGGCGGAGACTCGGCGCATCGCCTTGATGCGGACCAGGTCTCTGCCAAACCGCAAATCACAGATCGAGGAGCACAACACAATGAACAGACGCATCAAATTTACCATCGGAATCGGGGCGGCCATCCTGCTGTTGACGGCCCTATTCGCCACGGCGGCCTTCGCCCAGGGACCGGTCGGCGGCTTCGGTCGCGGCATGATGGGCAGTCAGGGCTTCGGCGGCATGATGGGCGGCTATGGGGGCGCCACGAACGGCTTCCACGGCATGATGCAGGGGTGGTCGGCCGGGAAAGCCACTGCTGGCATCACCCCGACCATGCCCTTCGGCTCCGGCATGATGGGCAGTTTCGGCGGCATGATGGGAGCGGGCAGCATGTTTACCGGCACGGCGCCGGCGGATTGCCCGATGTTCGGCGGCGCAGCAGCGCCGGCGAACGCACAGCCGATCTCCTTCGACCGGGCCGTGGAGGCCGTGCAACAGTACTTGCAGAGTTACGGCAACGGCGACCTGGCCCTGGCCGAGGTGATGGAATTCGAGCGCAACTTCTACGCGGTGATCAAAGAGCAGAGCAGCGGTCGCGGCGCCTTCGAGCTGCTGGTCAACCGCTACACCGGCTACGTGAGCCCTGAACCCGGCCCCAACATGATGTGGAACACGAAATACGGCCACATGGCCGGCTTCGGCGGCATGATGGGGTGGTGGAACCGCCAGGTCGGCCCGACCCCTCTCACGGCGGAACAGGCACGGGCCGCGGGGCAACAGTGGCTGGATGCCAGCTTCCCCGGCGCCGTTTTGGCCGATGACGAGGTGCCGTTCTACGGCTATTACACCCTAGACTTCCTGCAGAACGGAGAGCCGGCCGGGATGCTCAGCGTCAACGCCTATACCGGGCAGGTCTGGTATCACAACTGGCATGGCGCGTTTATCGACGAGCAGGAGTTCTGACGAACATGCCAGACGGGTCTTCCGGCCCGTCTGGCCCACAAACGGGCGTCCACTTCCACAGCCAGAACGAAGGGGTAGCGTGACTGCGTTTTTGTTGAGCCTGCGCAAAGGGTTGGAAGCTGCGCTGATCGTCGGCATCTTGTCGGGCGCGCTGCGGCGCTTCGGCCGCGTCGAGTTGTCCCGATTCATCTGGGCCAGGGTGGCGATGACGGCCATCGTGAGGGCGGGGGTTGCCCCCGGCCCGGGGGCGGCCGGGATGGAGCTGAAAAGGCGCAACGAGGAGATCTTCGCGGGGGTCACGCTCCTCCTGGCGGCCGGCTTTCTCACCGGCATGATCTTCTGGGTGCCGCGCCAGAGCGCGGCATGGCGGGCAGCCCTGACCGCGAACGTCCGGCGGGCGATAGCCGACGCCAACGGCTGGGCGCTGTTCGCCGTCGCCTTCCCGGCCGTCGTGCGCAAGGGGATCGAGCTGGCGCTGTTGCTGGTCGCCATAGCCCTGCAGGGGTCCGTCGCGGCCACCGGTCTGGGTGTAATGTTGGGCCTGACTGCCGCGTTGACCTATGTCGCATACCGGGCCGGGATCGGCTGGTTCCTGTGGCGCAGGCAGACGCCGGGGCCGGTCGCCGGAGCAAATGCATAGCTGGGGCGGCTTGAGCGAAGGAGATAGATCCATGAGTAAACAGCGAGCAAAATTACCGAAGCAGACGACCCGTCGACGTCGCCCGACGCAGACCCGCCGGATGCCGTGGGCCTGGATCGGCGGCGGTCTGCTGGCGCTAATCCTGGTCGCCGGCGGCGTCTGGCTGGCCGCGCGCTCCGGTGGACAGGCGGCGCCGGGGCAGCGCTTTCCGATCCAGGGCCAACAGCATGTCCAACCCGGGCAGACGCACCCGCCCTACAATTCCGATCCGCCGACCTCGGGTTGGCACTACGATACGCCGCTGGCTTCCGGTTTCCATGAGCAGCCCGCAGCCGACGAGCAGGTCGTGCACAACCTGGAGCACGGCCACGTGGTGATCTCTTATGATTGCAGCAAGCTGACCGATTGCCAGGGTGTCAAGGAGCAGTTGCGCCGGCTTGCCGAACGTTACCGCAACCGGAAGATCACGATCGTGCCGCGACAAAACGCCGACGCCGCCATCGCGCTCACCGCCTGGGGCTGGCTGGACAAGCTCGACGGTTTCGACGAGGCGCGCATCACCGCATTCATCAATGCCTGGCGCGATCGCGGGCCAGAGCGGACGGAGGAATGACGCGATGACGACGGCGACGCGGCCGACCTCGCCTTCGTTCCTGGCTGCCGCTCTGACCCGTCTGGCCCAAAGCCTGCCCCGGCATTGGCTGCTCCTGGTCAATTTGACGCTGGGCATCTGGACGACCTTGCCCTGGCTGGCGCCGGTCTTGATGCACCTGGGATGGTCGTGGCCGGCGCGGCTGATCTATTTCCTCTACGGCCTGTTCTGCCACCAACTGCCGCAGCGCTCCTGGTTCCTGTTCGGGCCGAGTTTCACGCCCTCGTTGGCCGAGATCCAGGCGGCGAGCGGTGCCGGCGCCGACTTCTTCATGCTGCGCCGTTTTCTCGGCACGCCGGAGCTGGGCTGGAAGCTGGCCTGGAGCGACCGTATGGTCAGCTTTTACGGCGGCTGGTTCCTGTTCAGCCTCCTCTACGCGCTGCTGCGCCAGCGCATCCGCGGCCTGCGCTGGCCGATCGCGGCGCTCCTTCTGCTGCCGATGGCGCTGGATGGGGCCACGCATATGATCAGCGACCTGGGGGGCGTGACCGTCGGCTTCCGGCAGAGCAACGCCTGGCTGGCCGTCCTGACCGGCAACCTGCTCCCGCCGACCTTCTATGCCGGGGACGCCTGGGGTTCGTTCAACTCGCTGGCGCGGCTGGTCACCGGCCTGTTGGCCGCGTTCGGGCTGATCTTCTGGCTGTGGCCTGTGGTGGATCGGGCGCTCGGGACCGTTCAAGTCGAACGTGAGCCGGTCCCAAGGAACTGAACCATTCTTTGCCGGAGGTTCGAGTTATGCCACGTCTGATGCGTTTTACCGGATTGGCGCTGCTGCTGACGCTGCTTGGCCTCACTGCCTTGGCGACCGGCTGCGCGCCTGGCCCGGCAACCGGCACACCGGCGCCTTCAGGACGTCCGACGTTCATCTTCTTTTACACGGACGCCTGACCGCAGTGACAGCGAATGTCGCCCATCGTGGATGGGCTCGCGCAAGATTACGGTGACCGTATTGTCTTTCAGCGCCTCAACGCGCAGCAGGAAGGTAGGCCACTGTTTCGGCAGTACAGGCTACGCGGCCACCCCGCATACGTGATCCTGGATAAACGCGGCCGGGTCGTCTGGCAACAGATCGGCGAGGTCTCCCGGCAGGATCTGGTAGACGGGATCAACCGAGTGCTGAAGTGACTCGGTACGCTGCCATTCTAGCGCGGCCGGCGCCGGGATAGAGTGTCGTCATCCCCCGCTGTTCGGCGGACCCATCGCGCGCCAAACAGCGTACTCCGAGCGAGTGGAATGGCGCTGGCGCAGCGCACCCGACAAGGTATAAACTGAGGCCGAAGCGGGTAACCTCCGCTGAGACCGCGATGGCGGTCCTCGCGCTGATCATATGAAAGGAGTGCAACGATGGTCAAAGACCCTGTATGCGGCATGGAGGTGGATCCGAAGACGGCTGCGGCCCAATCGGAGTATCAGGGACAGACGTACTATTTCTGCACGGTTGGTTGCAAGAAGGCGTTTGACCGGGATCCGGCCAAGTACGTCGGCCAGTCGGCCGAGGGCCATCGGCACGAGCATCACGACCACTGAGCGGTTCGCGGCGGCCGACACGATCATCCCGGGCGCGCCGAGCGAGCCTTTGATGGGTGGTGCTGCAAGCGCGCCGAATTGTCCAGGATGCCCAGGTCCGGTAACGATTGCAGCGTGGTCTCCTGTTCCAGGATGGCCACCCCTGCAACCGGTCCAAACCCCAAAGCGACTAGCGACTGGTTCGGGACAAAAAAGCGTTGAACCGCGCGCCTCCTGCCCGCTCTTCGGCGCTGCGCGATCCCCGGCAACGGTCTTGTCACGACCCTTGGTGGAAGTTAGGCCGCGCCTGCGCCGGCGGGGACTCGTGGCCTCTAGCGGGACAACGGCAACCTGACCTCGATCGTCGTGCCCTGGCCCGGGGCGGAGGTGATCGTGAGTCGGCCGCCGTGGAGCAGGGCCCGCTCGCGCATCCCCATCAGCCCGAAGTGGCCCTCTCGCGCCAGGTCGATCGGGTGTTCGGGCGGGGTGAAGCCGATGCCGTCATCGTGAACGATCAGGGTAAGGGCGTCGGTCGCGAAGGTGACTTCAATCCAGGCGTTGGCCGCGCAGGCATGTAGGGCCACGTTGTCCAGGGCCTGCTGCACGATGCGATAGGCGGCCAGCTCCAGCTCATGGGCCAAACGCACCACCTCGCCCTGCACGGTCAGGTGGACGCGCAGACCGTGCCGCGTCTCGGCCTGTCGAACCAGCATCTCCAGGGCCGGCACGAAGCCGAGATCCTCCAGGTAGATCGGCCGCAGGTCGCCGATGAGGCGACGCAGCTCAACGATCTGCTCGTCAATCAGGCTGTTCAGCTCTTGTAGCCGGTCGGCGGCGTGGGCCGGATCGTGCGCCAGCGCTTTCAGCGCCATCTGCCCGCGCTGTTTCAGGGCAATCAGTCCCTGGATGATGCCGTCGTGCAACTCGTGCGCTAGACGGTTGCGCTCCGCCTCCTGGCCCTGGGTAATCGCGCTCAGGTAATCGCGCATCCCGCTCTGATAGGCGCGGATGCGTTCGGTCATCTGGGCCAGGGTGACGCGCAGATCCTCGATCTCCTGCACCCCGCCCACCGGCTGCTCGATGGCGTCGAAGTCGCCCCAGGCCACGTGCGCGGCCCGCCGGGCCAGCTCTTGCAGCGGCCGCACCACGTTGAGCATCCCCAGCGAGACGGCCAGCAGCGCCATGACGGCGACGAACAACAAGACCAGCGGCAATATCTCGACCACGCTCATGCCCATCGCGGTGATGGCGCGCAGGTCCTCGACCACAAGCAACGTCCAGCCGGGCGGTTCGATCCGAGCGTAGGAGACGAGCAGATCGCGACCGCTGCGATCGCGCAGATAGGTCGAACCGGAGTCGGCGACCGGCAGGTCGGCAAAGAGGCTTACGTCCTGGATCAGACCGGCCGGGTCACGCCGGTAGATGCGCCGGCCGGTTCGATCCAGCCCCAGGAGCGCGGCGTGGGTTTCGCCCTCGGTCAAGAGGTTGTCGTCGCTCAGGCCGAGCCCCTCGATAGACAAACCGGCGATCAGGACATGTCCCTCGGCTGCGGGCGCGGCGATCAACAGCCGCGGAGAGGCGGGGTCGCTCAGGTCGGTCTCGTATTGCGGCTTGCCGACCGCGACGGTGCGAGCGGCCAAAAGCCGCGGCAGGTCGCCGGCCATCCATCCCGCCGGGGCCGGAGAGGCCGCCGCGAGCGCGCCGCGGGCGTCCAGCAGCGCCAGGCTCTCCAGGCCGGCCGTGCGCGCGTCGGTGGAGAGCAGGGCGGTCGGGGAAGCAAGGGGCACGGTCACCGTGGCGGCGAGGTGGGTCAGCGCGGCAGTCTGCTGCGCAATGACGCTGGCCAGACGGTTGGCCTCAGCGATCGTCAGGCTGCGATCGCGCGCTTCGACCAGGCGGGTCATGGCCTGGCGATGCCGGGCGATGCCGACCAGCGAGAGCGCCACCAGCACGATCGCCAGCGGCAGGATCGTCCAGAGCAGCAGTTGGGCCTGCAGGCCGCGCAGGGGTCGTACCCGGTGCAGCGGCCGGCTTTGGCGCGTTTCAGGCGTCATCCAACACCAGCCAGCCCAGCTTGAGCGCCTTGGTGACCGCCTCGGTGCGGCCGGCCACGGCCAGTTTGCCGTAGATGTTGGCCAGATGACCCTGCACCGTGCGGTCGCTGAGGCCCAGTGCGACCGCGATCTGTTTGTTGGTCAGGCCGCGGGCGGCCAGGCGCAGCACTTCCAGCTCGCGTTCGCTCAGCGGCTCGACCTGCTCGGCCGCGGCCGCAGGTTTGCCGCCGGTCATCTGCGCCACCACTTTGGCCGCAATGTCGGGGGCCAGCACTTTGCCGCCGGCGGCCACCGTCTTCACCGCCCGCACCAGGTCGTCGGGATCGGCGTTCTTCAGGATGTAACCGTCGGCGCCGGCGCGCAGCAGCGCGAAGACGTAGGGGTCCTCGTCGTAGGCGGTGAGGATCAAGACCCGGATCTCCGGCCAGGCGGCTTTGATCTGCCGCGTGGCCTCGATGCCGTTCACGTCGGGCATCTGCACGTCGAGCACGGCCACCTGCGGCCGCAGCTCGCCGGCCAGGCGCACGGCCTCGGCACCGCCGGCCGCCTCGGCCACGACCGTCACCCCGCCGTCCTCCTCCAGGAATTCGCGGATGCCCTTACGCACCACGGCGTGGTCATCGGCCAGGAGCACGCGGATCGGTTCCGCTGCGGAGCTCATAGGCTTGTGGACAAGCTGGCTCTCATGTCTCCAGCTTACGGCGCAGCTCGTCGTATTCCTGCGGTGTGATCTCGCCGGCCGCCAACCGACGGCGCAGGATATCAAGCGCCGTGTCGGTCGCGGGGCCTCGGCTCGAACCGGCCTGGCTCAGCCGCGTCAGTGTTACGATGGCCCAGATCACCAAGCCGATGATCAAGGCCCAAAAAAGGAGCATGCCCAGGCCGCCCATCAGGCTCATACTCCAGTTCCAGCCGTGCATCACGGTTTACATCCTCCTTATAAAAAGGTGGCAAATTCGCACACCGGTCTGGCGTGCGGTCATCAAAGGCTATTATCGTGGATTGCGGACGGGCTTGCCAAGGGGGCTTTGGCGCAGAACGCGCAGGCCATTTGGCGCGCGCCCGCCGCTGAGGGTGGGGGCGGTTGGCCCGCTGCGACCCTAATGCCACGGACCTACCGATGCATGAAGGGCTACAAGGCAGCCATGGTCAACGCCTGCCCGGCGCCAGGTCGTAGATGGCCTGACGCGCCTGCATAAACTCCTGCTCGGTGGCATAAAAAACGTAGTCGCGTGCGAGGATGTTATTGAGGTCAGGCTCCGCCGCGCTCCAGAACGTAATGCGCCAGGTCCTGCGCTACTGTTGAACCATACAACTGAGCATGGTCAGCGAATTGCTCCAACCCGCCGGGTTGAAAAACATCTACGGATCACGCGAGCGGTTTTGGCCGGCCAGCCCGGCGGGTTCGCGATCGCCTCCGATGGGCGGCCCTTCGGCGCGCAGCTCCCGCAGGGTCAGTAGCGCGCTGCCATGGAAGGCCAGCCTACACCGCGGCGACGAGCCGGCGATGTACTTCTGGCGCACCACGGCCGGTTCCCAGGTGGACCTGATCATCGAGACACAGGCCGGGCTGGTCCCCATTGAGGTCAAGGCCTCGAGCACCGCACGGCCTGAGATGGCCAGGGGCATCCAGGCTTTCCGGCGTGATTTCGGCGACCGCGCGGCGCGTGGCTTTGGTATCTACGCGGTCGTCTTCGTCCACGCCGAGCCGCCCGGCGAGGCCGAGCCCGCCGTCCTGGAGACCCGGTTCGTCAAAAACGTCAAGTGGCCGGCGGACCGGCGCGGCTTCAAGAACATTGTGTTGCCCTCGTTTACGTACCCGGCCAAGGCCGACGCCTCGTCGCCCTTTGCCCACGCGTGGCGGCGAGGCGGCCGCGCCATACCGGATCAGGTCACGCCGAGACCGTTGGGCCGGGTCTGCAAAGGGGACTTTTGGTGTTCGGCGCAGACCCGGCCAAGGTCAAGGTGCTGCACACAAATGCGGTTTTCCCAATCCGACGGATTTAGAAGCGCTTACTCAAAGGGATGAAGAGCAAACCGGTGACGATGCCGTAGATCACGTGGCCCATCAGGCTAAACCATTGATCCGTCCCCACCTTGAGCACCATCGCGGCCATGCCCAGCAGCAGGGGCATCAGGATCAAGGCGCCCAGCACCCACCAGACAACGCCGTTGACCACACCGACACCGATCGCCGTGCCGAGCGTCTTGGGCAGGCGGCCAACGACCAGCCCGTACAAGCCGCCGATGACCGCGCTGATGACCATGTGCACAAGGAAGCCGACGAAGGCACTCTCCGAGCCGACCAGCATCGCCACCATGGGGAGCATCCCCATCATCGCCATCAGCATACCGAAAACGACGCCGCCGCCCAATCCGGCGATCGCACCGGCGCTGAGGGACGAAACCAACGAACGATTGCCCGTACTGCTTTCTGCTGTGATGGTCATGTTTTTCTCTCCTGGGGAATGTGGATGGCAATCCGGGCCCATCGGCCCGCTTGCTCTCCTCGACGACGCCCATCGACAAAAGTCTTACCCCGAACGCGAGTGAATTTCGCTCAAGTCGTGTAAACCGCGCCTTCGTAACCATCACAGGGTGTTCCGGCAGCGCGTCGAAGCGAGGGTTGCCCCGGTCGTTCGGTCGGCGGAGAAGTGCGGGCTTCTCCTTCAGCGTCGTCTGGGAGAAGCGCAGGCAACCGCAGTCGCCCGCCATGCGTGCGGTCATAGTCGGCCGGGTCCATTCGCCGCCGCCACGCCAACCTGCGCATCCCCGGCCGCAGCGACGCGCACCGGGTGCATCGTCCATGGGCTGCAGACTGCGCTCTGCTTCATATTCACAGCAGCCCGCCCGCCATGCCCAGGCCCACGACGATCAGCAGGACGCCGACGATGAGCTGCACCGTGCGTAGCGTCACCTTCTGGATCAGCCGCGCGCCCACAAAGGCACCCACGAACGCCGCCAACGTGGCCGCTAGCACGGGCCCGGCGATCCCTTCCACCTCCCGAAAGCGCACGGCATAGAAGCCGACCCCATACACCAGCAGCCGGGCCACGTCCACCATCACGGACGACACCGTACCGGTACCGATGAAGGCCTCTTTGCTCAGTCCGGCCTTGATCAGAAACGCCGCGCGCAGCGCGCCCTGATTGCCCGACAACCCGCCGAAGAAGCCGGAGAGCACGCCCCCCAGCGGCAGATAGCGGCGATCGAAGGCCAACCTGCCCGTCTGCGGCAGCAACTCGAAAAGCGCAAAGCCGACGATGAGAAGCCCGATGACCAGCTTGATCGCCGCAATCTCGTGCCTCTGCCCGGCGAGCTGATAAGTCGCCAGGGTGGTACCTGCGCGAAGACGTTCAGCAGCGCTGCACCCAGGAAGGCCGCGATCACGGCCGGCAGGGCGAAGCGCACTACCACGCCCCAATCGGCCTGGCGGCCCACCAGGAAGACCTTGAAGATGTTGTTCGCCAGGTGGACGACCGCCGTTGCGGCCACGGCCACCGGCAGCGGGAAAAACAGCGCAAACGCCGGCATCAAGACCGTGCCCAGCCCAAAACCGGAAAACAAGGTGAGGCCCGACACCAGCAGTGCCACCAGACAGATCACAACGTACTCCATGCCATTGCCTCCTTGAAGATGTCAGAGACCGACTTCGTCCACCAGCTCGCGCACCTTCGCCATGGCCTCGGCCAGCGTCGCGCGGCCGGTGTGGTGCGGTAATACTTGCGCTGTTTGCCGCCCACCACCTGGATCTCCTGTTCCAGGTAGCCGGCCCGGTGCAGCTTGTGCAGGATCGGGTAGCGGGTGCCGGGGCTGAGCTCGTAGCCGTGCCGGGCCAACTCGCGGATCATGTCCAGCCCGAAGATCGGCGCCTCGGCCGTATGATAGAAGATGTGCAGGCGGATAAAGCCGAGAAAGAGGTCACGCATCATGGTATCGTTTCGCGATATCGTTTTTCGATATTAGTCGTCTGCCCTGGGATAGCAAAGCCGAGCCACTTACGCGTCGGACATAGGACGGGTGCCCGGCGCCAACGTCGCACATGTCCTCTCACATGCAACAGGCCGGGAATGCGTCAGCTCCCCGGCCTGTTCCTTTCGGCCGACAGCCGATCTCTCCGGTCAAGCGACCCCACCCTCGGCCGGCACGCGGCTACGATTTCCGGCCCGCTCGCGATCGCCGTCTCGCTTTCTCACCACAGACGCACGATATCGCCGAACGCAAAAATCGGTCCGACGGTCAGGTTCAACGCCGGTCTGGCATAGAGTTCCGGCGGCACGCCGATGTCGGCCAGGTAGAGCTCGCCCACCAAGACAGCTACGCCGGGCGCCCTCAGCCCCACCTTGGGCAGCGCCAGGGTCATGGTAGCCGTGGCACGGATGGCCGGCTCGAAGACCGCGCCGGTGGTGGTGTCCACACCGGAGGGGACATCCAGGGCTAGGATCGGCGCGCCGGCCGCATTGGCCCAGCGGATCAGGTCGGCGGCTGCGCCGCGCGGCGCGCCCCGCAGGCTGTAGCCGATGACGCCGTCGAGCAGCAGGTCGGGCGGCGCAGCCGCGGCGAGAGCACCAGCAACGGCAGGAGCTGTGGCGACCGGCACGCCCATGCGCCGCAGGATGTCCAGTTGCTTGCCGGGCACGCGGGCGAAGTCCGCATCCGGCTTCGTGACAAAGACCTGCACCTGCGCACCGTAGTTGTGCAGCCATCGCGCGGCCACCAGCGCGCCGCCGCCGTTGCCGCCGGTCCCTGCCAGCACCACCACACGCTTGCCGCGCGGGTCGCCGCCCAGGAAGCGCGCCCGCGCCAGGTGCGCCAGGTTGCGGCCGGCGTTCTCCATCATCCGCACCAGATCAATGCGGTAGTCTTCCATCATGGCCCGGTCCACCTCGATCATCTGCGCGGTGGTCAGCCAGGGGATGTCCTCGGTCAGAAAGGGAATGTTCATCGTTGACTTGCTTACGATCGACGATCCAGACCCGATGACGCCGTCTCCCATGCCGGCAGCGTAGGTCTCTTCCGTGCGAGTACGACACGTTCCGGCCTCTTGCCCCTCACTTCATGCTCGTTTCATGCGCTTCTCACCGCAGAGCGCACGCAGCCCCTTGCGGCCTGACCGGCGGAGGCGCAGCCCGATCGGTGTGGGCAAGACAACCTCGCACCCATCGATCCGGCGTTACGGCAACGAGCGGATATAGGCGATAATATCGGCCAGGGCTTGATCGCTAAGCATCTCCTTACTGAAGGCGGGCATGGGCGGCCGGCCCCCGCGCACCGCGGTCGCCAGTGCGACATCGTCGGCGTAGCGCACCTTGAAGTCGGCAGCCGTGTGCGAGGGGCCAAGTCTGGCTTCAGGCGTGTGGCAGCCAAAGCATTTCGACCGGTAGAGTTCGGCCCCGCGCGCCGTGTCGCCGGCGCCGAGTTGCGCCGCGCTGAGGCCCGAACCGATAGGCCGTTCGGTCATGCCGACCGCCAACGACCAACCCAGGCTTCCCAACAAAGCCAGCGGGATGATGGTGATGAGGGCGATGATGACGAAACGCATGGGTTACTCCTCAGATTGTTCCCAGGCCAAAAAGCTTACCAGCAGTCGGACCATGGCCGCATAGAAGGGGTGCGGTTTCGTCTGCGCGACCGCGACCGCCCAGAGGGGTACCCAACGGCCGAGGTGATCGTGGAGCATCGCAGCCTGCAGGCTGCGGACCTGCTCGACCGCGTTGTTGTCGGCCATGGTCGCCGCATGGGCTTCCCGGGCGCACAGATGTTGCATAAAAGCCAGCTCGACCCCGAGATGGTCGGGGATCTGGCCGGGGGAGAGTTCCAGATCGGCCGCGCGATAGAGTTCGCCGATCGCTACGGTAGACGGTCCCCATAGCAAGGGGCGACGGCCGATCGCGGGCGGGTCCAGGTAGACGGAGCCATACGGCGGCACGTAACCCTTGCCGGGGCCGACCATCAGGCGGGTGAACGCAACCGCCAGCTCCTCTTGCGTCGGCTCCGCAGCTGCCTGGCCGGCCGGAAGGGCGGCTGACGCCAGGCCCAGCTCGCGCAGGGTACTGGCAAGCGCTTCCCCGCGCACCGTGGCCAGCAGTTCCGCGCTTGGCGGTCCACCGAAAACCGCCGCCAGGAAGCCGTAAAGGTTGGCGCGGGCCAGGGCCAGCAACACAGCGTTCATGCGCGATACACCCTGACGCAAACTTCCTTGTGCAGCGCCATGCCGCTCAACGGATCGGAGATCGTCTTGTTGAACTGGCCGTCGGCCGTCCCCTTGCCTTTGGCGATATGGCCCAACCCC
>JBBINH010000061.1:0-16670 GCA_037443945.1 Caldilineales bacterium
ACCCCGACGGATACCCCCACGCCCACGCCCACCCCGACACCGGACCGTTTCACCCTCAGCCTGCGCTACGGCGTGGCCGGCTATCGGGGGAGCGAGGATACCTATCTGGCCGCGCTTGATCCTTATGTCAACTATGTGCGGGCGCCGCTGCTGGTGGCGCGTGAGCTACCGGGACACCAACAGCGCCCGTTGCTCATCTTCGACCTGCGCTCGATCCCCAACGGCACCCTCATCCGCAGCGCCGAATTGCGGTTGTTCGTCACCTATCGCAGTAACCCGGCCGTGGGGCGCTCGCTGTTGCTTCACCGGCTTCTGCGCACCTGGTATCCGCCTGCAGCCAATTGGCGCCTGGCCACCGAGACAAGCGCCTGGGCCCAGCCCGGCGCCGGTGCGGCCGGGATTGACCATCGCGCCCTGCCCGGCGGCGTTGCGCCCCTTGATGTCGGTGACGAGCTTGTCTTCGATGTGACCCGCGATGTCCAGGACATCCTCTTCGGGGAGCCGAATTTCGGCTGGCTGTTGAAGTTGAGCGATGGCAGCGACCTTGTCGTCAATCTGGCCAGCAACGAACACCCCAATCCGGACCTGCGCCCGGAACTGCGCATCACCCTGAACACGGGCACGGTGCTGGCCACGGCCACCCCCACGCCTACTCCACCGGTGACGCCCACGCCCTCCGGCCAGACCGGCTCGGCGACCTTCGAAAAGGCCTTGACCGTCGGCTGGAATGCCTTCTCCATCCCCGTGATCCCCACCAATCCGCTTTTGCCGGCCGTTTTGCAGAGCATCGAGGGCAGTTATACCGCCGTGCGCTGGTGGGATAACACGGCCAGCCCGCCCCGCTGGCGCACCTATCGGCCGGATGGCACCACCAACGACCTCATCGCCATCCCCGAACTGATCGGGGTCTGGATCGAGATGAGCCAACCCGGCCTCCTGCGGGTGACCGGCCTGCGGCCGACCGCCACCTTCATTCATCTGGAGCCGGGCTGGAACCAGATCGGCTTCCCGGCCCTGGCACCCCAGCGGGTGGAGATGGCCCTGGCGGCCATTGCCGGCCGTTACGATCGCGTGCGCGTTTGGGACAATGCCCAGCAGCTCTGGCGCGAATTCCGGCCCTCCGGCACCGCCAACACCCTCACCGTCTTGCAGCCCGGCGATGCCGTCTGGATCCACGCCACCCAGCCGGCCGATCTGCTCATCGTCAACTGACCTGCTCCGGCGCGAGACGCCCTCCGCCGTGACGACGGAGGGCGTCTCGTGCACCCACAACCAAAAGGAGGAGAAGGGTTTAGATGCCCAGGCGATTGCGCCGCAGGATTTCCGCAGTCGCCTGACAGGTCGCGGGGCGATGCCCCGGCAACGGCAAGATCCGCTCGTGCAGGGTGTCGATGATCCATTCCTTTTGGGGGAAAAAGAGGTCTTCCACTTCGGCGCAGGGGGTAATCCAGTTGCGGGCGCCGACCACGGCAATCGGCCCATCCAGGTCATCGAAGGCGAGCTGGCTCAGGTTCGAGGCCATGGTATGCAAGAAGGAACCGCGCTCACAGGCATCGGAGGCAAGGATGGCACGGCCGGTTTTCCTGATGGATTCGACAAGGGGTTCGTAATTGAGCGGGTTGAGAAAGCGGGTGTCGATGACCTCGGCCGAGACGCCATAACGTGCTTCCAGCTCGGCTGCCGCCTCCAGGGCCCGGTAGAGGGTGGCGCCGATGGTGATGATGGTGACATCGCGACCGACGCGGCGGATGGCCGGTTCGCCCATCGGCACCTCGTAGTACTCGACGGGTACGCCCCCCGGCACCAGGATTTCGGGTTCGTTGTAAAGCCGTTGGCTCTCGAAGAAAATGACCGGGTCCGTACCACGCAGAGCCAGATTGAGCATTCCTTTGGCATCGTAAGGCGTAGCCGGGAACATGACCTTCAGGCCGGGGATATGGGTCACCAGCGCGGTCCAATCCTGGGAGTGTTGGGCGCCGTATTTCGACCCAATCGAGACGCGCAGGACAAGCGGCATCGCCAAAACACCGGCCGACATGGCCTGCCATTTGGCCATCTGATTGAAGATTTCATCGCCGGCGCGGCCGAGGAAGTCGCAATACATGATTTCGGCCACAACCCGACCGCCGGAGAGGGCATAGCCCACGGCCGTACCGACAATGGCCGCCTCGGAGATGGGGGCATTGAAGAGGCGATGATAGGGCAAAGCCTCGGTCAGGCCCCGATAGACGCCGAAGGCGCCGCCCCAATCGCGGTTTTCCTCGCCGTAGGCGATCATGGTGGGATCTTCGTAAAAGCGATGGATCATGGCCTCGAAGAGGGCCTCGGCATAGGTCAGACACTTGGGTTTAGGCAAAGGCTTGCCGTTCTCGTCCAGGCCGAAGCGGTATTTGGCCATGGTCTGGCGCAGGCGGGTTTCTTCTTTGGGTAAGAGCACCTCCGGTATCCCCTCGGCCATGCGCTCTTTGTACCGGTTGGAGAACATATAACCGCCGATGACCTCGGGGTCGGTCAGGCGGGGCGAAAGCTCCGGCGATGTGGCTGCGTGGGCCACATGATAGAGCCGTTCGTCGATATCGGCTTGCATGGCGTCGAGCCGATCCGCCGTGGCATGACCGTTGGCGATGAGATACTCGCGAAAGGCCAGCAACGCGTCCTGGCTACGCCAAAGCTCGATTTCCTCTTTCGTCCGATAGGAACCGGCATCCGAGGGCGAGTGGCCTGACAGGCGGTAAGTCACCGTATCGAGCAGCACCGGGCCGCGGCCTTCCTCAAGGATAACCCGCTTGCGGGCGATGGCATCGGCCACGGCCAGCGGGTTGTAGCCGTCCACCCGTTCGGCATGCATGGCTTCGGGGTTGACGCCCAGGGCCACGCGGGCCAGGATGCCGAATCCCATGGTCTCGCCTTTCGTCTGGCCGCCCATGCCGTAGAAATTGTTGATGAAATGGAAGAGGATGGGCGGCGCGCCGCCGATTTCCGGGGGCCAGAGGGTGCGATACTGGTCCATGGCGGCAAACATCATCGCCTCCCACACCGGACCACAACCCATCGCCGCATCGCCGATGTTGACGACGACGATGCCGGGCCGACGATTGACCCGTTTGAACAGAGCCGCGCCCACGGCGATATCGGCCGAACCGCCGACGATGGCATTGTTCGGCATGACCCCAAAAGGCGGGAAAAAGGCATGCATCGAACCGCCCAATCCCCGATTGAACCCGTTGGCCCGACCGAAGATCTCGGCCAGGGTGCCGAAGAGCACGTAGTTGAACGCCAGATCCTTGATATCGCCGTGTGAGAAACGTTCGACCGCGCGCAGCACGGCGCCGTCGAGATAGCTTTCCATAATCGCCATCAGGGTGGCCTCATCCAGTTTGGCGATGGCCGAGAAGCTTTTGGCCAGAATTTCACCGTGACTGCGATGGGAGCCGAAAATCAAATCATCCGGGGTCAGATGGTAGGCCATGCCCACGGCGGTGGCCTCCTGGCCGATGGAGAGATGGGCCGGGCCGAGATGGGTATAGGCAATACCCCGATAGCTCCCCTGCTTTTTGAACTGGTCGAGCATGGACTCGAACTGGCGGATGGCCAGCATATCGCGGTACATGCGCACCAGATTCTCCGTACCATACCGCCGGGCTTCGGCCTCCGGATCGGAGACATAGGCATTGAGGGGGATGTCCGGCGCCCTGAGCATGCCGGGCCGTCGCACCTCGAGGGGGTCAATGGGGATCTGTTTCGTCATGGCGGACTTCCTGCGGCAATCGAACAGTCTTTCAACTTCTTTCGAATAGTTTCATTTTACTTCGCCTCTGAATCCTTGTCAAACGCACATACGGGCAAGGGTGAACGAAAAGGCCAACGGTCCTCAGGCCATTCCGCCAAAGCCCGCACGAAGCGTCGGTCAAAACACGCGATCTCGCGCCTCCATCCCTGCCCATCCGCCTCATCCGTCTCTGCTTTTGCCGGCCCGGTCCTTCGATTGACAGCCCTTGATGACTGCAATATAATGAAATCATTCAAAACGAATCGAAATTTTCTCTCCGCTTCATGCCCGACCGTAAACCGCTCTTCCCCACCATGACCGTGCCCGAACGACGGCACGAAATCCTCAAACTCGTGCGCGAAGGGGGACGCGTTAGCGTAACGGCCTTGAGCGAACGGTTTGGCGTCTCTGCCGTTACCATCCGGCAGGACCTGCAAGCCCTGGCCGCGCAGAACCTGATCATCCGCACCCACGGCGGTGCCATTCCCGGCGACCGTCTGGCTGCCGAGCTTTCCCTGGCCTACCGTCGCCAACAGCAGGTGGCGGCCAAAGACCGCATCGGCGCTGCGGCCGCTGCCCTCATCCAGGATGGCGACGCCGTGTTCCTGGATACGAGCAGCACCGCTCTGGCCATTGCCCGTCGCCTCGAACACCATCGCTATGTGACCGTCATCACCAACAGCCTGGCCGTCGTCCAGGAACTGATGGCCTTTCCCCATATTGCCGTGGTCGTGCCCGGCGGTCATCTGCGTCGCGAGACCGTCTCCCTGATCGGTCGAGAGGGCTTGAGCCTGCTCGAAGGTTACAACATCGAAAAAGGCTTTTTCGGCGCCCACGGCCTCAGCCTGAACGTGGGCCTGACCGATGTCAGCCCCGATGAGGCCGCCATCAAAGCCGTGCTGGTGGGCAAGTGTCGCGAGGTCAACGTCGTCATCGACGCCACCAAATGGGGACGGGTGGGCATCGCCACTTTTGCCCCGTTGACGGCCGTTCATCGCGTCATCACCGACACCGAAGCCCCCGCCGCCATGGTCGCGGCGGTGCAGCAGGCCGGGATCGAGGTCCTCTGCGTTTGAACAAGGAAGGCAATCATGGCCGTATCGATCACCATCCCCAAGCTGGGCCAAACCGTGGAAGAGGTCGTGCTGGGCCCCCGTCTGGTGCCTGACGGTAGCCGGGTCAGCCAGGGTCAGGAGGTGCTCAGCATCGAAACGGATAAAGCCACCTTTAGCATCGAGGCCCCGGCCGACGGCTACATCTACTTCGGGCCGTTCCGGGAGGGTGATGTCGTGCCCGTACACACCGTCGTGGCCCTGATCGGGGCCGCGGACGAGGTCTTTGCAGCCCCCACGCCATCGCCGGAGCCTCCGGCGCCGACACCACCCCCGGAAACCGTTACCACGGTCGCGGCGCCGTCGGGTCGCGTTTTTGCCTCCCCGCGCGCCCGCCGCCTGGCGGCGCACGAGCAGGTCGATCTGACGGCCGTGCCGGGCACCGGACCCGGCGGCCGGGTCATCGCGCGCGATGTCCTGGCCTTTCTGGCGCAGCGGCCCGCCATCACCCCGGTGGCCCGGCGCCTGGCCGCTGCAGCCGGGGTGGATGTGACGACGCTCACCGGCACCGGGCCGGGTGGTCGCATTACCCGCCGTGATGTGGAGCAGGCGCTGCTGATGCCGGCCGCTCCTGCGACATCCCCTGCCACACCCTCCCCTGCGACGGCGTCTGCCGCGCTGCCGCCGGAGGTAAGCCGACGTATTCCCCTCAAGGGGGTGCGCGGCCTTATTGCCCGGCGCATGGCCACCAGTGTCCATACCACTGCGCGGGTTACCCTGGTCATGGAAGTGGATGCCACCGAACTCGTGGCCCTGCGAGAGCGGCTGAAGGCCCGGGTGGCAGACGAATGGGGCTTCGCGCCCGGTTACAACGACCTGTTGGCCAAAATCGTGGCGGCGGCCCTGCGGCGTTTCCCGTATATGAACGCCCGCCTCACCGACGAGGCCATCGAATGGCTGGAGCCTATCAACCTGGGCATGGCCGTGGATACCGAACGGGGCCTGCTCGTCCCCGTTATTCGCCACGCCGACCGCAAGAGCCTGCGCGAGCTGGGCCAGGAATTCCGCGCCCTGGTGGAACGCGCCCGCCAGGGCAAGGCGCTGCCCGATGACCTGACCGGTGGCACCTTCACCATCACCAACCTGGGCCCTTACGAAGTCGATGCCTTCACGCCGGTCATCAACCTGCCCGAAGCCGCCATCCTGGGGGTAGGTCGGATCGCGCCAAAGGCCGTGGTCCGGGATGGTCAGATCGTGGCGCGCTCCATGCTGACCCTGAGTTTGGTTTTCGACCATCGTCTGGTCGACGGCGCGCCGGCAGCCCGTTTCCTCCAGGCCATCAAAAACCTGATCGAAGAGCCGTATCTGCTGCTGACGCTGTGAGATCAGCGGAGCATGGGCATTTTGATGCCGTGCTCGCGGGCGAAGGCGATGGCCTCGGGGTAGCCGGCATCGGCATGACGCACCACGCCCAGGCCCGGGTCGGTGGTGAGCACACGCTCCAGACGCCGCGCGGCTGCCGGGGTCCCATCGGCCACGATCACCTGACCGGCATGGATGCTGTAGCCGATGCCCACCCCGCCACCGTGATGGATGCTGACCCAGGTGGCGCCGGCCACGGCATTGAGCAGGGCATTGAGTAAAGGCCAGTCGGCAATGGCATCGGAACCGTCGCGCATGCCCTCCGTCTCGCGGTTGGGGCTGGCCACGGAACCGCTGTCGAGGTGGTCACGACCGATGACGATGGGCGCCTTTACCCGGCCGCTGGCGACCAGCTCGTTGAAGCGCAGCCCGGCCTGCGCCCGTTCGCCGTAGCCCAACCAGCAGATGCGGGCCGGCAGCCCCTGGAAGGCCACATGCTTCTGGGCCATGCGGATCCAGCGCGCCAGATGCTCATCTTCGGGGAAGAGTGCGAGCACGGCCTCGTCGGTGGTGTAGATGTCCTGGGGATCCCCGGAGAGGGCCACCCAGCGGAAGGGGCCTTTGCCCCGGCAAAACAGGGGGCGGATGTAGGCCTGGACGAAGCCGGGATAGCTAAAGGCCTCTTTGAGGCCGTTTTCGTAGGCTCGTTGGCGCAGGTTGTTGCCGTAATCGAAGACGACGGCGCCCTTGGCCTGCCAGGCGAGCATGGCCTGGACATGCTTTGTCATCGAATCGTAGGACCGGCGCAGGTACTCGGCCGGGTCCTTCTGCCGCAGCTCGGCCGCCTCTGCCACGCTCAAGCCGGCGGGGATATAGCCGTAGAGGGGGTCATGGGCCGAGGTTTGATCGGTGACGACATCCGGCACCACGCCCCGTCGCACCAACTCGGGCAAAACCTCGGCGGCGTTGCCGATCAGACCCACGGAACGCGGTTGGCCGGCGGCCAGGGCCTCCTCCACCCAGGTCATGGCCTCTTCCAGATCGTCGGTGATCCGGTCGATCTGGCGCAGGCTGAGACGGCGCTCGGCCCGCCAGCGGTCCACTTCGACAAACAGCCCGACGCCTTCGTTCATGGTCACGGCCAAGGGCTGGGCGCCGCCCATCTCGCCCAGGCCGGATGTGACGACAAACTTGCCCTTCAGGCTGCCCCAACCCTGTTGCTGGGCCAGGGCGGCCAGGGTCTCGTAAGTGCCCTGAAGGATGCCCTGGGTGCCGATATAAATCCAACTCCCGGCCGTCATCTGACCGTACATGATGAGGCCCTGGCGCTCCCACTTGTCGAAATTCTCCTGAGTGGCCCAGGCCGGGACGATGTTGGAATTGGCCAGCAGCACACGCGGCGCCTCCTCGTGGGTGCGGAAGACGGCCACAGGCTTGCCCGATTGCACCAGGAGCGTCTCATCGGGCTCCAGGTTGCGCAGGGTCTCCAGGATGGCCTCGAACGCCTCCCAGTTGCGGGCGGCCTTGCCGCGGCCGCCGTAGACGATCAGGTTGTCGGGGTCAAAAGCCACCTGGGGGTCGAGATTGTTCTGAAGCATGCGATAGGCGGCTTCGATCAACCAGTTTTTGCAATGGAGTTGGGTACCGGTGGGGGCTCTAACCACGCGTGGCATAAGTGGACTCCGCAAAAGCGCATGGTGAACGGCAGATCATCAGGGACACCCGTCGGCGCCGGTGTATTTGACCCATACCGGGTCACGCGCTTCCAGGGCGGGATCGGTAATCGGATGCGGATCGCTGCCGTCGGCATTCATCAACCATAGCTGACGATGTCCGTTGCGATTGGACATAAAGACGATCTGGCGGCCGTCAGGTGACCAACTCGGCTGGACATCCCAGGCCCAGCCCGTCGGCTCGTCGGTAAGCCGACGCGGGGGCCATTGGTCCTTGCGCACCAGGAAGATCTCCTCGTCGCCATCCTCGGTCGCCACCAGGGCAACCTCATCGGCCACCGGCGACCAGGCCGGGTCCCAGGCATGGCCGAAGGTCTGACGGCCGTCATCGAAAAAGCCGAAGCGGGTGAGGGGTTTGGCCACGCCGAAGCGATGATCGTAGTACCTGACCTGAAGCTGGCCCTGGACCCTAACCACCACGGCCTCATACTGGCGCGTGGCCGAAAAGTACTCGCGGCGTTCGGCGCAGGCATGCGGCCAGGTATCGGTCAGTTGGCCGATGGCACCGGTGACGGGGTCGAGCACGAAAACCCCGCGGCGGTCGAGCACCGGTGAGAGGAAAAGGATTTGCCCCCGTAATGCGTCCGGCATGACCGGTCGGGGTGTAGGGGTGGGAGTGGTCAGACGACGCGCCAGCTCGCGCGGGGAAAGGGAGCGCATGACCGGAGTGGGTGTAGCCTCGGCCGCGGGGAAGGCGGCCTGTCCCGGCCCACCGGCAAACAGACCCAGGCTGAGCACCGGAGCGACGAGCATGGCACTCCCTACATGGCGCCAACAACGCCCTATGAGACGGAAAAAGCGGGAAAGGGTCAAAGGGCCTCCGCCGAACGCAAAGAAAAGCCGATGCGATGGCTTATGATAAACGCCGGCGGTGGCCGGTGGCAAGCCGGAGGAGACGGCTCCGATGCACAGGCTTTGCGCTTTTATAACACCAATCGCCCCACCTGAAACACGATGACGGCCAGAACCCAGGGCAAGGTCGTCTGTAGGGCCACGGTCAGACCGGCCCAACGCCAGCCGAATTCGTGGGCCAGGGCGGCGATCGTGGCCACACAGGGCACATAGGTCAGGACAAAAACCAAAAAGGCCAGAGCAGCCGCCGGCGAGAAGACCGTGACCAGGCGGCGGCTCAGGGTGACGTCCTGTGCCTCCAGGGAAACCGGAAAGAGCTGCAAGCCCGGTGTCAGCGTCTCCAGAAGCTGCTGACCGGCCCGTACCGTAGCCTGCGCAAACCCGATGAGGATAACGTCTCCGGCGGGCGCAGCGAGCTCGTCGGCGGCTATGGCCTCCGGGCCGAGATAGAGCTGTGAGAGGCTGGAAATGACCATCTCCTTGGCCACCAACCCCGTCAGGAGCGAACCCACCGCCTGCCAGGTGCCGAAACCGGCCGGGGCCAGGGTGGGCGCCAACAGGGCGCTGACGCGACCGAACAGGCTGCGTTCCGGGTCGGTCGTCTCAACCCCTCGCCAGGGCAGATGCAATCCCAACCACAACAACATGGAGACGAAGAGGATAATCGTGAAAGCGTTTTTGACGAATTGGCTGCTCTGGACCACGGCATTCCCCAGCACACTCCGCCAGGATGGCAGACGCAAGGGCGGCAGCGCCGGGGTCTCCACAGGCACCCGCCCCCGCAAGACCACCCGCGAAAACACCATCCCCACGACGGCGGCAATGAAGATGCCGAGCATGTACAATCCCCAGATGACCCAACCGGCATGGCGCGGGAAAAAGGCCAGGCCAAAGATGACATAAATCGGCAGCCGGGCCGAACAAGACATAAACGGGATCATCAAAGCCGTGATGAGGCGGGTGGGCCGGTCGCTGATGGTGCGGGTGGCATAGATCGCCGGCACATTGCAGCCAAATCCCAGGACCATAGGCAGAAACGAACGGCCACGCAAGCCCAGCTTATGCAACCAGCCGTCCATCACCAGCGCCGCTCGCGCCAGATAGCCACTTTGCTCCAACACGCCCAGGCTCAGATGCATCAGAAAAAGGCCGGGCACGAACACGAGCACACCACCCACTCCGGGGATGATACCGTCCACAACCAGGGCAAGAAACCCATCCGGTGCGCCGAGGACAGTCAAAACACTCCATACTCCGTATCGCACCGGCCCGTGGATCACCGTGTCGAGCCAATCCAGATAAGGCGCCGCCACCCGCTGCACCAGACTGAAGACCAGATACATCACACCCAGGAAGATGACCAGTCCGGCCAACCGATGGGTCAATACGGCCTCCCAGCGGCCGGCGCCCGCATACGGCTGCAGCGTCGGCACAGTGGACGGCCTGGTAGCCACGTGGGCCCCATGCGCACAGGCGCAGGCGGTACCCGCCGTGCTTTCGGGCGCCCAGGGACAGTGGCGACAAAGGGAACATACGGCACTGCCGGCGGCCGTCTCTTCGGCGGCGGCCGTCGTCAACGGTAGGCTCGATGAGGGGACGGTTTGCAGGCTCATAAACGGAGACGGGGAGGAGAACGTCTGGGCTTAATGCAAGCGATTTGCAACAATGCCAGCATACACTGCCCCAGGAGAGGCGGCGATGATCGAGATCATACCGCCTTCGGAACAGGCGCAACCGCCGCCCCCGTCGGTATCAACTCGCGGACGCGACGAATCCGTCCTTGCACGGTGCCGGACCTTACACCGCTTGCGGCGACGACACGGAAATCCGTATGGCTTCCCCGCCACCCCTTCAGGTTAGAACAAGGTTGAGCACGAACAGCAACACCAGCATGGCCCCGGCGACGATGAACATGTTACGCAAGTCGCGGACGACATAGCGGTATTCGGCCGCAAAATCCACCGGACTACCGCTTGCCGAGGGGGCAGAAACCACCATCCTCGCTCCAGGACGAGGACGGTCTTCCTCGGCGGTGAGCTCGGCCGGCGTCGGCTGAATAGGCCCGGTATAGGGTGGGACATTGGGCCGGCGTTGACGACGCCGTTTACGGGTAGCGGAAACGTTCGGTTTGGCCATAGGTCGGGTCACAAGAAACGGGAAAACGAAACAGACGAGCCGATCATAACACAGCGATCAGACCAGGTCAAAGGGAAAACCGATATCAAGCGGTGGTATGTCCGGCAGGAAAGGGGCAAAGCCCGTTATGGAGCGCGAACACACCCGACAGAGCCTTTACGCCCACGGAGTCGCTTGCCATCCCGGCCGACAAATAGTATGATAGCTTACAAGGAGGCAACGATGAACCATCTCGCGCTGACCGTTTTTGCGTCGCATATCCACCGTCTGGTGGTGGCAACGGTCGCCTTGATCCTGGGGTTCGTCCTCAGCCTGACCTTTTTGTGCAGCCATCCTCAGAGCGCGCAGCCGATTTTGCCCACCCGTAACGGTTTTTCGCTCTTCGGGAATTATCAAAGTCCCGACCGTTGTCGCGAATGCCATCCTGAGCAATACGCCGCCTGGGCGGACACGATTCACGCCCAGGCTTCGTTCGACCCGATTTTCCAGGTGTATTTTGAGGCGGCAGGTCGACCGGGCGAATGTTTTGCCTGCCATGCCACCGGTTACGATACAACCACAGGCCAGTTCGCCCTGGCCGGCGTCAGTTGTGAAGCTTGTCACGGGCCCTATCGGCCTGGTCACCCTGAAGCCACCATGGTGGTTGCCGCCTCGGAGACGCTATGTGGGGCCTGTCATACGAGCACCTTGCAGGAGTGGAAGCGCAGTCGTCATGGCCAGGTCGGGGTGCGCTGTGGCGATTGCCACGAAGTTCACAGCCAGCAAGCGCGCGCGGCGGTCGCCACCAACGAGCTGTGTGCGCAGTGCCACGAAGACACAGCCCATGACCGCATTCATCATCGCCACATGGGCACCGGTCTTGGTTGTGTGGATTGCCACTTATCGCGACCTCCAAACAAGGGCGAAAACGCGATCAGCGGTCGCGCCCTCACAGGACATAGCTTTGCGGCCGCCACAAGCGTGTGCGAGCGTTGTCACGAGTCGGTACCGCCGACTCGCTAATAAAACGCTAATCGAATGCTGATACTCGGCATACGCGCGCGCGGTTGAATAGAAACGCCGGGCTTAGAACAAACCGCTTTGTTGAACAGAAGCCCGTATCATTCCACCTTCTCATCGATCGAGGTTCCCATGCTGAGAGACTTGTTAGGACCCCTGCGCTCGCACTCATCCGAAAAAGACCTGGCCTCGCTCCTGCCGGAGGAGATGCCCATCCTGCCGTTGCGCAATCTCGTTGCGCTGCCGATGGCCGTCGTGCCCCTGGCCGTAGGCATTCCGCGCTCGGTACGACTCATCGAAGACGCCATGATGAGCAAGCAACGGCTAATCGGGCTGGTGACCATGAAGAATCCGGAGATCGAAGAACCCGGACCGGATGAAATCTATCAGGTCGGTACCGTTGCCCTGATCCATAAAGTCGTTCGCACCGACGAAGGCAACCTGCAGGTGGTCGTTCAGGGCCTGGAGCGCTTCCGCATCGAAGCGTGGACTGCGACCGAGCCGTATCTCAAAGCCCGCATCCGGTTGGCGCCCGAATACACCGAGGACAACCTCGAAAGCAAAGCCCTGCGCCAGAACCTGTTGCAGTTGGCAGCCGAAGTCGCCGAGCTCCTGCCCAATGTGCCGGAGGGCGCAGCCGCCTTTCTGGAGCAGATCAAAGACAATCGCCAGCTTGTCTATTTGATCGCGGCCAACGTGCGCATGGAGATCGAGGAGGAGCAACGCATCCTCGAAGCCGACTCGGTCAACGAGAAGATGCGGCAGCTCGGCACGATTCTGGCCCGAGAGAAAGAGGTCCTCACCCTGCGGCGCAAGATCGCCGAGGAAGCCTCGGAGGAGATGAACAAAACCCAGCGGGAATACTTCCTGCGCCAGCAGCTCGAGGCCATCCGTAAAGAACTGGGCGAGAGCGACGAGCAAGCAGCCCAGATCGAGGAATATCGGCGTAAAATCGCCGAGGCCAAGATGCCACCCGAAGCCGAAAAGGAGGCCCTGCGGGAGCTGAAACGGCTCGAATCGATGCCTTCTCAGGCCGCCGAGCATGCCGTCATCAAGACCTACCTCGACTGGTTGGTCGAATTACCCTGGAATACCCTCAGCGAGGACAACCTGGACATTGCCCATGCCCGCCAGGTCCTGGATGAGGACCACTATGACCTGCAGAAGGTCAAAGACCGCATCCTCGAATACCTGGCCGTGCGCAAGCTGGTCAAAGAACGCGGGATCGAGCCCGAAGACGGTCATAAAGGCGAGGCCCAGGAGGCCATGGGCGCCATCCTCTGCTTTGTCGGGCCCCCCGGCGTGGGGAAGACCAGCCTGGGTAAGAGCATCGCCCGTGCCCTGGGCCGCGAGTTCACCCGCATGAGCCTGGGCGGCATGCGGGATGAAGCCGAGATTCGCGGCCACCGGCGCACCTATATCGGCGCCATGCCCGGCCGTATCATCCAGGCCATCAAGCGCTGCGGCACACGCAACCCGGTCTTCATGCTCGATGAGGTCGATAAGATCGGCGTGGATTGGCGTGGCGACCCCAGCTCGGCTTTGTTGGAAGTGCTCGACCCCCAGCAGAATCACGCCTTCCGCGACCACTATCTCGATGTGGACTTCGACCTGAGCGACGTCATCTTCATCACCACGGCCAATACCCTCGATACCATCCCCGAACCGCTGCGCGACCGGATGGAAATCATCCAGCTCGAGGGTTACACTGAGTACGAGAAAGTCCGCATTGCCGAGGGCTATCTCGTGCCACGGCAACGCCGGGCCAACGGTTTGCACAACGGTGAAATCCACTTCACCGAAGAGGCCCTGCGCACCATCATCCGCGATTACACCCGTGAGGCCGGCGTGCGCAACCTGGAACGGGAGATCGGTCAGATCTGCCGCAAGGCCGCCGTGAAGATCGCCGCCGGCGAGATCGAGCACCTCGAGGTGACGCCGGCCGTGGTGCGTGAGTTCCTGGGCAAACCCAAGTACTTCTTCGATGCCGCCCTGCGCACCGAGCGCCCCGGCGTGGCTACCGGCCTGGCCTGGACGCCTGTCGGCGGGGATGTGCTCTTCATCGAGGCCACGCGCATGAAAGGAAAGGGCAACCTGACCATCACCGGCCATCTGGGTGATGTGATGGCCGAGTCGGTGCGGATTGCCTTTAGCTGGGTGCAGGCCAATGCCGAGGCTCTGGGCATCGACCCGGATGTGTTCGAGCAGTCGAACTTCCATGTCCATGTCCCGGCCGGCGCCATTCCCAAGGACGGTCCCAGCGCCGGGGTGACCATGGTCACGGCCCTGGTGAGCCTGCTGACCGGACGGTCGGTACGGGCGGATGTGGGCATGACGGGTGAGGTCACCTTGCGCGGGCAGGTGTTGCCCATCGGCGGTCTCAAGCAGAAAGTCTTGGCCGCCCACCGCGCCGGTCTGCGCACCGTCATCCTGCCGGCCCGCAACGAGGCCGATCTCGACGACCTGCCGACCGACGTGCGCGAGGTCATGACCTTCATCCCCGTCGAGAACATCGAAGAGGTGCTGGAGGCGGCGTTACGGCCGACCGAAGCACCGGTCAAAATCGACCTGCCCACGCCGGAACCGGCCTTGAATTGAGAAACGGCCATCCGGCTGCGTCCGGATCCAACGCCATCAGGAGGCGATCCTCCGACCACGATGGGGATCGCCTCCGTTTTATTCCCGCCAATCGAAATCGGTCCACGGGTCGGACTCCTGGCGGTCGCCCTCCAGGGCTTCGAGCCCCAGAACCCGAAAACGCCGCGGCGACACCGGCAGCATGGCGACCGACGACGGGTTCGCCTGACCGTTCCATGCCTCCGTGACCGTCGGCCCCACCGAACCCGCCGAGGCCGGCAGAACGGGTTGACCGCTGCTCACGACGATGACGGGCGGCTGGCCGTAGGGCAGCGTCGGCGGCAACGGCTCCGTTCGCCGCCGACCCAAGACCAGGGCCACGACCACCGTCGGCACCAAGGCCAAAAAGCCCAGGCCTACGCCGACGATCAAAGCCAGCGCATCGGTGCTCAAACGATAGGCGATCACGCCTACCAGAACGACGACGCTCAACACCACGGTTATTACCAGGACCTGTTTCATCGATTGCCTCCTGAAGCAGAGCATCGGAAAGCCAGGAAGCGGGGACGCTTCTCGTCCTCCGCCTGGGATTAGGGCTTTGTCGAAGCCTGGGCTGCCTTTGCGGCCAATGCGGCCACCACACGCGCCATCTCGGTCTCGCCGATGTAGGCGGCCTGCAGGCGGATCATCTCGCCGCGGGCCACGAGCAGAAAATCGCCCCGGCCGCGCAGGCGCTCGGCGCCGCTGCCCGCCACTCCCGTGGCCAAACGCGCCTCTTCGGCGCTGCTGACGGCACCCACGAGCCGCACCGGCAGGTTGGCCTTCACCAGGCCGCCCAACACGGCTGCCGTCGGCCGTTGCGTGGCCACGACGACGTGGATGCCGGCTTCCCGGCCGCGTTGCGTCAGGCGGCTCAGCAAGGCCTCCACGGCCTTACCGCCCGTCTGACGTAAATCGGCCAGTTCGTCAATGACGACCACCAGCGCCGGTTCGTTGCGGGCCTCCCGGTCTCGTCGCTCCATCTCGACCACCAGCCCTTCCAACAGGGAAACGGCTACGGTCGTGTCGGTCACCACCGGTCGCAGCAGATGGGGCAGAGCGGCCAGCGCACCGAAGCCCCGACCCTTCGGGTCGATCACGACGAGTTGGAGCCTGCGTTGCGGATTGAACAGGGCCAGACTCAAGACCAGACTGCGCAGAAGGGCCGTCTTGCCCGAACCGGTGGTACCGGCGACGAGGACATGGGCTACCTCAGGACTGGGCAGGCGCAACAGCAGGGGAATGCCTTCAAGGTCCAGCCCGAGCACGGCCGTCAGCGGCGGCGGCTTGGGCAACGAGCGGCAAAGGGATAATAGCTGCACCACGGCCGGTTGCGGTCGCGGGACCTCAACCCGCAAGGCGCTGCCCTCCCGATAGAGTCGCACCGAGGGCACGCCCAGGGAGAGGGCCAGTTCGTCCTTGAGAGCCAGGATTTTCTGCAGGCGCACACCCAAAGCCGTCGCCAGGTCAAAACGGATGACCCGTGGGGTCACGGTGCCGCCGACGACACGGCCCGGTATCTTGTGCGCGGCCAGGACGGCCTCGATGAGATCGGCCTGACGTTCGAGGGTGAAACGGTTCATGGTCAGACGCGCAAGAGCGGACGGGAAAACGCTGCCGTCGGTAGATGCTAACCCATGACCGGTGTACCTGGGACAGTTTGGCTGCAACCGGTTCTCGTCAATGGGCGCCACGGGTCTCTGTTTCCCTGCTACGACTCGGTCGGTCTGACCGCAGTCGGGCGCGTCTGTCACATGCGCACAAGAACGTAAAAAAGCCGACGGCGATTGAAATAGAACATTTGTTCTATTCCCAAGCATAGCAAAAACCCCTCACGCTGTCAACTCGCGATACCCATCCTCGTCGCACCTCGGTTGTGCTTGTACCCACCTTGTGCTACACTGCCTCGACAAGGAGGTGCTCATGGCGACTACCCGGCTCTCCCCACCCGCTCCTTCTCTCGTCTCCCCACCCCCTCCCGTTGACTACCCCGAAACGGACGGTGAACCCTTGGGCGAAACCGGCGTCCATGTCCTCGCCACCCTCGGCCTCTTCGGCGCCCTCAAGGTCTTCTTCAGCACCCACCCCGACGTCTACGTCGCCGCCGACATGTTCCTCTACTACCAGGAGGGCAACCCCAAAGCCCGCACC
>JBBINH010000062.1:0-16426 GCA_037443945.1 Caldilineales bacterium
GCAGCTGGTCGTGCGTTACATCGTAGCCACACCGACGCCGACATCCACACCGACGCCTACGGCCACACCGACTTTCACACCGACACCCACACCCACACCGACTTTCACACCCACCGCCACGGCCACACCCACCTTCACCCCTGTGCCCACAGCGACCCCGACGCCGACGGCCACGGCCACACCCACGCCCACCAACTGGCGTGTGCTCGACACCGGCAGCGATACCTTCCTCTACAGCTGGTTCCCTTATCTAAACTTTGGAACCGATACCGTCTTGCGCGTGGGTGGCGTGAGCAGTCCGGGCAATTCACCGGTAGCGCATGCCCTCATCCGCTTTGATCTGGGTTCGCTCCCGTCTGCTACCGGCATTCAGCAGGCGACACTGCGGCTCCATCCTCTTACCGATAACCTGCCATCCGGGATTACGCTGGTTGTTTACGAAATCTGGCGTCCTTGGGATGCTCAGACCGCCACCTGGTATCAGGCCACGGCCAACACCTTGTGGTCCCAACCCGGCGCTTCCGGTCCGGGTGATCGCTCCATCACGCCGGTTGCCGGCAGTGGTCCTCTCGTGGCGGGCCAGGATATCCTTTTCGATGTCACCGATACGGTCCGGCAATGGCTGGTCGACCCGGCCTCTCACCATGGTTTTCTAATTGCCGTGGCCGATGACGCGCCTGCCGTTCTCGATCTTGCCAGCTTCGAATACACCTATTTCCCCTGGCGTCCCCGGCTGGAGCTTGTCCTCAACACGAGGCCTTGAGTATCATGAACGTATGACGGCATTGCGATCGGCGCTCTGGCGTCCGCTGGTCTATCGACTGTTGACGGTGCTGCTTGTGCTCGGCGGGGTGATGGCGGCGGGCGGTTATGCCTGGCTGCTGGTCCAACACCCCGAGCCGGCCGCGCAGGTGACGGCCGTGCTGGTCATCGGCGCCAATATCCTGTTGGCCTTGTACCACCCGGCCGCCGGCTTGGCCCTCTGGCTGTTCTTGACGCCTTTTGCGCCCTTTTTGCCTTTCAATATCGCCATGCCGGCCGGGGTGCCCGATCTGGGCTTTACGCGCGTGGTCGGCGCTTTTCTGGTCCTCTATCTGCTGGCCGAGATCGCGCGCGGTCGTCGACGAGCAGCCCCCGTGACAGCAGTGGAGGTAGCCGTTCCCTTTTTTGCCCTATCGCTGCTCATCGCCGCCTTTCGCTCTCTCAACGGCTGGCTGTGGGCCGTGCAGTCGGCCTTCGATAGTCTGCTGATGCCTTTGCTGGCGTGGTTCATCACCCGCCAGGTGATACGCTCGACCGGCGCCTGGCGCGGACTGCTGGCCACCGCGTTGGCCGTAACCGCCATCATTGCCGTGCTGACCATCAGCGAACAACTGACCGGATATACCCTTTTCCGGGTGGCCAGCACCAGCGTCTACTACACGGCCGGCGTGCGCAAGGTGGCAGCCGTCCTGGGCAACCCGGCCTATATCGCCGTGACCCTGGCCCTCGTGTTGCCCTTTGCCCTCGATAAGCTGGCCGACGCCGGATCGTGGCCGCAGCGGTGGCTCTACGGTGGCCTGGTCGTTCTCTATGGGCTCGCCATCTATCTGACCTATAACCGCTCGGGCTGGCTGGCGGGGCTTTTGGTCCTGGTGGTCATGGCCGTCTTATCCCCGCGCTGGCGGTGGCGGGTGCTGCCGTGGCTGGCCGTGGCCGGCGTGGGACTGGCCCTGGTGTGGAACAACCTCCAGGATACGGCAGCCGGGCAACGTCTGACGGCATCCAGCCCTCTGGATTACCGGTTGCAGGCCCTCGAGATGGGGTTACGGCTTCATCGTCAGGACCCGGTCCTGGGGATAGGATGGGGCAGTTTTGGTCGCCTGGCCGTCCAGAACGGTTTGCGGCTCGGCGCCAACATCCACGTACTGCCGACCACACACAACACCTATCTTCACCTCCTCGTCTCCGGCGGCTATCTTCTTTTGGGCAGTTATCTCCTGGTGATCGGCGGCCTGATCCTGACCCTGTGGCAGGTCGGCCGTCGCTATCGGCAGCGACGACGGTCGACACCCTCGTTCCTGCCTGCCACCTGGGGCGCGGCCTGCGCTTATCTTGTAGCCACGGCCGGATTCGATAACTACTTTGCCATTTACACGAATATCGTCTTCTGGACGCTCATGGCCGCCGCCGTGAGCCGAACTCAGGCCCTTCTCGAGGTGTCGTGATGGGTTGGTATCATCATTTTCTGCGCACGGTGGCCTTGCCCCTCGGTGCCCGTCTGGCCGGCTATCAGGCGGTGTGGCCCTACTTGCGCGAACTGGAAGCCTCACAGTGGTGGTCTCTCGACCGGTTGCGCGAGCTTCAGAATGCCAAATTGCGGCGGCTGATCGCCCATGTGTACGAACACGTGCCTTTCTACCGGGAAGTCATGGATGCCCGAGGGTTGCGACCGGATGACATTCGGACGACCGACGACCTGGAGCTCTTGCCCATTGTCGATAAGCACGTCATCACGGCCCACTATCGTGAGGCTCTGCGCGACCATTCCCTGCCGCCCTCGCAGCTTATTCCGGCCTCGTCCAGCGGTTCAACGGCCGAACGCCTGCACTATTGGACAACCAAGACGCAAAAGGCCAAAAAGTGGGCGGGGCTGTTTCGGTGGTGGCAAATGGCGGGCTATCGCTTCGGCGATCCCTACTTCACCTTCCAATTGGCCGGCAATCGTGGGTTGCGTGGGATACCCGTGTTGGAAAAGTTGGAATGGGGCATGTTGCGCCACCGCTGGCTCTCGGCCCAGCAGATGACCGATGCCATTCTCGCCGACTACGTGCGCCAACTGGACCGCTATCGGCCGGTTTTGTTCCGTTCTTATGCCTCGACGGTCTATTACCTGGCCTGCTTCATGCAGCGGGAGGGCCTGCGGGTACCGATTCCGGCCATCCTGACCACGGGCGAAACGCTCAGCGAGGAGATGCGCCACACCATCGAGGCGGCTTTTGCCCCCGGTCGGGTGTACAACGAATACGGCGGTGATGGCATGCAGATCGCCTGTGAGTGCGAATACCATCAAGGGCTGCATATCAACGCCGAGACCTACATCGTCGAGATCGTGCGCGAGGGTCGCCGGGTGCCGGAAGGCGAGTTGGGCGAGATCGTGCTGACCAATCTGGAGGCCACGGCCACGCCTTTCATCCGCTACAACATCCACGATGTCGGCGCCCTCGACCTCAGCCCTTGTCCTTGCGGTCGCGGGCTGCCGCGCCTTTCCCGGCTGGAAGGCCGGCTGACCGACCTTTTCCTCACCGCCGACCATCATTGGCTGACCGTGCACCAGTTTACGGCCTTTTTTGCCAAAATACCCACGGTCAAAGCCTTTCAGGTCATTCAGCGGCAGGTGGACGATATCCTCATCCGGCTCGTCGTCGACGAGCACTTCGCAGAGGCCGATCATCAACGCATCCTGGAAACCTTTCGTGGCTACCTGGGGCCAAACAACCGCTTTACCCTGGAGTTCGTGGACACCATCCCAACAACACCGGCGGGTAAACGGCGCTTTTTTATCTCCGAAGTGATCGAAACCACGGCGACGGCGGCGACGGTCGCTGCGCCGGAGCAACCGGGAGCGTTGCCGTGAGCAACCCCACGCCGGTGGGGGTGGCCCTGGTCGGGCCGTTTCCGCCGCGACCGGGGGGCGTGTCGGTCCAATGTGCCACTCTGGCCGCGCAGTTGGCAGCATCCGGGCTTCGCGTGACCCGGCTCAACACCGACTTGCCCACCTGGCGCCGGGGATGGCGACGTCGGCTGTTCCCCTTGGGCCAGGTGCCGGCCTTGATCTGGCGTATCCGCCGCAGTCGCCGGCAATGGCAGATCCTGCACGTACATGCGGCGTCGTGGTGGGGCTTTATGCCGGCCGTGGTGGCCTTGCTGGCGGCGGGACGCCGGCAGCGACGGGTACTCACCTATCACGGCGGAGAGGCGGCCGCGTTCCTGGCCCGTTGGGGCCGGCCGGTGCGGGCGGTCTTGCGGCGTTACGAGGCCGTGCTCGTGCTCACACCGACCCAGGCGCGGCTCTTCGCCGCTCATGGCATTTCCGTGCACATCGTGCCGAACATCCTCCCCATAGAGCGTTTCCCCTTTCGCTTGCGGTCGCAACTGCAACCCCGGTTGCTGTGGGTACGGCACCTGGAGCCGGTCTATCGGCCCCTGGATGCCCTGGATGTGTTGGCCCGAGTGCAGAGACATCATCCTACGGCGACGCTGACGATGGTAGGGGACGGTACGCTGATGCCCGCTTTGCGGCAAACCATCGCCGAGCGGAATCTGCGCGGGGTGTTTTTGCCGGGGCGGTTGCCACCGGAGGCCTTGCCGGCCGTATACGACGAGGCCGATCTGTTTTTGAACACCTCGTCTGTGGATAACTTGCCCCTTAGCCTGCTCGAGGCCGGCGCCTGCGGCCTGCCGATTGTGAGCACGGCGGCCGGCGCCATTCCCGATTTGATCACCGACGGCGAAAACGGCCTGCTGGCGCCGGTGGGCGCCGGCGAAGCCCTGGCCGCCGCCGTCTTGCGGCTGTTGGCCGAGCCCGCCCTGGCCGCCTCGCTATCGGCGGCCGGCCGTCGGAATGCCGAACGGTTTACCTGGGCGGCGGTGGCCCCGGCCCTTTTTGCCGCTTATGGCCTGCCATGGCCATTGTGAAAGAGGTTCTTGCCATGTCCGAGCTTCATCATGCCATCCTGGGTGCCCGTTGCGTCATCCAGCCTCAGGCCATCGTCGGTCTCCTCTATCGGCCCGATTGTGCGCCGGCCCGCCTGGGCGATGACTGTCTCGTGCGCGCCTTCACCGTTATCTACGGCGATGTCGTTATCGGCCACCGTTTTCGCAGCGGCCACCACGCCTTGATCCGCGAGCACACCGTCATCGGCGACCGCGTCCTGGTGGGAACGGCCACGATTATCGACGGTCATGTCACCATCGGCCATTATGTCAGCATCCAGAGTCGGGTATACATCCCCACCCATACGAGCATTGGGAGCTATGTCTTCATCGGTCCGGCGGCCGTGTTGACCAACGACAAGTACCCGCTGCGACAGCGCCAATCCTACCGGTTGCAAGGCCCCACCCTGGCCGATCACGTGACCATCGGCGCCAATGCCACGTTGCTGCCGGGTATCCATATTGGCGAGGGGGCGATGGTGGCCGCCGGGAGCGTGGTCACGCGCGATGTACCGCCGTGGAGCCTGGCCATCGGTGCGCCGGCCCGCATCGTCCCGCTACCGGAGCGGTTGCGGGAGCCGAATCGGTTTGCCGATTGAGGCCCTCGGAGGCTATCGGCTTCTATCGCCGAATGGGGTTTGACCTTCCCCGCCAAACCGGCGAAAATGTGGGGAATGTCGTACCGCTGACCGGTGGCTTCGGTTGCCGTGGTAATCGGATCTGCCGACCGCCGGTTGACGTTGATGCCACCCTCCCTTCGCGAGGTCTCCCGTGATAAGGACCCTGAATGCCGCCGTCATCGGTGTAGGTGCTATGGGGGCCAACCACGCCCGTGTGTTTGCCCGTATGCCTGCGACCAACCTGGTGGCGGTGGCGGATATTGACCCCGTTGTTTGCGATCGCATTGCCCGAACCTACAAAGCCAATGCGTATAGTGATTATCGGGAAATGCTTGCCCGCGAGGCCATTGACGTCATCAGCATCGCCTTGCCCACCCATCTCCACTGTCAGGCGGCGCTGGAAACCATGGCCCGAGGCATCCACACGTTTGTCGAAAAGCCGTTGGCCGATTCGGTAAGCAACGCCCGCATCATGATCGAGGCCAGCCAGCGCTACGGTGTGGTCCTGGCCGTCGGTCATATCGAACGCTATAACCCGGCCGTCATTGCCCTCAAACAACGGCTGGAAAACGGCCAGCTCGGCCGTATCTACCAGATTCACGCCCGTCGCATCGGCCCTTTCCCGCCACGGGTCCAGGATGTCGGCGTGGTCTTCGACCTGGCCACCCACGAGCTGAACATCATGGAGTATCTGGCCGGCACCGGCATTCGCAGCATCGCCGCCGAGGTGATGTGCGTGGACAACCATAACGGGCACGAAGACCTGCTCTCGGCCATCGTGCGCTTCGACGACGGCATCGTCGGCATGCTCGATATCAACTGGTTGACCCCGACCAAGATCCGCCAGCTTTCCGTCCTCGGCGAACACGGCATGTTTTTGGTCAATTACCTGACCCAGGAACTCTGGTTCTACGAAAATCGTTCGGCCAGGGACCGTTGGGAAAGCCTGGCCGCCAGCGGATCCAGTGAGGGCAGTGTCATCAAGTACGAACTCGAACGGGTCGAGCCGTTGCGGGCCGAGCTGGAGGCCTTTGTCGATGCCGCCTTGCATGGCTCCAACGGCCTGGTCAACGGCGAAGAAGGGCTGCGAGCCGTATTTTTGGCCGAACAGATCCTGCAGGCCGGTCGCGAGCACCGGATGATCACGCTGCCACCCTATCGGCCCGTTCTGGCCTCGATTCGTTTGCCCGGAAGCCATGAGTCTGACCGGTAAATCGCTGCTTGTCACGGGGGGCGCCGGCTTCATCGGCAGCCACCTCGTGGATCGGCTTATTCGGGAGGGACCGGGCAACCTGGTGGTGGTGGACAACCTGTGGTTGGGGCGCGAGGCCAACCTTGCCCAGGCCCGCGCGGCTTTCCCCGGCCTCAAGTTTTACCCGGTCGATGTGCGCCAGGCCCGCGCCATGGCCGCCATCCTCCGTCGCGAAGAGACGGAAATCGTCTTCGATCTGGCCACCATCCCCTTGCCGGCCTCGCTCGTCCGACCGAAGTGGAGCGCCCGTGCCATCTACGAGATGGCCGCCACGCTGTGCGAGTTGGGGCGCCGCGGCCTCTACCGCACCCTCATCCACTGCTCCAGTTCCGAGGTCTACGGCACGGCCGCCTACGTGCCCATGGACGAAGCCCATCCGCTGCTGCCGCGCACGCCCTATGCTGCGGCCAAGGCGGCTGCCGACCTCCTGGTCCAGAGCTATCAACACAGCTTCGGTCTGGATGCGACCATTGTCCGGCCGTTCAACACCTATGGGCCCCGTCAAAATGACCAGAACTACGCCGGTATCATCCCCATTGTCGTGCGGCGGGTGCGGGCAGGCCACCCCCCTCTCATCTTCGGCGATGGCGAACAGACGCGCGATTACAGCTTTGTCACGGATGTGGCCGACGGCATCGTGCGCGTCGCCATAACGCCGGCAGCACGGGGAAGCGTCATCAACCTGGCCAGCGGTGAGGAGGTCACCATCAATCGGCTTGTGCGGACGCTGGCGGCCATCCTGGGCTATGAAGGCCCCATCACCTATGCGGCGCCGCGTCCCGGGGATGTCCGTCGCCACCGCGCCGACATCACCCGCGCCCGCCGGCTCCTTGCGTACCGGCCTCAGACCGACCTGGAAACGGGATTGCGGCGCACGGTAGCCTGGTATCTCGGCACAGGATGAAAGGGCTATGCGCGTGTTGGTCACCGGGGCCGGCGGCTACATCGCCTCCTGGCTGATCCCGGCCTTGCAGGCCCAGGGCCACGAGGTGATCGGCTATAGCCGTCGTGCCCGTTCCGATCCGTCCCTGAGCTGTTGGGTTGAAGGTGATATCACCGACCTTGCGCGTCTGCTCACGGCAGCCCAGGGCTGTCAGGCGCTCATCCACCTGGCCGTGCAGCCTCAGTACCGCAGTGAAGAGGATCCACTATACGATATGCAGGTGAATGCCCTGGGCACGCTGGCAGCCTTGCTGGCCGCGCGTGCGGCCGGCATCGGTCGTTTTATCCTGGCCTCGTCGGCGGCCGTCTACGGCGCCGCGTCGGGGTGTGTGAAGGAAACCGCTCCCCTGCGCCCCCTGACGCCTTACGGCGCCGGCAAGGCCGCCGCCGAACTCTATGCCGGGCTCTTTGCCCGGCGCTATGGGCTGACCACGGTCATCTTGCGCCTGTTTCAGGTCTATGGCCTGCATCGGGACGGCCGTTTTCGGATCACGGTCGAAGGTCGGTTTGCCGAAGCGGTATTAGCCGGCCGGCCACCGGTCATCCAGGGAAATCCGGATCGGAGCTACGATTTCGTCCACGTCGAGGATGTGGTAGCCGCATTCACACAGGCGCTGACGGCCCGGTTGCCGGCAGGATTGGCCCTCAACATCGGCAGCGGGCATTCCACCCGTCTGGGCGACCTGGCCGCATGGTGCCTCCAGGCGGCAGGACTCGACCTGATGCCCCTTGTCATCTCGGAAGACACGCCATATGCCCGCCCGGTCACGCCTGCCTGCGCCGACCTGACCCGGAGTCGGCGCTATCTGGGCTTTGTTCCCCGCCACGACCTGCGCACCTGGTTGACCGCCACCATCCAGGCCTATCGCCGGCGGGTCCTGGCGAGACCGGATGCGGCTCCATCCGCCTGCGCTTGAATCATGCGCCTGCTCATCATCCTGGGTGCCGGGGGCCACACCCGGCAGATGCTACGGCTCGTCGAACTCCTCGGCAACGACTACGAATACCACTACGTCGTGGCCGCTTACGACACCCTTTCCCCATCCAAGATCGAACGACCGGGGCCGGTTTACCGGGTGTTGCAACCGCGCGAGAAGCGGCAGGGCGCCACCGAAGGCGCGATGACGGTGTTGCGCAAATTGCCCATGGCCTTTCGTCAGGCCGCGCGTATCCTGGCACAGGCTCAACCGGATGCCATCATCGGCGCCGGTCCCAGCCTGCAGATACCCTTTGCCGTGTTGGCGCGGGTCTATCGCATTCCCCACATTTTCATCGAATCGGCCTCGCGACCGGAGACCCTCACCCTGACCGGTCGGCTTATCTACCATCTGCGTCTGGCCGACCGTTTCTACGTCCAGTGGGAGCACCACCTGACCCGCTATCCCCGCGCCCGCTACGCCGGCCGGTTGTTGTGAAGCCATGATTTTTTGCACCGTTGGCACGACCGATTTCGACCCGCTGGTTCAGGCGGTGGATGCCCTGGCGCCTACCTGGGATGAGGTCGTGCTTTTCCAGATCGGCCAGGGTCTATACGAACCCCGCAACGGACCCTGGTTTCGGCTGCGCCCCACGCTTGACGACATCTTCGCCGAGGCCTCGCTCGTCATCAGTCACGCCGGGTTTGGAACCATTATCGAAGTGTTGCTGCTGGGTAAGCCCTTGGTCTGTGTGCCCAATCCCGACCGCTACGATCGGCATCAGGAGCAAATCCTGCGCCGTTTTGCCGCCGAGGATTATCTCATCGCCTGTTTCGACCTGGCCGAATTGCCCCAGGCCGTCGCCCTGGCACGCAGCAAGCCCCTCCGGCCTTACCGGCCGCCGGTCACCACCCTCCACGAGGAGATCGCGGCCTTTTTACGTGAGGCGGCTTCACGGCGTCGGCCTCGTTAGGGGCCCAGGTTCAAAAGCCACCGGCCGCAAGCCGATGGCGGCGCCGCATGAAGTTAAGCACGTGCGGCATGACGGCGTGATAAAGGCGGTAGAGCGCCGGCCGCGGGGCAAAATCCCAGGCGCCGATCCAGGGGGTAAAGCGGCCGCCAAAACCTTCCTTGAAGCGATAGACCCCCCACATGGGGTCGTTTTCGTCCCGTCGGTTGGGCGCGCCCCACCAATCGTAGGTGGTACAGCCCCGGCTCTTGGCCCAACGCATGGCTTCCCATTGCAGGAGGTGATTCGGCATGACCTCGCGGTGGCGATTGGCCGAAGCGCCGTAGAAATACCAGGCCGTAGGCCCCAGACAAAGCAGAAACAGCCCGGCCACGGCCTCACCATCGAATTCGGCCAGAAACAACTGCCCCAGCCCCTGGCTTTGCATGCGGTCCATCACGGCCAGGTAGTAGTCGCGCGGACGGATGAGAAAGCCATCGCGGGCGGCCGTCTCGGCATACAGGGAATAGAACGTGGCGAAGGCGGTGGATAACCGTACCCGGACACCCTTGCGCATAGCCAAACGGATGTTGTAGCGGGTTTTCGCTTTCATGGCGGCCAGCAACGCCTCTTCGTCAGGCCGCAAGTCGCTGAGCAGGGTGTTGCGAAATTGGATCTGCTCGGCGCTCTCGACCCACCCCCGCGCGGCCAGTTGGGCGATCAACGCCCGACCGTACCCGGTATCGGCAGGTACATCCGGGTCTATTTTGAGGAAAAGCCCGCCCTGCGCCAACCGCTCTAGATCGGCCAGCACCTGCTCCCATATGGCCGGATCGGGCGGGACCAAGGGTCCCTTCGGCACATACAGGACCGGCCAGGGCAGCCGCCGCCAACGCCGGGTGAGCACGGTAGCCGCCGCCACCGGATGCCCATCCTCTTCCCAGACGAGATGGCGCGCCGACCATACCGGCGCCTTGAGTGCGGCCCAGTGACTCGTTTGCAGGACATGAGGCCGCACAGACGACCCCGCCAGCGCCAGCAGAGAGGCATCAAAGGCGGCGGGGTCGGTGCACAAGCGGCAGGAGAGGGTCACTCGGGTCGAGAGGAGGGGGATAACCCCTCAGTTGAGATGAGGCAGAATGCGCTGGCGCAGCATCGACGCCGGTACGGCGCCCACGATGCTGTCGACGGCCTTGCCCCGGCGGAAAATCATCAGGGTGGGGATGCTCATGATGCCATAACGGGAAGCAGTGCCGGGATTTTCGTCTACGTTCAGCTTCCCGACCACGAGCTTGCCGTCGAATTCTTTGGCCAGCGCTTCCACCGTGGGCGCAATCATCCGGCACGGGCCGCACCACGGCGCCCAAAAATCCACCAGGACGGGCAGATCGCCCTGGATGACGGTATCAAAATTGGCATCGGTCAGGGTAACGGGTTTGCCGCCGGTGCCTTTGGGGGGTTCCTGGACAGGAGGCGGAGGAGGTTCCGGCAACGGTTCGGCCGGTCCGGAGGGGATGGCCGGCCGCACCCCGCCGCGGGCCAGATACTCGCTCCAGCGGCGCAGATCGTCCATGCCGATGGCGCCGATGGCCGTCGCTTCGACTTTCCCGTTGCGGGCGAAGACCACGGCCGGGACCTGGTTGACGGCAAAACGTTTGGCCAGGTCCAGTTCGTCCTCGACGTCAATTTTGGCGAAAAGCACCCGGCCCGCGTATTCGCCGGCCAGCGTTTGCAAAACCGGATCGAGTTGGCGGGTCAAGGGACTATGACGCCGGAAAAAGACGATGACCAAAGGCAGACCGGTGCTGAGGACGCGGTCAATACTCTGGCGATTCGTATAGATAGGTGTATCGAAAGCCATAGGTCTTGTTAGTCTGCGGATAGTCATAGCAAAAAATGAGGGTCACTGTGGACAGGGATGACGGCAAGACGGCATTTCTTACCCCGCGGTTCGGTCTTGTTCCGATGGGGACGACCGGCATTTTGGGCAGATGCGTTCGAGCTTGTTATCCTTGGCCCATGTGTTTGCCTTCCTTAGCCGGCCCTTCAGGTCGGAGCTGCTTTCCCCATCCGCAGCCGCGATGACTCTACGCTTCAGGCAGGCGTTCCGGCGTTGGTATCGGTCGCACAGGCCGGAAATTGGGATCGTGGGCTTGGTCTTGCCCGCCCTGTGGCCGCTGGCTTTGGCCGGGTTCTTCATCAGCGATGACGGGCGTTTTCATGTCTATCGTCTGGCGGCGCTGGCCACGGCCTGGCGTCAGGGTGTGCTTTGGCCGCGACTTTTCCCCGAATTCGGCTTTGGCTACGGCCAGGCCGTGCTCCATTTCTACTCGCCGGCGAGTTATTGGCCCGGCGCGCTGCTGGCCGTGCTCGGTCTGGCCCCTACCACGGCGGCCGAATTGACCATCGCCCTGGGTTTCATCGGGGCCGCCCTGGCCATGGGGGCCTGGATCCGCCGCCTGTGGGGGCCAACGGCGGGGGTGGTCGCAGCCGTGCTCTACACCTACTTCCCCTACCATCTGGCCGATGCGTATGTGCGTGGGGCCATCCCCGAACACATGGCCTTTATCTTCCCTCCCCTTATCCTGTGGGCCTATACGGCGGCGTTCGGTTTGGATGGACGATCCCATCCGCAAGCGAGCGCGTCCATCGCCCCCGCGCTGCTCTGGGCCGGATTGGCCTGGGCCGGGCTGGCCCTGACCCACCACCTGAGTGCGCTCATGCTGGCGCCTGTGGCACTCGCTTATGCTCTGCTGCCGACCGGGACCACACGGCGTTGTGACCGGATAGGGGGCGTGGTGGTATCGCTGCTGCTGGGCCTGGGCTTAAGCGCCGCCTACTGGTTGCCGGCCTTTTTCGATCGTAATGCCGTGGGCCTGGCGGCCGGGGCCTCGCAAGGCTATGCGAACCATATGCTCGATGGGAGCACCCTGATCCAACCGACATGGCTCTACCGCTATCCGGCCTCGGTCGGTTATATCCGCTATCCCCTCTCCTGGTTAACGGCGGCAATCGCCCTGGCGGCGGCCATTCTCTTGGCAGGACGACGACGGGCGACGGCGGGTGGAGTGCTCGGGTTCCATTTAGGACTGCTGGTCCTCAGTGTCTTTCTGACCACGGCGGCTTCGCTGCCGTTGTGGTATCCGCTCACCGACGTCTTGGGCCATCTTCAGTATCCCTGGCGACTGTTTGTCCTCACCGCCCTGGGAACGGCCGTGGCCGGTGCCGGCCTGGTGGTCCTGACGCCGCCGTCCCTGGCGTCATGGCCGGCCGCTGCTCTGGTGGTGCTGGCGATACCGGTGGGCATGGGACGCCTGAGTGTACAACCGTTGGCCTTGTCCCCGGCCGAGGTGTGGTCGCCCCAACGGATGTGGGACGAAGATGCCGCCATGGGTCAGGTGGGTGCCACCTGGACCGGCGAGTTCCTCCCGGTGACGGTGCGCGAGCAGCGCTGGGCGTTGGGCCGCGTCCGCGAGGGTGCCGGCGACGGCCCGCCTCTGGCCGAACCGGTGAACGTCGGCCTGATCGGCCTGGGCCATGCCTTTTGGCGCCTGCACGTTGAGACCCCTGCGCCTCTGGCCCTGCGGTTGCACCAGTTCCACCTGCCCGGCTGGCAGGCCTGGCGGGACGATAAGCCGTTGCCCACGTATCCCAGCCACGAAATGGGGTTGGTGACGGTCGATATCCCTGCCGGTCGGCACGAGGTGGTGATCGCTTTCACCGGCCCCCCGGCGCGATGGCTGGGGGTCGTCACGGCCGTGATAACCGTGGCCGTGTGGGCCTTTTGGGCCTGGCGCTTGGGCCGTCGGCAGCGTTCCCTGCGCCTGACGGCGGTGAGTCTGGTCCTTGTGGCGTTGCTGTTGAGCCTGAACGGTCTGGGCCTGGGACGGCAGATGCGCGTTCCCACGCCTGTGGCCGTGCGTTGGGGCGATGTCGCCCGTTTGATCGGTTGGGAAGCACGCCGGGCGCCTGCGGCCGAGGCCCTCGATGTCACCCTTTACTGGCTGGCCCTACGGGAGACGGCCGTCAACTACAAGGCCTTTGTCCATCTCGTGGATGGCGCCGGGCAGGTCGTGGCGCAGCATGACGGTGACCCCGGAGGCGGCTATACGCCCACCACGCGCTGGCGTCCGGGTGAACTCATCGCCGATACCCATCGCATTCCCCTGCCGGCCGGCCTGACGCCCGGAGCGTATGGCCTCAAGGCCGGTCTTTACGATTGGACCCCGTCCGGGCCGGTGAACCTGCCCCAGGATCCACCGACCGCAGACGGTCGGACCGATCTAGGCGTCGTTTGGCTTCCCTGAGGATGGCGGCGGACGCTTCCTCTATCAAAACCTGTCTCATCACCGGCGCTACGTCGGGGATCGGTAAGGCGGCGGCCCAGGCCATAGCGGCCCAGGGCCACCGGGTTGTCATCGTCGGCCGTCATCGGGCCAAGACAGAGGCCACGGCGGCCGCCTTGCAACGGTTGACCGGGAATCCCCAAATCGATTTCCTGGTGGCCGATTTGTCTTCTCTGGCCGAAGTCCGCCGCCTGGCGACCGAGTTCGCCGCCCGCCATCCGCAGCTCCATATCCTGGTGAACAATGCCGGGGCGTTCTTTATGCGACGGCATGAGACCGTTGACGGTCTGGAGATGACGTTTGCCCTCAATCATCTGAGCGCTTTTTTGCTGACCCACCTGCTCCTGGACCGACTCCAGGCGGCGGCGCCGTCGCGGATCGTCAACGTGACCTCGGCTATGGAACGGAATGCCCGCCCTGACTGGAACGATTTGCAGATGAAGCGGCGTTATAGCGGCGTCCAGGCTTATGCCGTCTCCAAACGCTTCAACCTTTATTTCACCTACGAGCTGGCGCGACGTCTGCGGGGCACGGGTGTGACGGTCAATGCCGTCCATCCCGGCGCCGTGGCCACGGGCATCTGGGAGCGACCGCTGGGACGGGCCGGCATCTGGCTGCGGCCGTTGCTCCGGCGTTGGATGCGCAGTCCGGCCGAAGGAGCCGATACGGTGGTCTATCTGGCTCTGGCACCGGAAGTCGCGGGCATCAGTGGCGGTTATTTTGTGGACCGACGGCCCCGTTCCCCATCGCCGGCAGCCCAAGACCCCGAGGCGGCCCGCCGCGCCTGGCTGCTCAGCGCCGCTTTAGCCGGTCTGCCGGCGGAGGAGAGCTGATGCGGCTTGTCCGGTTCCCGCTGATCCTCGTCGTTTATCTGGTCCTGGCCGTGGGTTATGCCGTCAGCCAGCCCCTGGGCGAAGCGCCGGATGAGGCCGACCATTATGCCTATGCCCGCTATCTGGCCCGGGAACGGGCGCTACCCGTAGGGCCAACGGTGACCCAGAGCAAGCATCCGCCGCTTTACCACGGGCTGGTTGCGGCCCTGGCCGGTTGGACCGGCATGGATTTTGACTTTCTCCGCTCGAATCCCGATGCCTTGCCGCCAGGTCCGGGTAAACCGCCCAATTTCTTCATCCACACACGGCTAGAGGCCTTCCCTTGGCGAGGTGGCGCTTTGGCCATGTACATCGGCCGTTTTCTCTCGGTTGTGTTGGGCGCCATCACGTTGTGGGCAACGTGGCGGCTGGCCGGCGAGCTCTTCCCGGAGCGGCCGAGCGTGGGCCTGCTGGCCGCAGGTTTTCTGGCCGGGTTACCGGGTTTTCTCTACATCAGCGGCGCCATGAATAACGATAATGCCGCCGGCGCCCTGGGCAGTTTGGGCTTGTGGCTGCTGGCCCGTGGCCTGCGGCGCGGTTTTAGCCGCTCCCAGGCCCTGGTGCTGGGCTTGGTCTTCGGACTGGGTCTTCTGGCCAAAGTGGGCACGCTGGCCCTGTGGCCGCTGGCTCTCCCGACCATGGTGGGCGCCGGATGGCTGCGCCACGGCCGGGGCCAGGCCTGGAGCCGGTGGCTGCCCACCGTCACAGCGCATCTGGCTCTGGCCTGGGGGCTTGGGCTGCTTATCGCCGCGCCCTGGCTGCTGCGTAATCAAGTGCTCTACGGCGATCCCTTCGGATGGGCACTGGTGCGGGCGACGGTGGACCAACGCACGACTCCCCTGGGACCGGCCGATCTGATCTGGCTGTTGCGAGGCGTGTTTGGCTATTTCTGGGGTCGTTTCGGCGCCATCGGGCAGGTGCGTCTGCCGGCCTGGGCCTATCGGGTGGCGCTTGCTTTCACCCTGTTCATCCTGGTGGGGCTGTGGCTCAACCTGAAACGTCATCGCCCGCGTCATCTCCGACAGGGGCTTGGGTTGATCCTTCTGGGGCTGGCACCGCTCCTCTCCCTGGCGGCGCTGGTCCAGTATTCGACCATTGCCCTGGGCACCGACCAGGCTCGCCTGTTGTGGCCCTCGCTGGCGGCCATCGCCGTCGGGTTTGCCCTGGGATGGGAGGGCTGGATCGAGATGCTGCCGTCGCAGCGGCAGCGCATGGCGGTGTCCGGCTTTATCGGGCTGATGGCCGTCTACGGGTTGAGCGCGCTCGTGTTCGTGCTGCGACCGGCTTTTGCCCCGCCGCCGCCGTCGCCATGGCCTACAAGGGACGTGCTGCAACCCGCCGTCGTCTTCGGCGACCGCCTTGCGCTCGTGGCCGCCGAACTGCCTACCACCCCTTTGAAGGTGGGAGAGCCGGTACCGCTGCACCTGACCTGGCAGGCCTTGCGGCCGGTGACGGAGGATCTGCGGGTGGTCGTGCGGCTTGTGCATCAGGATGGCTGGCTGGCGGCCGAGTGGGATCACAGTCCGGCCTTGGGCCGTTACGCGACCGATCGCTGGCGGGTGGGCGAGGCGGTGGCCGACCCCTACCGGCTGACGCCCAACCCACCTGCGGCCGGCGAGTACAGCGTTTGGGTGGGCGTGCGGCCCTTCCGCGGGGAGTGGCTGCCCGCAGGTGAGGCAGGGCCGTTTGTGGTTATCGGTCGTGTGGTGTATCGCTGAAAGGCGGCGTATGACCGCGACATTCGTCCTCAGGCGAGGAGATGTCTGCGGCGTTGTGCGGCGCCACGCGGGGCGAGACCAGGCGCAGTTTGGCGGCGCCCTGCGGTAGGGATCG
>JBBINH010000063.1:0-16419 GCA_037443945.1 Caldilineales bacterium
GAGCTATGCCACTCTGCGGCGGGAACGCGGGGCATTGTCGGGATAAGGCCGTCGGCATGGCGGGTGTTGGTGCGAGAGGCGGCGCCGGGCGGGAGGGGTCAGGCCGCGGCCGTCGCTGCGCCGCCCCTTTTTATCCACGCGGGGCGCCCCTTCCGTTCCCTATCGTCCACCGCGCGTGGTCACGCTGCGCGGTGCAACCCTTTTCCCGGCCACGCTCGCCGCACCCCGCCCACACCCTGCCTCAGCGGCGCCACCAGGGCAGGTACAGCGGCAATGCCGGCCTCGGCGTCGGCGTGGGCGTGGCCAACGGCTCAAAACGAAAATCCAGACGCCGCTCCTCGCCGGGCGCCAGCGCCATCACCAAGGGCGTAGGCGGCCACGACGGTCCATACCCCGGCGGTGGCGTTACGGTCAATGTGTAGGCGCCGGCGCTCAACCCACCAAAGGCATAAACTCCATCGGCGGCCGTGATGTGCTCCCACCAACCGGAGTCTCCTTCCAGCCGCACGTGCACGCCGGCCAACGTCGGTTCGCCGGCCTCGAAGCCGCCGTTACCGTTGGCATCCACAAACATCACCCCTTGCACGGCCGCCGGCATCGGCGTGGGTGTCGGCGTCGTCGTGGCCGTGGGCGTGGGTGTAGCCGTGGGTGTGGCCGTCGGTGAGCTTGTGGGCGTCGGAGTCGGCGTGGCCGGCCGCGGTTGCAGGGCAAACCGGACCGTAAGGCGAGGGCGGCGGGTAAGCGAGCTGTTTTCGCTGCTGGCCAGGAAGAGATGCCGGGCACCGGCTGTAGGCAACAGGAGCAGCCCGTGATTGGATGCCGGCGCCTCCACCCAGGCCTGCACGGCTGCCGTCACCTCCCATTGCACCCGGTCATACAGGTTGAGGCTGCTGAACGTGCGGGTATCCAGTGGCGTGGCCACGTAATCGCTCCCGGCCAGGCGGGCGCCGGCCAAACCCCAGTTCTGACCGGGCGCCGGCCGGTTCCAGGTGGCCTGCGCCTCGCTCCAGGCCCGTAGCACCCGGTACGCGCTCACCGTCAGCGGCTGATCCAGGCGCCGATTGGTGACCGTCAGCTCCAGCGTGGCGCTCTGGATGACGGCCTGTTCGGGCAGACCGACCGGCTCGAAACGGAGCAGCGCATCGGCATAGACCTGTCCGCCGCTGTGAATGACCTTCAGCTCGGTGGCGTCCCCGCGCGGGGTGTTGCCGGCCTGGTCATCCCAGCGTTCGAGATGGGTATCGGCCGTACCGGCGTAATCGTTCTGGCCTTCTTGATAGACCAGCTCGTTGCCCTGCATGCGGATGGTGGCGAAGACACCGGGCCGGGCATCGAGACGACGGCCTTCCAGCAGGAGGGTATGCTCCTCGCTGGCGCCGTCGTCATCGGCCAGGGCCAGATTGAAGCCGACGGCAGCGCCGGCAACCCAGGTCTGTCGTCCCAGCACCGTTGCCGGCACGGCCAGCTCCACCACCCAGCCGCCCGGCCGCATCCCCACGGCCCCGCGGAACGACTCGGCCTGATCGGGGTGCAGGACGTTCGTCAGGCTGCCGTCGGCGCCGATGCTCAGGAGATAGTCATCGGCCCCATCCCACAGATTATCATCCAGACCGTCGAGGGCCAGGTACAGACGGTCCCCGGTGGGGACCACCCGATCATCGTCGATCTCGGCCAGCAGGTAAAGACGATCCCCGGTCCACCGGCTGAAGACCACGGCGGCGAGGTCGTCCGTAGCGGGAGCCGGCGATGGGCCGAGCACGGTCGTCGCCGTGGTGGCGTCCAGGCGGATCCCACCGCCCTGATACCAGTCGCCCGGTTCACCATCCACGGTGATGGGACCGTCCTGGAGGTAACTGTGCAGATCGCGGCCGGGACCGGTAAAGCGCAGGATGTAGCCGCTGTAGGCGGCGGCCAGCCCGGCGCGCGGATGGGCAAAGGCCAGACCCATGATATGGGTATCGCCGCCCGGCAGACCGCTGTTCACCCGGGTCCAGGTGAGACCGCCATCGGCCGTATAGAGTAGCTCGCCTTCGTCGCCGCCGGCCCAGCCGTGGCGCGGGTCGAACATGACCAGGACGTTGAGGGGCCGTGTCCCCGCCGGCAGAGTCTGGGTCTCCCAGGTGGCGCCGCCGTCGGGCGTATGGACGATGCTGCCGGTTGCGGGGGGTTTGCAGGCGTCGTCCTGAAGGGGTCCCACGCAACCCACCAGCCAGCCATGGTCGATCTGGCCGTCGTTGTTGGCATCGAAGACCTGCACATCCCCGTAGATGTTGGGTGCCAGTCGGTTGTCGATGATCCGTTGGAAGCTACGGCCGCCGTCGTCGGTGACCCAGTAGGAGTAGTTGCGCAGGGCCACCCAGCCGCGCATGGCCGTGGCCATGGCAATGCCGGTGCCGGGATGCCGTCCGACCGTGGTGGCAGCCGTCCAGGTCTGGCCGCCGTTTGTAGTCCAGTACATGGCATTCTTGGCGTCGGCATCCACGTTGCCCCCGGCTAGGCCCCGCTGGGTATCGAGCATGAGCAGATCGTAAATGGGGCGTCCGCCGCCCGGCAGGAGCTGCAAACGCCAGGTCTGTCCGCCATCCGTGGTGGCATAGACGGTGCCATAACGACCGCCGGCCCAGCAGTGGGTGGAGGTGGGACAGCTCAGGCTGAGGAAATAACCGGAGCCGGGCGGCGATTCGATCGCCTGCCAGGACCAGGTATCGCCGCCGTCGGTCGTGCGCCCTATGCTCCAGTCATGACCGACGACATAGCCGATTTCGGGCGTGGGCAAGGCGGCATCCTCAAAACGCGGGAAGAAATCCCCGGCCTGCCGTTGGAAGGGTGCGCCGTTGTCGCTGCGATAGACCCACCAGGCCGGATGCTCGCGGCCTTGATAAGCGGTGTTCGTAAAGCCGCCGGCCCAGATGCGGTCGGGGCCGGTAGCAAAGACGGCGGTGGTCGTGCGGCCGGCCGTCTCGGCCGTGCGCAGGGTCCACGTCTGGCCGTCGGTGCTGACGGCAACAACCCCGTTGGCGCCGCCCAAAACGCCGAAGCCACCGACCATATGCAGGTCGAGGATATCGCCGGCCATCCCTGTGGCCACGGCCTGCCAGGTAGCGCCGCCGTCGGTGGTACGGCTCATCTGGCCGGCCTGGCCGGCTATCCACCCGTTTGCAGGCGTTGTCCAGGCCAGGGTGTAGAGATTGGCCCAGCCGGGGAAACCGGTCGTCATCGCTCCCCAGGTGGCGCCGCCGTCGGTTGTCCGCAGGACGGTGGCCTTGTCGCCGACGGCAAAGCCGGTCTGGGCTGTCACGAAGGCCACCGCGTGCAGCGACTGCGAGGTGCCTGCCGGCCGCGGCGACCAGGTGAGGCCACCGTCGATGCTGGTCAGGATAACGCCGCCGCGACCGACGGCCCAGAAGCGCCCGTCGGTTGCCACGGTCACGGCATGAAGGTCGGCGCTGCTGTCGGATTGTCCTGCCTGCCAGTTGCGACCGGCGTCGTGACTGACGAACACGACGCCGCCCTCGCCCACCACCACGGCGCGGCCTGCCGCTTCCAGGGCCAGCCCGCGCAGGTTCCGCGATGTGTCCACCAGGCCAAATTGCCAGGTGGCGCCGCCGTCGGTCGTGCGCACGACCATGCCGGCATCCCCTACGCCCAGACATGTTTGGGCATCGAAGCAGGCGAAATCGGCCAGCCGTCCGGTCCCCCGCCAGACGATCTCCCAGACGCCGGGGACGACCTGCGCCGAAGCCGCCGTGGAGGCCATCGGCGGGCACAACGCCGAGCCGAGACCCCCCATCAGGATGCAGAGCACGAACAAACGGAAAACGGCGCGCAGCATACGCAGATGGGGAGGGCGGTGTCCGAACTCAGGCAGCCAATACAGCCGCAAAGGCGGCAACGGCTTCTTCGATATGCTCATGCTCGATGCCGTAATGGGTCACGGCGCGCAGTTGATTGCCGCCGAGGGTCAGGATCCCCACGTCCCGGCGACGCAGTTCCTCCACCAGGGCGGCCGGGGTCAGCCGGGGATGATCGAAGGCAAAGATGACGATGTTCGTCTGGACCCGTTGCGGGTCGAGGCGGATGCCGGGCAGTTCGGCAATGCCCTCGGCCAGCAACCGGGCATGGGCATGGTCATCGGCCAGGCGTTCGACCATCTCGTTGAGGGCCACGATGCCGGCGGCCGCCAGGATCCCGGCCTGGCGCATGCCGCCGCCGAGGACCTTGCGCGCCCGCCGCGCCCGCCGGATGAAATCGGCCGGACCGCAGATCAGCGAACCGACCGGTGCTGCCAGGCCCTTGCTGAGGCAAAAGGTCACGGAATCGGCCGGCCGTACCAGCTCTTGCACATCCACGCCTAAGGCCACGGCCGCATTGAAAATGCGGGCGCCGTCAATGTGCAGTTTGAGGCCATGGCGGTGGGCCAATTCGGCCACGGCCGCCGTGTAGTCGGGGGTGAGACAGGCGCCGCCGCAGCGGTTGTGGGTGTTCTCCAGGCAGACAAGCCGTGAGATGGGGAAGTGCGGATTATCGCTGCGGATGGCGGCGGCGATGTCTTCCGGCCGCAAGGTCCCATCGGGTTGATTGGGCACGGTCCGGGGATGAATGCCGCCCAGAGCCGCCGCGCCCCCCTGCTCGTAGAGAAAGGTATGGGACTGATCGCCCAGGATGACTTCATCGCCCCGGCCGCAGTGAGCCAGAAGGCTGGCCAGATTGCCCTGGGTGCCGCTGGTGACGAAAAGGGCCGCTTCTTTGCCCAGACGGGCTGCGGCCAGGCTCTCCAGGGCATTGACGGTGGGGTCTTCACCGAAGACATCATCGCCCACGACGGCCGCAGCCATGGCCTGACGCATGGCCGGCGTCGGTTGGGTCACGGTATCGCTGCGCAGATCGATACGAGGGGGCATCAGTACTTGCGGACGATGGCGCTGTAGGCGGCGGGCTGGCGGGACATGATGAGTTGCTGTTCCTGGCGGTAGCGCCGCACGGCATCGGTATCGAGGGTGGCGATGGCGTAGCCGACGGTGGCCCCGGCGCCGTCGGTGGCGATGCGACTGAGGTAGCGGCCGTCGGGCGCCAGGATGGCGCTCTCGCCGAAGTAGCGACGGCTGGGCTCCTCGCCAACCCGATTGGCCGCCAGCAGGAAAGCGCCGTTTTCGGCCGCGCGGGCCACGCAGAAGGCCCGCCATTCGGCCTGCAACGGCTCTTCATACGCTGCCAGGAGGCAGAGGATCTCGGCGCCGTTGAGAACCAGGGAACGCGCCGCCTCCGGAAAGGCCAAATCCCAACCGATCAACAGGCCCACGACGCCGATGCCCGTTTCGAACACGGGGAAGCGATAGCCCGGACGGAAGCTGAGCTTCTCTTCGCCCTTCAGATGGACCTTGCGATATTCGCCGATGAACTCACCGTCCGGTCCGATGAGCACGGCCGCATTGTAGAAGATGCTTTCCACCCGTTCTTTGCTGGGCAACCCGAAGACGATATGGGTGGAATAATCGGCAGCCTTGGCGGCCAGAACGTTGAACTGGTGGCCGGGTACCCGTTCCGCCAGACGATGGAAGTGGATGCCGTTTTCCACACCGGTGGTGGCCAGTTCGGGAAAGACGATGAGATGGACCTTGTCCTCACGGCAGATCTGCTCGACCGTAGCGGCCATCTGGTAGAGATTGGCTTCGAGGTTGCCCAATTGAGGCTGGGTCTGCACAACGGCAACGGTAATTTCGGCCATAATCAAGCAGTTGGCATCAGGACGGACGGTATCGACGGCGTAGAAGAAAGCCGGAGAGCGCAACAGGCCCCACGAGGATCACCCAGAACGCCGGAACGGTCTTGTTCGGGTCTGGGTTTTATCTGACCCTCCGCAAGCTCTCAGAGGGAAGGCAGTCCCCAGCAAGCCGAGACCATTCGTCCTCTCCGGATCGCGAGTCCGGCCGTCCCCCGGCGGCCGCCGGCCCCTGGAAGCGGGTCGGGTTGCAACGGTCTGGTCGAGTGCTGCGGCAGAGGAGTCCGGACATGGTAAAAAGCGTGAGCTTCGCGACTCACGATTTTGGGCTGCGGTTCGTGGGAAAACGGTCACGCCGGCGGGTTTAGCGTCGAACTTCTTTGAGGCGTGCGCTCTTGCCGGTGCGCTGGCGCAGGTAGTAGAGTTTGGCGCGGCGGGCCTTGCCGGAGCGAACGACCTCGATCTTCTCGACGCGGGGGGAGTGCAGACGGAAGATGCGTTCTACGCCGACACCGTGAGCGCCGGTCTTGCGCACGACGATGCTTTCGGCGGGGCCGGAGCCCTGACGAGCGAGCAGGGTGCCCTGGAAAACCTGGATGCGCTCGTTCTTGCCTTCGATAATGCGGTTGTGGACCTTGATCGTGTCGCCGATGTGCAGTTCGGGCAGGTCGGTCTTGAGATATTGTTCTTCCAGGGATTGCAAAATGTAGTCCATACGCGAAAATCCTCAGGTCGTAGACAAAATAACGACACCCTTGCGGGTGTCCTGTTGGCGCAAACAATGTGTTGGTAAAGCATACCATAGCCTGGAATGATTGCCAAAACCGCGACCGGGGTGGCGCAGGTCATGGGCGCGGTCGTCGGCTTTGCGCATTGCGAAGGCGACCGGGGGCAATCGCCCTCGCCCGTGCCCGGCCACGGGGTTCTGTGGGCCGTTGGCGCCGGTATTCGGACGGTTAGGGAGCAAAGCTCACGACGATGGGGATCGGCGGGATTGAGTTTATTCCGGCTGTTTTTGCTTGTTTGCCCTGGGATGTGATATAGTGGGACGCATCAATCGATGCGTGCATCTGGACAAGCGTTGCCGATGAACTGAGCGGAGGCGCAAACGCGAGGGTTGTGGCCTTTCCAAGTGAGGCTACGGCCTGAGGGGGTCGTCTCAACCGGACTCGGTATCGGTTGGGTTGTAATCGAACCATTTGGTTCGTCATCCCGGATGCTTTAGCAGTTTTTCAAGGTTTTCGCCGAACAGTCGCTAATCGTCTATTGCAGCTTTTTCGTGGTAGGTTATACCGAAACGATAGAAAGACCGGCTATCGGTTTGTACCGGACGTAGCGCTTTTTTGCTCAATCGGGTCATGGAGCCAAAGGAGGTGAACGATGTCGCAGGGATTGGCAAGTTTGACGGTGACGTTGGAGACGGTGACGCCGCTGTTTTTGGGCGGCGCAGACCCGCGCGGCGCGCCGGAGTTGCGAGCGCCGGCGTTTCGGGGCGCGCTGCGCTATTGGCTGCGGGCATTGGTAGGTGCCGCCGGCGAAGAGTTGATGCGCCAGCATGAGGCTCGTCTGTTTGGCATGGGCGGCGACCAGGCTACGGCCGGCGCGATCAGTTTACATCTAACGCCGCCTTCTCGCCGTCCTTCCGAGCAGCCCTACTCAGAGCTGGTCAGGGGGCAGATGGGAATGGGCTACCTGTGGTTCGCCGCACGTAGTACAAGAGCTGAACCAGAACGCAATGCCATTATGCCCGGCACTTTTACCTTCAAGCTCTCTGCACCGCGCAGCATCCAACCGAAGCAAGATTTGGAACAGGCCGCATCGGCGCTTTGGCTATTGACCAGGTTAGGCGGAATTGGGGCGCGCAGTCGGCGATTTGCGGGCAGCGTCCAAGTCTCGTCTGTTGAGTCCGTATATGATGATAGCGAAAGCATAATTGCCAGGCTGCGAGTTAGCGCAAACTCGCCTCAAGAGTTGGTTGATGAGATTTCTAGCGGAATTCAAACGGCGCGCCGTACTTTTGGCATACAGAAACTGGTTACGCCAGCACCGCATATGTTCGACGTGTTGCATCCTGAAAGATGTCAGATTTTCGTACTTAACCAAACCTTTCCCTCATGGAAGGACACTGTAGAGAATATCGGCCGGATATACCAGCGTTTTCGTAAGTTGCGGCAGCCGGATTACGGAGTAGTAAAGAGTGCTATGACCAATGGCCAGGATCTGAGCGGAACTGTAGAGCGAGCGGCATTTGGGTTGCCCATCCCGTTCTTTTACCGATCGCTCGATAATCGTACTGCCACATTGCAAGCAGAGCAAGATGACGACAAACTGGATCGTCGCGCCTCGCCATTGTGGATGAAAACGGTCAAACTCAACAGCAATGATTTTGCCGTAGTGTTCACGTGGTTTAAGAGTCAGTTCTTACCTGTAGATGCTGAATTGCTACTCACTGAACGCGGATCCGATTTGCACGGCCATCAATTGCCCGATGATCACCTCATCGCCATATTTCTGCAAGGAAGAGATAAGCAGAATCACTCTTCGCTCAAGGATGCCGGTTATACCTTACTGGAGGTGAAGTTGTGATGACCGACGCTATCCTCATCTTCACCTTCTCGCCCATTCAGCCTTTTATTGCCCAGGCTCGGCGGGCGGCGGACCTGTACGTGGGCAGCCAGATCCTGGCCCAAATGGCCCAGGCAGCCGCCCAGACCATTGGCCCGCAGTATCTCATCTATCCCGCTCCCCTGAACGGCACCTTGAGCAACGACACCCCTAACGTGATCGTGGCCAGAGTGCCATACAACCAGGCCGAGGTACTGGCCAACCAGGCGCACGAAGCGTTGGAAAGCCGATGGCTCAGTTTCGTGCATTCTGCACGCAAGGAACTCCTTGAACAGAGGGGCGCGCCGGCCGACGACACCTGGCAGGCCATCTGGGGCCGACAAACCCAACCCGACCACGTCTGGCAGGTGTTCTGGGTGGCCGTTCCTATGGAGCCGGGCGGCTACGGCCAGGCCTACGAGACGGCGCGTCGGGCGCTCGATGCGGTCAAACATAGTCGCGCCTTTCCGCAGGTGGAGGAGCCGGGCGACAAGGACTCGCTCAGCGGGGCTCGCGAAGCACTGCACCTGAGCGGGCAGAAGGCCAGGGACTATTGGGCTGACGTCTCCCGTAAAGCCACTGCTGCCAAGATCCGTCCCAATGGCCGGGAACGGCTGGACGCTATCGGGGCCACCAAACGATTCTGCGAATTAGCCAACCAGCCCTTCCCTTCCACCAGCACCATCGCCAGCGCCGACTTTCGTCAGCGGGCCAAAGCGGCGCAAGCAGGCACCGGGCTGGCACTCTACCGCAGCGCCGTTGAGGAAGCGATAGGTTCGTTCCTCTATGCTGCACGCCCCTACGACATTGTGTGGCCCTATGATGGCGACCTGCTGTTCTTAGAAACCCTGACCCCCAAACGCCTGGAAGACAGCTACCACGGCATTGAGCACCCGGAATTCCTGGATGAGGCCCGTCGGGCACTGCGGGAGTTGTATAAGGCGGTCGGCGCCCAACCTTCCCCTTACTATGCCGTCATCGTTTTTGACGGAGACAGTATGGGGGAACATATCTCCGCCTTGCTGAGAAAGCCGGACCCGGAAGCAGCCCATCGGGATTTCAGCCGGTGCCTGTCCAGGTTTGCTCAGCAAGTGCCAGCAATCCTGGGCCAGACCTTCCGGCGAGAAATGCCCGATCTGCCGGGAACGGTTTGGGATTCCGACGAGGTGATCGGGCGGGAATTCCTGATCTACAACGGCGGCGACGATGTGCTGGCCCTGGCGCCCCTGTCTATGGCCTTGCCTATGGCACAGGCGCTGGCCCAGGGGTTTGCCGCAACCGTACCCGACAGCCACGCCTCGGCCGGCATTGCCATCGCCCACCACCTTTACCCCCTCGACGCGGCCCTCCAGGCCGCGCGGGCAGCGGAAAAGGCTGCGAAAGCGGTGCCGGGTAAGGCAGCCGTGGCCGTGCAGGTGCTCAAGCGCAGCGGCGAGACGGTCACGATGCGCAGCAAGTGGGAAAGCCTGGGCGGCTTGTTCAATGAACTGATGGAACATTTTGCCAGGGATCGTCTCTCCTCGCGCTTTGCCTACGACCTGAGCAGCCGGGCGCACATCGTGACGGCCCTGCCCGCCGCAGCGCGTCAGGCTACGCTCAAACACTTAGTCGAGCGGCACAAGACGAACCTGTTGACCGACCCCGGCGCCCTGGTTGAAAGCCTGGCTACCTGGACACAGGCGCTGGATGACCAGAAACCGCCGGAGAAAATTGACGGGGTTGACATTCCCCAGGGCCTGGCCGAACTGGCCCGCTGGGCAGAGTTTGCCCGCTTCGTCGCGCAAGGAGGCAGCGAATGATGGAACTGTTTTTAGAACCTGTGGATGTCTGGCTCTTCCGCGACGGCAAGCCTTTCGATGCCGGCAGTGACCACCGCGCCCGCAGCCTCTTCCCGCCCTATCCCAGCGTAATGCAGGGTGCCATCCGCTCCCATCACCTGGTGGTCAAGGGGATAGACCTGCGAAACCAGCGGGCTATTGCTGACGAGGTGGGCACAGCGGACGACTTTAGGGGCCTGCGGCTGCGCGGACCGTTCATCGCCAGAGAGGAAAACGGCAGGCTCATCCGCTACTTCCCGGTGCCGGCCGATGTGATCCCCGACAGAAAAACGGGCCGCTACCGGCTGCTGCGGCCCCGCTCCCGGCAGGAGACGCCCTACGTCCTCACCAGCGCGCCGGCCGGGTTGCCGATGTTGCTCTGGCCACCGGAGGATGTCGAGCCGACCAAACAAGACCTGGGCGAATGGATGGCCGAGGAAGAATTGCTCAAGTGCCTGCGCGGGGAAGAGGCCGTGGGCATCAAGAGCGACAAACTGTTCAAACGGGAAAACCGCTTCGGCATCGGCCGCGACGACGCCACCCGCACCACGGAGGAGGGTGCGCTGTATGAAGTGGAGTTCATCCGGCCCTGTCCCAACGTGGGGCTGTGGGTTCAAGTGGACGGCTACGACGCTTGGCCCCAGGCCGGCACGCTGCGCATCGGTGGCGAAGGCCACGGCGCGCACTTCCGGCAACTGAAGGCAGCGCTGGGATGGCCGCAGCCGCCCGATCCGCTTCCCGTACGCTTCAAGGTGTACTTTGCTTCCCCTGCGTACTTTGAAAACGGCTGGCTGCCCAAAGCCGACTGGGGACGCTTTTTCACCGGCCCGGTGACACTGCAGGCCGTGGCCCTCCATCGCTATGAAAGCATCGGCGGTTTTGACTGGGCAGCGGGCAGCCAGAAGCCCGCTCGGCGCTACGTGCCCGCCGGCAGCGTGTACTACTTTGCCTGCGAAGGCCGGGCCTCGCTCAGGGCGGACCTGGTCAATCAAGCGATCACCGAATCCGGAGCCGAAATCGGCTTCGGTCAGGTCATCATCACCGAGTGGAAGGAGTGAGCAACCATGTTTGAAGCCAAGTGCATGCTCTTCATCTATGTGGAAACGTCCCTGCACGCCGGTACGGGCCGCGGGTTGGGGGCAGTAGACCTGCCCATCCAGCGCGAGCGCACCACCGACTACCCGATCGTCCAGGCCAGCAGCCTCAAAGGCCGGCTGCGGGCCGAGGCCAAGGGAAACCTGGCCGATGATGAATGGAAAGCCATCTTCGGCCCGGAGACCGGCAACGCCTCGGAACACGCCGGCGCCCTCTCGGTAGGCGACGCGCGTGTGCTGCTCTTCCCGGTGCGCTCACTGGCCGGCGTCTTTGCTTGGACCACCAGCCGCGATGCGCTGGCCCGCTTCCTGCGCGAGGCGCAGATGGTGGGAGTGTCGGTGAACTGGCCATTGCCCCCTGAGCCGGGCAAAGATACCGCCCTGGTAAGCGGGGCCACACTGAAAGCCGGCGAGAGCGTGGTGCTGGAGGAGTTCAGCTTCACGCCGGACGAAAGCCAGGCGGCAAAGGTCAAGGCGATCGGCGAGTGGCTGGCAGACAACGCGTTGCCGCAGACCGGCGAATACCGATACTGGCGAGAGGCCCTGCCCAACAAGCTCTGCATCCTGCCCGAAGATGCCTTCCGTGACTTTGTGCGTTATGGGACCGAGGTACAGACGCACATCAAGCTCGATCCCGACAAGAAAACCGTGCAATCGGGCGCACTGTGGACGACCGAAAGCCTGCCGGTGGACACGCTGCTCTATGCGCCGCTGATGGCGACCAAGGCTCGCGGGGGTACAAGTTTGAGCGGGGGGCAGGTCTTGCAGAAGGTCATGGATCTCGGTCTGGTTCGCACCCAACTGGGCGGCGACGAAACGACCGGCCAGGGGATGGTGGCCTTGCGCTTTGTCAATGCAGACAACGGCCAGCCGCAAACGGACGCAACCGCAGGAGGTGAAAAATGAGCCGCCAGCGATCGTTGGAACAGGAGCGGGCCAAAGAGGCCTGGGAGTGTGTGGCCGCCGTCAAAGGCCAGGGATACGCCGGGAAATACGGTCAATTGGCGCGCAGCGCGCCTGCCGACATTCAGGCTAACGGCCTGGGACAAACCCTGGCCTTTTGGAATGCCAAAGGCGAAGCACACCATCAGGCGCTCCTTAACCACGTTTCCAAGTGGGTCAAAGGCCAGATCAAGTTTTCGGAAGCGAGTTTGCTTGAATGGGTGATCAAGACCGCCGACACCGACGGCTATCGCCGCGCCACGGCCGAGGCCATCGCCTTTCTCATCTGGCTCAAGCGCTTCGCCGAAGCCGAGTTGCCGAAGGAGAGTGACTGATGCCGCAACAGAAGCCCAGAAGTCGCAAAGGAGGCTCTAGCCGAAAAAATGCCAATCGCTCCCAGGGTGCAACGAGCGATGCAATTCGCTATCCCATTCCAGAGGCCAGCGCGGCTGCGTGGGAGCAACACAAGAACAAGACTCCACAGAACCCCGGTCTGATTTTCGATCGCTTTGCGCCGGACTGGTCAGGCCAGAGCACGCTCAAGAAGGATGGCCTGGAAACAGTGCGGCAGGCAGCTGAGAGGGTAGACAACAACTTGCTCCGAGATTGGAACGCACGCTGGGAGATGGCCGTGCGCGCAGTCTACGCCGAACCCTTTTTCCTCAAGACCGACTGGCGCTTCATCGCCGGGTTGGGTCGCAAGGGCGCGCTGGAGGTCGGCTTCACCTTCCACCGCTACGGTTTCCCCATCCTGCCGGGCAGCAGCGTCAAGGGGGTAGCGCGCGCCTGGGCGCTCATCCAGATCCAGATCGCTGAAAAGGTGGGCCAGACCGACCTGAAAGCACTGGACGAGAAACTGAACCTCGACGGCGAGAAGGATAGCCGGGAACGCAGGGAGTACGAAGCCTGGCTCAACTCGCTGCCCGAAGACACGCGCCGGTGGGTCGAGGACTTTCGCGCCATCTTCGGCACCACGGCGGCGGCCGGCAAGGTGGTGTTCTTTGATGCCATCCCGGCCAACAAGCCCACGCTGGAACTGGACATCATGAACCCGCACTACCCCAAGTACTACAGCGGGGAAGAGCCACCCACCGACTGGCAGAGCCCGGTGCCGGTCTACTTTCTCACCGTGGCGCCAGGTACAGAGTTTCGCTTCGCCGTCGGCTGGCGCGGGGCACCGGATGAGGAGGGGAAACGGCTTCAGAGCCTGGCGGTAGATTGGCTCAAAGCGGGGTTGCAGGAATTGGGCGCTGGAGCCAAGACCGGCGCAGGGTATGGGTATTTTACATCTCCGCCAGGAGCAGAGGCTGCCGCTGATCAGCTCGTTACCGCCACGGCAGAGTCGCGTGCTTCCCAACCGGCACCGGCCCCACAACCCGCGCCACCACCCTTGCCGGAGGATCTGGTCTGGCGATCCGGCACGGTGCGCGAGTACCGACCCGATCAGGGGCGTGGACGGCTCGTGGATGACGAAACAGGCGAAGAATTCTCCTTCCGCAGGGAAGCGATTGAGGAAAGGGGATGGTCGCCCGGCCGGAAGCACAGAGTTCGTTATGCAGTGGTTGAGGAGGAGGGACATCGGAGAGTTGTCAAAATTCGCCGGGCATAACCTTAACTGTGGAGGGTTCCTTGTGCCCAGAGCTTTGATCTTGCTGATAGGCGAACAGCCGGCGCCCAACCTGTTGCCGACCCGACATCTCCGGCCGGGTACGGCAGTGCTGGTTCACACTGAACGAACCGACGATATCGCCAAGCGGCTGCAGGGCATGCTGGAGCAAGAAAACGTCGGGTGCTTGCTTTGCAGAGCTGATCCTTACGATCTCCTTGCCATCCGGGATTCCTTACAGCACTTCATCGGGGAACATCTCCAAGGATACGAGATCGTCTTCAACTTGACCGGTGGCACCAAAATCATGTCCCTGGCTGCTTTCCTCGTTGCCTACCAACTTGAGGCTCCCTTTGTGTACTTCCGGACCGAAGGGGGTCACAGTTTGCTCTATCATTATCAATTTACCGGCCAGAAGGACGTGCAATTGGAAAAGCAAGAGGAAATAGCGGGTTCCATCACTCTGCACGATTACCTGCGCGCCCAGGTCGGAGAGTACACCACGGAGTCGCCAAGAAACGAGTTTGAGCGACAAGTATACCAGGCGCTGCAGGTTATCCCTGACTTGGAGATACTCACCAGTGTGCGTCCGCAGGGCCTGGAGGCCCTGGAGGTAGATTTCGTGGTTCGCCTGGGCAACCAGGTAGGCGTGATAGAGGCCAAAACAAAGGGAGCCAAGTCCGGCATTGACCAGATCCAGGCTGTAGCGGAGCAGCGACATTTGGGTACGTACGTGGCCAAGTTCCTGGTCTCCGGCCACTCGGTAGACCGCAACAACAAGAACCTGGCAAAGGCGTATCGCATTGAGGTGATTGAGGCCCCGAGCTATGCCAATACCGGCAGCCTGAGCGAAGAAGATCGGGATAAACTCCGGCGGCGAATTCTGGAAAGGTTGCAGAGGGGATAGTATGGGCGCCTACCACCTCATGGGCCTCGGCCGTTCCCCCGGCACTGTCATCGGGCCGCTCACCTACCTGGCCCACCGCTACCAACGCTGGAACCATAACGACCAGCGCTTCTTCGCCCGCTCCGGCGAGGTCCGGCAGCGCGAGGCCGGTGAAAAGGTCGGCGACATCCAGGCCATGGTACTGTTCACCACTCGCGAAGTGCTCGATGGTGCGGTCCCGGCATTCAGCTACGTGGATAACCCGCCGGGACGTATTGCCGAAGGACCACAGAAGCCCGGCGGACCGATGAAAGAAGTCCTGCGCACACTGTTGCGCCGCGAATGGCCGGCCATCAGCGGCGGCCGCCGCGAAGGCACCATCTTCTGGTGCGAGGTGGACCGCCGCGACATCCGTACCACCTACGAGCGGGTGGTGCAGGTGGTGGCTGCGCTGGCCGGCGTGGGCGGGCAGGGTAAGGGAATGTGGGTCAACCTGACCGGCGGCAACAACGTCATCAACGCCGCCCTGGAACTGGCCGCCATGCTCTCCGGCGATGTGGCCCGAATCTACTATGTCCAGGCCGAGAACCCGGATGCCGAAAAGTGCGTGCGTTACACCGCCGAGGACGGTTACTGGGTGGAGCTACCGGTGATGCCGCTGGCGCTGGGCCGCCTGAGCCGGGCGATTATTGACCTGCTGGGCACCGGCCCTGTCACCCTGGATGAGCTGTACGGTGTCTTGCGAAACGAGTACTGGGACCTGAGCCGGGGGGTCACATCGAAGGAGGTGCTGCGGGAGGAGTACCTGTCCCCGCTTTGGAAACAAGGTCTGATCGCGGAGGCCGAGGGCGGCTACATCGTCGGCCCGCAGTGGGAGCTGATCCGACCGTACCAGGAGAGCCTGCAACGGGCGCGAGAGGCCGGGTTGAGCATTGAGGAGCTGGCGGGGCGCGAAGAATGGCTTATGCAGGAGGAGTTGAGGTGGACCTAACCCCCTTCCCTACCTAACCCCCCCACCCCTTCCCTACAAGGGAAGGGGAGTTGATCTCCCCTCCCCGCATCGGGGAGGGGATGGGGGAGGGGTCTCCCCGCCTTCAGGAAGAGTTTGAAAGGAAACTAAGGATGTCCAATCGTCAAAACATCGTCATCGGCCAGCGAATAGATCCGGCGAAGCTTGAGCAGGCTAAGGCCATGCGGCGCAGCATGACCCCGGCGGAGAAGCTCCTTTGGTCTGCTCTGCGCCGCAACCAACTGGACGGGTTTCATTTCCGCCGCCAGCAGATCATCGTGGGCTTCATCGTGGACTTCTACTGCCACGCGGCCAGCCTGGTGGTGGAGGTAGATGGTCCGATCCACGCCGAGCAGGTCGAATATGACGCCGAACGTGACCGTATCCTTGCGGCCCAGGGACTGCACGTCCTACGATTTCGAAATGAGGAGATCATGAACAACTTGGATACCGTTTTGCAACAGATCAGGAGAGCCTGCCATGATGGGGCGGACCTAACCCCCCAACCCCCTTTCCTACGAGGGAAGGGGGAACTGATCTCCCCTCCCCGCGTCGGGCAGGGGTCGGGGAAGGGGTCTCCCCGTTCCGGAGGAGAACTCGACAAGGAGGGAGCCTTATGATCCTTCTCAACTTCGCCCACCCCCTCACCGCCGATCAGGTGAGGCAAATCGAATCGCTTGCCGGCCAGGCTATTGAACGGGTGATCGAAATAACCAGCCAGATCGATCCCCAGCAGCCGCTG
>JBBINH010000064.1:0-16261 GCA_037443945.1 Caldilineales bacterium
AGCCCGGTTTCGGCTACGGGCTGCGGCGGCCGGCAGCAGCCGTTGAACCCTCCGTTCCAGCTGATCCCAAGGGCCGTGGCCGCCGGGAACAGCTTAACCCCGCCGTTAGGCAGTCAAATGCATTGGAAAGGTAAAATGCTATGACACTTACAATTACGACTGAAACCGTTCCACTAGTGACAGATGTTGACGGCGTTATCCGTGTGGGAAAAACACGAGTGACCCTGGACACCGTCGTCTCAGCTTTTTTGGACGGTGCTACGGCGGAAGAGATAACCCATCAATATCCGTCCCTTGATCTGGCTGATGTCTATTCGGTAATTGCCTATTATCTGAGACGACGTGCTGAGGTGGGGTAGTATAACGAATCTTGTGTAAAAGTGAGGGAGCCCGGTATCCTTGCAGATAAGCCCACCAACAAGAAGAGAACCATGGCTCCCAGACCACATCATAAGACTTTGGACGAGACCGGTCAAGTCACCTTTCAAGAGGCGCTTCAGGAGCGATTGCGCCCGGCAATCCGATTGACGCTGATCACGATTCCTGAAGAGGAGGTAGAAGCATTTTGTAACGCAGCACCTTAGCAACGGACGTCTCAACGGCGAGATCAACGCAACGGCTTCTATCTGCGAGACTTGGGGACGACCCAAGGCGTGATCGAAGATTTGCCGGTTCCCCGAACACGTCACGGCTTTCGCCCCCAACTGTTTAAGCGCTATCAACGCCGCATGGCGGCATTGGATGATGCCATTCCCCAACTTTTACACAACTCTTGACATACTACCCTTGCCCTCTGGGGGCTGCTCTTGTTCGGCTGGTTGACGGTTCCCCTGGGGGCTTTGGCCGGCGCCCTCATTGCGGCATGGCAACATCACCGCTTCGCAGAGCCGCCGACAAGCAAACCCCAGACAAGAGGCCCTGCCTGATCGGGTGTAACCGAACGACACCCTACCACCATCCCTTCCCTGTCCCGTCTCCTCTGTTTGCGGGCGCCTTGCGCCATCGGCAAAGCCCAATCGGGTCTCGAACGCAACAAGGGGAAATGGCCCAAAAGCGATTGAACCGAGGCGTAAAGCGCGCGATAATAAGGTGGAATCGGCGCAACGGCGGGCCGATTCCTCGCACCGTTGCCAACCAATGGGAGGTCACAATGGCAGGCTATTCCCGTTTTGCTACCGAATTGCGCCCTGTGGCCGCGTTTAATCGCATCCTCTTGCAGAATGTCGGCGATCTCATCCTCACCCAGGGATCCAGGCCCGACCTGCGGATCGAAGCAGTGCCGGAACGGCTCCCCGAAGTCATCACCCGGGTGCAGGATGGCTGTCTGGCGTTGGGCGTGGGACACACCTGGTGGCAAGCGATCACCAGCGAAGTGCTGCATCCACGCAGGCAGGTCATCTATCGGCTCACCGTGACCGACCTGGAGGAGCTGGAAGTCCACGGCACCGGCGAGGTGGAATGCGCCAGGCTTGCCGTGCACCGCATGCGGATCAAGGCCGAGGGGATGAGCCGGATCCACATCGCCCATCTTGAGGCCGACCATCTGCGGATCGAGCTGGGCGACCAGAGTCACCTGCAGTTGGGCGGTGAGGTGCGCCGACAGGAAGTCATCATCAAGGGCCTGGGCTATTACAATGCCGCCAGGCTGCGCAGCGAGTTCGCCGAAGTCGATGTCGGCGGCAAAGGCCATGCCGTGGTCTGGGCCGAGAAAGACCTGCTCGTCTATATCGCCGGGCCGGGCACGGTCGAGTACTACGGTCAGCCCACGCTGCGAGAAAATGTCTCCGGTCTCAGCCATATCAGGGCCTTAGGCGAACCCGTCCTCGCCTGAATCCTGCCGGGGCGGGCCGCCTGCCGGCGAGGCCGCCCGCCCATCCTATTGCCCGCGGCCGAAAAAGAGCTGCTGAATGGTCTTGACGATGAGATAAAGGTCAAAGGCCAGGCTGGCGTTCTGGATGTGATACAACTCGTATTCGAACTTGCGCAGGTGCGATTCGTCGTCATCGGCGTAGCGGTACTGTAACTGCGGCCAGCCGGTCATCCCCGGCTTCATGCTGAAGCGGAGATGGTAAAAGGGAATGCTCTGCGCCAGCCGGCGGGCATTGACGGCCCGGATGGGGCGCAAGCCGACGATGCTCAATTCCCCGCGCAGCACATTCCAGAGCTGGGGCAATTCGTCCAGCCGGGTTTTGCGTAAGAACTTGCCCACACGCGTGACCCGGGGATCGTCCTTTTGTGCATAGGCGGCCTCCCCTTCCTCTTCGTAGTGATGATACATGGAGCGGAACTTGGTGATCACGATGGGCTGCTGGCGCCAGCCCAGACGCTCCTGCCGAAAGAGGGCCGGACCGGGGCTGTCGAGGCGAATGGCCAGCATAAGGAGCGGCCAGAAAGGCAACGTGAGGGCCAGACCGATGAGGGCGAGGACGATATCGAGCAGGCGCTTGAGCCGCCAGACAACGGCCGAGCCGTAGGGTTGGCCGAGATGGTCGAGGATCCAGCGGGCATCGATGGTCTCGATGGGCACCCGACCGGTCATGGCGCCGTAGAAATTGGCCGCGTCGTACACGCCGACCCCGTCGAATTTCCAGTCAATGGCCTTTTCCAGATAGCGAGGCGGGAACCCGCCACGGGCGGAGAAGACCAGCGTATCAATACCCTCTTCCTGCACGACTTGTTCCAGGGTGCGGCCGCGGTCGTCCAAGAGCTGATCGGCGTCTGCCTGGGCATTCACGACCTGAAACACGCCGACCACCTCGTAATCGCCCAAGGGCCGGTCCCGCAGTTCGGCCTCGATCCCCCGTTCCACCGGATTGCTGACGACCAACAGGACACGATGGGGTCGGTTCGTGCGCAACAAACGGCTGAAGAAGAGCACCCGCCAGAGCGCGCAGCCGGTGTAGGCCAGGGGCAGATGGATCAGGGTGGCAAAGCGACCCAGGCGCAGGGTGCGCAAGAAGAAGGTCAGGCTGGTGAAGAAGAACAGCCCCATCGTACAGGCCAAAAACAGCATCGCGGCGGCGGCCCGGCTGCGGATATCCCGCTTGAGGTTGTATTGGTCGAAGATGTACAGGGCCACAAGGTAGGCAAAGGCCAGGCTATAGACCTCCTCCGGCGGCGGCCAGACGAACGCCTGGGTCGGCGCCATGCGCTGCACCGCCACATTGCGGAGGAACAGGGCCAGCAAGGCCGTGCCCATCACGATCAGCCCGTCGACCAGGAACAAGGTGAGCTGGCGACGGCGCATGGCTCCGGTCCACAGACTGGAACGATGGAGGCGCATCATAAGCCTTTCTCCGCCAGGAGTGCCTCGTAGAGGGCGCGGGTTTTGGTCTGCATGGTGGCGATCTGCCAGCGATCGTCCACGAGGGTGGGGCCATAGGCGGCCATACGGCGACGCAGGTCGGGCTGTTCGATAAGCGTGGCCCAAGCGCGCACCATGCCGGCGATATCGCCGGGCGGCAACACGAAGCCGTTGCTACCGTCGTGCACCATCTCCGCCACACCTTCGGCGGCAAAAGCCAGCACGGGCAAACCCACGGCCGCCGCCTGCACCAACACCTGAGGCAGACCCTCGCGGGTGCCGGCGAAGAGCTTGAGGTCGAAGGTGGCCATCACGGCGGCGATATCGGTGCGGTAGCCGGTGAAGATGACCCGATCGCTCAGCCCGGCCTCGGCGACGAGCCGTTCGATGCGGGGACGGTCGTTGCCCTCGCCGGCAAAGAGAAGGCGCACCTGCGGATAGCGGGCGCAGATGGGCCCGGCCGCCTGGAGCAAAAACCGATGCCCCTTGCGCCATTCCAACGCCGCCACATAGCCGGCGATAAAATGCTCCTCCCCCAGCCCCCACTCCCGGCGTCGGGCCAGGCGCTCCTCCGGCGCCATCTGCCGGGCTGCCCGGAAGGCCGCCAGATCCATGCCGCTGTGGATGAGGACGTACTGCCCCGGTCGCCCGATGCCGGCGGCCAGATAGCGGGCCGTGAGATCGGCGCCCACGCTGAGAATGCGATCGGTCCACAAGGCGGCACGGCGTTCCAGGGCCAGATAAAGCCGATCGGACAGGGTGCGCCGGCCCGGATCGGTGTTGAAGGTGGCGCCGTGGAGGCTGTGGAGGATGATGGGTACACCGACCTGATGGGCTGCCCAGCGTCCCAGGATACCGGCTTTGGCCAGATGGGTGTTGACGATGTGGTACCGGCGGCGGCGGAAAAGCTGCATCAGGGTCCAGGCCGTGCGGGCATCGTCCAGGGGATGGACGGCGCGACGCAAGGTGGGGATCTGGATCCAGGTGACGGGCAATCCCGCCGCGCGGTGCCGGTCGGCGCTGGCGCCCACGATCAGGTCCACGGCAAACCGGTCGGGGTCGAGCCCGGCGATGCTGTGAAAGGTGTCCTTGGCGCCGCCGGCGCCGTGAAAGCGGGTGATGACATGGGCCACACGGATCATCGCCATGGCCGTTCCGCCGCGCTTGTCCGCCTTACAAATAGCCCAACCCGCGCAGATGGTTGGCCAGGTCCTTATCAAGCGACGCCGTGGCCGGCAGTTGCCCGACGGGCGGATGGGCGGCCAGCCAGGCATCCAGCTCGGCCGTCAGGGTGGCCACGCGCTGCGGCTGCACACGCGCCAAGTCGGTGCTCTCGGCCGGGTCATCCTCCAGGTCGTACAGCTCGATTTCCCCGCGATTGCTGCGGATGAGCTTATAGCCTCGCAGCACGACGGCATCGAAGGTGCGGTCAAAACCATGGGCCGCTATGTCGAAGTGGGGATGCCGCCGGATAAAGCGCTCCCGTTGCGGCGCCGTGTACTGAACGACCTGCAGAGGCCGTTCCGGGGCGGGGCCGAGCAGCGAACGACCGGGCAAGGGCAGCCGTGGCGGGGGTTCCGGCATGTCCGCCGTTGCCAGGTCGAGCAGGGTGGGGAAAAGGTCGGTATGCTGGACGGGTGTCTCGTCGTCGCCGGCGGCAAAGCCGGCCGGATAGTAGATGATCAGCGGCACATGGGCCAGGGTATCGTAAACGCAGTACTGATGGTCCATGAGGCCGTGGTCGCCGATGTTCTCGCCGTGGTCGGCGGTGATGATGATGACCGTGTTTTGCAGACCGCCGACTGCGGCCAGGAAGTCGAGGAGGGCGCCCACGCAGGCATCCACATAGGCGATTTCGGCGTCATACAGCCCGCGCAGCCCCACGAAATCGTGGACGGTCATGGTCACCTGGCCGGCCATGTACGCCCAGGCATCCTGATTGGCCTGCCGCGCCGCCCGCAAGGTCGCCGCCGGCAGGAGCTGCTCGGCATATCCGCGCGGGGGCCGATAGGGCAGATGGGCATCGAGATAGAGGGCAAACACGAAGAAAGGACGGTTGGGATCGCGTTGCCGTTGCCACCAACGCCGCAGGTAGCGATTGAGCTTGGCTGCTCCCTTATCCCTGCGTTCCAAGACGAGCTTACGCAAGGCCTTTTCCCAAAGGGGAAAAGGCAAATGGCCCATGTGGGGAAAAAGCCGCCAGAGGGCGAAAAAGTGGGCAAAGCCGCGATGAAGCCCAAAATGGGGACCGACCCAGGCGTTTGTGGAAAAGGCTGCCGTCTGATAGCCCAATTGCGAGAGCATCTCGGCCAGGGTGGGAATACCGGGCGCCAGGAAGGTGTGTTCGGCATTGACCCCGTGTTGCCGCGGATAAAGACCGGTGAACAGGCTGGCATGGCTTTCCAGGGTCCAGACGGCGGCGGCGCGGGCCTGAGTGTAGCAACGGCTGCGCGTGGCGAGTTCGTCCAGGCGTGGACTCACCGGCCGCGGATTGCCGAAATAGCCCAGGCCATCATAGCGCACACAATCGAGGACGATCAGCAGGATGTTGGGAGGCATGGTAGGACCGGTGGTTCCGGCAGGCGAGAGCAGAGGCACATGGTATGGCGTCATTGTAGGAGACGGTCGGGGTCATGGTCAAACCTACCAACCGCGCACCCAATCCACCGTATGGCAAGGGAAATCACCGGCTTCCCCCTGGAGATGGTCGACTACGACCTCCGGGCTGAGGGGATGACCGGCCTCGTCCACCACCACCAGGGTGTAACGATTGGCAAAGTAGTTGATGGGGAAGTCATAACGGCCGTAGTCAACGGCTTCGGATTTGCTGATGGCATGGGCACGGTTACCCCACGCGTCCACCAAAGCGATGTGCACGCCCGGCAAACCGGCGCCGTCGGCCTGCCGCACCTGGCCAACGATGTAATGGCCGGGGCAGTCGTGATGATGGAGGATGGGCCCGGCGGGGAAAAAGCCAACACCCCTCGCAGCCGGCGTCGGGTCGGACCCGCTCACGACCACAGGCGCCACCACCGTACCCGGCACCGGACCCGCCTGCGGATCGAGGGCTGCTGCCAGGTCCACCAACACCGTCGGCGGCGGCCGTTGCGGGTAGAGAGCCTTGATCTGTGCGACGGTCGCCGCCAGTTCGGCGCAGGGCCCCAGATTGACGGCCGTGGGATGTTCGAGCACCCAGGCGATGGCGTGTAGCCGTTCGCGATGGACGGCCTCTTCATCGCCGGCCGCCGGCGCGGTGGCCTGTGGCCCCCATCGGCCGGGCAGGCGCAGGAGCGGTCGGCTGGCCGCCGGTTCGACCTGACAATAGGCCACCCATTGCGGGCCTTCCCCGCGATCGACGTAGACCGGCGCCGAGGGAACCGATTCGACGGCATCGACCAGGGGACCTTCGGGACCGGTGGCCTCCAGCCAGGCGCGGCTGAAGTACTCACCCCCACGCCGGCAGACGAGCCCCGGCGGACAGTCGGGACGGCGCTCGACCGTCGGCGGCGGCACGAAGGCCCACGCCTCGGCCTCGGCGGGAGCTGCCAACACGGCCAACAACGCCGGGTCCTGCAGGACGGCTTCGTGAAAATCGTGCCAGATGGGCGCGGCGCCGGTCAGCCCGCTGCTCCCGCGCATGGGCCGACCGTCGCTGTTGCCTGCCCACACCCCCACGACCAGATAGCGGGTGTAACCTACCGTCCAGTTATCGCGAAAGTCGGTGGTGGTGCCCGTCTTGGCGGCGGCCGGCCGACTCAAGCGCAGGGGACTGTTGGCACCGAACGCCGGGGCGCGGGCGGTGTTATCGGCCAGGATATCGGTCACCAGGAAGGCCGTCGCCGGCGAGACCACCGGTTCACCCCCCGGAATCGGTCCCAGATCAACGGGTTGGCCCTGGCTGTCGGTGGCGGTCAGGATGGCCCGAGGCGGCACAAAGACACCGCCGTTGACCAGCGCCGCCATGGCACCGGTCAGCTCCAGCAACGTCACCTCGCCCCCGCCCAGGGTCAGGCTCAGGCCGTAATGGCCGGGGTCGGCCTTCAGGCTGCGGATCCCCAGGGCCTGAGCCGTGGCCAGCATGCTCTCCACCGTCACCGCCTGTAACAGCTTGACGGCCGGCACATTGTAGCTATTGGCCAGGGCCGTGCGCACGGTGATGGGGCCGTGAAAGCGGTTGTCGTAGTTGCGCGGGGTGTAGGTCAGGCCGCTGCCCAGGGCGTAGGTGACGGGCGTGTCCCACAGCACCGTGGCCGGGCTGATCAGGCCGGTATCGAGGGCCACGGCATAAAGGATGGGCTTGATGGCGCTGCCCGGTTGGCGAGGACTGATGGCGACGTTGACCTGGCCGTGAATGGCGGCATTGGCAAAATCGGCGCTGCCGACCATGGCCAGGACCTCGCCCGTGTCGGGCTTGAGGGCGACAAGGGCGGCATTACTCAGGTCGTAGCGTGGCTGCAGCTCCGCCACATGCTCGGCCACGATCGCCTGGGCCAGTTCCTGGAAGGTCAGATCGAGGGTGGTTGTGACCTGTAACCCGCTGCGTCGGGAGGCACCGGCGCCCAGGCGTCGATCCAGCTCGGCGGCCACGTATTCAACAAAATGCGGTGCGGCTATCGGGTTGGCGTCAGCTTCCGGGTTGAAGACCAGCTCCTCGGCGAAGACGGCGTCGGCCTGTTCCGGGCTGAGGTAGCCGTGGCGCACCATCAGATCGAGCACGACCCGCTGGCGGGCCTTGGCCGCGGGGAAGTTGCGCAGGGGATCGAGCTCGGCCGGCCGCTGCGGGATGCCGGCCAGCAAGGTCGCCTCGGCCAGGTTGAGCTCGGCCGCCGACTTGCCGAAATAGACGCGGGCAGCCGCCTCCGGTCCGTAGGCCAGATGACCGTAATTGAGCAGATTGAGATAGGCCTCCAGCAGCTCGTCCTTGCTGAAAAGCGCCGTCAACTCCTGGGCCAGACCGGCCTCCAGCAGCTTCCGGTCCATGGTCTGGTCGTAACGCTCGTCCGGTCCCAGGAACAGGTTGCGGGCCAACTGCATGGTAATGGTGCTGGCGCCGGAAACGATCTGGCCCTGTTGGGCGTTCTGCAGGGCAGCCCCCACAATCCGTAGCGGGTCGACCCCGTAGTGGATATAGAAGGAAGCGTCCTCGGTGGCGATGGTGGCATCGATCAGATGCCGGGAAATCCGATCCAAGCTCACCCAGGTACGGCGGCCCTCCTCCCAGCGTTCGGCCAGCAAACGGCCGTGGCGGTCGAAAAAGCGGGTCGTTTGAAAGACGCGCGGGGTCGGGCCGGGCTGATAGCGTTGCAGATAGGCTTCGATGGAAGCCAGGACATCGGGGGCAGGCCGCGCGCCGATGCTCTGAGTGGGCATGCAGCCCACCAATCCCATCAACAAAAGCAGGCCCAGCCCCCGCAGGGGCAACAAACGGTGCGATCGCATGATCAGAGGACCGACGTTACCGGGTCAATCGGGATCATGCCAGGCAGACGCCGTCCGAGCGAGCGCGGTTCCACAGTGGGGCGGGCCCGGTCAAGGACCGGATCCGGCGAAGGGATGCAGGCCTGGCGAAAGAACGGCGCCGGCCCTTATAGCCGGCGCCGGGGATGGAGGCCATGGCAAGGGGCATCAGGGGAAGGCGGCGAAGGCGGTGGCACAGCCTTCGGCAAATTCGACCAGCAGGGTGTAATCGGCCTGATTCTGACCGATACCGCGTTGGGCGAACTCCAGCTCAAGCTGTGAGGTCTTGTTGGCGCGGATCTGACGGTCGGAGGGGCTGCCCAACCAACCGCTATCGATCACGGCAAAAAGGCCGGGCACACCCGGCACGACCGAGGGTTGTCCTACCGGCTGGTTATAAAGGGTTTTGCCGCCCAATTTGACCTCGGTGAGCAGGCCGTTGGCTTCGGGCCAGTTGACGATGAGGCGACTCAGGGTCACCGACTTCTCGGCCTCGTTTTCCAGCCGCCACTTCAGCTTGCGATTCTGCAGATTCAGCCTATTCCCGAAGGTCGCGCAGCGGTCGGGGCAGACGCCGCCGGGGCAGGCCAGAGGGCTATAGTCCACGGTGAAGACATAACCGGCCCCGCCGGTGTAGGTGCCTTCGGCTTTGCGGACGGCCCGATAGGACGGGCTGGCCGTCAAAACCTGGAAGCTGCCCTCAACGACAGGACCGGAGGGGGTGGGGATGGCGCGACCGCCGAAGCGCAGGGTGGCCGTGCCGCCGGCGGTCAGGATCTGCATAAGGCCGTGGTTGGCGCCGGCAAAGGTCGTCGGATCGGCCACGCCCCATTCTTCAAAACGGAAGCTGCCACCGGCGAAGTGGCCGTCGGTGCCACAGGGCCGCCCGGTCAAGGCCACACAGAGGGTCTGACAGGGGAGACCATACAGGGCCTGACAGACGGCATCATCATCCACGGCAGGGCCGCCCTGGGCCGAGATGTGGAATTTGACATGACCGCTGGGCACCAATTGGAATTCGCTGGGGATGAGAGGCGGAAAGCCGGGAAGCGGTGGCGCCGGCACCAGATTGGTCGTGTAACCGGTCGTCGCAAAGGGGGTCAGAGGGGGACCGGAAGCAGCCGCTACGGTGATGACAACAAACAGAACGATGACGGCGAGAATGGGGGATAGCTTTTTCATTTGGCGCTCCTTTGCAGAGAAAAAACGACAACGGGACAGGACGGCGATGTCGCGCGCATGGCTCTGGTTTTTGGGCGTAACCACCGACAAAGCAGCGACGTTGTTATCATAGCATGAAAATGGTGGGTTGGAACCGGCTTTCTGGTCTGTTTGCCGACCGTTTTTGTTCCGTTTCGGAGCACCATCATTATGTCGAGTATTGATTCCGCACGGCAGTGAAGTGAAAAACCCGGCGCCCGATTTGTCGGCAAAGGACGTATGTGCGCCGAACGTGCAAACGGTTGCGATAGTTTTGTGGTCCGTCATGATTCGTTTTATGCTATACTAGTCCCAGTTCGAGATTCTAGCCGGGAAGCCCGCCTTTCTTCTACCCTTCACGATGGTTCCGACCCATGTCCGCCGATCATGTCGTCGAAGCTTTCACCACCCTGGCGCCCTACTACGAAGAGACGGTTGACCGCGAGCTGCGGCTTTTCTGGGGAGTGGGTTATCGCGAATTCGTCGAGCGCCTGCTGTCCCGGCTGGTCATCGGGAAAGGGGAACGGGTGCTCGACATCGCCACCGGGACCGGGGTTGTCCCGGCGGCCATCCTGGCGCAGGCGCCGCCGCTGCGCATTCACCCCGACCATGGTCCTGTGGTCGGTCTCGATATCACGCCGGCCATGTTGGCCGAAGCGCAACGACGTTTGGGACCTACGGACAAGGTCCGGTTTGTCTGTGGGTCGGGGATGGCCATGCCCCTGGCCGGAGGCGCCTTCGACGTGGCGATCTGCTGCTTGGGCACGCATCACATGGATGTCGCGACCTTGCTGGCCGAGCTCAGCCGTGTGCTGCGACCCGGTGGCCGGCTGCTCATCGCCGATGTCTGCGCCACGGCCTTTTGGCGCTCGTGGCCCGGCCGGGTTATGTTTGCCCTGCTCCTCGGTTTCTACAGCCTGTGGTTGCGGTTGCCCCGTCGCGGGAACGGGCTGGAGGCCTATGGGGTGTCGATGGACCGCGAGCGGGCTCGCGCCGAGATCGAAGCCTTTCGCAACTATCGTACCCCCGAAGAATGGCGCGAGTTGTTGCAACGATACGGCTTCACAACCGTCGAAATGAGCACCATCCCCGCCTTACGTCGCATTTATCCAGGAGGTGTTTTGATTGTGGGAACGTTGGAACGTTTGAACGTTTAAACGTTCGAACGTTGGAACGTTCCAACGTTCGAACGTTCCAACTTCATAACGTTATCGTTCAAGGAGGGCCCCTCATGTCCACCACTGCCGATTTGATCGCCGAAGGACGACTGGACGAAGTCTGGTCAAAGCATTGTGGTTTTTTGGATCTCGATCTCAACCAGTTTATGCAGATTCAGCGGCGTCTGTTGGACGAACAGCTCGAACTGCTCAACCGCTGCGAATTGGGCCGGCACTTTTTCAACGGCCGTAAGCCCAAAACGTTGGAGGAGTTCCGCGAGATAGCGCCGCTGACCCTGTACAACGATTATCTGGACCTTCTCAAACCGGATAAAGCCGAGATCTTGCCGCTCCCACCGCTGTTGTGGATGCGCACTTCGGGGCGAACGGGGGAGTACGGGCCGAAATGGGTGCCCTGCACCCGTGCCTTTTACGACCAGATCGCCCGCTATCTCATCGGCACCCTGATTCTGGCCAGCGCCCAAAACAAAGGTGAAATCAACCTGCGGCCCGGTGATGTCTTTCTCTACACGGTAGCGCCGCCGCCCTACCTGTCGGGTACCACCATCCGCGCCGTCAGCGAGATTTTCCCCTTCCGTTTTGTGCCCAGCATCCCCGAGGCCGAGGCCATGGATTTTCAGGAGCGTATTCAGCAGGGCTTTTTGCGCTCCCTGGAAACGGGCATTGATTTCTTTGTCGGCCTGGCTTCGGTGCTTTTGCGCATCGGTGAGGCCTTTGCCGGCGGCGGGGGTGGGGGCATGAAACCCTCGGCGCAACTGTTGCGGCCTCGCCCCCTCTATCGTCTGGGTCGGGCCCTGGTCCGCAGCCGGTTGCAAAAACGGTTCTTGCTGCCCCAGGATATCTGGAAGGTCAAGGGCATGGTCGCGTCGGGGATGGATGTCCAGGTCTATAAACAACGTATCGAGGCCATGTGGGGGATCAAGCCTCTGGAGGCCTATGCCTGCACCGAATTCGGCACCATGGCGCTTCAGGCGTGGGGTGCCGGCAGCAAAGGCCTGACCATGGCGGCCGAAAGTGCTCTGTGGGAATTTATCCCCGAAGCCGAATACCGAGCCTGGCGCCGGGATCCCACCTATAAGCCCAAGACCCTCCTGCTCGATGAGGTGACTCCGGGGCGCTATGTGTTGGCCGGAACCAGCTTTGGCGGGGGGCCTTTCATCCGCTACATCGTCGGGGATCTGATCAGCGTCATCGCCCTCGACGCCCCCGAGTTCGGCATCCGCTTGCCGCAGATTGTCATGGAATCTCGGGTCGATGATATCATCGATATGAGTTCGCTGGTGCTCTTGACCGAGCGCGCCATCTGGCAGGCCATCGGCACCCTCAACCTACCGACCATGGATTGGATTGCCCGCAAGGAATACGACCATAATGGCGAGCCTTTCCTCCATTTCTACATCGAAGGCCGCGATGTGGTCAGAGACGGTTTGGCCGATGCGATTCATCAAAGCCTGATCGACACCATGGAGGATTACGCCACTTTTGCCGCCATCATGAAGCGCAATCCCATCCGGGTCTCGGCGTTGAGCGTAGGCACGCTGCAGCGCTATCTGGAGCTAAAACAGGCCGAAAAGGCCGATCTAGGTCATCTCAAGCCCCCGCGTATCCAGCCTTCGGATGCCATTACCGAGCGTCTGCTGCGGATCAGCGCCGAGCTGGCCCAACATCCCCCCAAGCATTGAAAGGTTACGATGACCTTCGTCCAGGCCATCTGTCTGCTGGCTTTGCTCAGTTACCTGGGCCTGTTGCTCCTTGTCGGACGGAAGGCGCGGCGACCGGAGTCGCGCGCCTTCCTCCTTTTCTTGCTGGCCATAACGGCCTGGCAATGGGGGGTCACGATCGTCACCTTCACGCCCGATCCGCAGGTGGCCTTGTTCTGGTACAAGATCGCCCTGGGCCTGGGCGGGAGCTTTGGCTTCTTCTACGCGCTGTTTGTGCGTCAATTTCTGAACCTGCGCGGGCATGCCTGGGTCGTCTGGCTGGGCGCCCTGCTGACCGCTTTTTTCGCTCTGTGGACCTTGGCCGGGGGCGAATTCATCATTACCGACATCTACTGGTCGCCCCATGCGCAGTTCTGGCTACCCGAATTGGGCTGGATGACCTATCCCATGGGCCTGACCCTTTACGGCTATCTCACCTACGGCATGGTCCATCTGGCCCGTCATTACCGTCGCACCCATCTGCCTTTGATGCGCAACCGGCTGCGCTACTTGCTTTCGGGCATCGGTCTGGTCTTTGCCGGTTCAATTGTTAACTACAACGAAACACTCAAGGCATATCCACTTGATATTATCGCTAATGTTATCAACGCTGTTTTCATTGCTTATGCCATATTTCGCTATAAGTTGCTGGATATAGGACTTGTTGTCAAAAGAGGTCTTTTCTATTTTATACCCGCATCGATTTTAGCCATAGGTTATTATCTTACCGTTTTAACAGCGGTTAACCTATTTCATGCCGTTACGGGGTCCCAAGTCGCCTTGATCTCGTTGGGCGTCGCCGCGCTGGTAGCCATCGCCCTGCAACCGCTGTATGTCCGTCTGCAGAGCTGGTTGGACCCCCTGTTCTTCCGGGAAAAGTACGATGCCAACCGGATGCTGGCCCGCCTCAGCCAACTGGCTGCAACCGTTCTGGATCTGTATCGCCTGACCGCCATCTTGCTGCAGGAAATAACGGCTACCATGCACGTCGAGCATGCGGTCATCTACCTCCGGCATAAAGAAAGCGGCGATTTCGGACCGGTAGCGCAGATGGGATTGCCCCGACCGGTTACCATGTCCTTCCGCCCCGACAGCCCGGTGCTGACCTGGTTGCAACGGCAACGAGGTCGCATCCTCACCCGTACCGAGATCGAGGTCTTGCCCGAGTTCAAAGCGTTGTGGACACAGGAGCGCGAAGAGCTGGAAAGCCTGGCTGCGGAGGTCTTTGTGCCCTTATTCGCCCGGGGCGAATTGATCGGCCTGCTCGTCTTAGGCCCCAAACGCTCGACCCTGCCCTATTCCGAAGAGGAGCATCAGACCCTGTTGACGATGGCCAACCAGACGGCCATCGCCGTCCAGAATGCCTGGTTGTACCAGATGGCCGTGCGCGAAAAAGAGCGCACCGAGCTGATCATCGATCAAGCCTTTTCGGGGATCCTGGTCCTCGATCTCAACTTGGTCATCCACAAAGCCAATGCCGGCGCCACGGCGTTGATCGGTCGCCCCATTGCCGACCTGGTCGGCAAACCTTTTACCGAGGTCTTTGGCCTGGAGATGTGGGATGAAGACAGTCCCCTCTATCGGGCCGTGCAGAACGGACGGGCGGTGGAGCCGGTGGAAAGCGTCCTCGTCACGGCCGACCGCCGCCGTGATATTCTCCTGGGCGTGACCCCTCTGGAAGACGGCTATCTGCTCAATTTCGCCGATATCACCCGCATCAAGGAGCTGGATCGCTTGAAGTCCGGCATCGTGGCCACGGTTTCGCACGAGCTGCGCACCCCGCTGGCCAGCATCAAGGGCTATACCGATTTGCTTCTGCAGGAGTTCGAGGGCGACAACCGCACCCTGCGCCACGAGTTTCTCAACATCATCAACGAAGAGACGGACCGGCTCGTCCAGCTTGTCACCGATCTCCTCGATCTGTCGCGGTTAGAGTCCGGTCGTCTCGAACGCAAGTGGGAACCGGTGTATCTGGACGAGCTGGTGCGGGAGATGACCCGCATGCTGGCCGTACAGGCCCAGCAGGCCGAGGTGACGTGGGATCTCGATCTGCCCGAGGACTTACCGCCCGTTTTGGGTGATCGGACGCTCCTGCTGGCCGTGATCAAAAACCTGCTCGGCAATGCCGTCAAATTCAGTCCGCCCGGTGGCAAGGTGGAGGTCAAAATTCGTCATCAGGACGGCACGATTCTGTTGGAGGTATCCGATCAGGGCATCGGTATCCCGGCCGAGGAGTTGCCCCATGTGTTCACCAAGTTCTATCGGGCCAGCACGGCACGCCAGGCCGGCATTCGCGGCACCGGTCTGGGTCTGGCCCTGGTGAAAGAAGTGGTCGAGTTGTATCAAGGTCATATCGAGGTGACAAGCGAAGTAGGAAGCGGTTCCTGTTTCCGGATTACGCTGCCTGTGGCGGGTGATGTGCACCAGGGTGTCGATGGCGGTGCACCGGGGATAGAAGACCGCAAGCCGCATCCACCCTCAGGGTCGATGGATGCGCACCAGTGGGTTTTCGAACCAAGCCACAGCGATGATGCGGCGTAGCCGGTTGTACTCTTCGCAGTTGGCGATCGGGTCCGGGTCGCCGTCGTCGTCCACATCGCCGGCATCGAGGCCGTTGGGCTGCCAATCGCCGGGCTTGTCCACCGGATGCAGATGAGGGGACGCCCCGGGCAACGGGCCATACGCTCTTCACCACAGAGGGGGTTTGACAACCATCAGGAAGAGGATGATGAGCACGATGACGCTGGTCAGCCAGGCCAGGCGGAGGGAGCGTCGGGCCATAGCCCGATAGGCCGCGGCCTGAGGACCGAGTTCTTCGGCCAGGCGGATCTGACGGCGAAAGGTCGGGGCGTAGACGAAAAAACCGAGCAGGGCCGTGGCGACGTAGAGGATGAGCGAGACCAACAACCAGGGTGTGGTCCAGGGAAAACCGACTTGGTAAACCATGAGCACCCCGGTGATGAGGAGGACGAGATAACCGGGATTGGCCAGGCGTCTATCCAGATAGCGGATACCACGCAGGGCAAAAAGCAAACTCCGCTCGTCGCGAGCGGCCAGCTCCAGCCAGATGGTGTAGGTCAGGTTCGTACCGAGGGCCACAACGGCGGCCAGCACATGCAGCCACTTGATGAGCAGATAGGTCATAGGGTCAGCGCGAGGGTAGAAGGGGGTAGGGAGGTATCAAGTGAGCCGGATAAAGGCGGTAGCTCGTCCTCAAAGCGCAGCTATTTATACCCGAAGGATGGGGAACGGCGAAAATGACTCGGTTCCAGAGTGTGTCGGTGGGAGAGTGGCAGCAGGCATAACGTTCAAACGTTCAAACGTTCTAACGTTCTAACGTTCTAACGTTCCACGGCCCACCCACACCCCCCAATGTCACCGATCAAGGATAGAGCCGAGTTGAGTTCCCTTTTGCCGCACAC
>JBBINH010000065.1:0-16040 GCA_037443945.1 Caldilineales bacterium
AAGCAGGCGCTGAGCGTGCCCGGCCTGCGCGAGCGGATCGCCGCCATGCTCAGCGCTGCGCTGCGCCACCCCGACGCCGGGCGGGAGGTCTATCTATTTGAGCCGTCTTCCTGGGGCGGTGAGGCAGAGATCGCGTCCAGAGGCCCGTTGTCACAGACGCTCTTTGCTGCGCTGATCAAGGTCTGGGGCCTGCCGGAGTAACGGGGGCGTTCGTGGGTTCGTCACCCTGGCTGCCCTGGCGGGGTGCAGGTTCGGTAGGGCAACTGTTTAGCCGTTATCCTCCACCGGAGACACACCATGACCGACGAAATCTCGCTCAAAACCTTCTGGAAAGCGGTCGAGCGCCGGCCGGCCGCGTGCTCGGCCGCGGAGCTGCGGGACATCCTGCGCAAGATGGCGCGCTAGGTCCCTCCCTCGGCGCGCAGGGCCTTCCTGCAACAGCTCGGCGTCGGCCCGATCGCCCCTCCAGGCCCGCGCCTTACCCATAACCCAACGTCAAGCACGAGATAGCGTATCCTGCTCCGGGGCTCTGAGCGACACCGACCGGCTCCCCGTCCTCGCCATACCGACCGGCGCCTGTGTCATACGTTTGACAAGGCACTGTAAACCGCAGTACGATTTTAGCGTCTTTTGCCGCAGGTTTATCTCACCTGCATCGCAACAGGAGTTGCCGATCCAAACCCGTGCCGAGCGACGCGAGGAGTAGTCAAGGAGTCCGATGCCCATGCAGGCTGTGTGGCTTGAAAACCAACGGATTGCCCTGCGCCGGGTTCCCGAACCCACGGTAACGGGAGAAGCGCTGATCCGGATCCGCCAGGCGGGCATCTGTGGGACAGACCTGGAACTCATCAAAGGCTACTATCCCTACACAGGCATCCTCGGTCACGAGTTTGTCGGCGAGGTGGTGACGGCCACAGACCCCACCTGGATAGGGGCCCGGGTCGTGGGCGAGATCAACGTGGTCTGTGGAACGTGTGCGGCCTGTCGGCGCGGTCGTCGCAGCCATTGTGAAAACCGTACCGTTTTGGGGATCCTCAATCGCCACGGAACCTTTGCCGAATACACGACCTTGCCGCTTGCCAATCTTCATCGGGTGCCCGACACCATCCCCGATGAGATGGCCGTCTTCACCGAACCTCTGGCGGCAGCTTTGGAGATCCAGGAACAGGTGGCCATCCACCCCGGCGACCGCGTGTTGCTGATCGGCGCCGGCCGACTCGGCCAACTCATCGCCCAAACCCTGGCCCTTACCGGCTGTGATCTGCACGTCCTGGCCCGTCATCCCGGTCAGAAAGACCGGCTTGCTGCCCGCGGCATCCCCGTCCTCTCGGCAGAGACCCTACCCCTGCGTTGCTGGGATGTGGTTATCGAAGCCACCGGATCGGCGGACGGTTTTCATCTGGCCCGCCAGGCCGTCCGCCCGCGCGGCACGTTGGTGCTCAAATCCACCTACAAAGGCGATTTGACCTTCAATGCTTCGGCCCTGGTTGTCGATGAGATCACCCTTGTCGGTTCTCGTTGCGGTCCTTTTGCTGCGGCTTTGCGGTTGCTGGAAGCCCGACATGTTGATCCGACGCCGTTGATCATGGATGTCCTGCCCTTAGACCGGGCCCTCGAAGCCCTAGAACGGGCGGCACAGCCCGGCATGCTCAAGGTGCTCCTGCGTATGTCCTGACCCCAGACGGAGGCATCTGGGAACGGGGCTTTTGCGCATTCCCAACGCCTGTTGCGAAGGAGGTGATGTGTTCCCACCGAGATTCGTTCCCGTCTTCTTTCCAAGTAACCGTTGGTCCCTGTTCGGAAGGTGTGACATGCTGTCATGGCCTCATCCGGCCCCCTTCTCCCGCTCCCCTATAACGGCAGCAGAAGGAGAGCAGGTGAGGGGAAAGGAAGAGGCAACCCCTTTGCCCAAGTCTGAACATGAGCCGTAACACACGATCGGGAGTCAAGACCATGCTACGCGCTTTGCAAGTCTCTCTTGTCATTGTTGTCGTCGTTGCCGTATTGGCTGCCTGTGCCCCCGGCGCCCAGGCTCCTGATTGCCGCAAGCCGGAAACTTTTTGTGTGGGTTTGGTCACCGATGTAGGTAAGATCGACGACAAGTCGTTCAACCAATCCACGTGGGAGGGCGTAAAACAGGCCGAAAAAGAGTTAGGGGCCATTGTCAAATACATCGAGACCATCGACGCCAAAGACTACGATAAGAACATCGCCTCGTTTGCCGATGAGGGCTACGATGTGATCGTGACCGTCGGCTTTGGACTTGGTGAGGCCACCATCGCTGCTGCCCAAAAGTATCCCACGACCTATTTCATCGGCGTCGATCAATTCCAGGCCTGGGCCATCGATGACGACAAGAGCAACGATCTACCCAATCTGGCCGGTTTGATCTTCCCGGAAGACCAGGCGGGATTCCTGGTCGGCGCGCTGGCCGCCATGATGACCAAGACCGGGAAGATCGGCGGGGTGTTCGGCACCGATGCCGTGCCGCCCGTTTGGCGTTTTGGTGAGGGTTATCGCGCCGGGGCAAAATACATCAATCCAAACGTGGAGATCTTCATCGTCTACCATAACGACGTTGGTTTCGACAAGACCTTCACCGACCCGGAATGGGGTGCTGCCACGGCCAATTCCATGGTTGACAAGGGGGCCGATGTCATCTTCGGTGGTGGTGGCAAGACCGGCAACGGGGCCGTTATTGCCACGGCGCAACGCGGCCAATACGCCATCGGTGTGGATACCGACCAGTACTACACCCTGCCGGAAGCCGCCCCGCGGTTGCTCACAAGCGCCATGAAACTGCTCACGCCTGGTACCTTTGAGCTGATCAAGGCGGCTCGAGACGCCCAGCAGGGCAAAGGGTCCTTCCCTGCCGGCAATTACCTGGGTAAAGTAGGCTACGCCCCCTTCCACGACCTGGACAAGGAGGTTCCGGCCGAAGTCAAGGCCAAAATGGAGTCCATTTACCAGATGGTCTTGAACGGCACCCTGCAGACCAATGTGCCTCCGGCCAAACCCTGACCGGATGTCGTGAGCCCAATCGGAGCGAAGGGGAAAGAGAGACGCTCTTTCCCCTTCGTCTGTGCCCTCACCGGTCTCATCGGTGTTTCCGGTGGTTCCCGGCAGGACGGTTCCCCCGGTCAAACCAACGGAGGTTGTGGGCTCATGGCCGACCGAAGTCGCCTCCCATAGGCCTGCGGCCTCCGGTCGGCGCAGGCCAACCGGGTCCAGATGAGGGCATAAGCCTCCTTTCCTCCGGTTTGCCTTATGGCATCTCCCCCATCCGAAACGATGCTTTCCCCAACATCCTTTTGGCGCCTCGTGCGGCCGGCCCTGGATGCCATGCGGGTTCCCGTCCTGGCCGTTCTGACGGCTATGGTCGTGGGAGGAGGCGTTATCGCGCTGGCCGGCGGTAATCCTTTGGCTGCCTACATCGGCCTGCTGCAAGGCGCTTTTGGCTCGGCCAAAGCCCTAAGCGAAACGGCGGTGTGGGCCACTCCCTACATGTTTGCCGGGCTGGCCGTGGCCCTGGCCTTCAAAGGCGGGCTTTTCAACATCGGCGCCGAAGGTCAGCTGGCTTTCGGGGCTGTGGCCACGGCCTGGGTCGGTTATGCTCTGCCTGCACGGCTGGGGATGGACCTGCCCGCTGCCGTGCATCTACCGCTGGCGGTAGGAGCCGGCATCCTCGTTGGGGCCTTGTGGGCAGCCATCCCCGGTGCCCTTAAGGCCTACACGGGCGCCCATGAGGTCATCAATACGATCATGATGAACTACATCGCCCTGAATCTGGTGAGTTACCTGTTGAATGGGCCCATGAAAGACCCCAATCCCCTCAATGTCATCGCCCGCACGCCGCTGATCGCCGAAACGGCCCGGATTCCCCCCATCGTCGGCGGCCTGCGGCTCCATTGGGGCTTTCCTTTGGCATTGGGGGTGGCGGCTTTGGTATGGTGGTTGTTATGGAAGACCACCCTGGGCTTCGAGATCCGCACCGTTGGCGCCAATATGGCGGCGGCCCGTTACGCCGGCATCCATGTCAAACGCGTTCTCATCATCACCATGGCCCTTTCCGGTGCGCTGGCGGGTCTGGCCGGGGTGATCGAAGTCACCGCTTTGAACTATCGTCATGAATTAGGCTTTTCTATCGGCTATGGTTTCGATGCGATTGCCATCGCTTTATTGGGCAAAACCCATCCGATGGGGGTCATCTTAGCGGCCTTACTGTTCGGTGCCATGCGCAACGGCGCCACCCGCATGCAATTTCTCACGCAGATACCGGTGGACGTTATCTCGATCATCCAGGCGTTGATTTTGCTTTTTGTGGCCGCCGATGCCATCATCCGCTTCCTGTATCGCCTGCGTGGCCGGGAGACACGGATGATCCTGACCCGAGGCTGGGGAGGCTGACATGGATCTACGGCGTTTCGCGTTTATTGTGGTGATCATCGGCATTCTTTTCGGCATTGTGGTTTTGATCGGGCGGGTCCAGACCCCACCGGCCCTCATCATCATCAGCATGATGGCGACCACCATCGCCGTAGCCACGCCTCTGACTCTGGGTGCGCTTTCGGGGGTCTACTGCGAACGGGCCGGCGTTGTCAACATCGGCATTGAGGGCATGATGCTGGCAGCCGCTTTCTTCGGCTGGCTGGCTTCGATCTACTTGAATCACATTTACCAAGTGCCACCGCTGCCGAGCCTGATCGGCGGTGTCTTCGCCGCCGTCCTCGCCGGGGGTTTGCTGGCCTTGCTCCATGCCGTGTTGGCGGTCACGTTCAAAGTGGATCAGATTATCGCCGGTACCGTCATCAACATCCTGGCGATCGGCGTGACCGGTTTCTTGAACCGCCAACTGTTTTTCGAGAAGGGCAGCATTTTCGGGGGGCAGGTGCCCCATGCGCCCGGCATTCTCCCGCGCATTCGCTTTCCGTTTTTGGCCGACTTGCCTGTGATCGGGCGCGTTTTCGACCAACAACCCATCACTCTGGCTGCAATCCTGTTGGTGATCATCACCCATATCGTGTTGTTTTACACCCGCTGGGGCTTGCGCACCCGCGCCGTCGGCGAACATCCGCGCGCGGCCGATACGGTCGGCATCTCGGTGACGCGCGTGCGGTATATCAACGTGATCCTCGGCGGTCTGATGGCCGGTTTGGGTGGGGCCTATTTTACGCTCGAATCGGTCCCCTCTTTCGAGCCGTTAATGACCAACGGTCGCGGGTTTATCGCCCTGGCGGCGATGATCTTTGGCAACTGGACACCGTTTGGGGCCTGGACTGCGGCTTTGATTTTCGGCGCCGCCCAGGCCTTGCAGATCAACATGCAATTTTTCCGCGAGGTTATCCCACCCCAACTGGCCATCTTGCAGATTTCCTATGTGGTGGGTCTGGCACCCTATATCCTCACGATGATCATCCTGACCGGTATCGTGGGCAAGACGACGCCCCCGGCCGCCGACGGCCAACCCTATGAGACATAGGTCTACGGATGCTTCGCCAATGATCTCGATACTGCGCACAAATGCCCGCTTTAGGGTGGGATTGCGCATAAGATGTGACGCAAGTACTCAACCGCCGAGCGCAACATATTCAACCTCCCGCCGGATATAGGGACCGATATAAGGGCTGAGGGCCTCAACAGCGAATAACATCGCGTATGCCAGCCAGTCCGCGCAACAGCGCCGAGCTCAGTCGTGACGCCGAAGGCGGCGTCGGCCGGAGCGAGTGGCTGGGCGGCTGCCTAATTAAGGGGGTAGAGGGCAACTACCCATCTCATCCGTCTTTCCCAGACGTGTCAACTCAGGCGACCGAGGCAGGGGGTGGTTGGCGGGTGAGCGGTTCAAGCAAGCAGCGGACAGCGGCAGCAAGCTGCAGAGGCCGTTGGCGGCGACACGATCGCAAGGAACGCAGCAGGGGAATTGGGTCTGCCACTCGTTCTCAACATGCGCCAGCGCGCTTTCCCGTGCCGCTCGGTGACCGTGCTATAATCGCATCTGCTGTGGCGCAGCGGCCGCTCTGACCGTTGCTCGCACCATTTCGCCCGGCGTGGCCGGGGTACAAGGAGTTGTCTTCATGAGCCTTCCCGATCGTTTTGGTGCCAAAACCACCTTCGAGACCGGCAGTGGCCCGGCCGTGATGTATCGTTTAGAGGCGCTGAGCGAACAGGGTATTGCCGATGTCGCGCGGCTCCCCTATTCGATCAAAGTCTTGCTCGAGGCTGCTCTGCGTCAGTGCGACGGCTTCGAGATCACCGAAGAGGATGTCATCGCCCTGGCGCGCTGGCAGCCCCGGAGTGCCACCCGGCCGGAGATCCCGTTCAAACCGGCGCGGGTGATTATGCAGGATTTCACCGGCGTGCCGGCTGTGGTCGATTTGGCAGCCCTGCGCGATGCCATGGCCCGCCTGGGCGGCGATCCGGCCCGGGTCAATCCCCTGATCCCGGTCGATCTGGTTATCGATCATTCGGTTCAGGTGGATTATTTCGGTTCGGCCTATGCCCTTTTCTACAATGCCGAGCGGGAGTTCGAGCGCAACCGCGAGCGCTATGCCTTTCTCAAATGGGGAAGCCAGGCGTTTCGGAACTTTCGGGTGGTGCCGCCGGCTACCGGCATTGTCCATCAGGTGAATCTCGAGTATCTGGCCACCGTGGTGCAGACGCGACAGGTCAACGGTGAGTTTGTCGCCTTCCCCGATAGCCTGGTCGGTACGGATAGCCATACGACCATGATCAACGGCCTGGGCGTCGTCGGTTGGGGCGTGGGCGGTATCGAGGCCGAAGCGGTCATGCTGGGCCAGCCTATTTACATGCTGATGCCCGATGTCGTCGGCTTCAGGCTCACAGGCGCGCTGCCCGAAGGCGCCACGGCCACCGATTTGGTGCTCACGGTGACGCAGATGTTGCGCAAGCACGGGGTCGTGGGCAAGTTTGTCGAGTTCTTCGGGCCCGGTCTCAGCCATCTCAGCCTGCCCGACCGCGCCACCATTGCCAACATGGCCCCCGAATACGGCGCTACCGTCGGCTTCTTCCCCGTAGACGACGAGACGCTCCGGTATCTGATCGGGACCGGTCGCAGCGAGGAGCTGGTGGAGCTGGTGGCCCGCTACACCCAGGCCCAGGGCCTGTTTCGTACAGACGAGACACCGGACCCGATCTTCACCGAGGTGCTCGAGCTGGATATGAGCACGGTAGAGCCCAGCCTGGCCGGTCCCAAGCGGCCGCAGGACCGGGTGCGCCTGGTGGACATGAAGACGGCCTTTCGGCGGGCCTTGACGGCGCCCCAGGGTACCCAGGGATTGGGCGTACCGACCGATCAGGTGGATGTGCGGGTACCGGTCGAATACGAAGGCGTTCGTTTCGAGCTCAAACACGGCGATGTGGCCATTGCCGCCATTACGTCCTGCACGAATACGAGCAATCCCGGCGTCATGATCGGTGCCGGTCTGTTGGCGAAAAAGGCGGTAAGCCGCGGTCTGAGCGTGAAACCCTGGGTCAAGACGAGCATGGCGCCCGGCTCCAAAGTCGTCCAGCGCTATCTCGAGGCCGCCGGTCTGTTGCCCTACCTGGAGGCGTTGCGTTTTCATATCGTCGGTTTCGGCTGCACAACCTGCATCGGCAACTCCGGACCGCTGCCCGACCCGATTCGCCGGGCCATCAAGGAGGGCAATCTGGTCGTGGCGGCGGTGCTTTCCGGCAATCGGAACTTTGAAGGTCGCGTCAGCCCCGATTGTCGGGCCAACTATCTGGCCTCGCCGCCCCTGGTTGTGGCTTACGCCCTGGCCGGGACGGTGGATATCGACTTGACCACCGAGCCTATCGGCTATGACCCCAACGGCGAGGCCGTCTATCTCAGGGATATCTGGCCAACCCAAGCCGAAATCCAGGCCGCCATCCGCCGAAGCCTGCGGCCGGAGATGTTCCGGGAGGAATATGCCGACGTTTTCGCCGGCAACGAGACCTGGAGCAGCATTACCGTGCCCGCCGGCGACCGTTTTGCCTGGGATCCGGCCAGCACCTACATCAAAGAGCCGCCTTTCTTCCGGGAAGTGACCCTGACCATACCGCCGGTGCAGCCTATTCTGGGCGCGCGCGTGCTGGTCTATTTGGGCGATTCCATCACCACCGACCATATCTCGCCGGCCGGTGGCATTGCCCCAGGCAGTCCGGCGGCCCAGTATCTGCTGGCCCATGGTGTCGAACGCAGCGAGTGGAACCAATACGGCGCCCGCCGCGGGAATCACGAGGTGATGATGCGGGGTACCTTTGCCAATCTCCGCATTCGCAATCGGCTGGTTCCCGGCACCGAGGGCGGCTATACCCTGTACCTGCCTACGGGCGAGCCGATGACCATCTACGATGCTGCCATGCGCTATAAGGAACAGGGCATTCCGTTGCTGATTCTGGCCGGAAAGGAGTACGGTTCGGGTTCCAGCCGCGATTGGGCGGCCAAAGGACCGTATCTGTTAGGGGTCAAGGCGGTTATTGCCGAGAGTTATGAGCGGATTCACCGCTCGAATCTGGTAGGGATGGGCATTCTGCCCTTAGAATTTTTGCCCGGAGAGAGCGCTACGAGCCTGGGATTGACCGGCCACGAGCGATACAACATCCTGGGTCTGGATGATGCTATGCAACCCGGCCAGTTCTACACGGTGCGGGCTGCGGCCGAGGATGGTAGCGTCATCGAATTTCGCGTCCGCAGTCGGGTCGATACGCCGGTTGAAGTCGAGTACTATAAAAACGGCGGTATCTTACAAACCGTATTGCGACGCTTGGCCCGTAGCTAGGGCGTTTTGGCTCCTCGACATCGGTAGATAGGTCGACGACCGACTCGACCATTTGCAGGGTCGGTCGTCGGCTTCTGTCGAGGGATTGGAGGCGGAACCGGCGCTCGCCGTCGCCGTTGCGATTCGGTTCGAGCAAGTTCTCGCCGTCGGTCAACAACGCGGCATCGGGGAGCAGGCCGACCGCTCATACCGGATTGGGCTCATGTCCGACGTGCGCTCACCCCGGCAGAAGGGGCAACCCTCTGCCCAACGTCTGCACATGAGCCTCGATTTTGGTAAGGAGTCCGTTTTCCCTTCAGGAGGTCTAAACGATGCAAGCAGCGGAGCTGGAGCGTGTCTTGGCGCAATTGCGCGAAGCCCTAGAACGCGACGATCTGGCAACGGCCGTCGCCATTCTCGAACACTATCACCCCGCCGATAAGGCCGAACTCTTCGAAGAGCTGGCCGAGGAAGACCAGGTGGCCTTGCTGCCGGAGCTGGAACCCGCCGATTCGGCCGACATTCTGGAAGAGCTGGACGACGAACAGGCTGCCGAACTCGTAGCCGCCCTCGATCCCGAAGATGCCATCCGCATTGTGGACGAAATGGAACCCGACGAGGCCGCCGACGTGTTGGCCGAACTGGATCCCCCGCAAGTGGAGGTCGTGCTCTCTGGACTCGAGGATCCCGACGAGGTACGTCCGCTCTTACTCCACCCCGAGGAGACTGCCGGGGGGTTGATGACCTCGGAGTTCCTCGCCTTGCGCCGGCGCACGACGGCCGCCGAGGCCCTGGAGGCCATCCGCCGTTGGAAGCCGGAGGCCGACATCCAGCAGATCTTCGTCGTCGATGCCGAAAAGCATCTCGTCGGGGTGGTGGAGTTACGCCAGCTCATCGCCGCCGATCCCTCCGCCCGCATGGTGGATATCATGGATCCGGAGGTCATTTCGGCTCCGGTCGAGATGGATCAAGAAGAAGTGGCGCGGTTGATGGCCCGCTACGACCTGCTGACCCTGCCCGTTGTCGATGCCGAGAACAGACTGGTGGGGGTTGTTACCATCGACGATGTGGTGGATGTCATCGCGGAGGAAGATACCGAAGACATCCAGCGCTTTGGCGGCGCCCAACCCCTCGAACGACCTTACCTCAGTACCAGCCCGTTTCTGGTTATGCGCAAGCGCATCGGCTGGTTGTTGCTGTTGTTTCTGACCGAGACCCTGACCGGGAGCGTGCTGCGCCACTTCGAGGAGGAGTTGCAGGCCGTTGTGGCGCTGGCCTTTTTCGTGCCCTTGCTCATCGGGACCGGCGGCAATGCCGGTTCGCAGACGACGAGTACCATCATCCGTGCCCTGGCCGTGGGCGAGATTACCCTGCGGGATGCCTTTCGCGCCTTATGGCATGAACTGCTTGTCGGCGTCCTGCTGGGCCTGGCGATGGCGAGCATTGCCTATCTGCGTGCCCTCACCTGGGGCAGCGGTCCGGATCTGGCGCTGACCGTCGCCGTAGCTATTTTCACCATCGTCGTGTGGGCCAATGGGCTGGGTGCGATTCTACCGATGCTGGCCCTCCGCTTCGGTATCGACCCGGCTATTGTGTCCGGCCCGGTCATGAGCACGATGGTGGATGCCACCGGGTTGTTCATCTATTTCACCATTGCCGGGGTCATCCTCGGTTTGTAACCGGGATCACAACTGTGCGCGGAAGGCTATTGTCTTAACGGTCGCAATCACCGTACAATCGAGGCTGTGATGAGACAACAAGCCGTGGCGCTTCCCACCCTGCCGGTCGGTCTGCATACCGTGATAGGTTATTTGGCGCGGCCGATCCAGCTTGTTCGCGCCTATCAGCCCTCCTATTTCCGTGACGATCTGACGGCCGGGGCCACGGTCGGTCTGATCCTCCTGCCCCAAGGTTTGGTGTTTGCCGTCATGGCCGGGTTGCCGCCGGAAATGGGGTTGTATGCGGGTATCGTCGTCAGCATCGTTGCCGCCCTGTGGGGTTCGTCGCCTCATCTCCATTCCGGTCCTACCAACACGGCATCCCTGCTTGTCCTGGCCACGCTGCTCCCGTTGTTTGCCCTTGGTTCCCCCGAGTATATTGCGGCGGCGGGGCTGTTGACGGTAATGGTCGGTGTCATCCGCTTGTTGATGGGGCTATTGCGGCTGGGTTTGCTGGTCAATTTCATCTCTGATTCGGTGGTGGTCGGTTTTACGACCGGAACGAGCATTCTGATCGTCATGACACAACTGCGAACCCTGCTGCGCTTAGAGTTCCCTGATTCTCCGCGGCTGCTGCAGACGGTGGTCAACATCATCCGCCATTTGCCCGCCCTCCACTGGCCCAGCGTGTTTTTGGGATTGCTTGTCATCGGGTTGACCTTGCTGTTCGCACGGTTGAACAGACGCTTGCCGACGCAAATCATGGCCATTGCCGTGACCACCGTTGTCGCCGTTCTGGCGCCGTTTACCAAGGATATCATCACCGTTGGCGCCGTGCAGGGGGGGCTGCCTAGACTGAGTATGCCGCCGGTTTTCGATTTCGAACTCGCCAGTCAGCTTTTTGTGGGTGCTCTGGCCATTGCGGTCATCGGTCTGGTCGAGGCCACGTCGATTGCGCGCAGCCTGGCGGCGCAGTCGGGGCAACGTCTGGATAGCAACCAGGAGTTTGTGGGCCAGGGGCTGGCCAACATCGCAGCCGGGTTCTTATCCGGTTTTGTGTGTTCGGGTTCGTTCAATCGCTCGGCAGCCTTGTACCATTCCGGTGCGCGCACGGCTATGGCTTCGGTCTTTTCCGGGCTTGTCCTCCTGGTGCTTTCAACGGCGCTGGCACCCTTTATGGCATGGGTTCCGCGTTCGGCCCTGGCCGGTTTGCTCATCCTCAATGCCATTACCACCATCGATCGCCGTCGGATAGTGCGGGTTTTCACTACGTCGCGGGCAGAGGCCGCCATTCTGATCGTCACTTTGGCCGGAACGCTCCTCTTCTCCCTGCAATATGCCATCCTGGGCGGGATTGTGATCTCGTTGGCCTACTACCTTCTACGGACCAGTACGCCTCAGGTGGTCTCCGTCTTGCCCGATGACGCGTTCCGCCATTTTGCCTATCGGCCTGACCGGCGCCCCTGTCCGCAATTGGGCGTGATCGAGATCCGCGGTGACCTCTATTTCGGGGCCGTCAACCATGTCGAAGAAGCCATCCTGCGCCATCGCCGCGCCCATCCCGGTCAGATCTTTCTGCTGTTGCGGATGCAGGCCGTGCATCAGATCGACATGAGCGGCATTCATATGTTGGAACACGTGGTAAAAACCTACCGCGAGGCCAACGGTGATGTCTTCCTGGTCAAAGTACGGCCGGAGGTACGGGCTTTGCTGGAAGCCTCGCATTTCGACCGTTTTTTGGGGGTGGACCATTTCCTGCCCGAAGACGAGGCCATCGCCCATCTGTTCTATCATGTGCTTGATCCGGCCATTTGCATTTACGAGTGTGAGGTGCGGGCGTTTAAGGAATGTCAGAACCTGCCCAAACCGATGCTTCATCTCACCCTGGCGCCGGTTCCGCTGTCTGCGGTCGCCGTGCCCGAAATCGCTCCGGAGACCCTCTACCGCGAGCTGCGAGGCCCGACGCCACCCCTGGTGGTCGATGTGCGCGAGCCGCGCGAGTTCCGGCAGGGACGCGTGCCCGGCGCCGTCAATGTGCCGCTGCCCCGCCTGTTGGAAAACGCCCACGCAGTGCCTAAAGACCGCCCGATTGTGCTGGCTTGCCGGACAGGGCGTCGCAGCCGCCGGGCGGCCGCGCATTTGCTCCAGCAGGGCTATCGGGACCTGCGTCTGCTGGCAGGCGGCATGGTCGCCTGGCGCGCGGCCGCCCTGTTGGAGGCCGTTGATGAGTTTCCCGGTTCCGCTTGATCCTCGGTTCGTGATTTTCTGCCATGTCTACCAATCCCCTTGAACGCAATCTCGGTCTCGATCTCGTGCGCGTTACCGAATGGACCGCGCTCCAGGCCGGCCGCTGGATGGGGCTGGGCAACCGCATCGAAGCCGATCGCGTTGCCACCGAAGCCATGTTGGCGGCGCTGAATGAGCTGGAGATGGACGGTTATATCGTCATCGGCGAGGAGTCCAAAAGCGGCCGCCATTCGCCCCTCGATACGGGCAATCGCGTGGGCAAAGGCACCGGTCCGGCCATGGATGTGGTCGCCGACCCTATTGACGGCACCAATCTGCTCGTGCAGGGACGCGCCGGGGCCATCTCGGTTGTGGCCGTAGCCCCGCGCGGGGCCATGTGGGTCTGTGCGCCGGCGGCCTACATGGAGAAAATCGTGGTGGATCGCGAGGTGGGCCGTGCTCTGGTGCCCGAGTGTCTGGAGGCGCCTGCTGCTTGGACGCTGGCGCTCATCGCCCGCTGCAAGGGCAAAGATGTGCGCGATCTCGTGGTCTTCGTTCTCGATCGTCCGCGACACGCCGAGCTGATCGAGGAAATCCGCCGTGCCGGAGCCCGTGTCTCGTTGCATAGCGATGGCGATATCGCCGGCGCCATCATGGCCGCCTTGCCCGGTCATGGCGTGGATGTCCTGATGGGTGTGGGAGGGGTTGCCGAAGGGGTGACGGCGGCCTGTGCCGTGCGCGCCTTGCGAGGAGCCATGGTGGCCCGTCTGGCCCCGCAAAGCCGCCGAGAATGGGAGGCCGTAACCCAGGCGGGGCTGAACACGCGACGCATTCTCACCTGCGAGGAATTGGTGCAGAGTCAAGTCGTCTTTTTTGCCGCCACGGGCGTCACCGACGGTCCCCTCCTGGACGGTGTGCACTATCACGGTCGCCATGCCACCACCCACTCTCTGGTTCTACGCGGCGAGACGGGCACCCTGCGCCAGATCCGGGCCGAATACACTTTGGAAGACCGGCCAACTGCGGCGGCCGCCATCGGGTTCTCCGACGCGTATCAGGCGGCTCCCACCGGGAGCGAGAGGCCCTAAGGCAAGGCATTCTTCCGGGCCGGGAGCAGGGTGGCGAACGGTGACGCGCGCTTGGCCTAGAGGCCTTTTCGCATAGCCCTTGGGTTTGCCACGGTGGTTTCCAGAAACGCGCGCACGTGGGCAGCCGTCTCCTCCCACGTGGGATGGGTGAGATAACGATCGCGTGCGGCCAGGCTCAGGCGAAGCAGATGGGTGCGATCGGTGGCGAGCCGCTCCAGACGTTCGCAGAGGCCGGTCACGTCGCCGGGGGTCACCAGGTAGCCGTTTTCACCCTCGGTGATGAGGGTGGCAGCCCCGCCATGGCGACCGGCCAGCGCCGGGAGCCCGTATCCCATTCCTTCCAGATAAGCCATGCCGAAGCCTTCATAGGCCGAGGGCACGGCCAGGACGTGGGCCCGGGCCAGCTCGGCAGCCACATCGGCTTCGGCAAGCAGGCCGCGAAAGTCCACGACCTCCTGCAGGCCCAGGCGTTCCACCTGCCGCCGGCAATAGGCGGCATAACGAGGCGCCACGGTGGGATTGCCGATAACGCTCAGGTGGACACGGCCTCTCGGCAGCCGCGCCAGCGCCAGAAGAAGGGTATGCAGGCCTTTGCGCGGGATGAGATTGCCCAAGAAGACAAGGCGCAACGGTCCGAAAGCCAGGCAGCGACGTCGAATGGCGGTTTCGTCCACGGCCGGCGGAGTGGCCTCGCGACCGGGTAGGGCGATCTGGAGCGGTTTATCGGTTCCTACCAGGTCGGTCACGGTCGCTGCCGTAGCCGGGCTGTTGCAGATAAAGCCATCCACGGTGGCCAGATAGCGGCGCTCGACCGCGTGGTAGAGGGGTTTTAGCCAGGCGGGATGAGGCTCGTGGCTGCGGAGATGATGGACGATGCTGATGATAGGGTACGCGACGGTCGTTCGCAGGCGCCGGTTCAGCCAGAAGAGCGACGGATGGTTGAGTTCGTCCTGCAGCAGCACATCCACCGCCGCATGCTGCAGTTCGGTTCGCCAGTTCGGGGCCAGGTTGTCGGTCAGATGGCGCAGGTAATGGCGCCAGGGCCGCGCATAGACCGTCACCGTGTCGCCGCTGCGCCGCCAATGGGCTACCAAGCGGCGGTCGTAGCGATAGCCGCCCGAGACGATATCGAGATGGCCGTAGATAACCAGGCCGATGCGCATCCTGCTGCGCGCTCAACGCTCCAGGTCGTAGGCGGCCCAGGTCTGCGGGTTTTCCCACAATTTGACGCTGAGAGCAGTGATGTTGGGGGCGTGGAGGCGATCGTTCAGTTCTTCGGCCAGAAGTCGGCAAAAACGCTCCAGGCTGGGATTGAGGCCTTCAAAGTCGGGCAGATCGTTGAGGGTTTTATCGCGATAGCGGGCAATGATGGCCTCAAGTGCGGCTTCGAGGTCGAGGATATCGATCAAGTAGCCATGCCGATCGAGGCTCTCGCCTTCGATCATAACCTCAATCCGATAGTGGTGCGAGTGGAGTCGGTTCTCGTCGCCCCAATCGCCACCGATCAGGTAGTGCTGGGCAATGAAATCGCGTTGGCAGCAGAGGGTATACATAGGCAGAATCGACGGGGAAGAAACAAGATGGTGCCGCCAGAAGAGGGTGCGGAGGGAACATCCGACGCGCTCAGCCGGGCGCCGACCCAGGACGGGCACGGTCATTATATCCCACACTCCGCTCCCGGCCCAGGCAACCATTCTGGGCAGCCCGCGACCCGTCCGTTTTTTTTTGCAGCACGTCGGGCCGGGCGTGGATCGGCGCCAACCGGAGGCTCCGGCCCAGGGCGGACGACGGGCGTCGGCATGCAGGCGGTTACAATTTGACAATGCGCTTCCCGTTTTTCTATACTGCCGTCCATACCTAAAATAGCGAAGCCGTTGTTCTCTGCTTTCCTAAAAACAACATGCGGTGATGACATGCGTCCTGGGTCATAGCACTTGTCGTGGGGAGTGCCCGTTCGCATGATGGCATCGCCTCCTATTCTGGTGCAATCCGGTCTCGCCGTAGCCGTCATCCTATGACGGCATTTCCCTCACCTCTGAAGTTTGGCTTTTGAGGGGTGGTAAAGGACACTATCCTTTGCCATCCTTCCGCAAAGCCGGCATCTCAATAGCGAGGGGTCTGCGACACAGGCCAAACTCCAGGGGCCACCGTCTTATCCATCGTGCTCGCTTGCCTTAAGGAGGCGATGCGATGACGAGCCGGTTCGGCCGTTATTACCTCTTGGCTCTTCTGATGGGCGTGGGTCTTGTCGTCGGGCACAACCTGGCGCGCTCGGAGGGGACAAACCTGCTGGCCGATCCCGGCTTTGA
>JBBINH010000066.1:0-14995 GCA_037443945.1 Caldilineales bacterium
CACCGGCGTGCTGCGGTCGGTCGTGGTGCCGTCGCCCAGTTGACCGGACCCGTTATTGCCCCAGCACTGGACCCCGCCGCCCGTGGTCAGGGCGCAGGTGTGACCCCAACCGGTGGCGATAGCCGCCACGCCGCTCTCCAGCCCCACCACCGCCACCGGCGTGCTGCGGTCGGTCGTGGTACCGTCGCCCAGTTGACCGAACGAGTTATCGCCCCAGCATTGGACCCCGCCGCCTGTGGTCAGGGCACAGGTGTGACCCCCACCGGCGGCGATAGCCGCCACGCCGCTCTCCAGCCCTACCACCGCCACAGGCGCGCTGCGGTCGGTCGTGGTGCCGTCGCCCAGTTGACCGGACCCGTTATTGCCCCAGCACTGGACCCCGCCGCCCGTGGTCAGGGCGCAGGTGTGATCCCCACCGGCGGCGAGGGCGGTAATGTCCTGGAGAAGAGGTAAAGAGGCCACACGACCGGCCGTATCCATCTCCGATGGCCTAGATTCCGGGTTCATGGGAATGGCCGAGCCGGCGTTCTCCAACGGCGTGGGCGAGTGTTGGAGTCCCCAGACGCTGACCCCGGTGAAACCGCTGCTCAACAGGGCCAGGCTCACCATCAAAGCAATCAGCACTTGTGCTTTCATGGGCGTTTCTCCTGATTATTGTCGCTACACGGCGGCCAACGACCGGTGCATCAGCCGCATGCCAAGCGAACGAAGCGAACAGCCAAAGCGAGTGGGTCGCCCCCACTTGCTCGAAAATGTACTACCGAAGGGTAGACCATACAAAGGATTAGAGGTCATCTCATAAACCTGCGAAACGGATATTATGACTCCACTGCAAAAACCTGCACCTTACCAACAGAAAGCCAGACGTCGGCGCAGTGCCAAAGCCCGAAACACCCGGACCAGAGCAGAAACAAAAGAAAAAAGGCTCCCTTCTCCGGTCCCTTGTTGGTGATTTTCGCTCGATTTCGGCCATTCTGCTGTTTGTTCACCCCCTAGTACCTTGCCAAATTGATTATGATGGTTGGAACGGGCCTTGTCGGTCGTAAAGCGCCAGTTGATGGTTGCTCGCTCGGCGTTGCGTTCAGCCTCCCAGGCCGCCACTTCAGAACTTACCGTGGTTGTGTCTGGCAGCCGGCGATCCAGGCACTGCCCGGCCAGGACGGAGAACTCGATTTCTGCCATGTTGAGCCAACTGCCGTGCTTGGGCGTGTAGTGAAACTCGAGCTTGCGAATGATGCGGCGGGCTTCGGCCGGCTCAAACGCTTCGTAAAGTGCGGCTGGCGTGTGCGTATTCAGATTGTCAAGGGTGACCCGAATGAGCTCGGCATCCGGGAAGTGCAGATCGACCAGGTCTTTCATACACTGAGCAAAGTCGGCTTTGGTACGCTGGTCGGTTATCTTAACATGCCGCCAGCCCACATGCGGCTGCACAAACATGAACAGGTTGCAAGTGCCTTCGCGTTTGTACTCGTAGTCATAACGCTGCGGCCGCCCAGGTTTGCCTGGCAACGGCTGCCGCGTTTCGCTGATCAGTTGGTACGGGCACTCGTCAAAGCAGACCCGTGGCCGTTTGGGGTCTTCCGGCTCGGCATATAGGTCGAGCACATCTTCCATATGCCAAACGTAGTCGGCGTCGATAGCCGGAATGCACCATTCCTTCTTTAGCCACGGCTTGAGCTTGTTTTTTTTAGCGTGCGCCGTACCGTCTCGTCAGAGAGCGTGTCAACTTGCTGGAGTTCGACCATGCGATCGGCCAATAATTGCGCCGTCCACTTGCGCCGCCCGCCGGGCGGCGTGCTGCAGGCCGTCGCAATCAGAAAGGCTTCCTGCTTGTCATTGAGCTTGCGTTTCGCACCCGGACGGGGGTCTTCATTCAAGGCACGCGCCAGATTGCCTTCGACGAAACGTTTGCGGGTGCGTTCAACGGTCGCTTTACCAACATGCAAGGCGGCTGCAATCGCTTTGTCCGTGGCGCCTTCATCGGCCAGCAACAGGATGTGGGCACGCGCCACTTTGCGTGCCGAAGGTTTGCCCTTCTTGATCAAGTCATGCAGCTCGTTGCGTTCGTCGTCGGTCAGATCAACAATGTAGATTTTCTGCGGCATGTCCGCCTCCTTGTGTCTCCACCATAACACAAGAAGCGACATGCATCAAAATCTCAGCGGCAAGGTACTAGAGCCTGAGAAGTGCTATGCTATAAGATGAATCGAAGCGACGTCATGTTGACGTCATCTTCTTCTGGTCAACGACGACGTATCCCATGGTCTCGTCCTATTGGCACAGTGACGACAATCTCTGGAAACCCTACCTCGACCGTCTGAACGAGGGCGACCGGGCTTTGCTGCAACGGGTGCGAGCTGCCCTGCCGTTGGCGGCCGATCTCTGCCGTTCCGATGTGTTTTTGGTGATCCCGGATCGCTCGGACCGTTTCTGCATCGTCCTCCACGCTCGGCCTCATTCCATGGCCACGCTTTATGAGGAATCGCCCGTCGGCCGCACGTTTGGGCAAACCGAGCGCGGCTGGCTGTGGTCGGCGATGGTCCTGGCCCAACGCCGTACCCGCATCGAACCGGAAATCCCCCATCAGCGCGGTGAAATCGCCCAGCAGGTCTGGCCTGTGCTCAATGCCCAACAACAGCCGGTAGCGGGATTGATCATCTCCTCCAACATCATCGAGCGCGAACGACACAAACGCCGTGAGCCTGCGTTTCAGCATGCGCTCGATCGCTTTCTGCACATGGTCGTGAGCGGCCAGATCCACAGGCCGGAGCGGGTACCGCCCTTTCTGGAACAAGATGGCATCCTCTTCGTAGACCACACGGCCCGCTATCGCTATCTGAGCGGTCAGGCCAATAATGTCTATCGGCGACTGGGTTATCTGGACGACCTGCGCGGACGTTCGGTCGAGGAGGTAGCGGCCGGCGATCTCCAGCTTGTCCAGGCCGCCTGGGAAACGCGCGAATGCCAATTCGCCGAGAACACCGTGCGCGACCGCATTCTCCAGCGCAGTGCCGTCCCCCTCCTGGGACCGCCTGAACGCAGCGGCTGGGAGCGTCTGCGTTTTTGGGAGCACCGCCCCGACCGTTATGGCGTGCTTTTGCTCGTCAAAGATGTGACCGAGGACCGGCGCAAAGCCCAGCAACTCAAGGTCAAGGCGGTGATGATCAAAGAAATCCATCACCGTGTCAAAAACAACCTGCAGATGCTTGTCTCCATCATGCGCATGCAGGCCCGTCGTACCGGTAGCGAGGAAGCGCGCCAGTTGCTGTACGAGGCCATCAACCGCATCCTCAGTATGTCGGCCATCCACGAATCCCTCTCCGAAGGCGAAGACCAAGTGCTCAACCTTCAGGATGTGGTGCGACGCATCATCCGCTACCTGCAACAAAGTGCCGTCGGTCCTGCCCGCAACATCACCCTGGTTGTCGAACATGCCGACCCCGTGCTGCTGCCGACCAGCCGGGCCACGACCTGTGCCCTGATCATCAACGAACTGCTCCTCAACGCCCTCGAACACGGTTTTGAGCAGCAAAGCAACGGACGTGTGGCCGTTAGCATCTACGAACGTGAAAACGAGGTCGAATTGCGCGTGGAGGACAACGGTCAAGGGCTGCCTGCTGATTTCACCCTGGAGTCAGAGACGAGCCTGGGGCTTGACATCGTCCGCACCTTGGTGCAGGATGATCTGAAAGGCCAATTCACCCTTCGCTCGCGGCTCCAAGGCGGTACCGAAGCCGTTATTGCGTTTCCCAAGCGTTTTTCCGGAGGCTAGCCTATGAGTTCAAACCCGACGTCCTCACGCACCCGCATCATCATCTGCGACGATGAATCCCTCATCCGCCGTGATTTGCGCGAGATGCTGACCAACCAGGGCTATCTCGTCATCGGCGAGGCCAGTGATGGTCGCACCGCCATCGAGCTGGCGCGTCGCCTGAAACCAGACCTGGTTATCATGGACATCCGCTTCGAGGGCGACTCCATCGACGGCATCGAGACGGCGCGTATCTTGACCGAGGAAGGGGTGGCGCCGGTCTTGCTCCTCAGCGCTTACAGCCAGCGGGACCTGGTCGAACGCGCCCGCGCCGCCGGCGTTGTCGGGTATCTGGTCAAACCCTTCACCGAAGCCGATCTGCCCCCTGCCATCGAGACGGCCCTGGCCCGTTTTCGCGAGTTCGAGGCCGTCAAAAAGGAGGCCGAAAACCTCAAAGAGGCCCTGGAAACCCGCAAGCTGGTCGACCGCGCCAAAGGCTTGCTGATGGATACAAAAGGCATGAGCGAAGCCGAAGCCTTCCGCCGCATTCAAAAGCTATCCATGAACTATCGCAAACCCATGCGTGAAGTTGCCGAAGCTATCATTTTGGCCCATCAATTGAATGTTGGTAAGTAGTTTTTATAAATAATTTTGTAAATTGTGATTATTTTTTATTGTAATGAAATTAAAGGATATTCAGGCTAATTGGGACAAATTCGCCGTCGACGACCCCTTCTGGAGCATTCTCGCCTGGCCTGATAAAAGTGGACATCGCTGGCAGATCGAAACGTTTTTCGCCACGGGCGTACAGGAGATCGCTGAGGTGTTAACCGGCCTCACGGCGTTGGGGTTGCCTCTGGTACGGGGGCGAGCGCTCGATTTCGGGTGCGGTGTAGGACGGCTGACTCAGGCCCTTGCCGAGCACTTCGCCGAGGTGGATGGGGTCGATATCAGCCCGGTTATGCTGGCCCTGGCGGCCCATTACAATCGCCATGGCGAGCGCTGCCGGTATCATCGCAACGAGACCGACGATTTGGCCCGCTTTGCGGACGAGACCTTCGATTTTGTCTACTCGAACATCACGCTGCAACACATGCCCCCGCGGTTTGCGCGTGCCTATCTGCGCGAGTTCTTGCGCGTGCTTAAGCCGCAAGGGGTGCTTGTCTTTCAGTTGCCCGAGCGACCGCGGCAATGGCACCGAAGGCTCATCCAGCCTTTGCGACCGACCCGTCTTTTCCGCCTTTATCAGCGGCTCCGGCACGGTGGGCGACCGGTTATGGACATGTTCGGCATCCCCCGGCCGCAGGTGATAGCCTGGCTGACCGCTCATGGCGGTCGTGTGGTGGCGGTGCAACCCGATCAGAGCGCCGACAGGCATTGGGCCAGTTTTCGTTACATTGTCGTCAAAGCCTAATGAACTTCCCGACAAGGCGGACTCTCAGTTCGCCGCCGCCCGTGGCAGGATAAAGGCCTGCTTCTCCTCTTCTGTACCATGAAAACCGTCCGTTACTCCGTTCTCATGCCCATCTATAACGAAGCCCGCACCCTGCGGGCCATCGTAGCCCACGTTCGCACCATGGCCGACCTCGTCCTGACGGTCATTCCTCTGGCCTCCGAGCAGCCGGAAGCGGTGCGCCTCGAGCAGGAGATCATCGCCGTCGATGATGGTTCGCGGGATGAAAGCCCTACCATCCTGCGCGAGCTGGCCGCAGCCGGCGAATTGCGCGCCTTTTTCCACATCCATAACCAGGGCAAGGGGGCGGCCGTGCGCACGGCCATCCAACACGCCACCGGCGAGATCCTCCTCATCCAGGACGCCGACCTGGAATACGACCCGCGCGATTATCCCCGCCTGTTGCAACCCATTCTCGAGGGTCGCAGCGCTGTGGTCTACGGTTCGCGTTTTTTGGGTGGCCCGCGCAAGGCGATGTACTTCCGCCATATGATAGGCAACAAAATCCTCACCCTGGTCACCAACATCCTCTACGACTCCATTCTGACCGATATGGAGACGTGTTACAAGTGCTTTCGCCGGGAAGTGCTCAACGGCGTGCCTCTGCGTGCCCGCCGCTTCGAGCTGGAACCGGAGATCACGGCCAAAATTCTCAAGCGGGGCTATCGCATTTACGAAGTACCCATCAGCTATACCGGGCGCGAGTATACCGAAGGCAAAAACATCACCTGGCGCGATGGCTTTCCGGCCCTTTGGGCGCTGATCAAGTATCGCTTTGTGGATTGAAGGGATGCGGGTCGCGATCCTGACCGGATGGAAAGTGCAACGTCGCCCGACGACGGACCGTGTGCAAACCGCCGCGCGGATAGCGGCTCGGCTGATACCGGGGCTGGGCCTGCTTACGGCGTTCGTCTTACGGGTGTGGAGCCTGGGCCGCTTTCCCTTGCGCGAGGACGAGGCCCTCTACGGCTATTGGGCGCGGCTGATCGCCTCGGGCCAGGATCCCATGCTCGAACGCGTGGCCGTGGACAAACCGCCCTTTTTCCTCTACAGCCTGGCCCAGGTCTTCATCTGGTTCGGGCCTTCGGCCAACGTCGGCCGTCTGCTCAATGTGGTCTGCTCGCTGGTGGCCGTGGCTGCGCTTTGGATCCTGGCCAGGCGCATCTATGACCGTCCCACGGCCGACCTGGCAGGATGGTTCTTTGTCTTCTCGCCCTTTGCCGTTGCCTTTGCCCCTACCCTCTATACCGACCCGATGATGGTGGCCTGGATGCTGTTGGCCCTGGTGGCCGCTACCATGGTCGGCTGGGCCTGGGGGGTGCCGGGGGGCCTCGCCGCCGGTTTGGGATTGGGCATGGCCTTTGCTACCAAGCAAAATGCGCTGCTGCTGGCGCCGCTGGTGGTCGGGGCTTTGCTCATCGCCGCCTGGCATCACGCCCCGGCCCGCAGCCGGGTGTATCGCATCCCGGCTGCGCTGGCCGCTGCCGGCGCCGGCTTTTACTACGTGTGGTTCAAGGTCTGGCAGTGGGATGGCTGGCGGATTCTTCCGGCCGAGATCCCCGACTTCTGGCAACAGGCCTGGAACACCTACGGCGGCCTGTACTTGTTGCCCTGGTCGGAATGGCCGGCACGTCTGCAGGCCTGGGCCGAGGTCTGGCGCTGGCTGGGCGGCAGCCTGGCCGGTACCCTGGCCCTGGTCGTCCTTGTGCTCGTCGTGGTCTGGGCCGATCTCCGTATGCGAGCGGAGAAGACCGTCTCGGCGTCGCAGGACAAAGCCCACACCCGGCCCTATCGGTGGGATCGGCTCTTTCTGGGATACGGCCTGAGCTATCTTGTTGTGCATGGGGTCTTCAGCTTTCAGCCCTGGGATCGCTATCTGCTGCCGTTGGCGCCGTTGCTGGCCCTGCTGGCCGCGCGCGGGACCGGGGTGCTGTGGCTGCTCCTGAATCGGGGATGGCGCCGGGCGCTGCTCCTCCTGTTAGCGGCTCCGGTGCTGGCAGGCGGACTGCGTGCGGCCGACGCGCGCATCCCCGTAGGCGGCGATCACGGCGCCTGGAGCGGCATCGAGCAGGTGGCGGCCTATCTGCAAGAGGTCGTGCCGGCGGAACGCGGGGTGCTCTATCATCGCTGGGAGGGCTGGCACTGGAACTGGTACCTTTGGGATGGGCCCCATGGCCGCGTCTACTGGGCCGACCCGGCCATGCTGGTGGCCGATCTGGCGCCCAACCCCACCGGCTATACCCGTTTTGTGGTCTTCCCGGGCTGGCATGAAGGCGAGCGCCCCGCTCTGGAAGCGGCGCTGCGTCCTTACGGCCTGCGCCTGGCCCCACGCTTGATCGTGCGGCGAACGGACATGTCGCGACCCCAGTTTACCGTCTATCAAATCGTTCCCATCGCCTCGCCATGACCGGCCCATCCGCCAGAGGACGACAGCATCTGGCCGCAGGCGTGGTGCTGGCCTGTGGGGTTTTCCTCGTGTACGGCCGCGTGCTCCTCACCGGTCTGGCGCCGATCAACGGCGATTTTCTCACCTACTTTGCCCCCTATTGGGAGTATGCCCGCGCCGCTGTAAGCCAGGGACGATTGCCGTTATGGAACCCACTCCTTTTTGCCGGCGCGCCGCTTTTGGCCAATCCGCAGACTTCGCTGTTGTATCCGCTGCGCTGGCCCTTTTTGCCGCTCCCGGCGGAAAGAGCCATTCCGGCTTTTATCGCCCTGCATGCCTGGCTGGCCGGCTGGTTTACGTATGCCCTGGCCCGACAGGTCGGCCGGGTGGGGTGGGGGGCCGGCCTGGTCGCCGGGATCCTCTTCGCCGCCAACGGCTGGGTTACCGGGTTGAGCGCCCACCCCAATCGCTGGGCCACAATAGCCTGGCTGCCCGCGGCCTTGTGGCTGTGGGACCGGCTGGCCGACAAGGGCCCGCGGCGTGGACGCACGCTGGCCCTTCTGAGTCTGGTATGGGCCCTGGCTCTGCTGGCCGGCCACTCGCAGACGTTCTACAATCAGGCGCTTGTCTTCGGCGCCTGGGCGCTGTGGCCCCATCTAAAACGGCTGACCATGGCCGTGCGCAGCCGCGATCGGGGCCGGGTATGGCGCGACGAATCTCGCGCCCTCGCTCGTACCCTCGGCTATCTGGGGATTATCTTCGGTTGGGCCGCCCTGGTGGCCGCCATCCAGCTCCTGCCGACGTGGGAGCTGGCGCAGGTTTCCTATCGGCAGGGGGGGCTGAGCTTTCGCGACCATGCCGCCTTGAGTCTGCCCCCCTGGCGCTTGGGCTTCAGTCTGCTCCCTCACTACGGTCGCGACCTGGGTGAAGCCCTGGCGACCGATGCCTATGCCGAATGGGTGGCCTATGTGGGCTGGAGCGGCCTCGTCCTGGCCGCCTGGGGATGGTTGCGCGCACCGTCATCGTTGCTACAACGCCGCGCCGTCGCGCTGGTCGGCGTCGGTTTGGCTTTGGTTATCGGCGCCTACAATCCGCTGAACTACCTGCTCTGGCGCTTTCTACCCGGCTGGAACCTCTTCCGTGTGCCCGCGCGCTGGTTCGAGGCTGTGGTGTTGGGACTGGCGCTGCTGGCCGCCTTGGGCAGCGAGCACCTACTTCGCCCGCCGACACGACGGCTCTCGTGGCGATGGTGGGCACCGGCGGCCGTCGCGGTGCTCGTCCTGGCCATCTTGGCCCAACCGAACGGATCCACCCTGCTCGGCTGGGGCCTGACGCTACTGGCCCTTGCCGCCTGCCTTCGGGCCTATCGGCGCCTGCCCACGCCGTGGGCCACGACCGCGCTTCTCGTCTTGCTGATGGCGGAGCTGTGGGCGGCGAGTTTTGTCTTGCCCATCCAGCATCCCACGGTTCCCCAGGCCCTCCATTCGTGGCGCACGGCCCCGGCGCGTATCGCCGCCGAGAGGGACGATCCCGACTGTCGTATCCTCAGCCTGAGCACCACGACTTACGACCCCGGCGACCTGGCCGACCTGCGGCGCATTTACGGCTCCTGGCTCGACGCTCGCGGCCTGAACGACCTCATCGTGGCCACGAAGGCCAGGGAGGTGGTGGCGCCGAACCTGGGTCTGCTCATGGGGCTGCCTTCCCTCGACGGCTTTGACGGTGGCCTGCTGCCCACCCGCTTCTTCGTGACCACCATGGGCCTCTTTCTCCCACCTGACCGGGTGGTGGCCGACGGTCGGCTGCGCGAACAGTTGCGGGTCGTTCCCCCGGGCCGGCTGTTGTCGCTGTTTCATGTCTGCTATGTCATCACCGACAAGACGTTTGATGTCTGGCATGAGGATGTCTACTATGACCTGGCCTTCGGCGAGGCTCTGACCGCCACGGCACCGACATGGACGTTGCCCCTGACGACCGGCTTCCCCATCACGGCCGTGGGACTTGTCAGCCATCTCGATGAGGGCGGCGCGGCGTTGCCGGATGGGATAACCGTGGCCGAACTCACGGTGGCCTTGGCCAACGGCCGCACGATCGTCTGGCCGATTCGCGCCGGTCGTGAGACCTTCGTCGGTGCCGATGGCCTTCCCTCGGCCCATCGCCGTGACTTGCCGGCCGTCGCCTGGCGGGATCATGCGCCGGGACGCGACGCCATCGCCCATCTCGCTTTGCCTGCCGATGGCGGCCCCTTGTCGGGCCGCGTGCCGGTGCGGATCGAGCTGCGTCTTGTGCGACCTGAGGTCGCGCTGTTTGTGCGTGGGTTGGCGTTGATCGACGGGCTGAGCGGCGCCCACGCCACCCCGGTGGTGTCCCGCCATCCCTGGCGGCGCATCCATTCCGGCGATGTCAAGGTCTATCGCAACGAAGGCGTCCTGCCGCGGGCGTTTTTGGTACCCCAGGCCGTCTGGGCCGACGACAAAACGGCTCTGCTCCGCCTGCAGGACCCCGATTTCGATCCGACCCGGCTGGTTGTGCTGGCCGGAGCGGGCACGGAGACGGCGATGCCTCCCATCGTCACGCCGACGCCCATGCCGGGGGAGGTGGTTATAACGACCGACACGGCCGAACAGGTGCGATTCCAGGTCAACACGGCGACGCCGGCCTGGCTGGTCCTGGCCGATGCCTGGTATCCGGGCTGGGAAGCCACGGTGGATGGCCAACCGACACCGATTGCGCGGGCCAACCTGCTCCTGCGGGCCATCCCCGTCCCGGCCGGTGAGCATGAGGTCGTCTTTCGTTTCCGGCCCCTCTCGTTTCGCCTCGGCGCCGTGCTCACCGTACTCGGCCTGACGATGGTGGCGTTCTGTTTTCGCCGTAGTATAATGGCAGCCGATTGAGTTGTTAGCGAATACGGATTCGACGAATTGTCCTCTTATGGCAAGAAAATGAACGTCCTCAACCGCATTTTGGCTATTCTTTTTGTTCTTATCCTCTCGGTTGTCGTTTTGGCTCTGGCCGTAACGCCCTTTGCCACGTTGGATTGGCTTCAGGGTGGGCTTGAGCGTCTCCGGCAAGCCCTGGCGATGCAGCAGAGCGAGAACTCGCTGCTGTTTATGCTCGCCCGCCTGGTGATGGTGCTCGTGGCCGCTTTCGTCCTGGTGGTCTTGGTGTTGGCGGAAAGGCCGCGACGGGCGCAACCGGCCGTGCGCCTGCAGACGAGCACCGGCGCCGCCGAGGTCACGACGGATAGTGTGGCGCGGCGGTTGCGCTGGCACCTTGACCAGCTTGCCGATGTGATTGCCGTTACGCCCACCGTGCGACCCCACGGCGATCGCGTGGATGTGTTCCTGGAAGTGGAAACCTCGCCCGTTATCGAGGTGCCGATGAAAACGGAGGAGGTCATGCTGGTCGCGCGCGAAGTCGTCGAGGAGCGGATGGGCCTCAAGCTGGGGCGCCTCGATGTGCGCATTCGCCACAGCGAATATCCCAAGAGTTGAGATCGACCACCATGGCGGTCGCTACCCAGCCCCTGCTGCCGGATGTCCCGTCTGCCTCCGAGCCGGATGACGTTACCCTGGTCATGCTCCTGGAGGCGCTCCTGTTTGTGGCCGTCGAGCCGACTCCGGCCGACCGCCTGGCGGCGGTGTTGGGCGTATCCGTAGAGCGGGTTCTGGCCGGCCTGGCCTTGCTGGAGACGCAATTGCAGAACCGCGGCATTCGCCTGCAACGGCATCGGGAGGCATTTCAGCTCGTCTCGGCGCCGGAAGCCGCCGCCGCCATCGAGACCTTTCTAGGGCTGGACCTGACCACCCGGCTTTCGCGGGCAGCCCTGGAGACGCTGGCGATCATTGCCTATCGTCAGCCGATCACGCGACCGCAAATCGAGGCCATCCGCGGGGTGAGCAGCGATGGTGTCATCCGCTCCTTGCTGCACCGTGGGCTGATCGAAGAGGTCGGACGCCTCGATCAGCCCGGCCGGCCGGTCCTTTTCGGCACGACCTTCGCCTTCTTGCGCTACTTTGGCCTGAACAGTCTGGACGATCTGCCGCCGCTGCCCGAACCGCTTGTCGCCGAAATGACGCGACGACTCGGTTGAAAAGTCGGAATTCGATATGAAAATCCGCAAAAACCGCTAAGAATCCATAAAAACTAGGAATAAGGGGCGATAATCGTCAAAAACGTGAGCATTTCCGTGCCGGTATTGACGACACCGTGAGGCACACCGGCCGGGGCCAGGATGAGATCGCCGGTCGTGCAGGTCTGCACGGTATCGCCGACCTGAAACGCGCCGGAACCGGCCAGGACGATGTAGCATTTGTCCTGGTCGGCGTGTTCATGCCGGTGCTGTTCCTGGCCGGGCAGGAGCGTGTTGAGGCCGATGAGCAGGCGATGGCTTTGGAAGAAGGTGTGTTTGAAAGGCTTCTCGGTCCGACCCTGGGCGTGGTCGAGGGGGTGAAGGAAGAACGATGCTGTGCTCATAGGGATGCCGTGGGAGTGGGGCCAAGGATGGCAGCGAGCCGGCCGGAGGTGAGCGAGGCCAGGGCTTGCTCCAGCCAGCCCAGGCTGTGCCATAAGAGAGGACGACCGTCCACCAGGTAGATGCGACGCTGCCGAACGGCCGGCACCGTTTGCAGATCGGGATCGGCCAAGAGCTCGGCGACCTGGACCGGGCCAAAACTCCAGGGTTCGCTAGGCAGGAGGATGACATCGGGTGCCGCCGCCACCAGTTCCTCCAACCGCAGCCGGGGATACCGGGTATCAAGGCCCTCAACCTCATCCTCGCGGTCGCTCAGGCCCAGCTCAAAAGCCAGAGGAAACCGACGGCGACGGCCGGCAAAGACGTTCACGGCGCCGCTCAGTTCGAGGAGAGCGCTCACATACGTCTCGGCATTGGCCGTCATCCAGGGGTCTTTCCAGATGGCCACGAAGAAGCGAGTCCGGGGTCCGGTCCAGGCCTGACGACGTTGCTCGAGTTCGGTCAGACAGGCCTGTGCCCGTTGCCGACGTGCTTCCCAGGCCGGCTGCCCGGCTACCTCAAAAAGGGTCGCCAGGTCGGCGATCTCGGCCAGAGCCTGGGCCGGTGAGCGCGGGAAGGTGGCAAAGACCGACAAGCCCGCCTGTTCGAACCATTCGGCATCGTAGCGCCGATTTTCTTCGATGTTCATTAGGATAAGGTCCGGTCGCAGGTCGCGAATGGCGAAGCGCTTGGGGTTTTTGGTACCGCCCAGGCGGGGGAGATGCTCGTATCCCGCCGGGAGTTCGCAGTAGTCGGTACAGCCTACCAGGCGCCATCCCTGGTCCAGATCGAAGAGGGTGGCGGTCAGGCTGGGGACGAGGGAGACGATCCGCTCCGGGGGCCGGGCAAAGCGATGGCGGCGGCCGCGGGCATCATGCAGAATCAGGCTCATAGGACCGCCATGTTCAAACGACGGTAGCCAGGAGGGCGTCTAATTCGCGCTCTGTGGCGACGATCTCGGCCTTTTTCTCCTCGATCTGGAGTTGGAGGGCGGCCCGCTCGGCGCCTGGCGGCATGACCACAGCCTGCTCCTCGAGAAGGGCCACATAGCGCCGGAGTTTGTGCAACCGGTCCTGCAGGCTTTGCACCCGTTCCCGGACGGCCGGCGCCGGCGGCGCCAGGGGTTGGCTTGTCACCGTCATCGTCACCGCGCCGGCCGGGGCCGACCCGGCGCGCGTCTGCAGCCGCAACCCGCCCAGCCATTCATCCTCCTGGAAGAGCTGCACGACGATGCTGATCAGACCGGTGCTGCGAGGGATGAGATGAAAATAGAAGACGGGCGAGTCGGTCTGGGGGAAAAGGCGAAAGGCGATCTCGTTGGGGCCGTCAAAGGTGCATTCGGGAGCGCTGACCCGGAGTCGGAGCTTGATAGGTCCTGCTTCGGGAAAGATCACCTGGGCTGCGGCCGACCGGTGCAGATCCAGGTCCTCTTCCTGCAGAGGAGGCGAATCCGGCTGCCGTACCGAGACGGCTAGGACAAAGGGATCGCCGACGACGACCTCGGCCGGCGCTGCGGCATCCAGCCGCAACGTTTGCGGCCGCAGACGAGCCGCCTTCGCTTGGTGGATGCGCTTTACGCCCGTGGGCGCCGACGGCGGCCATGGCACCGCAAACAGGTTATGGGCTTCCCACGCCGTTGCCTCCGGCCAGGGATGGGGGGTCAGGATGAACCAGGGTCGCGGAAAGCGTTTTTCCGGCCACAGCGCTGCCAGGGCTTCCAGCCTGGGATCGTGCGGTTCCATTCCCAACATGAGACCGCTGTACTCGCTTAGCACGACCGGCAACGTTGCCGCCCCGGGCGGCCCGGTCATGGCCTGGAGCGTCTCGACGTCGGCGAGGACATCCAAGGGAATCAGGTAAAAGGCGTCGGGGTCGGGCTCGCCGAAGGCGGCCGGGGCAACGGTGTACACCGGTCGCCCGCGTTGTCGCAAGGCCTCTTCCACCTGCGGGTGAGGGCCGATGAGCAGGGCCAGGCGCAGATCGAACGCGTCCATCAGGGCGACGGCCAGGGCTTCCAGCCGGTCATCGGCATGGCGACCCAGGATGGGGATGACCCGACCTTCCTGCAAGGCCCGGGCCAGTTCCCGCTCAGGAGCGGAGGAGAGCGACGCCGTCATACATCCGAAAAGGCAGCGAAGACCGCACAAGCAACGGCAGCTATCTTAGCACGAGACGTGTAGAAGGGGAAAAGCAGTTGACAGAGCGGCCTATCTGCGGCAGGATAGGGATGGTCTTGCCCGCAATGCCTATGCCCCGCTTTCGTCTTCCCAACGGTCGCCGCGTGACCGTTCATGATGGCTTCATCATCGGCCGCGCGGCCGGTTGCCATCTTTGCCTGGACGATCCGGACGTGGCCCCACGGCATGCGATCGTGCAACAGGCCGGTCCGGACTGGCAGATCGCCACCCTTGCTTTGGACGCTTTCGGATCCTGGAATGGACAGCCGTTGCCGGGCCTGGTCCGCCTCCAGCCGGGGGATGTGCTGGAGTTGGGGAAGACCCGACTGGTCTGGGAGATGGGGACGACAGCCTGGCCTGGCCGTCTCGGCAGGCTCGGTTTGGCTTTGCTGGGACTTGTGCTGTTGATCCTCGCGCTGACCGCAGGGCTGCGCATCCTGCGCGCCGGGCAACCAGGCCCGTCCGTCGTTGCGACCACGCCCACGCCGACGGCCACGACGGTGTCGGGCCATGCCACGGCGCTGCCGCCGGATCCGGGCGAGACGCCCACACCGTCGCCTGCGGTCACCCGACTCATCGAGGTACCCACGCCCTTTGCCATCTGGACGCCGACGCCGGTGCCATCGCCAACGCCATCCCCCTCCCCGACGCCGACGGTTCCGACCGACGCCTGTCGCCCGCCGGCAGGATGGGTGCCCATTGTCGTGCGCCGGGG
>JBBINH010000067.1:0-14958 GCA_037443945.1 Caldilineales bacterium
CCATTCTGCCTCCCCCAGCAGGTCGGGACCCGGTACACCGGGAAAAGGTGTCGGCGTCGGCGTGGGTGTCGGCGTGAAGGTGGCCGTGCGCGTGGGCGTGGGCGTCGGTGTCGATGTGGGCATCGGCGTGGGTGTGCGCGTCGGTGTGGACGTGTCGGTCGGCGTGGGCGTGGGGGTCAGCAACGGCTGCAAACGCAGCGCACGGGCGGCCACCTCGCCGGGATCGGCCCGCCAGACGCAAAACGAGGCCTTCAGCTCGGTTATGGCCAGGGGCAACAGAATATCGGCCACGATGGGCCGAAAATCCGACCCCGGCGGCGCCGTCGAGACAAAAACCCCACCCACGTTGTATTGCCAGGAACCGTCTTCACGCCGAACCTGCACCGCTAGATAAGGCGCCAAAGCCCCCATCGCCGCCGTTTTGCGCACCTCCCCCTGCAGACGCACAGGCCAACCGGCCAAACCCACCGCAGGCACCGCCGCATGCCAGCAGGCGTCGGTCTCGGATTGCAGCACCGCAATGCTCAACCCCTCCGTCGTCGCCTCGCCCCTGGCCTGACCGCGACCCAGCTCGAAAACCCATTCTGCCTCCCCCAGCAGGTCGGGACCCGGTACACCGGGAAAAGGTGTCGGCGTCGGCGTGGGTGTCGGCGTGAAGGTGGCCGTGCGCGTGGGCGTGGGCGTCGGTGTCGATGTGGACGTCGGCGTGGGTGTGCGCGTCGGTGTGGAGGTGAACGAAGCCGTCGGTGTGAGCGTCAACGTCGGCGTCCAGGTAGGAGTAGGGGTAGCCGGTTCGGCCAACCGAAAGGCGAAAAGGCGGGCATCCCGTAATTCGAATTGCAAGCGGATGGGCTGTTGCGGCAGTGTATCAAGTCCCTGCCAGCTCATCTTGCGGTTGAGGAAATCCCCACGCAGGACATCGCCCCGGCTTAGGGCATAGGCCGGCAGCTCCACCCCATTGGCATCGAGCACGGCCACCCGGATACGCCCGTTGGCCGCGGTGACGGCGTTGAGATAGAGCTGAGGGGCAGCAGGGACAAAAGGCCGGGTCACGATGACGGCCGTCGAGCGGGCGGCGGTGGGTTCGACGGCGACAAAGCCATCCAGGCGTTGTTCGGCGAGGAAAATGCCGCCTTTGTAGCTGTTTTTCCAGGCCTGCAAGGTTTGCGCATTGGCCAGGATGCTTTGATATTGACCGTTATAGAAAAAGCCATGGCCATGAGTGCGTGGCAAAGCGATAAAATACTGATAAATTTTATCATTTTCCACAATCATGCCGTGACTCATACTAATCATGCGCATATACACACCTTTGTAATAATCACGAGAAATATAAGGATAATTTCCGTCCATTGTTTTATAACGCAACCACATGACACCATCTCGACTTACAGCGAGTTGTGGTTCAAATTCGCCATCATTATTCTTTAGTGCTTTAGGATCGGTGCTTTGTGTGTAATGATAATAAATCGTCGGAAACGCCAAATAGACATCTTGAGTATCGCGATATGGCAAAGCAGCGGTATGATAGATGTCCACCGTGGCTGCCTCGCCCGGAGTCCAGGCTTCCGCTTCGCGTGGATCGGCCGTCATCACATAGGGCAACTCATCGGTGAGCTGATAAACCCCGGACGGATGCACAAGGGGATGCGGATGATCGGCCCGGTCGAGGAGATACTGCTGCGGATCGAACAAATCGGTTGCAGCGATTTCGCCGTATCCGACGGCCCGGGCCACGTTCTCCCAGCGGCGCAGGGAGGCGTTGTACTGACCGGTGCGACTGCGTACGTAGAAACGATACACCCTTTTGGCGTCATCCCAGAAAACAACATTTTGCGTATCGAGCATATAAGGCGTGCCATCACGATGAATAGGCCCCAATCGTTTGTAAAAATCGGTAAAACTAAGACCATCGGCAGAAAAACCGATAATACCAAAAGATTCTCCCGGATCAACGGTGGAAAAAGCCTTAAATCGCTGTCTCGGCGGAGCGTTTGGATCGTCTAAGACGAAATAAAACGGCGAAGGATATCTGATACAATTCGTTTTCTGTTTATTAAATTTGCTGGATTCGTCAAATATTGGTTTTTCCCAATTAATACCGTCGTTAGAAAAAGCAACGCATTTATAACCGCCATCATCGTTTACTCCAGACTCACGGTATGCAGATTGGTTATCTTGTGTAATACGGCCATAATACATGATATAGCGATAAAATGTGCCCTTATAGGATCGGTTATACGTTTTGACTTCGCTGTAGTAATGATAACCGACCTGCTCCCAAGGCTTATCGGGAGTAATCACCTCCTGGACGACGCGCGGCGGATTGACCCTCAGGGTGTAGTTGGTCGAAAGCGCCGGGTCAATGAGCGAGGAATCGATAAACAGATGTCGACGCAGCGGCGACGCCGACAACCGCGCGCTGTCGGTTGCCGCCGACGGGGTATCACGCCCGTCGTGAACCGCAAGGCCGGCTGTGCTTATCACGGCGAGCGGCACCAGGCCCAACCATACGACCCGAAGCGCTAGACCAAACCCGGTACGCAGAACCGGTCGAAGCCGACTTAGGAGCAAGGTCAACAGCATTCTCATGGGGGAAAGCGCATTATGGGCTATCTCATCCCCCCATGACGGCCTTCTCCGGCAAAGGTTGCGCCTCAGGACCCGTCTCTACCGGTAACGCCGGTCAGCCTTCTCGCTCTGCCGCCGCCACCATCGTTTCCCACACGTAGGCGCCCAAGGAACGCGGCCCAAAGACGAAATAGGTGAGCATGCCGTCCTGGTCATGGCGGATAAGCAGCTGTCGCGTTTTGGCCAGACTACCGAAACGGGCCGTACCGTCCGGAAAAACCGACGGCCGCAAATCCAGGCTGCAAAGCCGGCCGAGCAGTTCGGCACTGCCCGGCCCCTGCACGCAGATCCCGGCCCGTCCATGGGTCACGTCGGTCACCGTGACGAAAGCGCCACACCGGGCAACGGCTGCCTCGAGCGTGTCCAGAGCCATGGCGACTGCATCCGGGGCGATATGGACGAAAAACAGGTCGGGACGCAGGCAATAGACCTGCCCCTCGGGCACCTCGGCGCCGGCAGTGACGGCCAAACCCCTCACTCCCCAGGCTGCGGCCAGGACGGCAGCCGCTTCGGCACCCTCGACGGTGATTTTGCCATCGGCCGAGGCATCGGTCAGCCGCAGATACGGCGTATCCGCTTCCGCCGAGGGACGTTGGTAGGAGGCCGGGACGGGCAACGGTGACTGCAGCGAAGGAAGAAGGCGAGACATACGCATGAGCGGTCAGCGATACGGAGGGTGAAGAACACAGGCGAACGCGAGGTTTTGTATTGTAAGTCGGAAACGCGCCGGGGCGAAATCGGTTATCGGCGCCGGTGGTGAGGTGCCGGCGACCCTCGCCGCTTCGCCGTTGTCCTCACCGCCAAAGTCATGCTACACTGAGCTGCTATTGCCGATGAGCAGCGCACCGAAAATGATCACCGATCCCGTCTTTCTACCCCGGTTGGTCTCAAGCCTGTGCTGTTGGGGGGCTTTTGGGGTCATCCCTCCTTCCCTGCGAGTCATCCGTTCACCATTCTGGCCAAGCGAGGACGAACGATGAGCACCACGCTGACTTTCCCTGCCGGATTTCTGTGGGGCACCGCCACCTCGGCCTATCAGATCGAAGGCGCCTGGAACGAGGACGGAAAGGGCGAGTCGATCTGGGACCGGTTCAGCCATACGCCGGGCAAAATCCGCGACGGCAATACGGGCGATGTGGCCTGTGATCACTACCATCGCTGGCGCGAAGACATCCGTCTGATGCAAGAACTCGGCCTCAAGGCCTATCGTTTTTCGATTGCGTGGTCGCGCGTGTTGCCCACCGGGCGCGGTCGGGTCAATCAGCCCGGACTTGACTTCTACAACCGTCTGGTCGACGGGCTGCTCGAAGCCGGCATCGAGCCCTTTGTCACCCTTTACCATTGGGACCTGCCGCAAGCGCTCCAGGATGAGGGAGGCTGGCCTCGGCGCAGCACGGCCGAAGCCTTTGTCGAGTATGCCGATGTGGTCAGCCGCAGCCTGGGGGATCGGGTGCGTCATTGGATTACCCATAACGAACCTTGGTGTATCGCCTTTCTCGGCCATCAGATGGGTGAGCACGCGCCGGGTCATTACGATCCACGCGAAGCGCTGCTCACGGCCCATCATGTACTGCTTTCGCATGGCTGGGCTGTGCCGGTCCTGCGCCGCAACAGCCCTCAGGCCGAAGTGGGCATCACCCTCAATTACACCCACTACATGCCCGCCAGCCCCGGCGAACCCGATGTCAAACAGGCGCGCTGGATGGACGGCTGGTTCAACCGCTGGTTTTTCGACCCGGTTTTCGGACGACACTACCCGGCCGACATGGTGGCAGCGTATCAGGGCGGAGGTTTGTTGCCCAACGGACTCGATTTCGTGCAGCCCGGCGATATGGAGGCCATGGCCGCCCGGCTCGATTTTATCGGCCTGAACTACTACACCCGCGAGGTCTGCCGGGCCTGGGGCGCACCCGACAACATGCCCCAGACCGTGTTCGCCGCGCCGCCCGACCAACGCACCGAAATGGGTTGGGAGGTTTATCCCGAAGGCCTGTATTGGCTGCTCAACCGGGTCTATTTCGAATACCAGGCTGCCAAAATCTACATCACCGAAAACGGCTGCAGCTATAGCGATGGGCCCGATGCCACGGGACGCATTCGCGATCAACGGCGGATCGATTACCTGGCCGCCCATCTTGCCGCTGCCCATCGCGCCATCGGCAACGGCGTGCCGCTGGCGGGTTATTTTGTTTGGTCCCTGATCGACAACTTCGAATGGGCTCACGGCTTTCGTCAGCGTTTCGGCCTGGTCTGGGTGGATTACACCACCCAACAGCGGATCCCCAAAGACAGCGCCTGGTGGTATCGCGAGGTCATCGCCGCCAACGCCCTGACGTTGCCGGATTGACGTATTCGGCCGGGCTGGGACAACGACGTACCCGGTCAGAAGACGGCCGCAGGCGACGACACGGGTTGGACAGGCCCTAACCACGCGTGGCGACGGCCCGGATGACATCGCCCCGGCCCAGGAGGACGGCGACCATCCCGGCCGCCCAACCTGCCATCTGCACAGGCGGCCACCAACGCACGGCCGGCCATCCCAGGCGATAGGCCAGGGCGCCGGCCAGGCCATGGGCATTGGGGATATGGTGCAGGCGCTGCACTCGAAAGCCGGCTTGCTCAAGCGCCAGGCGCAGACTCGCCGGCGTGAAGTGAAAACGATGTCGCGGCAGGTCGAGATGGAACCAATAGGGCCCGGTCAGCTGGGCCATCAGGGCCGCCAGGTTGGGCGTCTCCACGATTAACAGCCCACCGGGACGCAAGGCCGGGTACAGATGACGCAATCCGGCCACAGGGTCGTCCAGATGTTCCAGGACATGCCACAGGGTTATAACCTCATAACCGGCCGAAGGCAGGGTGGCCTGCTCCAGGGGGCAGTTCTGAATGCGGAGACCGGCCCGGCGGGCCTGCGCGGCCGCTTCGGGATCCGGCTCGATGCCGTCCACCTGCCAGCCCAGGGCCAGGAGACCGGCGCCGTAGGCGCCGCTGCCGCACCCCACATCGAGCAAACGGCCCGGCGGCGGCGGCGGGGGTTGCCAGGTCCACCCGCGCACGGTAGCCGCAATGCGGGTCAGGGGACCGGGCAGCGGCCAGGCATCCGCCGTGGTGTAGCCAAAGCCGCGCAGCACCGTCGCACCCAACCGCCGCCGCCGGCCTGTAGCCGGTCGGTGGAGTTGCCGAAAACAGGCGTAGTCGGCCGGGTAGGCAGCCTGCCGTTCGGCCTCGGTGAGCAGGGGCCGGGTCTGTCCCAAACCGCAACCCGGACATTCCCAGACCTCATGCTCCCCCGGCCGGTCGAAGTGATAATCCCGACTCCGCAAGCGCAAGCGGGTGGTACGACCGCAGAGGGGACAGCGAGGCGAAGGCGCCATAGGCCGGGCGGAAGGGAGCGTCCTTAGCGCAACATGACCTCCGTCCAGGCTGCAATCCAGCCCTCGCGGCCGGCGGCAATGCGCGCCGGGTCGAGGGTCACCGGTTCGGCCGGGATCTCGGCCCACTGCCGGAACAGATCGCCGCTATCGGCCTTGCGATTGACCGGGTAGACGAACATGTGCAGGGGGATATCCTCCTGGAAGGTCGGGCTGAGCATGAAATCCACCAGCTTGGTGGCCGCCTCGCGATGCGGGCTTTTGGCCAGGATGCCGACGAATTCGATCTGCAGGAACGAGTTGCCGGGCGTGTTCACGCTGGCCGTAGGCGGAGCGTCCAGATTGTTGAAATAGACCTCGGCCGCCGGGCTGGTGGCATAACTGACCACGATCGGTCGATCGCCCTCGCCACCCGAACCGACCGTAAAGGCGCCCCAATAGGCCTCGTTCCAGCCGTCGACCACGAGAACGTCGTTCTGGCGGAGATCCCGCCAGTAGTCAAGATAGGTGTAGTTCCCCGTCTCGCCGAAGCGGCCCACGGTGATCAGCAGGAAGACCAGGCCTGGCGACGAGCTGGCCGGGTTTTCGACCACGGTCAGGCCTTTATAGACCGGTTGGGTCAGGTCGCGGATATCGGTCGGCGGTGCTATCCCCGCTTTTTCGAACCAGGCAATGTCGTAATTCAGGGTGACAAAGCCGTAATCCACCGGCAGCAGCCGCTGTTGCGGGTCGAGTTGGAACTCCTCCGGGATATCGGCCAACACGGGGCTGGCATAGGGCATGAACAGGTCGGCCTCCAGCGCCCGGCTGAGGAAGGTGTTGTCGATCCCGAAGACGAGATCACCGAGGGGGTTTTCTTTCGTGAGAAGCAGGGTGTTGAGCATTTCGCCGGCATCACCGCTTTTCAGGATCTGGACGCTTATGCCCGTTTCGGCGGTGAATTGATTGAGCACGGCTTCGGAGATGTCGAAGCTATCGTGGGTAACCAGGGTGAGGGTCGGAGGCGGCGTGGGTGTCGGTGGTAGCGGGCTGGGCGTGGCCGTCGGAGGCGGCGTGGGTGTCGGTGGTAGCGGGCTGGGTGTGGCCGTCGGTGCCGTGGTGGGCGTCGCTGCCGGCGGCGTGGCGCAAGCGACCAATCCCCAACCGAGCAAGACCAGCAAGACAAGAACGATGGTACCATAGAGGGACTTCATAGCGATCACCTCATGAAGCAACGAAAGATGGGCTCATAGGGGCCTACGATGCAGGCATATGGATGACCAGCAGCACCCCGCGGCGCAAGCGGATGGTGGCCTCCTCGGCCGTCATTTCGTTGCTGATCCCGCGCGTGCTGCCGAAAGGCAGGCAAAAGTCGTCCAGCAACCAACGCAATCCTCCTTCGTAGGTCAGGCCCTCAACCTGGGGGCTGAGGGCCAGCACCGAGACGGTATCGCCGGGGCGCCCGCGCAGGGTCAGCCGATCGCGCACGATCCAGGCCGTCTGCCAACCATCGGTCAGGCTCAGGCGTAGATCGGCCCAGGCCGGCGCCGCCAGGAGCAGCAGATTGGCCAGCTCCTGGTCCAACCGTCCCCCCAGAACACCGAGGAGAAGCACTTCCTCGGCCCCCAGGCGCCGGGCCGTTTCCAAAGCCAGTTCGAGGTCGGTGGCATCCTTATCGCGCGGATGCGGCTCGATGAGACAACCGCGCCCGCGCAACGCCTCGACCTCGGCCGGGGTCAGGCTGTCGCAATCGCCGATCAGGCGATGGGGTTGCAGGCCCAGGGCCAGGGCATGGCGGGCGCCGCCGTCAGCGGCGAGGATCACATCCTCGTCGCGCAACACCAGCCGCACCCGCTCGGGTGCGGGCAAGGAACCGTTGGCAAACAGCACGATACGCATGGTCTCAACGTCGGGAACGAAAAAAGCCACCGGGCAGGCAGCCGGTGGCTTGAGAAGAAGCTCACATCTGTACCTACGCCGGCATTACCCGGATCAGGTCATTCGGGGTCGATGGCGAAAGCGGCCATCCTCTCAGCCGGGCTTACCCCAGCTCCCCCTTGTCGCAGTGGGTTGTGCTTCGATTCTAGGCGATTGGGGTCGAGATTGTCAATACCGATGCGACCGCTGCGCCTTGCCTCCCGGCCCGGGTCGCCGCCCGCTCCGGCCGGTGGAGTGACCGTAGGGACCGATTTTGAGACGGTTCCGCAGTGTGTTGGCGCAAGAGGGGCAGGCAGGCATAACGTTCAAACGTTCTCACCAACAAAAGATAGAACCGAGTCCCGATTTTGACATTGCAACCGGTTGCAGATACAATTGCCCCATCCGCAAGCGGTTGCCAGGACAACGCGATGGCATGTTTTGTGCTATTCAGGTGGCCTCGTTTACCGCTTCGGGTCCCTCGGTAGGCATAGCCTGTCGTTGTCCAATCGGCCTACGGACCGCATAAAGCGTAAGGCTTCGCCAAGACCCTCTTGAAGCTGTGCACCGGCCGGTCGCCGAGACGAACTGCCTTCGCCGGAGCAGCCTTTGAACTTGCTATTGCGGGATAAAGCGAGAGGCTCCCGAACCTCTGTTTTGCGACATCCTTCCAAACGAGGACTTGTGCTATGAACACCCAACGTCTTCTCGGCACTCTCTTGCTCGTGGCGACATGTGTCGGGGTCTTCATGGGCGTGGCGGCCGCCGCTCCTATGGCGATCAACAACTGGTGTCCTACCGATCCACCGGGAAATAGCGCGTGCAGCCCCGTTATCAACACCCCATCGTGGATCAATCCCGGTTATCGCTGGCATGTCTTCTACGACGTAGGCTTTGGGAATACCATGTGCGTCCGCACACGGGCAAGTTCTTCTGACCCCTGGAGTGGGTTTACTGCCTGTCAATTTGTGGGTGATAATCCAACCTGGGAAGACTGTGGCGATAACACCCCACCGAATTGCCGGAATGATCACTGGTTATGCGAAACCAATACCAACTACATCAATGCCTCTGCCGCCCAGTTTGAGTTTTCGGTACGCTCCGGTGGAGGATGTACAGGGAACGAACTCGATACCTCGGGTCCGCAAACCTTCTCCACCGGCCCCACCGCCATCACCCTGCGCATGATGGAGGCCGAAGCCCGCAGCACGGCCCTGCCCGCCCTGGCGCTCCTCGGCGTGCTCGTGGCGTTCGGAGCCGGTTTTGTCTGGCGTCGCCATCACACCGTTTGATTATCCCGGCCCCTTTCACCACGGAGTTCCCCATGCGTTTCCTCACGAGCTGATGTTCCCGAACATCGGCTCGTTTTTTTATCAGCGCCTTCCTCTCCCGCTTTCCCCATGCCCATGATGCGCCCACGCCCCCTCTTCCCCTTCGTCGGTACGGCTATCCTGGCCCTCGCCCTGTTCATCCTGGCCGTTCTGATACCGGCAACGACGCCGACGGCAGCCTACGGCACCATGACCCTGGACGGTATCCGCGATGCCGGCTACGGCGCGGCCATCGCTACCGATGCGTCCGGCGACCTGGCCAATCCCGGCCCCGGTGGCTGGAACGGGACGCAGTGGACCGACCAGACGGCGCTTTACTGCCAAAACGACGATACCCACCTTTACGTCTACGCCGACCTGTCCGCTTACCAACAAAACACCTCCAGCGGTCGCATCGGCTTGCTCATCGACCTGAACACGCCCGGTGGGGGTACCACCGATCCCTGGGGCAATGCCATCACCTTTGCCCACGCCAACAAGCCCGATTACGTCATCCGGGGCAACATCCCCGGCATCGGCGGCAATCCCCCCGATGACAACAACGGCTGGACCGAGCTGCGGGCATGGACGGGTTCGGCCTGGACGGCAGGGGGCACCAACTGGGGCGGCATCAGCAGCGGCAGCCAGGTGGGGACCCGGGTGGCTTATGCCAACGCTCAGGGGGTCGAATTCAAAATCCCCCTGAGTGAGATCGGCAATCCGGCCCTGGGCACGACCCTGAACCTGGAGTTCTTTGCCGGTCAGGCCGGGAGCAGCAAAGGCGCTTACGACACCGTCCCCGCGGATGACCAATCCACCGGCTGGGACGACGCCACCACACTGGTGAACTACGCCACCTGCTCCCTGAGCTCGGCCACGGCCACACCCACGCCCACGCCCACCGATACGCCCACACCCACACCGACAGAAGCGACCACGCCCACGCCCACCGACACGCCCACACCAACACTCACACCGACGGCTACCTCTACGCCCGCTCCTATCGCCGTGACCGGCGCCAAGGCCATGTGGCTGGACGCAAACACCATCGCCTGGAACGGCGTTGCCGGGTCGAGCTACCGGCTGCTCTACGACCCGGACGGCGGCCTGACCACCGCGACCGAAGGGACGGCGTGCAGCTTCCCGGCGCCGGCTGCGCCGTGCTACGTGACCCTGACCGTTAGCGGCACGGTGAGCGCGAGCGACGGCTTCTGGAAGAACCCCAACGCCACCGGCAAGACCAAGCTGCTCACCGGCCTCAGCGCCGATGACGCCAAGCACCTGCTCAAGGGCCAGGTCGTCATCGCCAGCTACAACAGCGGCGGCGCCCGGCTGGACGCCACGCGGGCGCAGATCCAGAGCGTGCTGGACGCGCTCTACGCGGCCAACGCCAAGACGCAGACCCTGGGCGTGACCTACAGCGGCGGCGCGCCCACGGTTAAGGTCTGGGCGCCCACGGCCAAGTCGGTGACGCTGCGGCGCTACGCCGACTCGACGACGACGAGCTACACCACCCATGCCATGACCCTGGACCCGGCCTCCGGCGTCTGGAGCGTCACGGGCGACGGCACCTGGGACCGTCAGTTCTATCTGTTCGACGTCGAGGTCTACGTGCCCAGCGTCGACGCCGTGGTCAACAATCTGGTCACCGACCCCTACGCAGTCAGCCTTTCCCAGGACGGCGCAGCAGCAGGCGATGTGCGCTCCCAGTTCGTCAACCTGGACGACGCCGACCTCAAGCCGGCCGGCTGGGATAGCCTGAGCAAGCCGCCGCTGGCCAACCCGGAGGACATCGTCATCTACGAAGTCCACATCCGCGACTTCAGCGCCAACGACAGCACCGTCCTGGCCGCCGACCGCGGCACCTACAAAGCCTTCACCTACGATGGCGCCGGCCCGCACCCCAACACGGCCTTGTCCAACGGCATGGCGCACCTCCTGGCGCTGAAGGACGCCGGCCTGACCCACGTGCATCTGCTGCCGACCTTCGACATCGCCTCGGTGATCGAGAAGTACGGCGACCGCGTCGAGCCGAGCATCGCCTTCAACCCGGCTACCGACCGCGCTTCGTCCACGCCGCAGGCCCAGGTAGGCGCGGCCCGGCATACGGATAGCTTCAACTGGGGCTACGATCCGTATCACTACGGCGTACCGGAGGGCTCCTACAGCACCAACCCCGACGGCGTGACGCGCATCCTGGAGTTCCGCGACATGGTGTCGGCCCTGAACCGCAACGGCCTGCGGGTGGTGATGGACGTGGTCTACAACCACACGGCGGCCAGCGGCCAGGCGGACAAGTCGGTGCTCGATAAGGTCGTGCCCGGCTATTACTACCGTTACGATGCCAACGGCAATCTCTACACCACCTCGTGCTGCGACGATACGGCCACCGAGTACGAGATGATGGAAAAGCTAATGATCGACACGGTGGTGCGCTTCGCCACGGCCTACAAGGTGGACGGCTTCCGCTTCGACCTGATGAACTTCCACACGCGGCAGAACATGCTCAACCTCAAAGCTGCCGTGCAGGCGCTGACGGTGGGTGACCACGGCGTGGACGGGAGCAAGATTTACCTCTACGGCGAAGGGTGGGACTTCGGCTCGGCCAAGGCCAAGGGGCTGACGGCCTGCCCCAACTGCTACGCCCAGAAGTACAACATGGCCGGCACGGGCATCGGCTCTTTCAACGACATCATCCGCGATGCCGCCCACGGCGGCTACAGCACCGATACCGTGGGGATCCGCAAGCAGGGCTTCATCAACGGCCTGAGCTACGACTGGAACGGCTACGCCTACAACAACCGCTTCCAGTCCGACCTGCACAACGTCATGGACACCTTGCGCTCGGCGCTGCGCGGCAGCGGCACGGACTGGAACGGTCAGGGCGCGCCCTTCACCGACGACCCGCAAGAGGCCATCAACTACGTCGAAAAGCACGACAACGAGACGCTCTTCGACCAGAACGTCTTCAAGCTACCCAACGGCGACGGCAGCGGCAACCCCGGCTGGATCGGCAGCGGCATCCCCACCACCTCCATGGCCGACCGCGTGCGCAGCCAGAACCTGGGCGTGAGCCTCATCGGCCTAGCGCAGGGCATCCCCTTCTTCCACATGGGCCAGGACATCCTGCGTTCGAAATCGCTGGACCGCAACAGCTACGATAGCGGCGATTGGTTCAACCGGGTCTACTGGGACAAGAGCCACAACAACTTCGGTCGCGGACTGCCGCCGAGCTGGGACAACAGCTCCCGCTGGAGCATCATGACCCCGCTGCTGAACAACACGGCGCTGGACCCGACCACGGCCGATATGAACTTCGCGGCTGCGCATCTGCGCGAGACCCTGCGCATCCGCAAGAGCTCGCCGCTGTTCCGCCTGACCACGGAGGGCGCCATCAACGCCCGCGTTACGCACCACAACACCGACAACACCCAGGACGCGCTGATCGTCATGCGCCTCTCGGACGAGGTGGACCCCGACCTGGACCCCAACTGGGAGAACATCCTGGTCTTTTTCAACGCCCACAAGGTGGCGCAGAGCATCACCATCAGCGGCGCCAACGGCTTTACGCTGCACCCGCTGCATACGAACGGTGTGGACGACGACCCGGTGATCGCCACGGCCACTTTCAACGACGCCACCGATACGTTCACCATCCCGGCGCGGACGACGGTGGTTTTCGTCTCGACCCAGGCCATCGAAACACCCAGCACCCTGGACTGGGTGGGCCTGATGTGGCCGCGCGGGGGCCTGGCGCATGCCATCAACCAGGGCAACGCCTCCGGTGGCTTCGACGTCTACATCCAGGTGTACGAGGCGGGCGTCACGCCCGGCAGCGGCCAAGGCGCAGGCATCCAGTGCTATCTGCACTGGGGCAAGTACGGCCAGACCTGGACCGACCTGGCCATGACCTATAACACCGACATCGGCAACAACGACGAGTACAAGGCCACCATCCCGCAGGCCACCCTCAACGCGCTGGGGCCGGGCACCTACGGCTTCACCGCCTACTGTCGAAAGACGGGCGAGACGGGCAAGAAGTGGAAGCAGGACAGCTATGACATCGGCGGCAACCCGGCCGATGACGACCAGGGCGACGGCCTGATCACCATCCTCCCGGCCGGCGATCCCAAACCCGCGCCCGCCGGCGGCGTTTTTGTCCATCTGTTCGAGTGGCGCTGGGCCGACATCGCCAAGGAGTGCACCTTCCTGGCCCAGAAAGGCTATACGGCCGTGCAGGTTTCGCCGCCCCAGGAACACCTGGTGCCCACCGCCGACATGGGTCATCCCGATAACGACTACCCCTGGTGGGCGCGCTACCAGCCGGTGACCCACGACACGACGAAGTTCACCTCGCGCAGCGGCACCTGGGCCGAGTTCCAGAACATGGTCAACACCTGCAACAGCCTGGGCGTGGCCGTTTACGTCGATGCCGTTATCAACCACATGGCGGCCATGCCGGTCAGCGGCCAGGGCGTGGGCACGGCCGGAACAACCTATCAGTACCTACCGGCCGCCAGCCGTTTCTACGGCAGCCAGTACACCGCCACCGACTTCCATACCGACTGTGAAATCACCGACTACGCCGACCGCGGTCAGGTGCAGAGCTGTAAGCTCAGCGGCCTGCCCGACCTGGATACGGGCAAAAGCGACGTGCAGACCAAGCTGCGCAACTACCTGCAGGCGCTGATCAACGCCGGGGTCAAGGGCTTTCGCATCGACGGCGCCAAGCACATGGCCGCCCACGAGATCGCCGCCATCCTGGACGGCCTGACCGGCGAGTTCTACGTGTTCCAGGAGGTCATTGACGCCGCGGGCGAACGGGTGCGCGATTGGGAGTACACGCCCAACGGTGACGTGACCGAGTTCGCCTACGCCTACGCCATCGGTGCCGCCTTTGACGATGCCTGCACGGGCAGCCTGAGCGACCTGCAAAACCGCTTCACCCAGTCCGACATGTTGCCCGGTCGCTTTGCCCAGGTCTTCACCGACAACCACGACAACCAGCGCGGGCACGGCCTGGCCCCCGGCCAGTGTATCGTGGACCATCGCGACGGCCAGGAGCACGTGCTGGCCAACATCTTCGCCCTGGCCCATCCCTACGGCCATCCCTCGATGATGTCGAGCTACTACTGGCAGAGCAGCTCGACCAACAATGCCGGCGACAGCAAGGGCCCGCCCAGCGCCGACCCGCCTTACACAACCGGCAGCGGCGGCACGACCCGTCCTGTGTACGGTCCCGGCCAGAACCCGGGCGACTATCCGGCCAACTGCTCGGCCACGTTTGAGGACGGCAAATGGGTCTGCGAACACCGGCGCACGGCCGTGGCCAACATGGTCGCTTTCCGTCAGGTGACGGCCGGCGAACCGATCACGAATTGGCAGAACATCGGCGGCACCCCCACCGACCATATCGCCTTCGGTCGCGGCAACAAGGGTTTTGTCGCCATCAACCGCACGGGCAGCAGTGCCACTACCACCTATCAAACCAGCCTGCCGGCGGGCCTCTATTGCGACATCACCAAGGGTGAATTGACGGCCGGGGGCACGGCCTGCACCGGTCCTACCATCCAGGTGGATGCCGGCGGGCAGATCGTGAACCATACCCTGGCGGCGATGGATGCCTTTGCCATCCACGTGGGCGCCAAACTCAGCGAGGTCACACCGACGCCGACACCGACACCCACGCCCACCGACACCCCTACACCCACGCCGACGCCCACGCCTACCGACACGTCCACACCCACGCCGAC
>JBBINH010000068.1:0-14629 GCA_037443945.1 Caldilineales bacterium
GGCGTGGAGAACACGGGCCTGCTGCACTGGCAACGTCTCGACCAAGGCCAGAGCGAGGACGAGGTGTGGCTGCATACACGCACGCGCGCCACAGGGCTCGATCTGGCCGTGGCTGCCGTCATTACGGCAGAAGCCGATGGCGCCATGACGACGGCCCTCTGCGATGCCGATGGCAAGCCGGCAGCGGAACGATGCACGCGCCTGGGTCCGGGGCAACGTCTGGTGTTGGATAAGTTTGTCGCCGTGGTGCCGGGCTTCGATGCTGCCGACCCGGTTACAACGGCGCGGGCCAAAGCCCGTCAGACCGCCACCGAGGGCTATGCGGCATTGCATGCGGCCAATCGGTCGGCCTGGGCGCAGCTCTGGCAGGATATGGATGTCCTCATCGAAGGCGATATCGAAGCCCAACTGGCCATCCGTTTCAACATCTTCCATCTCGCCATCGCTGCTCCGCGCTGGACCGATCGCGCCAGCATCGGCGCCAAAACCCTCAGCGGCTTCGGCTATCGCCATCATGTCTTCTGGGATACGGAGATTTTTATCCTGCCGTTGTTCACGTTCACCCGGCCTGAGCTGGCCCGGAACATGCTCATGTACCGCTGGCACACGCTGCCCGGCGCCCGTCAGAAGGCCAGGGCCAACGGTTATGAGGGCGCTCAGTTCCCGTGGGAGAGCGCTGCCGACGGCCGCGAGGTGACGCCGACATGGGTGCCCCATCCCACCGACCCCAAGCAACTGGTGCGCATCTGGACCGGCGACATCGAAATTCACATCACCGCCGATATTGCCTATGCCGCCGTGCAGTACTGGCGGGTGACGGGCGACGATGCCTGGATGCGGGACTACGGGGCCGAGCTCATCCTCGAAGGCGCCAGGTTTTGGGCCAGCGCGGCCCGGTGGGAGGAAGATGGCAAGTACCACTATCGCAATGTCATCGGACCCGACGAGTATCATGACCGCATCGACGACAACGCCTTTACCAATGGCATGGCCCAATGGCATCTGCAGACGGCCTTGCAGGTCCTGGACTGGCTGCAAAGCCGGTATCCGGCTAAACACGCCGAACTGGTGGCCGCTCTGGACCTCAGCCCCCAGCGCCTGGCCCACTGGCGCCATGTCATCGAAGCCATGTTTATCCCCATGGACCCCGATACCGGCCTGATCGAACAGTTCACCGGTTACTTCCGCCTGCCCGATGCCGATATCGCCGCTCTGCGCGACCCCCATCGCACCCGTTCCATGCAGGCGATCCTGGGCATCGAGGGCTGTGCTGCCACCCAGATCCTCAAACAACCCGATGTGTTGATGCTTCAGTACCTCTTGCCCGAGCGCTTCACCCCGGAACAGGTCAGGGTCAATTACGACTACTATGACCCCCGCACCGACCACGAACACGGTTCCAGCCTGGGGCCTAGCATCAGCGCCGTGATGGCCTGCCGGGTCGGCGCCATCGAGGCGGCCTATCAGCACTTCCTGCGGGCGGCTCGGGCCGATCTGCGCGACATCCGGCACAATGCCGGCGACGGTATCCACGCGGCCAGCGCCGGCGGACTGTGGCAGGCGGTCGTATTCGGCTTTGCCGGCTTGCACCTCCATACCGACGGCACCTGGAGCCTGCAGCCACGACTTCCGGCCCATTGGACCCGGCTCGCTTTTCGTTTTTATCTCCGCGGACAACCGCAATCCGTTGATCTGCACGCACCCTGACCACCTTTGCGAATCGGGCCGGGTCACTCCGCCCTCTGCCACGATGCCAGAGTGCCCCGGCCCCCGTTCCCGAGCCCATCGTCTCTGCACCGGGAACGATCTGCGATCATATCGGTAAGGTCGCTTCCCGGCAAACGCAGGATGAGGGCTGCTTGAATCCACAGGAGGTGTTGCCCTGTCATCGTAAAACTTGTCTGCCCTATCCGAACTCACCCTCTCTCTTGTGCTTTTTCTTTTTGGTTTGCTACAGCACAACCCGTAGCAGCCCCCATCTTCTCACGTAGTAAGGAGGAGAACAATGCGTACCTACCGATATCTCGTTTTAGCCCTTGTAGTCGGTCTGGCTCTGCTGTTGGCCGCCTGTGCCCGGGCCACACCGACCCCTGCTCCGGCCCCCACACAACCGGTGGCGCCGACTCAGGCACCCACGCAACCGCCAGCGGCGGCAGCACCGCAAACCTACGGCGAACTGAAGGTCATTCCCGTGGAGCCGGGGGCGAAGATCGTGTTCTCCGGCTGGGGTGACGAGACGGAGCAGAAGATCTACCGGGACTCCATCGAGCGCTTCAAGCAGTTCTATCCGGATGTGACGGTAGACTACCAGCCGATTCCGGCGGACTTTCAGACCAAGCTGAAGGCGCAGATGGCGGGTGGCACGGCGCCCGATGTCTTCTACGTGGACGACCAGTTGATGACGGCGTTTGGCCCCAGCGGCCAGTTGCTGGCTCTGGATGAGTACATGGCCGAAGCCGGCGTCAGCCGTGCGGACTTCATCCCGGCCTTGCTGACCATCTTCACGCTGGACGGGAAGACCTACGGACTGCCGAAGGACTGGGGGACGCTGGGTCTGGTCTATCTGCCGGAGGCGTTTGCGGCGGCGGGGATTGCCGAACCGACGCCGAACTGGACGTGGAACGACCTGAAGGCGGCGGCGGAGGCGATCCAGAAGACGGGCCAGTACGGTGGTTTCTGCATGAATGCGGACTGGGCCCGGTTTGCGCCGTTTGCCTTTGGGAACGGCGGCGCTTATGCCACCGACGACTTCAGCGCACCCCTGCTGAACACGCCGGAGGTGATCGAGGCGGCGAAGTTCGTGACGGAGATGAAGGCGGCGGGGAGCATCGTGACGTCGGCGGATGTGGGTGCCGGCTGGTGCGGCGAGGCCATCGGCAAGAAGCTCGTGGGGATGACCTACGAGGGTGGCTGGATGGTGAACTTCATGCGCCAGAACTACCCGGATGTGGTGTGGAAGGCGGTGGAGCTGCCGGCCGGGCCGAAGGGGAAAGCGGATGTGATTTTCACGAATGCGATTGGGGTGAATGCCTCGACCAAATACCCGCGGGCGGCGGCGGCGTTCACGATTTTCGTGACCAGCCGGTACAACCAAGCAGAGATTGTGAAGACGGGCTTTGCCTACAGCACGCATCCGGACCAGATCAACCTGGTGGTGGACCCCAACGACCGTGCGATTGCGATTGGCGGTACGTTCCCGCTGACGCGTGTGGCCTATTGGGGTCCGAACACGGGCAAGGTGAACGATGCCGTGTCCAAGGCGCTGGAGCGGGTTTATCTCGGCGAGCAGACCGTCGAGGAGAGCTTCGCCCAAGCCCAGGAAGAGGCTCAGGCAGCCCTGAGCGGTCGCTAAGCCCTCGTCTATCCTGCCGGGCTGGGAGAAGACTCCGGCCCGGCAGGAGACCTGAGCCGGCGTGCGGTTCATCGGCAACGATGCCCCGGCCGGACTCGATCGGGGTTGATATCCTCAAGGAGCGGTTCCTATGGCTACTGCCATCCAGACGCCTTTCGTCCCGACAGCTCGACCGAGCAGACCGGGAATCTCTTCTTGGCTGGCGGCGTTGGTGACGTTTGTGCTCGTCAGCGCCTTTATGACGGCCGCCACGTTCATCTCGGCGCCCACGCGCGGGGTGCGCATTGCCGATGTCGGTCGCTATACGACGGAAGTACTCCGCACCAGCCAGGCCTTTGCCCTGGCCGGGCTGATTCTCGGTGTGATCATCGGTCTGGTCGCGGCCCGTGCGGTGTATCGGATCTGGCATGATCGCCGACGTCGCAGCGATTTCATCACCGCCTATCTCTTTCTTTTGCCCTACCTGCTTGTGACCGTTGTGTTCACGGTGGGTGTCTTGCTCTTCGCCCTCTATGTGGCCTTCTTTCGTTATGACATTTTCACGGCGCCGCAGTTCATCGGCGTGGAGAACTTTACGCGAGCCTTTCGCGAACGCGAGTTCCTGCAAGCTTTGGTCAATGTCTTCTGGTACTCTCTCATCGTGACGCCGACGCAGACGGCCCTGGCGCTTTTGCTGGCCGTTTTGCTCAATCAGAAGATTCGCGGTCGCGAGTTCTTCCGCACCGTCTTCTACACGCCCAGCGTGACCTCGTCGGTCGTGATCTCGATGATCTTTTGGTGGCTGTATCTGAAGACGGGCTTTTTGAACTATGCGTTTGAGACGGTGCTCGGGCTATTCGGGGTGAAGTGGCAGGCCGTGGAATGGCTGAACAACCCACGGGGGTTGTTTCAGCTTATCGTCCGGGCTTTCGGTGGCGATATCCCCGGCAGCCTGTGGTATTTGCGCGGGCCTAGCGTGACCTGGATGGCGATCATGTTCCAGAACATCTTCACCACCATCCCGACCTTTATGATCATGTTCCTGGCTGCGCTGCAGGATATCCCCGCCAGCATTTACGAGGCTGCCGAGATCGATGGGGCCAACGCCCGCCAGAAACTGTTCCGGATTACCATTCCCATGTTGCGGCCCGTGATTCTGTTGGTGGTGGTCTTGGGCACCATCGGCACCTTGCAGATTTTCGATCAGGTCAAAATCCTGACGGCAGGCGGCCCACTGGGCACGACCCTCACCCCGGTTTATTTGGTCTATCGAGAGGCCATCGGCACCCTGGGCGAGATCCAATTCGGTTATGCCTCGGCCATGGCCTTTATCCTGGCCGTTATCATCTTCAGCTTCACCTTTGTGCAGCGACGTTTCATCGAGCGCGGCACCGAGCAGTACTAGGAGACCTCTCATGACGACCACCGGAGCCACTCTGCAAACCCGTCAACTGACCTCGGCCCAGGCCCTGCGTCAGCAGCGCATCCGGCGCAGTGTGCTCTACCTGGTGCTGGTGATGTTGGGCCTGCTGTCGCTGACGCCGTTCATCCTGGCCTTTTTGGGCACCTTCAAGACCGATGCCGAAATCATTGCCTATCCGCCGACGTTGCTGCCGGAAAACTGGCTGTGGCAAAACTGGGTGAAAACCTGGAACACCGACCTGGGCGAGGGCGCTACCTTCCCGCGTTGGCTGTTGAACACGGCCGTTATCGCCATCGGCTCGGCCTTGCTCCAGGTTGTTTTCTGTTCGATGGCGGGCTATGCCTTTGCCCGGCTTGATTTCCCCGGCAAGAATGTCGTCTTCTCCTTCATGCTGGCCAGCATGATGATCCCCGGCGCCGTGACCTTGATCCCGGCCTACGTGCTGATGACCAAAATCGGCTTTGTCAACACCTATTGGTCGCTGCTGGTGCCGGGCGCGGTCAGTGCCGGCAGCATCTTCCTGCTCACCCAGTTCCTCAAATCGGTGCCCCGCGAGCTGGAAGAGGCGGCGCTGGTGGATGGCGCCTCGCGTTTCCGTATCTACCGCGACGTGGTCATCCCCCTGGCGCGGCCGGCCTTGCTCACCGTCTTTATCCTGCAGTTCCAGGGGATGTGGAACGCCTTCATGGCGCCCTTACTCTACCTCAACACCCCCAAGATGTGGGTGCTCAATGTGGCTTTGACCGTCTTCCAGCAGCAATACAAGGCGCAGTGGAACCTCACCCTGGTGGCGGCCATGTTCAATGCCATCCCTGTGCTGCTCCTGTTCGCCCTGTTCAGCCGTTATTACATCGAGGGCATCAGCTATGCCGGTTTGAAAGGCTGAGCCTCACTCCAAGACCAACCGAAGCGGTGAAACTGCAGCGGCATCCTCGCAATCCCATCTTGCTGCCCGATCCCACTTCCGATTGGGAGTGTTACAACGTCTTCAACCCGGCCGTTATCCACCATAACGGTCTCTGGCACATGTGGTATCGGGCCCAAGGGCTGGATTGGGTCAGCCGGATCGGTTATGCCGTCAGCCGGGACGGTCTGCACTGGAATCGGTTACGGCAACCCGTGCTGGAACCCCACGATGCGACCGATGCGCGCGGGGTTGAGGACCCACGCGTGGTGCTTATAGACGGCGTGTTCTACATGACCTACACGGCCTACGGCCGCGTGTATCAGGGGACCGGTGTACCGACCCATGCCGGCGGCGGCATCACACCCATGATTGCCCGCAGCACCAACGGCATTGTTTGGGAGCCAATGGCGGCTCTCGTGCGCGGGGAGGACAACAAGGACCATGTCCTCTTTCCTCGCCGGATTCGCGGGCGTTATGTCGCTTTGCACCGTCGCCGGCCGGACGTGTGGATCGCCTATTCGGATGACCTGATCACCTGGCGGCCGGAGGACATGTATCCCCTCTATGGGCCCCGGCGCGACGACCCCTTGGCCTGGGACAGCGTGAGCGTGGGGAGCAACGGCGTACCCATCGAGACCCCCCACGGCTGGCTTTTGATCAACCATGGCTACAATGCCGACCATGTCTACAGGTTCGGCGTGGTGCTGCTCGACCTGGAGGATCCCACCCAGGTCTTGCGTCGATCGCATGCGGCCATTTTCGAGCCGGAGGAGTTGTGGGAATTGCGGGGCGATGTACCCAATGTGGTCTTCTCCTGTGCCAACCCGGTGGTGGACGGCATCGTGTACGTGTATTACGGTGGCGGCGACCACGTGATCGGATTAGCGACCTGTCGGCTGGAGGATTTGCTGGCCTTTGTCCAGAACAACTGAACAGGAACTTCCCACTCTCGGTGCCTGGAGCCCCGGAACCAGCCATAGCCGGTCCCCAGACCGAATGGAGGAAGACCGGGACGCGCACTGCCTAACCGAGGCGCGTTCAGGCTTCACCTCCTGCGTTCGCCAGAATCTCCCGCAGGGCCTGGACGTGCTCGGCGAAGGCCCAGCGGCCTTTGGGGGTCAGGGCAATATAGGTGCGGGGGTGACGGCCTACGAAGGTTTTCTCTACCATGATGTACCCTTCGTCCTCCAGCTTGCGCAGGTGGGTGGCGAGGTTGCCATCGGTGACTTCCAGCATGTCCCGCAGAGCGCTGAAGTCCAGTTGCGCCGCTTCGGGCAGCGCATTCAGCGCAGCCATGATGCGCAGGCGCACAGGCTGGTGGATGATCTCATCAAAACGGGCCATGGCTTATCTCCAGGCATAGCGCATATAAAGTCCGGCCGCGATCAGACTTCCCCCGCCCAGGATGGCCATCCATAGGCTGAACCATGCCGGGATGAGCAGGTAGCCGATGAGGATGAGCGCCGTCATCAGCGCTCCCAAGCCGCTCAGGAAGAGGCTGCGATAAAGAAGGCCGCTGGTCACATAGCCGAACATGGCGAACAGCGCAATGAGAAGGGAGGTCTGAATCCCGGTTTGGGGTTGAGCAAAAAACACGATCAAGGAAGCGTATACCATCCAGGTCAACCAGAACAGGCCCACAGATGCGCCGAACCAGGCATGGCGCACCCGATCGTTTAGGCGCCACCCGACCAGGGCGGAAGCGATGAGGCCCGGCACGATCAGCATCCACCAAACGGTTCTCGCCTGGGGCGACTCGGGACCCAGGAAATGCGTGGCGCCGAAACCCAGAACCCATACCGTGCCCCAGATGAGCAGGAAGTAAGGCATCCCGCCGTGGGCGACGGCGCGACGCATCTGGCGGACCGTGCGCTCAACCAGCTCCAGCGCTTCGCGGGCCTCTTCGGGTAAGATGGGATGTTGGGGCATGGGACACCTCTGGCAATGAATCTAGGCGCAAGATTGGGTTTGGCTATTGGTGAGAACGAGGAAGACATCCTCCAGGGTGGCAGGCTGGACTTTCAGGCTGCGATAAGAGATACCATGGGCCCGCAGGGCACCAAGCACCCGCTCCGTGTCCTCTACGGCGCGCAGATAGAGGGTCAGCGTGCCGTTGTCCTGAGTCCAACGACTTCCATCGGGCAGGGCCTGGATGGCTTCAGGCGAAAGGGGCCGATGGTCACCGATCTCCACTTCCAGGCGAAAGCCCATGCCCAAACGGGTGATCAGTTCTTCGGGTGTGCCCTGAGCCACGATGCGGCCTTGGTTTAGCATGATGACCCGGTCGCACAGAGCCTGAGCCTCTTCCAGATAGTGGGTGGTCAGCACGATCGTTTTACCCCGGCGGCGTAACTCCCGCAGAAATCCCCAGATCTGGCGGCGAATGTGGGCGTCCAGTCCCGTGGTGATCTCATCCAGGAAGACCACCTCCGGGTCGTTGATCAGAGCCAGGGCGGCAAAGACGCGCTGCTTCTGTCCGCCGGAGAGTTTGCCGAAGAAGTGGTTGGCTTGTTCCCGCAGCCCCAGCATATCGAGCAGACGTTCTGCCGACAACGTCCGCTCATAGAAGGCCGCAAAGAGGGCCAAAAGCTCCCGTACCTTGAGCCGGGAAGGCAGGTTTGCCTCCTGTAATTGAATGCCTACCTGCGGCAGAAGGGCATTCCGTTCCGTCGACGGGTCATACCCAAGCACACGAATCCGGCCCTGATCGGCTGCACGCAGACCCTCTACGATTTCCAGCGTGGTGGTTTTACCTGCGCCGTTGGGTCCCAGGAGACCGAAGATCTCCCCTTTACGCACCTCGAAGGAGACCCCCTCCACGGCGCGCACGGGGCCGTAGGCCTTGTGGAGGTCGTCAACGCAGATGACGGCGTCCTCGCAAACGGATGGGGAAGGCACAGGTGAATGTCGCCCGCGCCGTCGCGGTTCGCCATCCCACCGGAACGCGCGCAGGGTCACCAGGGACGACACCAGCGCCACAACAAGCAGATAGCCCCAGCTCTGAGCTGCGGTCACGTTCGCAAACCACACGCGGCCCAGGAACGGCGTCCCACCGAAGGAGTGCAGGGGGTGGGCAAAGGCTTCGGACAAAGAAATAGGGCCGGAGATCCAGAAATCGGTAAGCAGGTCCGTGGCATGGGTCAGAGGGCTGAGGTCGGACAGAAACTTGAGAAAGGCAGGCAGTGTATCGCGCGGGCCAAATGCGCCGGAGAGGAACATCATCGGAAAGAAAAGCAAGCTGCCCAACGCCTGAGCCAGACGAGCGGTGGGCGTCAACCCGGCCAGGGTAAAGCCCAGGGCAAAGAAGGCCGTGTCGATCACCAGGATGTTCGCCAGGATGAGCACGGCCCGGCCGTTGTAGCGCAATCCGAACAGCACCTCGTCCACAAGCAACAAGATGATCAGAGAGGCCATCAGGATGAGCAGGCCGCTGATGTACTCCGCCAGGAGCAGGTGCAGCGGACGGATCGGATGGGTGCGATAGTATCTGAGGACTCCCGTTTCGCGCATTGTGGCAAGGGTGGGATACAGCCCCATCAGTCCCTGGTTGGCCATCACCCAGGCCAGCGTGGCCGGCAACATGAGGTCCAAAATGCGCATGTCCATCCCGGACGGGGTGGTGAAGGCGATCTCCCGACCAAAAGAATAGCCACTGATGGTGAGGAGCAGGGCGGGGAAGATCAAGGTGAAGAATGTCGCCGCCGGTTCCCGCACGTACAACTTGATGCTGGTCCAGAGGAGATAAAGGAAACGACGCCGTAGGAGAGACATGACACACCTCCAAAAAGTATTTTTTAGAACGGTGTACTTTTTAATACAAAGTATACTGCGGAAAAAAACCACTTGTCAAGATCGACATGACACGGCAAGACCTCTTGCCGGAGCGGTCCTCGTGAGCGACTTTGTCAGCGGGCGAAGGCTTGGCGGTTGCCGCCGATTTGTGCTAGCATCCCGGCCATGTTTCGACGCTTCCGGTTGACGGCCGGCTGTGTCCTGCTCGGCCTTTGGTTTTTCCTGGCCGGAACGGGTTTCGCTGCTCCCCCCGAACCTCCGAACGGTCTCCCGGCCGACCCTACACCGACACCCTCACCGGGTCTTTACATCGTCCGTCCCGGCGATACCCTTTGGGACATCGCCCGTCGCTACCGTGTGCCTTTGGCCGAGTTGGTGGCGGTCAATGGCCTGCGGCCTGACGGCATCCTGGCCGTGGGGCAACAACTCCTCATCCCGACCGGCGCGGGGAACGGTAATCTCCCCACGGCTGCCCGCGCCACCGTCGTGGAGCACCGGGTCCGCAGCGGCGACACCTTGTGGGGCATTGCCGTAGCCTATGGGGTTACGGTGGAGGCCTTGCTGACGGCCAATCGTCTTGACCGCAATGGCATCCTGGCCGTGGGCCAGATCGTGCGCGTGCCCTCCCCGCGGCGATGGCCACCACTGCCCACGCCGACACCACCCCCCGGAGCCGCAACGGGTGTGATCACGGCTCCGTCGCCGCTCACCGCGACCGTTTCCGCCGAGCATGACGAGGCCGGAACCCCCGTGGAGGAGGCTGCTGCGGCCGAGGCGCCGGCGGCCGAGCAGGCCGCAGGGTCTCTCGCTGCTTCCTCGTTGCCGCCGGAGCTTGCCGATTGGCCGTTGCGCGTCCTGGCGGCCATCAACGCCAGGCGTGCCGCCCACGGCCTGCCGGACCTGCAATGGTCGCCGCTTCTGGCCCAGGCCGCTCAGGCCCATGCCGACGATTGTGCGCGGCGGGGTTGGTGCAGCCATGTCGGCTCGGACGGCGCCGGGCTGCGCGCTCGCCTGGCCCGCGTGGGCTATCTTCCCGTCTATGCCGGTGAAAACTGGGTCTATGCCCGGACGCCCGAAGCCGCCGTGGCATGGTGGTATGATGAACCGCCCGGCCGCGATCCCCATCGCCGCAACCTCCTCTCCCTGCGTTATACCGAAGTCGGCATCGGCATCGCTGCCGGTGTCCAGGGGCACTATTACGTCATTGCCGATTTTGGTCTTCCTTGAGGTGCTGCCATGCTTATCACCCATGCCCGTGTCTGCACGTTTGGCGATCCGCCGCAGTTTCTGGCCGACGGTGCCATCCTCATCGAAGGCGATACGATTGCGGCCGTCGGTCCGACCGCTCGCCTGGTTCAAGAGCATCCAGACAGTCCTCAGCTCGATGCCGAGGGCATGTTGGCGTTGCCGGGCATGATCTGTGCCCACACCCACTTCTACGGCACCTTTGCCCGCGGGCTATCCATTCCCGGTCCTCCCATGCGCGACTTCCCGGCCATCCTGGCGCGGCTGTGGTGGCCTCTGGACCGGGCCCTCGACGCCGAAGGCGTGCGTTACTCGGCCCTGGTGCCGCTGATCGATGCCATCCGTTACGGCACCACGACGCTGATCGACCATCATGCCAGCAATCGCTTCATCGACGGTTCCCTCGATGTCATCGCCGAGGCCGTCGACCAGGCCGGGTTGAGGGCCTGTCTGTGCTACGAGGTCAGCGATCGCGATGGCCCCGATGTGGCCGCAGCCGGCATCCGCGAGAACGTGCGCTTCATCCGCAAAACGCGGGCCGAAGGGCATCCTCGTCTGGCCGCTACCTTTGGCCTTCATGCCTCCCTCACCCTCAGCGATGAAACCCTGGCCCGTTGCCGGGCCGAGGCCGCAAGCCTAGGCGAGATCGGTTTTCACATCCACGCGGCCGAAGGTCCGGCCGACCGCGAACACGCTCTGGCCACCTATGGTCTGCGCACCATCGAGCGCCTGGCCCGGGCCGGCATCCTCGGCCCGCGCACCATCGTCGCCCATGCCATTGACATCGATCCCTGGGAGATGGCGTTGCTGCGCGAGACGGGGACATGGGTCAGCCATCAGCCTCGTTCCAACATGAACAACGCCGTCGGTGTGGCCGACGTACCGGCGCAATTGCGCGGGGGCATCAAGGCCGTCTTGGGCAACGACGGCTTTAGCAACGACATGTTCGAGGAAATGCGCGTGGCCTACCTGCTCCACAAGGTGGCCACTTCCGACCCGCGCACCCTCCCGGCCGATCAACTCCTGCGCATGGCCACGGCCCATAACGCCGCCCTGGCCGGTCTGTTCTTCGGTCGTCCTCTGGGACGCCTGGAACCCGGCGCCCTGGCCGACATCATCCTGGTGGATTACGATCCGCCTACACCGCTCGGCCTGGAAAATCTGCCCTGGCATATCATGTTCGGCTTCGACGGCCGTCGGGTGGATACGACCATCGTCGGCGGGCGTGTGCTCATGCGCCATGGCGAGATCGCCCATCTCGACTGCGAACGGATCTATGCCCGCAGCCGGGAAGTGGCCCAGGCGACCTGGCAACGCTTTTGGGCGCAGAGCGAGGTTACGCCCGGCAAGCCCTGAGAACGTTCGAAGGTTTGAACGTTTGAACGTTATGCCTGCCTGCCCCTCTTGCGCCAACACACTCCGGAACCGAGTCGAGTCGTCTTGGACAACGCCTTAGGTCGTCATGTAGAGTGATCGTACTCCAGTGAAAAGTGTGCTCTCGCCCCATAGCTCCAGGATGGCGTAGAGTCCCGCACGGCGCAAAAAGGTAGAAGCGCTCCTTCTCGCATCTTGTTTCCGTCCACATATGCGCGTTGAGAATGGCCTGATAGACCTCGTGGGAAAGGGCTGGGTGCCGAGGACGATCAGAGCCACCATCCCTCCCATCTCCGGCGCAGTGCAGTGCGGCGGGAGGGCGTCATGGGTCGAGGGGGCTGCGCACGGCCAGGCCGCTGCGCTGGAGGACGTGGGTGCGGAGGCCGGAGCCGTAGAGGAGTTGGGCCATCAGTTTATAGGCATCTTCGGTGCGGTAGGAAGAATGTTTGAGTCGGAGAGCCTCACGGAGCCGGTCGAGGAGTTTCTTGGCCATTGGCAAACTCCTTTGCAAGGGGGTGGTGATGCTGCCTGATTTTTGCTGTTTAGGCTGATGATGTCAGTGATTGTAGCCCATTTTGGGCAGATGCCCAATTTCTGCTGTTTATGTGGACGTTTGCCAGATATAAGCCGTTACACTGGAATTGTCAACCTAATCCTATGCTGCTAGCCTGCTTTACTTGGAGCATATTGTTATGGAGAAGCGAATCAGCAGACTACTAGAAGTACTGAAAGAGCCTGAAAACTTGATACTCATTGTGGGTGTTGTAGTCGCAGCAGTCCTCGCCTATTCAGGTATTCGAAACAATGATATCCAGCAGGCACTGGCAGCGATACTCTCCATTTTAGGAGCACTTTCAGTTGCCCAACTAATTACGAGCTACGAGACGGTCAAAAGAGATAAGCAAATTGAAGCAGCGTTATCATTGCTCCATAGGACAGGGAGACTTACAAGTCCACCGCTACAGTTACGAACAGAGTTGCAGCCCCTTCCTACCCGTGCTCAGAATGCGAAGGATATCCTAATCATTGGCCGCTCCTTAGCCATTGTACTGCGCTACACAGAGTTCTTCGAAAAACGGCTACGGGATGGCGCAACTATCAGGGTGGCAATGGTAGATCCTAATAATGAGGTTGTATGTAGAGCGATGAGTCCACTCCTTGAAACATCCTTAAGAGGTTTTATCTCTGACGTGCGGAGCTCATTGGGACTCATCAATCGTATTAGTGAAGCTACACAGGGAACTGGCAAACTGGAGGTTCGATTTATTGGTTTCGTACCAACGTTGAGCTTGGTAGCTATTGACACCCAATTACCGACTGGCCATATCGTCGTTGAATTGTTACCATATCAGGTCAGTCCTGCCTCGAGGCCCCATCTGATTCTTAGAGCCAATGAAAGTCCCTCTTGGTTTGTTTACTTTCGTGACATTGCTGAACGCATCTGGCGAGATGCAAAGCCTTACAAAGCGACTTAGCTCATTGAAGGACCGCAGGCTAACATCTCGCTGCAGCCGACTGCTCCCTCGGCTCGCTGCGCTTCCCTCGGTCGCAGCGGCTGAGCTCGGTGCCGTTGGGCGGCCGTTGTGTTTGACAAAGTAGACCTTTAGCGCTACGCTGGCTGCCAACGGTGGTGACGGCGGTGACGGCCTGCGAGGATAGCGCCAGCGATGGCCCGATTTGGGCTGTAGGCTGCGGCGGCGGGCCGGTAGCGGCCGTCGAACCTTCCGTTGCAGTTGTCCCAAGCACCCTAGCTGTAGGCAGAGATGCGTCTCTGGAGGAGGCGTAGCCGTTGGCGGGCAGGTCGCCAAGGGCAGCTTAGCTCTGCCGTTGGAAGGCTTAGTAGACTGCCCAGGACACAGGTTACGGAGGAGAATGATGGCTACAGTGGCTCAGATGACAAAAGACGAACTGCGAGAAATGATCGAGACTACTGTTGAACAAAAGTTGCTAGAACTACTTGGAGATCCTGATGAGGGTCTACCTATTCGGAAAGCAGTTCGCGAGAGGCTCTTACGCCAAAAGCAAGCGGTAGCAAGCGGTGAACGTGGTGAATCGTTTGAAGATGTGATTAGGCGTCTTGGATTGGCGTCATGACCGAGTACCGTATTCGCATCTTGGGGGCCGCATCTCAAGAGCTGGAACGATTAGACAAGCCTATAGGGCGTCATATCGTTCAGCGCATCAACTGGCTGGCTTCAAACCTGGATGCGATTCGTCTTGAGGCATTGACCGGTGACCTTGCAGGGCTCTACAAGCTTCGCGTAGGTGACTACCGCGTCATTTATGAGGTACTCTGGGATGAAGAGATCATCGTGATCCACGCGATTGGTCACCGCCGAGAGATTTATCGAAGACGGTGAGGAAGTACACGCATCACGCCGCCCAACCACTCGCTGCAGCCGACTGCTCCCTCGCTGCGCTCGGTCGCCGCGGCTGAGCTCGGTGGCGTTGGGCGGCGATGACCGCCACAGGAGGATGCGAAGATGAAACGCACGTGGATGATGGTCTTGCTGGTCAACCTGCTGCTCTCGGCCTGTGCGCCCGTGACGGTGCCGAC
>JBBINH010000069.1:0-14355 GCA_037443945.1 Caldilineales bacterium
TGCGTAGGCCTTCGGCCAGGGTTTGGACTTCGGCGGCGAGGGCGCGATGGTCTTCGCTTAGGGTGCGTAGGCCTTCGGCCAGGGTGCGAACCTCCGCCGTTAGGGCGCGATGCCCTTCGGCCAGGGTGCGAACCTCCGCCGTTAGGGCGCGATGCCCTTCGGCCAGGGTGCGAACCTCCGCCGTTAGGGCGCGATGCCCTTCGGCCAGGGTTTGGACTTCGGCGGCGAGTTCGGTGAGGGCGGTTTCGAGTCGTTCGACGCGTGCTTCGGTGCGGGCCTGGGCCTTAGCCAAAGCGCGAACCTCTACAACCAGGGTGCGGACTTCAGCGGCCAAAGCACGATGGTCCTCGGTCATCGCCTTTTGCCAATCGGCCATGCGGCGGACCAGGTCCGGCAACTCCAGCAGCTCTTCGGTGAGCACCAGGCGGCGCAGCTCAGCCCGCCACTGAGGGTTCTCCCAGAGCAGCCGGACTAAATCGTGAAAATCGGTTACAGTAAAGGTCATGGCCATTCGTCTCCGGGTGAGGCTTATCAATGTTCTAAGCGCATTAGAAAAAGCTTCTCGAAAATCCGTTCTTGGTTAGATACGAAGCAACAGCGGAGTGCCGTCTTTCGTCTTCTTAACGCTTTTTTGGCCTAATGAGTAGTTTTGTCGTAGAGCATTGATAAGCACTGCACTCCGGGTTGCTAATGAGGAATCCATTCCAACAGTATACGCCCTGAACGGGTTCTCGGGCAAATAGCCCACCGGACGTCTGCGGAGGGCAAGGGCGCGAATGAGCTTGGTAAGGATCACTGCGCTCCAAAAGTGGCAGAGGGTCTGGCGCGATGGTTCTGTGCCCCAGATTGGTTCTCGGGTGGAGGGATTCGTTCGGGTCATGGTAAAAAACGAAGCCGCCATCCAACCCGGATAGCGGCTTCAGTGGGGCTTGCAGGAGAAGAACCGATCAGGCCTTGCTCGCCTCGCCTTCGATGGTCTTGCCCGTCTTGACTGTAATCTTGCGCGGCTGCGCTTCGGCGGCCTTGGGAATGTGCAGCGTCAGCACGCCGTTCTCATAGCTTGCCTCGACGGCATCGGCATTAACCGGCGCCGGCAGAGAGAGGGAGCGGCTGAAGCTGCCGTAGCGGCGCTCACGCAGGTGGTATTCGGCCTTCTCGATGTCTTTCTCAACCTTCGTCTCGCCGCGAATGGTCAGGACGTTGTCGGTGATGCTGATGTCAATATCTTCGGGGTTAACGCCGGGCACAGAGGCCTTAACGATATAGGCATTGTCCTTTTCGGCCACATCGAGCGCCAGGGTCCAGCTCATCGGCTCGCGCAGTCGCGGCAGGGCAAAGGTCTCGTCGAAGAGGCGATCAAAGGCCTCGCGGATCTGCATCATCTCACGGAAGGGATCCCAACGGATCAGCTGCGCCATAACGTACCTCCTCGGTATTTAGGAAGATGGGATGGTCGTAGGATTCGTGCCGATTGACGATTCTGAGCCAAGTATGGGCCGGGAGGGTTAGTGCAACGTCAGTTTTTTGTAAGCAATGTATTAGAACTCACCAAAGCATCGGCGTCCCCGGCCTTTTATGTCGTATTTCCCCGTCCTTATTCGTTGCGACTTTCGCTCACGAGCTGCAGATACACATCCTCGAGAGAGCGGCGTAGCTCGCCGACAAACTGGATATCGGTCCCTGCGGCTACTAAAAGGCGAACCAGGTCAGGATTATGTTGTTCGGGATCGACCAGACGCACCAGGAGCTTTTTGTCGATGACTTCGGCGCTTTGGACATAAGGCTGTGCCGTCACCAAGGTGAGCACATCGGGGGGAACGGCCCGCAGGTGAAAGACCACCTGACGACCGAAGAAGTGCCGGCGTAGGTTGGCCGGCGTATCGAGGATCAGCAGTCGCGAGTTGAACACGGCCACGCGATCACAGAGACGTTCGGCCTCGTCGAGGTTGTGGGTGCACAGGAAAATGGTGCGTCCGCGGCTGCGCAGGTCGGCGATAAAATCGCGCACCAACCGTGCGGCTTCTGGGTCGAGGCCGGCCGTCGGTTCGTCCAGAAAAAGCAACGGCGGTTCATGCAAAAGGGCACGAGCCAGGGCCAGGCGCTGTCGCATCCCTTTGGAAAACGTGCCGACTTCGTCATCGCGGCGATCCCACAGTCCTAACAGCTGCAGATAGCGGGCCGCCTGACCGCCGGGGTCTTTCACACCGTACAGTTGAGCAAAGAAGACCAGATTGGCCAGAGCGCTCAGACGGTCATACAACCCCGGGGTTTCGGTCAACAGACCCACCTGACGGCGGATGGCCGTATCATCGCGGCCCACCTCCAGGCCGTTGATCGTGGCTCGGCCATCGGTGGGAGCAATCAGACAGGTCAGCAGGCGGATGGTGGTCGTTTTACCGGCCCCATTAGGCCCCAAAAAGCCGAAGACCTCGCCGGGAGCGACGTCGATACTGAGCCGATCGACGGCCGTTATTGTGCTACCGTCGCGGCGCCGGAACACGCGGGTTAGATTTTCGGTGTGGATCATGGGTGGGATACGGAAACGCCAGGAGCCTAGCGCAACGCTCCGACGGAGGACAAACGCTCAACAGACCCAGTATATCATGCAGGGCGATGGGAGCGTTGCGGGCCCTCCCTTGCCAGCGCCGTGCGTGCTGCCCAATAGCCGCACATGCCGTGTACACCGCCACCGGGCGGGGTAGACGACGAACAGAGGTAAAAGCCTCGGACCGGTGTGGCGTAGGGATTGCGGGCGATGACCGGTCGGGTGAACAGTTGACGCAAGTCCTGGACGCCGCCGTTGATGTCGCCGCCGATGTAGTTCGGATTGTAGGTGGCCAGGGCAGCGGCGGTGCGTGTGTGTACGGTCAGGATCCGGGACCGAAAACCAGGCGCAAAGCGCTCGATCTGGGCGATGATCCGGTCGGTCATGTCTACGGTGGAACCGTTGGGCACGTGACAATAGACCCATACCGTGTGCTTGCCCGCAGGCGCACGGGCCGGATCGAAAAGACTTTGTTGACCCAGAATCAGAAACGGCCATTGGGGGTGTTCGCCCCGCCAGACGGCGGCTTCGGCCTCGGCGATTTCGGCCAGCGTCCCGCCTATGTGCACTGCGCCGGCCTGGGCGCATGCCGGGGCTCGCCAGGGGATTGGCCCATCCAGTGCCAGATCCACCTTGCAGACCCCCGGCCCATAGCGGTAGCGCGCCAGCCGTCTTCGGTAGTCAGGAGGAAGTCGTTCCCCGGCCAGGCTGAGGAACTGTCGCGGGGTTACGGCGAAGAGGATGGCCCTGGCCGCCGGCAGATCGGCAGCGGAACGGACGGTATGGCCGGTAACAATTTCACCACCCTGAGCGCGAAGATAAGAGACCAAGGCATCGGCGAAGCGTTGGGAGCCACCGGCCACGATGGGCCAGCCTACAGCATGGGCCAGAAGGCCGAGCATAAAGCCGAAGGCCGTCGTAGCCGGCCATGTCAGCGGCATGATGGCATGGGCGGCCATACCGGCGAAGACGCCGCGCGCACGTTCCTCGCGAAACATCATCCGGGCCAGGGTTGTAGCCGGCCATAGCGCCGCCAGGCCGAAACGGAGCACCGCAAGTGGATGATGGGGCAAGCGCAACGGACCGAGCAGATCGTGGACGATCGGCTCCCAGGCGCGGGCGAAGGTCCCCATAAGCCGTCGGTAGGTCCCGGCATCGCGGCCGAGCTGTGCAGCTGTTGCGGCCACATCGCCCGTGATCACGACCGCCGTGCCATCATCAAACGGATGGGCGACTGCCGCCGGTGGGTGAATCCACCGCAAGCCATGGGCGGCCAGCGGTAAACGGCGCCAGAGGGGAGATGCCACTCCCAGGGGATGGAAAGCGGCGCAGGGATCGTGGACAAAGCCCGGTAACGTCAGAGCTGCCGAGCGCAACCCTCCGCCGGCGGTCTCGGCTTTCTCCATGACCAGTACCGACCAACCGGCATGCGCCAGGGTAATGGCAGCCGCCAGGCCGTTCGGCCCCGAACCGACGACGACCGCATCATAGGAAGCAGCAGAAGGCATGGCGTTCGCACAGCGCAGATGACATGGGTATACCCTCTTCCCCGCCGTAACCATCTCGCTGCGGCGGCCATAGGTCATTATGCCGCTGTCCATCCATCCGGCGCAAAGTGTGATAGACTATGATCGAATCGCAATGAAATCGTCATGGTCGTGTCATAAGCAGGTGTTATCTTGGACGATTAGGGGTTGCTCCTCTTGTCTGGGGGTGCCCCTACGTCGCCCCGATCGTCGGTATTGTCCTGCCATACCGGCGATCGTCCCCGCGCCTATGGAGGATGCTATGTTCCGGCGTAGACAGCGGCTCATCTGGCCGGTGGTGGCCGTTTTACTGCTCTTGATAGGCATTCTCATCGGTAGCCGCATGGCTCTGGCGGTGAGGGCCGCCCCTACCGCTACGCCCACACCGCTACCGCTATCCACTCGCGCCGATATCGCCACGGCCCTTCAGGAACAACTCGTCGCCATTTACGACAAAGCCGGCCCCTCTGTCGTCCACATCCGCAATCGGCGGACTGTGGTGGACTTCTTCGGACAGGTCATCCCCCAAGGCGGTACGGGAACCGGCTTCGTCTATGATGCTCAGGGTCATATTGTCACCAATTACCACGTTGTCGAAGGCGCCCAGGCCCTTGATGTCACCCTGGCCGACGGCCGCACCTTTCCGGCGAGCCTGGTCGGTTCCGACCCGGTGAACGATCTGGCCGTCATCCGCATCAGAACAAACGAACCGTTGCCACCGCCGTTACCCCTGGCCGATTCGGCGCAGTTGCGCGTGGGGCAAATCGTCCTTGCCATTGGCAACCCCTTCGGCCTAGAGCAAACCCTGACCATGGGCATTGTCAGCGCCTTGGGGCGGGTTATCCAGAGCCCGGAGAACAACCGTTTCATCGGCGAAGTGATTCAGACCGATGCCGCCATCAATCCCGGCAATTCGGGTGGGCCTTTGCTCGATCTGCAGGGGCGTGTTATCGGCGTCAATACGCAGATCGTCAGCCCCAGTGGCGCTTCGGCCGGCATCGGCTTTGCCGTCTCGGCGAACACGGTGGCACGCGTGGTGCCGGTGCTTATTGCCCGCGGGTTCTATCCGCATCCCTGGTTGGGTGTCCAGGTAGTCGAGCTGAACCCGCAGTTGACCGCGCTTCTGGAACAGGCCGGTATGAAGGTGCCCGTTACCCGAGGGCTGCTCATTCTGGAGACGGTGGCCAACGGTCCGGCCGCGCGTGCCGGGCTGCGAGCGCCGGACCGGGTTGTTAGAGTGGGCAACAGTCGCGTGCCGGTGGGCGGCGATATCATCGTCCGCATCAACGACGCACCCGTAGCCACGTTTCAGGATCTGACCGTGTATCTGGAGACCAAGACGCGCAGTGGCGAGATCGTGACGGTGACCGTCGTGCGCGACGGTAAAGAACAGGCCATCCGGGTGCGGCTGGGCACCCAACCCCGTTGAACTGCCGACCCTTGACGCATCCCGAAAGCCTGGCTCTGGCGTGATACAGGGCATGGCTATGAGGTCGGTTCCGATCGACTTGAAAGCATCCCGGGCACGGTTGCGTTGGTAACCCCTGGGACACTCGGCCTTTATTGCGCAATCAGGCCGATGCCGGTGACCATGCTGCGGTAGTTATGGCCGCTGGCGTAGATGCGGATACGGGTAACCTTTTGCGGCCGTGGAAAGGTCGGACTGTTCAGAAAATCGGGCGATTCGTAATCGTACCAGAGAAAGGCCGGGATCTTTTCGCCATTGCGAATAGGCCAGTTGGCAATAGGGTCAACGGCATAAAAACCCCATGTCCAGAACTGGGGGTTGCCGTCCACGTCGATGAAATCGATCCGCGCCATCAGCGGAAACTCGGACGATTGCTGGCCGCCGCCGGGCAGGCTCTGGCTGATCAGGCGGACGTCCAGCCGCAGGATGAGGCTGTCGTAATCGAGCACATCGGCGTTGATCTCCTGGGTGATGGCCGTCTCGGTATGGATGCCGTCTTCGCCCTCGCGCTCGAAGTAGACCGCTTTGCGTTCGCCGGCCTCGACTACGGTGACCGTGCCGTAGGCGACCTGGGTGGGGTCGCGAGCATCCACCATGGCTTCGACCTGCCAGGTCCCCTCCAGAGGAGCGGTAAAATCGCCGTTGACCACCAGGTTGACAGGGCCGGCCATGGGTGCCGATGGCGGCAGACCCAGACGGACGGCCGTACGCTGACCGCTGCTGAGCAACACGCGTTGGCCCTGGGCTTCGACGTGGGCGGTGCCGTTGCGAACGCTGACCTCGGTATTCTCGTTGGTGACGGCAATGGCCACATCATCGCCATCCTGCAGCGAAACCCGGGCGTGGGGCGTGGTCACGAAGATATCCACCGGGCGGTCGAGCCGGGTGTGGCCGGTAATACGCACCCGTCCGATGCCGAGTTGGAACTCCACCCTTTCCGGCAGGGTGCTGCGCCGAAAACGGGGTGCCCGCGCCCGCAGGAAACGCAACTCACCGTTGTTGCGCAATTGCGCCGTCACCAGGTTCACCGTGGCCTTTTCGTCGCTATAAACCGAGATGTTCGCGCGGGCCGTTTCATCGGTGCGCACCAGCGCGCCTTCTCGGGGAATGGGCCACACGTCCACAACGGCCGTGACGTTTTCGCTTTCGGCTCCGACGACCAGCGTCGTGCCGCGAATGACCTCGACGCGGGCGAAGCGTGGAATCGTGGCATTTTGCAGATACCAGCGGATCAGCAGAGGCGTGCCGATGACGATGAGCAGAAAGATGGCGAACGCCGTCCACAACACAATCCAGGCCTGGCGACCTACGGCTTCGTAGGAGCGGGTTGTAGCGGTAGGGGTCGACTCGATGAGCTCGGTCATGGCCTTATCCGATGGCAAAATCCGCGAACTCACCCGTGGCCGGTTCCCAATGAACCTCCACGCGGGTGACCTCGGCAGCCGCAGGGCCCCGCTGCAGCGCCGCCAAAAGCTGTTGCAGGGCTTCCTCCGGCCCTTCGGCAATGACCTCGACCTGCCGCGCCGGGAAATAGAGGTTGCGCACGCGACCGGTCAGGCCCAGCATCTGCGCCCGCCGGAGGACAAAAACGCGAAAGCCCACACCATGGACATAACCACTGATGAGCGCATGAAGACGACGTCGCGAAGGGGTAGTTCCTGGTGGACTCATCTCAGGACTCGGAAGCAGTAGCGGTAGCGTTCTGGACCTGCTGTAGCCATCAGACCGTCGTGAATCATGAGCAGGGCGTCGTCAAGGGGGATGGCAACAAGGGCATGCATTCTCGGGAAGTCGGCGTTTGACAAAACTCAAGGACTCAAGACAAGCAGCAAAACGGGTAAGGTGATCAGACTCGCCAGGGTGGTGAAGAGAACGGCGCCGGCCACAAAACTCGGCGAGGCTTCGAATTCGTTGCTCAGCACGATGGTGTTGACCGCCGTGGGCATCGAAGCCTGAAGCACGGCTACGGCAAAGGGAAGACCGGTCAGCCCAACCCCACGCGCCAGCAGAAGTGCCAGGGCCGGTCCGCCCAACATGCGCAATACGGTGAGCCGGGTGACGGCGTTGTTGCCCAGGCGGGCACGGGTTTGGGTCAGGGTCATGCCCAGGATGAGAAGAAAAACCGGGATGGCCGAACGACCGGTCATCTGCAACATGGTGAAGAAAGCGCCGGTCGGTTGGACACCGGCCAGTCGGGCGCCGAAACCCAACAGCATGGCCCATAGGATCGGTGCCTTGAGGGTGCGCCATACCGCTTGACGCAGACCGTCCTGACCGTGGGCCAGGATGAAGATGCTGAGGGTATTGCCGACCAGGCTGTTGAACATAAAGAGGACGAGGGCATAGCCGAAACCGGTTTCACCGAAGGCGAAGAGATTGAGGGGAAGGCCGTAGTTGCCGTTGTTGAGTAGGATGGTCGTAACCATAAAGGCGCCGGCCAGCCGATGGTCATACCCCCAGTGCCGGGTCAGCAACGCCGCTATTAGGCCCATAACGGCCATATCGATAGCGGCGAAGACCAGGGTACGGCCGATGGTGTCGACATCGATCTCCAGGCTCAGGATGGACGTGAAGATGAGGCTGGGGGTCAGGACGAAAAAAACGACGCGACTGAGGGAACGTGTATCGAGCTGCAACCGTTGCTGGAGCCCATAACCGATGGCCACCAGGAGAGCAATCGGCCCCAGTACGTTGAAAAAGACATGGCCCAGGGCCTGCAGCTTGGCGACATCAGCCATGTCGTCTCCAGCGAGCCTCGGCGTCGTCGTTTTCTTCCCACAAGGCGCGCAGTTCCTCTTCCAGCATGTCGCCGAAATCGTCCTCGTCGTAAGCCGTTTCGTCTTCTTCCAGGCCGAGCACCTGGTTGATCAGATCGAAGGTATTGCCTTCATTGCCCAGCAGCTCTTCCAGGGCGGCTGCGGCTGTGGCAGCAATGGCTTCATCCTCCCAGGCGGTGGCGGCCTCCAGCGCCCGGCGGGCTTCGGGACCACCGATCTGGCCGAGAGCGGTTAGCGCGGCCATGCGGACCTCGTTATCCGTCTCCCGGGCGATCAGCTGGATGAGCGGTCGCACGGCCTGGCGGGCTTCCAATTCGCCCAGGGCACGCACGGCCTCCAGCCGCAGCAGTGGCTCCTCTTCGTCCAGATAGGGCAGCAGGTAGGGGATCCAGCGCGGATCGGCATTGCGGCCCATGGCAAAGAGGGCGCTGGCCCGCATTTCGAGATCGGCGCTGTAGAGGGCATTTTCGATCAGACGAACCACCCCCGGTCGACCGGAAGTAGCCAGACCCTCCAGGGCGCGACAGCGTACCTCCAGAGCTTCGGTTTCGCTGTGGAAGCTATCCCACAAGGCCTGCACGGCGTCCTCCAGCAAAGGCGACTCGACGGCACCGATTTCGCCCCAGTAGACAAAGCGACCCAGGGTCACCGCTGCCGCCTCGCGCACTTCGATGGCCGGATCGCTGGCCAGCAGGCGTTGGAAAATGGGAATGAGCTGTGGACGTTCGTCTTCCCACAGACCGGCGATGGCGCGAGCGCGCACACGGGCATCGCCGTCGTTGAGGGCCCAGCGGAAAATCGCACGGTAATCGTATTCGACATGGGTTTCGGCCAACTCGACCAACGCCTCCAGGATGGCCACACGGCGCTCGGTATCGTAGGTGGCCCAGGCATTCTGAAATTGGGCCAGCTCCTGGGCGTTCAGATCGGACAGATGCACCAGGGCCTGGTGGCTGAGTCGCGTCTGGGGATTCCCTAGTCGGAGGAGCAATTCGGTCAGTTTACGGGTCATCGGTACACACTTACTGCCATTGGAATTGCCAGCGCGGGCTGGGCGGTGAGACCGGGGTATCACCGAGGACAACTTCGACATACCAGACGTAGGTACGGCCGAATTCCTGCGGGGCTTGACCGAACAACCAGGCCGGCACCTGGAAATCGGTGACGGTGCCCAGGTTCTCCCGAAAACGCCAGTCCACCGTATCGGGACCGACGAGAACCCCGATCACCAGCCGATTGCCGGCGCCTTCGGGCAACCCGCCCGGATTCTGCCATTTCAGGTAAATCAGGGCGTCGTTGCCCCGAAAACCGGAACCACTTCCCGGCGAGACGAGCACCGGCGCCGGAACGGTAACGGCCGGTGTGGGTGTGGCCGGAGGCGGTGTAGGGGTAGCCCTTGCTTGTGCTCGGGTGGGGGTCGGCGTCGGCGGAGGCGGAGTGTAATCGGCCGGGGGAATCCGCAGAACCTGTCCCGCGCGCAGGGCATTAGGGTTGCTGATCCCATTATAGGCTATCAGCGCCGCCACACTGCGACCGACGCGTTCGGCAATGAGCACCAGCGTATCACCCGGAGCCACCGTGTAGGTATCGCCAACAGCGGTCGCCGTAGGAGTAGCGCTCGGATTGGCAACAGGCGAGGGCGTGGCCGTAGGCGAAGGCAGGATGGTGGGCGTGGGTGTCATCGTCGCCGTTGGTGTCTGCGCCACCGTCGTCGTGGCCGTCGTTGTGGGCGTGATGAGGGTTCCTGGCGCGATGGTTTCGTCGGGTTCGATCGTGTTCGTCAAGGCCACCGTCGGCGTCAGCGCTGCCGTGGCGGTCACAACGGACGTAGGGGTTATGACGGATCCGGCCTCCGGTTCGGCGGGCAGTTCCGACTCCAGCGGGATCACCACGATGGGCGTCGGGATGACGAATGCTTCCACCGTCGGTGTGACGACGGGGACCACACCTTCTGCGCCGGCGGGGACTTCTTCCGGGCTCACCGGCCGGGGTAGAACGGCTACGATCTGCGTCCGTAGACGGGTCAGGGATGGAAGTCGTAGGCTTTGCCCGCCCAACGAGACCCACATCAGCACCAACACGCCCACGGTGGCCAGGAAGAGGAGCCGATTCGGCTGCCAGGGCTGCAGATGGCGACCGCAGTGCGGACAGAGGGTTAGATGGGACGGGGTCCGCCGACGGCAATGACGGCAGCGAATCACCGCATCGAGACGGCGGATCGTGGCACCGCAATTCGGACAGACGTTACAGCCTTGGGGAACGGGCAGGCCGCAACGATGACAGATACGGGACATGGATGGTAACCATGAGAAAAGGCTGGTAGCGACCCATTATAACCGGGATTGGCGGCAACGGCTCAAGCGCCCGGCTCCTCGGTGCGCCGGCGAGCGTGTCCCGCTAGGCCCACGTTAGCAGTGTCCCCAGGGGCGCGTCGGGGTCATGCAGATGGCGCTCCAACCGACCGGGTTGCTCGCCGGATAACAGGTGGACGCGCAGACCGGGATGGCGTTGCAGCAGCGTTAGCATGATGGCGATTTTGCCGGCCATACCCCCTGTGACATCGATGCCATGGGAGGCACCCAACACGGCGGTTTGCTGCTGAATCTGGGCGGCAGTCAGGTGGGGAAGGGGGCGGGCTTCGGGATGGCGCATGGGATCGGCCTCGAAGACGCCGTCTACCACCCCGACCAGACTGATCCGGGCCGGCGGGAGATGCTCGGCCAGCGCGGCCAGAACCTCCTCGGTGGCGACAATGGTCGTCCCGCGGTGATCGTCAAAGGCCACATCGCCGAACAGGACGGGAAGCAAACCGCGGACCAGGGCCTGGTGCACCGGCTCGACGAAAAACCGGGTGATGGTCCCATCGTGGCAACGCACCAGGGCCGAAGGCGGCAGGGCCACCGCCGGTAATCCCGCCCGCAGCAGAGCGGCCATGACCAGGCGATTGAGCTGGGCCGCAATATGGGCCGTTTCGGCAAAACCGCGCCAGCCCATAGGGTCGGTGCCGGCATCGGGGCCGGCACCGCTGCGGACGCGATAGCGCCGACCGACGACATGCCCATAGCTGCCACTGCCGTGGGCCAGCACGAGCGGCCGGCCCGGCCACCAGGTGCGGGCGATCTCGTCGGCCAACCGTTGGATGACCAGAGGCCGCGGCGTCAGCGGCTGCGACTTGAGCGTGATCAGGCTGCCGCCCAACTTGAGGAAATGGAGCGCAGTGGCATCGGAGGTCTTCATCGAAGCGAATCAGCCGGTGTCGAGAAAGTGTGTTTCCAGGTCGGGATACAAACGTCGGTAGTAATGCGCTTGCAGCAAAACGGCCCGCAGGTAGTTTTGGGTCTCGGTGAAGTTGATAAGCTCGAGAAACAAATCATCATCGGCACCGGCCAATCGTCGCCAGAAAGCGGCATTGCCGGGACCGCCATTATAGCCGGCCAGGGCCTGGCTAAGGCTGCCGTTGGCCCCGCGCAGCCCTTCCGCCAGGTAATAAGCGCCGAAGGCCACGCTAACGTAAGGGCGGGCCAGCAACTCGTCGCTGTAATGAGGCCAGCCCAGACGTTGGGCAATGCCGCGGCCCGTGGCCGGCATGATTTGGGTCAGACCGCGCGCGCCGGCGCTGCTCGTGGCGATGGCCCCGAAGAGGGACTCCTGGCGGATGAGGGCCAGCAGAACGACCGGGTCGAGACCGTACCGGCGGGCAGCCGGTACGATCAGGTCGCCGTAATGGAGGGGGTAGATGTATTCCTGTAAGGCTCGTGGAAGCGTGGCCAGAGGCTGCCCGGAAAGGGCATGAACGCGTGCCGCTGCCCGCACCGAGGTATCGTAGTAGCCCAGTTCGGCCGCAACCCGAGCCAGCCGGGTCAGGGCCACGGGGTCATGCTGGAACTCGGTTCGCAGGGCTTCAAAAGCGCTGCGGGCGGCGGCAAACTCGCCGATACGGTGCCACTCGGCCGCCGCTTCCTCGCCGGGCAACGGCGTCGTCAGATCGACGGTGCTCGTGACCCATGTCGACAACCAGTCGGCCAGAGCGGCGGCGACCGGCGTTGGTGTCGGCAGAGGGGAGAGCCCGGTTCGTCGCTCGACCTCTTGGGCGGCGCGCACGCCGTAGTAGTTCTCACTCCCTTGGCGAAGGGCCACCTGCCGCCAATGGGCGATGGTCATCGCCTCGTTGCCGGCGGCCAAGAGCTTACCCAGCCAGAAATCGGCCGCTGCGCCCCATAGCCCCCGGTCGGCTGCGGCCAGCTCGGTCCAGATGGCGCGGGCCTGATCGGTATCGCCCATTCGGTAAAAGGCCAGGCCAGCGCGAAAGCGGGCCTGGGTCGCATAGCGGCTGAGGGGGTAGGTGCGGGCCAACCGCAGGTAGGTCTGGGCGGCTGCAGGCAGCAGCGCCTCCTCGCGCTCGGCCAGAAAGCCCGCCCACCATAGGGCGGTAACGGCGGTCTCGCCGTCGGCCTTCTCGGCCGCCCGCAGATAGACCGCGCGGGCGCCGGTGGTATCCCCCTGGCGCCACAAACTGCGCGCCCAGCCCAGCCAGGCCTCACCTCGCCGTGGATCGGTTGGAAAGGTCTCGAGCAGACGCACCCAGTAGGGCACGGCGGCGGCATAGTTACCCTGGGCTTCGTAGGCACGGGCGGCCAGGGCATAGACCTCGCCATCGTGGTCGGGATGAGCGGCCTGATAGCGCGCAAGGGCAGCAAAACCCGGCCCATAGGCGCCGGCGGCGAAGTCAACGCGGGCGCGCAGCAACTCGTCAAACGAACGCCCGGCACTCATCAGGGCAATGGCTGCCTGATAGGCATACGGGCTTTCCGGATGGGTGCGCATGGCCTGTTCCAGGCTTTGCCAGGCCAGCTCGGTCTCGCCTGCGGCCAGTTGGGCCTGGGCCAACCGATACAGCATTTCCGCCCGATAGCCGGGCTGACGGGCCACGGCCAGAATGGCCCGGTACTGGGCGATGGCTGTGGCCGGGTCGCCGGCCTGCATGGCAGCCTCGGCAATGCCCTCGCGTGCCCGCAGGCGATCCAGCAGATCGGGCGCCGCTTCCAGCGCCTGGCGAAAGGCGACCAGGCTGCGTCCGGGATCCAACGCGTTCAGATAGGCCTGGCCGCTGGCTTCGTAGGCACGGTGGGCCAGCACAGGTCTGCGTTCGGCATAGGCGGCAAAGGCGCGAACCGCCGCCTCGACCCGGCCGCGCGCGGCTTCGGCCCGTCCCAACCAGTAAAGCACTTCCGGATGGGCGTCTACCCAGGCCGGATCGGCGGCCAGGGCGGCAAAAGCAGCGGCAGCGGCCTCGTTCTGCCCGCTCAGCCAATAGGCCTTGCCCAAACCGAAGCGCGCCTGCGCCCGCACGGCGGCATTATCGCCGTCGTCGGCAGCCGTCTGATAGCTGCTGATGGCGGCCTGATAGTCCCCGTTGTGCAGGAAGCGGTCCCCCTGGGCCAGCAAGGCCGCCTGATCCGACCCGGGTGTGGGTGTGGCCGTTGGCGGCAGGGGTGTAGGTGTAGGCGTGGTTGTCGGTGGCAAGGATGTAGGGGTAGCCGTCGGCGGCGGGTCTGTGGGCGTAGCCGTCGGCGGCAGGGGTGTGGGCGTGGCCGTCGGCGGCAGGGGTGGCGGAGGCGGCGGATTACGACCCCGGCAGGCGCCCGCCATGGCAACGACGCAGACAACACTCAGGATACCGACAAACCGTCTCCACGTCATGGCTGCATCCTCTGCCTTTGTACCAGCGGCCAATAGACGCCGTAGCCGACGGCCCCTTCCCATGTGCCTTCGCTGCGGCCGGTAGCGGCCCTGAGTGTAAAGGGCGTCCCGGCGGTGGCTTCGGCTTCGACATACAGCATCAGCGCCAGGGACCCGCTTGTATGGCTGAGGACGAATTCTTGGACCGAAGCGCCGTTGGCAAAACGAAGTGGCCCGCTCAGGCTCAGCCGCAGGGTGTCGTTGACCGTCTGATTGCCGAAACCGAGCACGACGGTTTGGGGTGCTGCCGGGGCCGGATAGAGCACGCTGGGAGTGAGTTCCAGCCAGGGCGTCGGGGGC
>JBBINH010000070.1:0-12329 GCA_037443945.1 Caldilineales bacterium
CGCCCACCGCCACGCCGACGCCCACCGTCACCCCCACGCCCACGCCCACGGGTGGCCGCATTGCCGGCCTTGTCTGGGAGGATCGCAATCGCAACGGCGAATACGAACCCGATGCCGGCGAGCCCGGCATCCCCGGGGTGACGTTGTGGCTGCGCAATACGAGCGGCCAGCTCCTCTTCGAGACCCAGACCGACGCCACCGGGGCCTATCAATTTACCGGGCTCAATCCCCAAACCTATGAGCTGATCCTGGTCGTCCCGGCCAACCACGAGCTGACGACGCCACCGCCCAATCGCTGGCTGATGCCGGGAGCGGGGACGTTGGATGTCAACTTTGGCTTGGCGCCCCCACCCACGCCCACGCCATCGCCCACGGGCGTCATTCGAGCCTATGTCTGGCATGATCGCGATCGCGATGGCTTTATCGACCCCGGTGAAGAACCTCTGGCCGGTGCCATCATCGTGGCCCAAATCTGGTCGGGGTTGCAGACGATGGAGAGCGCCGTCACCGATGAGACCGGCTACGCCCAATTGACGGTGCCGGCACCGGCCGTCTATCGGGTCAGCGCGAGCGGCCCGCCCGGCTTCCTGCCCGGTCTGGCCGGTGGCATCATGGTGGCCCTTGCGCCGAACATCACCATCGAGGTGCCCTTTGGCCATTATCCGGCGCCGGAGCGGTTGTTCCTGCCTTTGTCCTGGCGTGAACGAGGACGGTAGCGCCTGACCGGATCCGATGCCCCCTCAGGACCGACAAGCCGGGCGCTCGCTGTCGGTCCTGAGGCTTCATGTTTTGCCCCTTTGTGTGCAGGCTGGCTATAATCGAGGACTATGGCTAGCAGGTTAGCTTTGGTAGGGGTACGCAACGTTTCGTCGTGGCTTGGCATCGTCTTGGGGACTTTGCTGGTTTTGCTTCTGGCCTTGGTCGGTGGTCTCCTGGGCCCGGTCCGAGCCGCGGTCAGCGATCCCAACCGCTCGCAAGCGATGGTGGAAGTCCTCTCGAATCAGGACACCACCTGCTACATTCTCACACCGTCGCCTACACCGGGCGCCACCAACGAATTCACCACGGTTTATCTGTCGTTTGTCCTGCCCTATACCGGCACGGTGACGGAGGCCCATTTGTTGCTGGCCTCCAACAACGTGCGCAACGACCCGGCCAATCCCCATCCCATTTGGGTCAACGGTCAGGTCATCGGGACGGTAGTTCCCGACGGCCGCTCCGGTTGCGACCCCCTGGTCATCACCGAGTATCCCATCCCGCCGGCGCTGATTCAACCCGGCCTCAACCAGGTGGTGCTGACGACCGAACCCACCACCGACCTGTGGCACGCGCGGTATCTGGCCATCCGGGTGCGCGGTCAGAACCTGGCCGGCGGCCGCTTCCATACGCTTCGCTTTCCCGGCGAAGGCGGCCAGATGCTCGATGCCGTTGTCATGGAACCTCCCGATACGTCGCTTCCCCGGCCGCTGCTGTTGCTTTTCCACGGCTGGAACGGCAAACCCGTGGATGCGCTCATCACCGACTACACCGCCGCTGCCGTTGCCGCCAACTGGTTTGTGGCCTCACCCGAACAGCGCGGTTTGAATGCCCTGGGGCCGGCCGGTGCGCCTCTGGCCTCGCTGCGCAGTCAGCACGATGCCCGGCTGTTCGTTGATTACCTGCTGGATCGCTATCCCATCGATCGCGATCGGATTTATGTCGGCGGCTACAGCATGGGCGGGATGATGGCCGCGGTCATGGCCGCCAAGTATCCCGACCTCTTCGCCGCCGTCGTCACCCACAAGGCCATTACCGACCTGACCGACTGGTACAACGAATCGAGCGCCTATCGCCAAAGCCGGATCATCACCGAAACCGGCGGTACCCCTGCGCAGGTTCCTTTTGAATACCGACGGCGCAGCCCGGTCGAGCTGGCCCGCAACCTGCAACATGTCCCCATTGCCATCGTGCATGCTTCCGACGATACCACGGTGCGAAGCCAGCACGCCGAGAAGTTCTACAACGCCATCGCCGCCTTTGGCCCGCGACGGCTGGAACTGCACTGGTATACCGGCGGTCATGCCGTCGAACCGCGACCGTTCAGCGGCGATTGGGCGGTGGCCTTTATGCAGTCCTACCGGCGCGAACATGACCCGAACCAGTTCCTGATCCGCACCGACGAGGCCAAATCGTTCTACGGGTTGGGCATCGGCAAGCGGAGCAGCCGGGAATTTACCGATGTGGCGGTCCTGGTCGAACCGGCCCGTGAGCGGGCGTCGGTGGTCATCACCGATACCCAGCCTGTGGACCTCGATTTTGACCTCGTCCGTATGGGGCTCGATCCGCGCGCCAGCTATGTCATCTCGCAGACGGCGCCGGGCCTGGGCACGACCATCACGACCGATTCTCCGCTCAACAACCACCTGCTCGTCACCGTGCCCGCGGGCGTGGTGCAGCTAGAGATTTTTGCCAATCGGGGCAATCTCCCCGTGCAAAAACGCCTGCAAGAAGGCCTCCAGGGCTACGGCGGGACAACCGACACCTGGCTGGATGCCTGGAACCCGACGACGAACTACGGCCAGGCCCAAACCCTCTCGCTGCGTCCCAATCAGGTGGCCAGGGGCCTGCTCCGTTTCGAGTTGAACGCGGTGTTGCCCGAGGCGATCGAAATCACCGCGGCCAATCTCAAGCTCTATGCCGAGGCCGGCGGTCCCCAGATGACGCTCAACCTGTATCGGCTGCGACGACCCTGGGACGAGGCTACCGCCACCTACCAGCAACCGCTGGCCGGACAAAGCTGGGCCGGGCCCGGCGGTCTGGCCGGACAGGATTGGGATGCCCAACCCGTGGCGACCCTATACCTGAGCGGTGGCGGACAGGTCACAGCCTCGCTGACGGAGCTTGTGGCCGATTGGGTCCGGAATCCGGCCACGAATTACGGCTTGCTTCTGGTTCCCGTCAACGCCAGCTACAACGGCGCTCGGCTCCTGCGCAGCAGCGAGCATGCCGTGGCCGAGACGCGACCGCTGCTCGAGATCCTCTACCGGCCCCTGCCACCCACGCCGACGCCGACCCCGACCCCGACGGCCACCCCTACAGCGACACCGACACCGACGCCAACGGCCACCCCCACCGACACGCCAACACCAACCCCGTCTGTTGCGGCGATCGCCGGAGTGGTGTTCGAGGACACGAACGGCGATGTGCTCTATCAGGCCGGGGAACCGACGCTGGAGCAGGCGCGGGTGGAGCTGTGGCAGGGTGCGCTGCGGTTGGGTGTTTTCATCACGGCCGCCGATGGGGCCTACCGTTTCGGATCGCTGGCACCCGGCACCTACACTCTCAAGGAGACGGCGCCGCCCGGCTACGATCGCGCCCGGCCGACCGATACCCTCCTCGTCGGCGTTGTGGCCGGCCAGACTACCACGGTGGATTTTGCCCACACGCGCTTGCCGATGCCCACCGTGACACCGACGGCGACGCCATCGCCCACGGCCACGCCGCCTGCGTTACCCTATCGGCTTTTCTGGCCGTTGACCCGCAGCAACTGAGCATGGACCTGGTAGCCTGGTACGAGGCTTATTGGGCGGCCAAGGACGATCGGGTCGACCATACCCGGCTTGACCTGATGCTGGCCCACATCCAACCCGGTCAGCGTGTGTTCCAGCTCGATGGCGGGCCGGGCATGTTGGCCGAACGCATGCAACGGGAGAGGGGAGCCCAAGTCGTTATGACCGATCTCACCCAGGAAGGCATCCGTCGCGCCCGGGCCCGTGGCTTGGAGGCGTACCAGCTCTACATCGCTGAAAGGGACATTCCCTATCCGGCGGAGACGTTCGATGTCGTGGTCTCCGATTCGGCCATCGAGCACCATTTCGACCCGGCCCGTTCGTTCGACGAGCTGATACGCGTGCTGAAGCCCGGCGGAACGTTCATCCTCTGCCTGCCGAACATCGCCCACTGGCGCTGTCGCTGGTGGCTTTTGCGGGGCCGGTTCCCTTATGTGCGGGCAACCCCTACCGATTTCACCCATCTGCGGTTCTTCACCCTGGCCACGATCCGGGAATGGCTGGAACCGCGCGGCATCCGCATCATCCATGTGGACGGTTCGGCCTCGCTGTGGGTGCGCGACCTCTATCCGGGCTGGCTGCGACGGCCGCCGTTTCGGCAGCTCTACACCCGGCTGGCCCGTCGTTTCCCCACATTGTTTGCGCGCGATCTCATCGTCATCGGCCGCAAACGTGAAGCCCTTTCGCCTTCCTCGCCGTGACCCCGCCCTCGCCTCTGCGTGTCCTCTTTGTCTCGCGCGTGCGGTTGAATCCGTATGTGCGGCTCTTGGCCGCGGGCGTGGAAAGGGCCGACCCGGCCATCCGCACCGAGATCGTGGCCGTGCTGCCGTGGTCACGCGTTGTGGCAGCGCCGGCCCCACCTGTGCTGCATCTGCATTGGGTGGAATTGCAATTCGCCTATGGGCATCCCGGTCCTCTGCGGGCCCGTTTGAGCTGGCACGCCTTGCGCCTGGCCCTCATTGCGCTGCGCCAGCGCGGTACACGGCTGGTCTACACCGTCCACAACCTGCACCACCACGACGATCGGTATCCCGCTCTGCATGAGGCGGCTCACGCCTGGCTATTTGCCCATGCCGATGCCATCCACGTCCACGACGCCGGCACGGCGGCGACGCTGGCAACGCGCTGGGGCCGCCGTGAGCAGGTGTTTGTCATCCCTCACGGGCATTATCGCGAGGTCTATCCTGCCGATGTCTCGCGCGAGGAGGCCCGGCAACGGCTCCATTTGTCTGCCGACGCCTTCGTCTATCTGTGCCTGGGCCAGATTCGACCCTACAAGGGCATTGACCGCCTCATCCAGGCATTTCGGCACTTGAACGACCCCGCGACCATGCTTGTCATCGCCGGCCATCTGACCTCGCCTGCTTATGGTCGCTATCTCCACCGTTTGATCGCGGACCATCCGGGCATTCGTCTGCACACCGCCTATATCCCCGACGAGGAGTTGCAGGTCTTTTTCAACGCCGCCGATGCCTGTGTGTTGCCCTATCGGCGGGCAACGACCTCAGGGGCAGCGCTGTTGGCCCTTTCCTTCGGCAAGCCCATTGTGGCGCCGAACCTGGGGCCTTTCCCGGAGCTGATCACCGACGGAAGCGGGGTGCTTTTCGATGCCGGTGAGGACGCTCTGGTCCAGGCGCTGCGAGCCGTTCGGACTTTGGATCCCGAACGGGCGCGCGCGGCGGCGTTGGGCGTGGCCGCGGCGCGCGATTGGACCCTGCTCGGTGCGCAACATGCTGCCGTGTATCGACAATTGGTAGCCACTTGAGGAACGGCCGCTCCCTTGGGGTAGAATGGCATGTCATGCTGGCCGGTTATGACATCGTCTGTTTTTCTCCCAATCCCTGGCAGGCGCTCTGGCGCAATCGCCATCAAATCATGTCGCGGCTGGCCCGTCAGAACCGCGTGTTGTTCGTCGAACCGGCCCCCTATTGGCGCCAGCTCATGACCGAGCTGACCCGCCACGGGCCGATCGCGCTGGCACCCCGGCCGTTGCAAGAGCCGTTGCCCAACCTGTGGGTCTACCAGGCGCCGGGCTATGCCGCCGTATCCGGTCGACCACCCCTGGCCGGGCTTAGTTTTGCCTTACGCCGCCAGCATCTCCGGCAGACCCTGCGATGCCTGGGCTTTGATAGGCCCCTGCTCTGGATTTTCCAGTACAATGTGGGGGAAATGGTCGGCCATTTGCACGAGCGGCTGCGCATCTACCACGCCGTAGACGAATACGCCGCTTACGAGCTGGACGTCCCCGCCGACCAGGAGGCCGCACGCCGGCAGCACATTCGGGCGATGGAGGCCGCCCTCATTGCCCGGATGGACCTGGTCTTCGTCGCCTCCGAAGCGCTGTACGCCAGCAAACACGGCCTCCATCCCCATGTCGTCCTCGTGCCCAACGGCGCCGATGTCGACCATTTTGCCCGTCCTGGCCCTCCTCCACCGGAGATGGCCTCCTTACCGCGGCCGCGCCTGGTCTTTGTCGGCGCCATCAACGAAAAAATCGACCTGGCTTTGCTGGCCGCCGTGGCCGAACGCTGCCCCGATTGGCAGCTTGTCCTCATCGGGCCCGTGAACCTGCGGCGCCCCACCCAGGCGCTGGCCCGCCTGCAGAGCCTGGGTAACGTTCACTTCCTCGGCACCCGGCCCCCCGCCGTGCTGCCCGCTTTTCTCCATGCCGGCGATGTCTGCCTGATGCCCTACGTGTGCAACGAGTGGACGCGGAACATCAGCCCGCTCAAGCTCTACGAGTATCTGGCCACAGGACTGCCCATCGTGAGCACGCCCATCCCGGCCGTGGCGTCGTTTGGCGAGCTGATCGCTGTGGCGGACGGACCGGAGGCCATGATCGAGGCCATCGCCCGCATGCTGGCCGCCGATACCCCGGAACGACGGCAGCGCCAGCAGGCCATCGCCCGAGCCCACACCTGGGAAGAGCGTATCGAACGGATGTCGGCCGCCATCACCGAACGGCTTGCCGCCCTGGAAGCCCGGTCGTGATTGCCGCCAAGTGCCGACAGACCCGCACCGGTTGCGCCTTCCCGGCTTCTCTCGATCGAACCTTTTCTGTTTTTTTGCGTATCGTTTTGCCTGCTTCCCCGATCTCATGACGGTTTCTCCAGAATTCAACGGCTATCTGCGTATCCTGCGGCGACGCTGGTGGCTGCTCGTGCTGCTCCCGACCGTAGCGGCAGCGGTCATCCTGAGCCTGGTCGGCACGGCCGCCCCTGAGTATCTGGCCTACGAGCGCCTGCAGGTCCAGATCGTCGATCCCCAAGAAGTTCCCCTCTTCACCCAAACCCGGGTGACGACCCTGAACGAACAGATCCAGGCCGTCCACGACGACTTCTACGATGTCCTGCGTCTGCCTTCGGTGGCCTGGCGCACCATCGCCGACCTCAATCTGTCCCTCTCGGCCGAGGAGCTGATCCGGCGCCTGGATAGCCAGGACCGCAACAACTTCATCACCGTCAGCGTGCGCATGCCCTCGCCCGAACTGGCACAGCAGGTGGTGAGCAAACACGTCGAGAACGCCATCACCACCTATCGTAACATCCGTTCCCGGCCGGCCGAGACTTCGCTCGGCTTTATCGAGGCGCAACTGGCCCAGCAGGCGCGGGTGCTGGCGGCGGCCGAAAAGGCCTTGCAGGATTTTCAACTGGCCAACGAGGTAGGCGATCTCGACCGCGAGATCCTGGCCTATCAGGACTTGAAGCGCACACTGCGCAACGATCGCGATCGCAGCCTGACCGAAGCCGCCCGCAACGACCGCCTGGCCGCCCAATACGAAGCCCTGGCCCGCGAGACGGAAGCCCGCATTGCGGCCCTGGAAGCGACGGCCACACCCACCGTCGAGGCCACACCGACGGCCACCGCTCCCGACATCGCCCGTGAGTTGGAGACCCTGCGCGAGCTGGCCCGGCGGCAGCGGCTCACGGCGGCCGATTATCGGGCGGCTGCCGAAGGCCATCGCGCCGCCGCCGCCGAGTTCGATCGCCAACTGGCCGAACGCCAGCAGGAGCTGATCTATCTCCTGAGCCTGCAAGAACGCTACAAAACCCTGGTGGATGAGGTCAACCGCGCCGCGGCGACCTACAGCTTCCTGGCCGATAAGGCCAACGAGGCCCGGCTGAAGCTCAATCAGGGGGCCAATATCGGCTTTTTGCAGGTGGTCGAGCCGGCGACGCTGCCCCGCAGCCCTCTCCCCAATCGCACACCCCAGCTCTTGCTTGTCGGCGTGCTCGGCAGTCTGTTGCTGGCCGTTATCCTGGCCTTTGCGCTGGAGGCCGTGGAACGAAACCTGGGCCTGCGGGAGCGACCGTCCCGGCCTATGGTCTCACCCCCTTCGTCATGACCTCGACGCCGCCGCGGATTCTGTTCGTTGATTTTGCCCCGCAGCCGGGGGGGTCCATCCACAGTCTGAGGCTTTTGTTGCGGCATCTGCCCCGTCAGAGCCTGAGGCCGTATGTGCTCCTGGCGCCGACGGTGGCGGCGCTGCCGCTGTGGACCGATCTGGACCTGCCCATTACGGCTTACGATGCCGGCCAGGGTCGTCCGGCCGCCGCCCAACCGGCCGGGCCGTTGACGCAACGGCTGCGCAACGGCAGGCTTGCCGCGATCGGCCGCGGCCATCCTCTGCTGGGCCCGGTCTGGCAGATGGGATCCATCGCCCGCCGGCTGTGGACCCGCACGCGACCGACGGCGGCCTTCATCGCCCGGCTGATCGAGCGGGAGGGCATTGACCTGGTTCATCTCAACGACACCCTACCCCTGGCCGAACCAGGCCTTGTGGCCGCCTGGTGGAAACGTCGGCCGGCCGTCGTCGTGGCCCGTTCGTTTGCCGTACTTGACCCCTGCCATCGTCTGCTCGGTCGGCTGGCGGCGGCCGGTGTCTTCATCTCGGCCGTGCTTCAAGCCGACCATTGGCGCCAAGGGGCGCGCTTTCGCCGGGAGCGGATCATCCCCAATGCCGTTGATCTGACGGCCTACGAGCAACAACCCGATCGCGAGGGGGTGCGGCAGGAACTGGGTCTGCCGCCGTCGGCGCAACTGGCCGTGGTCGTAGGCCGGCTCATGCGGCGCAAGGGCCTGCATACCTTTATCCGGGCGCTGGCCGAGGTAGCGCCGGCCTGGCCGTCCCTCTACGGTCTGCTTATCGGCGAAACCGATCCTCTGGAAAGCGAGCTGCCTGCCGAACTCCAGGCCCTGGCCCAGAGCCTGGGCGTGGCCGACCGCGTGCGCTTCACCGGCTATCGGGCCGATGTGCCGCGTCTGTTGGCAGCAGCCGACCTTCTGTGCTTCGTCCCCTCGGAACCGGAGCCCTTCGGCCGCACCGTCATCGAGGGGATGGCTGCCGGTCTGCCCGTCATCGTCGCCGCCAACGGCGCTTTGCCCGACCTGGTCGGCCGCGGGGAGGCCGGTCTGGTGGTTCCACCGGACGATGCCGAGGCGTTGGCAGCCGCCCTGACAAGCTTGTTGACCGACCCGGCGCAAGCGCAAGCCCTGGGTGCGGCCGGTCGCCGTCGCGCGCAGGCCGAGTTTAGCATCGAACGACAGGTGGCTGCCCTGACGGCGCTCTACGACGAATGCCTGCGGGCCTGAACCGGTCTATGCGCGTGCTGCTCTTCGGTCCTTATCCACTGCCCGGACGCCCCCCAACCGGTGGCATCATGCCGGTGGTGCAAACCCTGGCCCGGGAACTGGCCCGATGCGCCGGGGTCGAGGCGGCGGTGGCCTCGGCGCACGTCGGCATCGGCGCCGAGCGAACACGCGAGGACGGCATCACCGTCTATCGTCTGCCCGTGCCGCGTTTTGGACGCGTGCGCGGACATCGACCTTTGCGCCGGGCTTTCGGAGCCATTGCCGCCGACTTCCGGCCCGATCTCATCCATGCGCACGGCACGGGCTATTATGCCGCCGCTGCGCTTGCCGGCAACCGGCCTCACCTCATCACCGTCCACGGCATCGTCCGTCGCGAGGCGGCCCTCAGCCCATGGTGGCCCTTGAAGACCAAGGGGGCCTGGCTCTACGATGCCTTGCTCGAGGCCCTGGTCCTCCGCCGCGCCCGCCATGTCGTCGCCATCAATCCCTATGTGCGCCGCACTTTCGCCCGTTATACCTGGCTCCGGTGGTACGATATCCCCAACCCGGTGGACGAAGCCTTTTTCGACCTGGTGCGACGGCCCGAGCCGGGTCTGCTCCTTTGCCCGGCGCGGGTGATCCCGCGCAAAGGCATCGACACGCTCATCCTGGCCTTTGCCGCGCTGGCCGATCGCCATCCCCAGGCGCAGCTCATCATCGCCGGCGAAACGACCACCATGCCCGCCTATGTGGCCCGTTGCCGGCATCTGATCGCGACATCGGGCCTGGCCTCGCGCATCCACCTGACCGGTGATCTCGATCGACCGGCGCTGCTGGAGGCGCTGGCGCGCGCGTGGGCGGTGGTTTTGCCCGCCCGCCAGGAGACGGCGCCGATGGCCGTGGCCGAGGCTCTGGCCGCAGGATGCCCGGTGGTGGCCACGATCGTGGGCGGTGTGCCTGCCATGGTCACCCAGGGGCGCTCCGGTTTGCTGGTGCCGCCTGACGATCCGGCAGCGCTGGCGGCGGCGCTAACGAAGGTACTGACCGCCTCCGACCCGATGAGGGCGATGGGCGAAGCGGCGCGGGCGGCAGCGGCGGTGTATCACCCGCAGACCGTTCTCCGCCAAACGCTGGCCGCTTACGAGGACGTCCTCGGCCTCGCCAGCGATCGCTTCTGAGGCGCCTTTGCCCATGCGGCTGGTCCTTCTCGGTCAGTTTCCCTTCCAGGCGCCTCCACAGGGCGGCGTGCAAAGTGTGTTGGCCACGCTGAGCGAGGCTTTCGTCGCCCGCGGGGACATCGAGCTGTACATCATCCAGCATCGCCGGGGAGTGCCCTATGGCGTCTTTCATTCCCGCGCAGGCGATACGCGGGGCTATGTGGTTCACAATCTGCCTGCGCACGGGCGCGGCCTGGTGCCCAACATGACGCGCACGGGCCGCCTGCTGACGCCGCTGCTCCGGGAGCTGGTGCCGGATGCGATCTCCAGCCATCAACCGGAGTATGCGCTGGCGGCGCTGGCCAGCGGCTTGCCTGTGCTGCACACGATCCATGGCTTTCCCAGGCAGGAGTTTTGGGCGCGACGCGGGCTGCGGGTGCGTCTGGCCACGTTGCTGGAGGTCTGGCTGGAGTGGCGCATGCTGAGGCGATTGCGCCATATCGTCGCCATTTCCGATCGGGTGATCGCGGACTACCGCCCGCGCACGCCGGCGCAGTTCCACCGCATTGACAATCCCGTGGCACCCCTCTTTTTTGCCCCGGCGCCGCCGCCCGAACCGGGACGCATCCTGCTTGTGGGCAATCTGACCCCGCGCAAGGGCATCGATATCGCCCTGGCGGCCGTGGCCCGTCTGCTGCCCCATTTTGCCAACCTGCATTTGGAGGTGATCGGCGCCGTTGTGGACCCGGTCTATGCGGCGCGTCTGCAACGGCAGGCCGCGTCCCTGGGCCGGGCGGTTCGCTTTGGCCCGCCCCGGCCGCCGAGTGCGATCCAGGAGGCGCTGGCGCGTGCGCAGGTCCTTCTGCTCACCTCGCGTATGGAGCATGTCCCCGTCATCGTGGCCGAAGCCATGGCCGTGGGCCGTCCGGTGGTGGCCACGGCCGTGGCGGCCGTGCCCGATCTGGTGAGTCCCGGCGAAACAGGGCTGCTGGCGCCGCCGGGCGATGTCGAGGCCGTTGCCGAAGGGCTGGCCCAGGTTTTGGCCCATCCCGATCGGGCTGCGGCCATGGGCGCCGAAGCCGCCCGCCGCGCCCGGCAACGCTTTCATCCCGACAAGGTCGCCGCGGCCTACGTGCGCACGCTGCTGACGGTCAGGGAGATGTGGTAGGGAGTCATCTCCCGGCCGATCCACGTCGTCGGCGAATCCAGGCGCCGGGCCTGGAAACTCACCCCGGAACCATTACAGCTAACGTACAGTGAGCGGCAGGTAGACCCGGTATCCCTGCTCCAGCCGCAGGACGTAGGTGACCGCATTCCCGGCAATCCGGCTGTCGTAGTGCCGCACCCGCGCGTAGAGCCAGCCGTCCTGCTGCGCAATCCATTCAATCCGGGATGCGATGCTATCAGATATGTCATCGTTCTCTGCCAGGACCGTTGTGCCGTCAGAAGCGTATAGTGTAAGAACCGTGTCCACATTGAAAGAAAAGTCCGGACCGACTGCCAGTTCTCCTGTCCATATGACATACCTTTGCCCACGTTCGGCCCAGAACTCCACCCAATCCTCATCTCCGTTTCCACATATTGAGTGCTGCTGAGCGCTGCCCAGCACCATCTGGCGCGCCTGGCCCGCCCCGTTATCCGGCTCATAGGAGTCGCCGCTACAGGGATTGATAAAAGTCGTGGCCGGGGATGACCAGGCACCCGTATTCCCGGCACGATCCATCGCTCGCACCTGAAAACTATACTGATGCCCCAGTTCGCCGATATAGCGTGCGCGGTTCCAGTAGCCCGGCCCGGAGAGCCAGGGACGCCATTCTCCATCGTCAGACCGCTCCTGCACTTCAACGCGATCCACCCCGGCCACGCTGTCAGTAGCATCCCACCAGACCACGAAAGCGGTGCTGTCCTGAGTGGCTGCCAGCGGACGGATGGCCGTGGTCGGCGGGGTGCGGTCCAGGGTCACGTCCCAGACCGCCGTCCCCGCCCCGTTCCCCGCCCGGTCCCAGGCGTAGGCATAGAAAGCAACTCCCGCCTGGTCCGGCACACCGGCCGC
>JBBINH010000071.1:0-12247 GCA_037443945.1 Caldilineales bacterium
CCTGACCGGACCGGTCCGCCGGTCCCTGCACAACGGTTTCGGCATCGGCAGCGCCGGCGACGTCATGGCCGATCACGGTCTCGGCGTCCGTTGCCGGGCCGACCTGAGCCGGTACCGAGCCGGGTTCGGCCGGGGCGGGTGGGATGGGTTGAGGAACGGGTTCGGCCGGGGCAGGAGGGATAGGCTGAGGAACGGGTTCGGCCGGCGCGGGTGGGATGGGCGTTCCCGGCGTCGCCAAAAGGCGTTGCACTTCCGTTGCACCGGGGGCCACCCCAGACGAAGCGGCCAGATCGATTCCGGGTTGCTCGAAAGAGACCGGAGGTTTGGGAGGGCTGCCACAGCCTGCGCAAGCGACAAGGCCCATCATCAGGAGCAAGAAACGGCATAAGCGTGCCATGGCCGGGCTTCCTGGGGTCAAAGGGAGGGAAAATCCATCACATGCGCTGACGTCGCCTCTCCCTTGTGGGTTCCTCAGCGGACATCGCTTCGTGCCTTGAGGAGCTCGTCGAGGCCGGCAAAGGCCATGGCATCCCAGGGGACCTCCTCCGGGAGAAACCAACGGACTTCGAGGACGTCATCGCCCGGCTGCAGGGTGCCGCCGGTGGGGTGGGCTTCAAAGAGGAGGAAGACGCCCTGTTTGGTCGGGTCGGCCAGGGGAAAGACATCGATGACCCGCCCGACCTCGACCTCCAGACCGGTTTCTTCGGTGATTTCCCTGGCCAGGGCCGTGCGGGGCTGTTCATCGTATTCGACAAAGCCCGACGGCACGGCCCAAAAACCGGTGCGTGGGGGTACCCCGCGACGGATGAGGAGAATCCGGCCATCCTGAACGATGAGGGCGCCTACGGCCAGTTTCGGTTCGCGAAAATGAATAAAGCCACAGGCCGGACAATAACCCCGCTCGCGACCGAAAAGGTGGCGATGTTCCAAGCGCCGGCCACACAGGGGACAAAAGACGAAATCATCCCCAGGGTTCATCACGATGCGAGACCTTCGACCGCTTGCCGCGCCGCCCGGATGTTGCCCAACGGCGAGGTGATCATCGTAACGCAGCCCGTGGCCAGGATAAAACCACGGCCCTCGGTTTGGGCAATGGCGTCGGCCGCCTCTCGCCGGACATCGTCGGGCGTGCCCAGGAGCATGGTCTCCCGCTGCCGTAAGCCGCCGACAAGAGCGCCGCCGAAGCCGGCACGGGCAGTGGCCAGGTCGGGCGGCCCCTCGCGATCGTGCCAGTTGATCGCCCGGACAGGATAGTCGGTGACGAGGTCGAAATAGGCATGGGGAGCATGGAGATGAAGCAGGTTGAACCAATAACGCTCGTGCGCGGCCGTGAGGATGCGCAGGTCGTAAGGCCGACCGAAGCTCAGGTACTCCTCGCGGCTCAAGTCCTCAGGCGTGGCCATTTGCAGGGCATAAAAGATGCCGGCAACGCCTGTCGGCTGCATGGCCTCCATAAAGCGCAGGATGGTCTCGGTAATCGCGTTCAGGGCCTGATGGACGGCTTCGGGGTACCGACGGATGTGCTCTAGGGCGCGTTCCCGTCCGGCCAGGTACTTGAGCTGGGCAATGGGGCTGAAAATGGTCTGGATAAAGGGAGTCATCTCGCCCAGCTCGCGACCGAGGATGGTCAAACAGCGCAGTTGACCGCCCAAGCGCCCCTGATAAGGGTCCAGGGGTTGGATCTGCAGCCAGTCCTCGGCCGTGCGAATGGGGTGAAAGACATAGCGACGGCTGCCCTCATCGCCACCTTGCCAGAGCGACTCGGCGCCCCAGCCGCCGACGGCGAAGTTGGAATCGGGTGTGACTTTGACAAAATCCCAGTCGAACTGCTGCTGCCAGGCCAGGGTTGAGCGGGCCAACTCTTCCGGGATCTGATCGTCGCCGGGCCAATGGCGCCAGAGCGCCACCCCGGGGCGGTCGGCTTTTTCGCCGGCGAGCAGGCGTTCCAGGCGTGCGCGTTTGCTTAGCTTCATAGGGCTTACCTCCATAGAGGCGATTGTAAACGTCGGCGGAACAAGCCCCAAATGGACAGAGAAGGCCCAGGCATGGATACTTACTGCAACCCTTTACGCCAACGGAGGACCTATGCCCAAGATCACCCTCATCGGTGCCGGAAGCACCGTCTTCGCCAAGACCTTGCTCGGCGACATCCTCACCTATCCCGAATTGGCCGACGCCACCATCACGCTGCACGATATAGACCCGGAACGGTTGCAGACCACGGCCATCGTAGCCAGGCGGCTGGCCGCTGCCCTGGGCGTCCATCCGACCATCGAGACGACGCTCGATCGCCGTCAGGCTCTGGCCGGGGCCGACTACGCCATCGCCATGTTCCAGATCGGCGGTTATCGGCCTGCCACGGTGATCGATTTCGAAATCCCCAAAAAGTACGGCCTTCGTCAGACCATCGCCGATACCCTAGGCATCGGCGGCATTATGCGCGGGCTGCGCACCATCCCCGTGTTCCTGGCCATGTGCCGCGAGATGGAGGAGGTGTGTCCCGATGTGACCCTGTTGCAATACGTCAATCCGATGGCCATCAATACGTGGGCCATCCTGCGGGCCACGTCCATTCGTACCGTGGGCCTGTGCCATAGCGTCCAGGGGACGGCCAGACAACTGGCGGCCGATATCGGCGTGCCTGTGGACGAAATCAACTACGTCTGTGCGGGGATCAACCACATGGCTTTCTACCTGCGCTTCGAGCGCAACGGCCAGGACCTCTATCCTGCCCTGCGCCGGGTGCTGGAGGAAGGGCGCGTGCCGCCCTGGAACCGGGTGCGTTACGAGGTGCTGCGCCGTTTCGGCTACTTTGTCACCGAGTCCAGCGAGCATTTCAGCGAATACGTGCCCTGGTTTATCAAGCGCGATCGCCCCGATCTGATCGAACGCTTCCACATCCCCCTGGATGAGTACATGCGCCGATGTGAGGTGCAGTTGGCCGGTTGGGAAGCGGTGAAAGGCTTTATCGAGGCCGGACCTGACTTCAGCGTGGACCCGCAATTCCTGGCCGACCGCTTGCGCCGGGCCGGCGCCACCGAAGCGGACGTAGCCTGGGCGCTCGATGTGGCCCTCAACTTTGCCGCCGTTGCGCGTTCCCAGGAGTACGCAGCGCCGATCATCCACGCCATGGAGACGGGCGAGCCCACGGTCATTTACGGCAATGTCCTCAACCACGGGTTGATCGACAACCTTCCGCAGGGGTGTTGTGTGGAGGTGCCCTGCCTGGTGGACCGCAACGGCATCCAGCCCATCCGCATCGGCAGTCTGCCCCCGCAGCTGGCCGCGCTCATCCAGACGAACGTCAACGTGCAGATGCTGACGGTGGAGGCGGCCCTGGCGGGCAGGCGCGAGCACATCTACCACGCCGCCATGCTCGATCCCCACACGGCCGCCGAGCTCGATCTGGACCAGATCGTCGCCCTGGTGGACGAGTTGATCGAGGCGCATGGCGCATGGCTGCCGCCGTATCGCTAGAGGACGGTCATCCCAAGGTTGACCTAGGCAAGCGAGTGCGTCGCATCCGTCTGACGGAGGTCACGCGGCGTACCCCAAGCCCTTTGGCCGAGGCAGACGCATCCGAACGAGAGGGATGACCTTCTATCCGAGGGTGACCCCATCCCTATGCGTCTATAACCGGCAACCAGACGGTAAAGCGGCTCCCCTGGCCGAGGGTACTCGCCACCGTGACCTTACCGCCCAAGGACTCGACGATGGCCTTTACCAAAGCCAAGCCCAGGCCGGCTCCGCTTTGGCCGGATGGCCGCGTCTCCTTACCCCGGTAGAAGCGCTCGAAGATATGGGGCAGGTCTTGTTCGGCGATGCCGCGCCCTGTATCCGCCACCGTCAGCACCACCCAGCGTTTGGCCGATAAAGCCGACGGCGACGCTGCCGCCGTTTTTCGCTGTTTTTCCTCTCCCCCAAGCTTTTCTGCGCTTACCGCACATTCCAGACGGATACGCCCCCCGGCCGGCGTGTACTTGATAGCGTTGTCCAGGAGATTACGCAGCACGATGCGTATGGCATCCGTACCGGCCAGGATAGGCGGTAGATGAGGCGGGACATCCATCTCCAGATGCAGGTCCGCCGCTTGAAGCAACGGGGCTATGTCATCGGCCAGCTCATAAAGCAAGGGCGCCAGATCCAAGGCCGTTCGGGGCAACTCCTTGCCTTCATCCAGCCGGGAGAGAATGAGCAGGTGCTCGACCATCTGGCGCATATGCATGATTTCTTTCTCGATTTGCTGCAGATAATGCTCTACGAGAGCCGGGTCGGTCCGGCTATGACGTTGGAGGAGCTCCACGCGCAGCCACAGGCTGGTAAGCGGTGAGCGCAACTCATGGGAAGCGTTACTCACAAACGCCTGTTGGCGCAGCAGCATGGCCTGCACCTGATCGGTCATGTGATTGAAGGCATCACCCAAACGACGGATTTCATCGGGTCCTCTCAGGGCGACCCGCCGATCCAGATCACCGGCGGCAATGGCTTCGGCCACTCTGGTCATATTGTCGATGGGTTCCACCACCTGACGCGCCAGCACCAAACTGACCAAAACCGTGAGGAGCAGGATGACACCTCCGGTCATCGTCAAGCGTAGCCATGTGCGGTGAATCTCCGCATAAAGGGGTGCGGTCGGTACCGAAAGCTGAAGAACGCCTATCAATTCCTTCCCCTCTTTCAAAACCGGTGCCGCCACAAACAGTCGCTCTTCCCGGCTCCATTCGTCCCAACGGATGTCGTGCTGTTCGTTGCGGACCCGGGCTGCCAAGAGTTCCGGGTGGGTGTCTTCAAAATAAGCCGGTACCGTCTCGTCGGAACTGAAAATGACTAAAAGTTCGGGGGTGAGAACGGTCACACGCGTCTGGAGGCTTTGGGCATAGGCCCGCACCCACCGCTGCAACCCTTCGCCCAACATGTCCTCACCCTCTTGCCATTTCTCCAGGGGCTCCTGGAGGGCATTGGCCATGATCAGGGCTTCCAGCTCCAGCTCATGTTCGGCTTGTTCGATGCGTGCATCACGGAGTTGTCGTCCTGTCCAGAGGAGCAGTCCGCCCAATCCCAGAAGGACGAGGGCGATGTAAGTGAGCAGAAGCCGGGTACGCAGGCTACGAGGCCGTATGGAAGACCGGAGCGCGTGCAATACCTCTTGCGCTTTGCCCAGGCCTTTGGTGCTCCTGGTGCCGAGGGGATCCGCAACCGGCTCAATCCGTCGTTTCCTTAAGCTCCGGCTCCGCGAAGCGATAGCCGTAACCACGAACCGTCTGAATGTAACGAGGCTCTGAAGGATCATGCTCCAGTTTCTCCCGTAACCAGCGAATATGCACATCCAATGTGCGCGGATCGCCCACCCATTGCTCACCCCATACGTGATCGAGAAGAGCCTCACGCGATAAGGCCTTGCCGGCATTTTCCATGAGCACCCGCAACAACTCAAACTCCCGCTGCCGTAGGTCTACCGGCCGTCCTGCCCGCCACACTTGACGGGCCGTGCGATCGAGAACGATCTCACCGACCTGGAGGCGATCAACCGTCGTCACCGTACGCGTATCCCATTCGCGGCGACGTAAGGTAGCCCGCACCCGTGCCAAAAGCTCCCGAAAACTGAACGGTTTGACAATATAGTCATCCGCCCCTAATTCCAAACCCATAACCCGATCCATTTCTTGACCCCGTGCCGTCAGGATGAGAATAGGCACGGCCGATTCCTGCCGAATCCGTCGACAGAGGCTAAAACCGTCTATTCCCGGCAGCATAACATCGAGGAGGATCAAATCGGGTTGGCTCGTGCGGACGAGCTCCAAACCGCTTGGTCCGTCGAAAGCATGCAGCACGCGAAACCCCTCGCGCTTCAGACCGAACACGAGGGCTTCGGCGATGGCAGGCTCATCTTCGATCAAGAGTAGCGTAGTGGGCTTTTTCTCCAGGGCCATATGCTCCAGGGCCATAGTGGAGAGGGGAAGCATCCTGAGCATGGTCTTCTCAGCCCGATCGGCGGAGTGGATTGACGGGCACGGGCACACCGTGGCCCGGCGCCAAGCCCGGTGCCGACTTCAGCGGGGATGAGCGCCGGGCGACCCGATGGCCACGAACGGAGATCAGCAAGCGATAGACCAGCAGAAAATAGATGCTCAGGCCGCTCATGATGTAAAGGGCCAATCCTAGCCGTGTGGTCGTATCCGTACCCGCTACCAAGGCATGCAATGTTATCAAGAAGTATACCAAAAAACTTCCGTAGTGGATAAACCGCCAGGAGCGATATCCGATCCACTTGCGCATATAAAAGCTAAACGTTACCGGCAAGGCCAGGTAAAAGCCGAGCTGACCCAACCCTACCCAAAAGGGCCGATACGGATGGGCGGCAAAAGGGACGAAAAGCTGCACCGGCTTATAGTCCATATACTTATCCCCTAACAGGATAAGGACATGAAAAAGCGCGAATGCCAATGCCAGCAAGGCCGTGAACTGATGCACATCCACCGCCGCCGGCCCACCCGGCCATAGACGCGCCAGCCGATTGGTGATGCTGAGACCTAGGGCGACCGAAACTCCCAAGAGCGCATAGGCAATTAGCCCTGTACTCCGGGCCAAATACCAATAGCCTTTGGGCGCCGGCCCGCTTAACGAGTTTCCCAGCTCGGGTAACCAGGACGGGGCGATGAGCAATGCAAAAACGGCTCCTAAGACGGCTCCCAACAACAGGAGCAGAACGTTTTCCAGCGCTATGGCCGGACTCATCTCATGAGGGGATTCGTGCATGGTTTTAACTCTGTCGATGAAGTCATCCTGTTTCAGGAGGTAGCCAAAAAACGATGAAACTGCGGAGTGGTCCACTGCCGGCCATCTTCGCTTATCAACAAGGCCTCGAGCCAGGGTCGCCGCTGCAGATAGCGCCGTCCCTGTTCGGCCCCTAGCAACAAAACGACCAATGCCTCGACATCGGCCTGAGCCGCTTCGGCGGCTATGACGGTGACGGAGACCAGATCGGTTTGGGCCGGACGTCCCGTGCGCGGATCGATAATGTGATGGTAGAGCAGACCGTTGCGATACCAGCGCCGGTAGTCGGTACCCGAAGTGGCCACGCCGCCGTCGGCCACCGTGATCAGGGCTAGGTCTCGATCGGGATGATGGGGATCGGCCACACCGATGAGCCAGCCGGATTGTCCCGGCGGTGCGCCGTGCACGGCGATATCCCCACCGGCATCCACCAGGCATGGTCCCAGAACAGCAAGCTGTGCGGCGGCACGGTCGGCAACCCAACCCTTGGCCACACCTCCCAAATCGAGGCGTACCCCGGCCGGTAACTGTACCTGACGCCGTTTGGGGTCCAGGCGTATGCCCTGCCAGGCCACAGGGCGGTGCGCCGAAACGAGGGCAGATGAGGGCAATCCAACCGATCGGTGCGCAGCCATCGCGGCGAAAGGACGGTCATAGCCCGCCTTTTCGAGGGCATCGAGGATGGTGGGATCGTACAGCCCATCGGTGCGACGGGCCGCTTCCAAGGCATAAACCAGCACATCCCACAGAAGCGGGCCGACCGTCACCGTCTCACCGGACCGGGCGTTGAGCCGACTCAGCTCACTCTCCGGTCGAAAACGGCTGAGATGGGCTTCGACGGTTTCGATCCAGGTTTGAACGGCCGTCAGTTGTGTCGCGGCCGCCTTGGCATCCGCCGTTACGACCCACGCTGCCATCTCGCAGCCCATGGCGCGAAAGGTGTGTTGATGAAACTCCATGGCCTCAACGCGAGGAACGGGTGCGAGCGAAGGGCTGCCGTAACGGGGCCGGTTGTCTCCGGAGCGAGGGGGCCATCTGTCCTCCGACCGCGGGCTGCCCGGGAAGCGGGGTCGGTATGGTGAGGGAGGGAACCGGAGGAAGAAGGAGCGCACTTCTGGCGACGTGGGGACGTAACGGCGCCGGCGTAGGCACCAGGGTGGGTATGGGCGGCAAGACCAGGGCCGGGTCGGGGGCGATCGGCTGCCACTCCAGGGTCAAGGCAGGAGCGGCCGGCTTTTCTTGCGCAGCAAGGGGCGTTGCCTCCGGCCGCTCCTGCCGGATGAGGGCCACCCATCCGCCCAGGGTTGCCGCTAACGACAGGGAGAGAATGCCCATTTTGATCGCCTGGAGTGGTTGTCTGGTCATCATCATGCTCCGTCGTCATCAATCATCATGATCCTCATCATGTTCATTTTTGCTGAAGACAATCTGACCGGTGTAAGCATCGATATAAACCTCATAACCGCCGACTTTGACTTTATAAGCGGTTACGCCATATTTATTCTTCAGCTCTACTTCATGAACATTACCGCCACCTACATAGCTTTGGGCAATCCAGGCCGCTTGCTCCGGCGAGATAGACGTATCGCCCACCGGAGAAGAGGGCGGAGGTGACGAAGGAGCGGACGGGATAGGTTCTTGGGAGGCCGGAAGACCGCTGTCGATTGCGGAAGCCTGGGTAGCCTGACCACCCTGCGCAAGCAGACGATTCGCCTCTTGCAGGCGTTGCTGATAGAGCTGTTCGCGCTGCAAAAGCAGGTTGTTTTGCTCCTGAAGCTGTTGGAACTGTTGCTGCAATTGGCGCATCTGGGTGTAAGCGGCCTCGAGTTGCGCGTTGGCTTCCGCCAACCGCTGGCGATAAAGCGCTTCCCGTTGCAACACCTCTTCCGGCGAGAGGGTGACCGGCGGTGTTGCCGCCGATTCCCCGGCGGTCGGGGGGACGGTTGTAGGCATCTCGGTCACCGGCACGGCTATAGTAGGCGCAGCATCGGCTATCGGTGTCGTCGGCTGGCTCACTCGTAAAGCCAAGGCCGTAGCCACGATGATCATAAATACGGTCAGAGCGGTTGTAAGGATGAGCGCTGTTTTCTGGGTCATCGTTCACACCTGTACCCGGTCAAAAAGTGTTTCAGAAAGGACGATAGGGGGTTGCTCCCCATTGAGTCCACCACCCCCTATCGCCTCTTACCATGAGAGGAGAGAAACCGAAGTTTCGAGAACAACTCGTGATCCGAAATTAGCCCTTGACTTCGATCTGGATGGCGTTGACGGAACCATCGGGTTGGGTGAAGCCTTTGACTTCTACGTAGGCTCCGATACGCACCGTGCCGCGTTTTGGCTTGATGAGGGTAGTCGAGGTCACATGCACGGTCGTATTATTGACCACCCAGTCGCCGTACCAGCCGCCGTTGGGTAGAACCTGGACGATCCCGTAGAACTTGACATAGGCACCGCCGTAGCCGCCGCCACCACCACCGTACTTGACCTCGATCTTGGTGGCATTGACCGAGCCGTCCGGTTGCAGCCAACCTTGGACCTCAACGGTGGAACCCACGGCGGGCATGCCCTTGATCCGCGTATTCATGTCCACGTTTACGAAACGACCGCTCACGGTCCAGGTGCCATACCAGCCCGCAGGCGGCAGGCTCTCTACGGTACCGTAAAATTTGAACTTGCCGTAGCCGCCGCCGCCACCACCACCGTACTTGACCTCGATCTTGGTGGCATTGACCGAGCCGTCCGGTTGCAGCCAGCCTTTGACCTCAACGGTGGAACCCACGGCGGGCATGCCCTTGATCCGCGTGTACATGTCCACGTTCACGAAACGACCGCTCACGGTCCAGGTGCCATACCAGCCCGCAGGCGGCAGGCTCTCTACGGTGCCATAAAACTTGAAGTTGCCCCCTCCCCAGCTATCCGGGTCTTCCTCGCCTTCGTCGGGGGCGATCCCCTCCTCAACCAGCCCTTGAACCTCAGGGTTGATGCCGTCCTCGGCAAAAGCCACCGCTGCCGGTAGGAGACCGATCAGGAGGGTAAGGACGAGAAGCAGTTGGAGCCATCGGGTCTTGACCATGGATAAACCTCCTAATGGAACGTAAAGGGTTGATGTACGCCCCCAATATAGTTTCCCTCATCGCCCCTGTGGTTAAGGAGGCTTTAGGTTCTTGTTAAGCCTGTGTTATCGGGTAACTGCCTACGCGCCGACTGCAGTCGCCCGTCCTAAGGCTGCGGCCTCCGACCGGTGCAAGCCGAGCACAGGCCAACGCCCGGCCCAACGGACCCGGGGAGGCCGGTATTTCCTCAGCGTTGCCGGACGGCCATTCGTTGCCGACTCCTCTTCCCTAGGCCCATCCCTCTCCGCCAAGGGATTTACCTCTTCCATATCGCCGGGTATGAGCGATCATCCCTGATAGAGTATGGGTAGGGGCATACGCCCTCCTTCCCAGTCCTGCTTCATCCAGACGAAGTCGGGATCATCCACCGGCGGTGTGCCGCGTGCGGCATCGTACAGTTCACCGGCCAGATAGTTGAGGAAATACATGGTAGCACCCGGCGCTGCGGCCGTAGGGTGGAAGCCCTTGGTCACCAGCACGGCTTCGCCGTGGCGTACGGTGAAGATTTCGTCAAAGGCTTCGTCCCGGCGGTAGTTGCGGTGAATGCCGAAGCCGTAGTCAGGCCGAAACCGGTAGTAATACACCTCTTCCAGATAGGGCGAACCGGCATAACCGTCGTGACAGTGAGGCGGCCAGCCACTCCAGGCCCCACCGGGAACATAGACCTCGTAGAGGATCAGCCGTTCGGCCGGCAAAGGTGCGGCCAGAATGTGATTGACCTGGCGCAAGGCCGGGCCACCCCCGCGCAGCTCGTAGCGCATCTCCTCGGGGCCGAACAGACGCGGGGGATACTTCCCCGCCGCCGGCGCTCCTCCCAGGGCCAGCTCACAGTGGCTCCGGGCCGTGATGAGCATGTCCTCGCCCGGCGGTGCATAGAGCACCTGAGGCCCATGCGTGAACACGTCCTCACGCTGCAATTGGTAGGACATTCGTCCTACCGAGACGTCGACCCTGCCCCGCAACGGAGTTAGGGCAACCTCACACTCATCGCCAGAATGACGATAGCTCTGGCCCGGTGCCAGGGCGATAACCCAAAAACGGAGATAACGCCACCCCGCCGTGCGCGGCGTTACCTCCAGAAGCACGGGACCGGTTGGACGAGGACGGAGATGATGGTTCATCGCCTAATACGTTTGATACCAATGCTCATCGGGCATGAGGACGGCGTAGCGCTCGTGCCAGGGATGGGCCTGCGTCCGCACGATGTGCACGAGCCGTCGCAGGCGCTCGCGGGCCGTCGTGGCCAAAAACGCCTCCCGCTCGGCGGCCGAGCGGGAGGCGGCTTCGCCCCACAGCGAACGTCCGGCAGCGAAACCGGAACAACTGGCCTGACAGGCCACGGTGAGTTGTCGGCAAAAGGTCTCAAAAGGCTCCCCGGCCGAGAGGAGCACCCAGGGCACAGAGGTGGCGGCATCGAGTTCGGCGCAGGCCTCGGCCCATGTGTTCGGGTCAGGGTCATGCTTCACATCGACGGGGAACTCGAGCTTGAGCACATCGGGGCCGAGGGCCGCTAAACGGCGTGCGCTTTCGATGACGATCCGCCGCCGTTCCCGGGCAAAACGAGGGTCATCCTTGGACACACCGGGCTGCAGGGGGTAGGCGATGGGTTCGAGGAGGAGGGGCAGATCGTAGCGCCGGCACTCGGCGAGCACGGCAGCCACCAGACGCTCCTGCCTGGCCGCCACAGGACCGGCATCGGGGTGGTAGAACAGGAGCAACTTGACGGCCGACGCGCCCAGGCGCCGCGCTTTTTCGGCTCCCCAGCCGGCCAGGAGCGTGGTCTGACGGCCGTGGGGCTCTTGTAGATAGCCCTGTTCTTCCCATGCCACCACCAGGCCCACCCATCCGGGCAAGACGCCGGCCGCAATGGCCTGGCCGGCGCCGTAGGGCGGATCGAGCAGAACGGCGCTCGCTTCAGGCGCCAGATGGCGCACGATGGCGAGTTTGAACGCAGTCAGGGAGGCTGCCGGCACCTCTTGGGGATGCTGCCGGTCGATCAGCACGCGCATGGTGTCGCGATGGTCGGCAGCCAGAATGGCAAAGCCCCCTTCGGCCAGAGCGCACTGTTGCAGGCTGCGGGCACGGCCGGGCGTCAGCAAAAGATGGGAGGACATGATGCTACCGGATCGGGAGTGAACTGCTCAGGACGGTTCCAAATGACGGGAAGGAGTATAGCACAGATCGGACCCCAAGGGCCGTAGCGGATGACCCTGACCTGGCTGCCGGATGGGTGGCCGACCCGGCCGGGCGTGGAAGGTCAATCGGTCCTGAGGGGCGGAGCTGTGGGGGCGGTCCCCCACACCCCCAGCCGAGAGCGGTGCCCGCCCCCGCATCCCCCAGGCATCTGTGTGGCGTCGTGG
>JBBINH010000072.1:0-11586 GCA_037443945.1 Caldilineales bacterium
CAAAGGCCGTTTCGGCTATCGTCCAGGAGGCCTCCTCCAGACCGGCCTGTAACCGTTCCCATGTAACCCCTTGCAGGCTCTCAAAACGGACATGGGCATGCCCTACCCGTTCTTCCGGACCGAGCCCGATGGCCCACATGCCCGCGGCCAGAGCGGCATCAATGCCGGCAGCGGCATCCTCGATGACGGCGCACAACCCCGGCGACAGACCCATCGCTTGGGCTGCCCAGAGGAACAGGTCCGGGGCCGGTTTCGTCCGTTCCACGTGCGTCCCATCGGCGACCACATCGAACAGATGGGCGATGCCGAGTTGGGCCAGTACGGTAGGAGCGTTTTTGCTGGCCGAGCCCAGGGCGACCTTGATGCCGGCTGCCCGCAGTTCCTCGATCAGCGCGAGCGCGCCCGGCAGCAGATCGGCCGGGGTGATCTGGGTCAGCATCTGGACGTAGTAGGTGTTTTTGCGTTCCATCCAGGCGGCCATCTCGGCCTCATCCAGGGTGCGACGGTTGGCTTCCAGAATGATGGCCAGCGACGCCGACCGGGAGACCCCGCGCAAGCGTTCATTGAGGCGACGATCGAAATACAGGCCCTCTTCCTCGGCCAGGCGTTGCCAGGCCCGATAGTGGTATTCGGCCGTATCCGTAATCACGCCGTCGAGATCGAAAATGACGCCGGCCAGCCGCATGGACACTCCTTAGTCGTGGTACGGAAAAGCACTGGAACCCCGAACGATGAGAGACGGTTGGAGCAAAACCTGGGATTGCCCAGGACGTCGGCCGTTCACCAGGTCGATCAGCATGGTTGCCAGTCGTTCGCCGACTTCGGCGATAGGTTGCCGCAGCGAACTGAGCGGCGGCCGCAAGAAACGCGCCACCGGCGCATCGTCAAAACCCACCACGGCCAGCTCGGATCCTACGGCAATCCCGCGATCGGCGGCGGCGTTCATAACCCCGATCGCCATCAGATCCGACAGCGCCACAACGGCGCTAGGCCGGCGCCAGGCCGGCAGATCGAGAAGCGTTTGCGTTGCCTGATAGGCATCCTCGTGGGTGTTCTCGGTCCGGATTATCCAGTCCGGATCGATAGGCAGACCGGCGTCGGCCATCGCCCGCCGATATCCCTCCAGACGATGCTGGCCGGTCAGCGAAGCGTGCGGCCAGGCCAGGCAGGCAATCCGACGATGCCCCTGCTGCACCAAATGCTGCGTGGCCACGAAAACCCCATGGGTGCCGTCCACATCTACCCAAGGGAAATCCCACTCCGGGTTCGAACGACCAAAGGCCACGAACGGGAAATCCAGCTCGAGAAGGGTCTGGACGCGCGGGTCATCCAGATTGGTATTGGAAAGGACAAAACCATCCACCTGACCGGTCAGTACCATCTCGCGATAAATGGCGATTTCCTCGGCGATGCTCGTGGTGGGAAAGGTGAGGATGTGATAGGCGTGGCGCGCGGCCGCCTGGGCGATGGCGTTGAGAAACTGGTCGAGGATGGGATTGAACTGATCGGGCGGCGTCGGTCGCCAGGTATAACCGAGCAGGCGGGTCTCGCTGGCTTGAAGATTGCGGGCGGTGATATTGGCCCGATAGCCCAGGCGCTGTGCGGCTTCGAGGACCCGGCGGCGTGTTTCCTCGCTCACCTGCCGGGAGTTGTTGAGGACATAGGAAACGGTGGCCGTCGAGACGCCGGCCGCTTTGGCCACATCGCGAATGGTGACGCCGGCCATGTTAAACGTTTAACCTCGGATCCAAAAAAAGAAGCCTGGCCGAAAAAGACGTATTGAAGAGAACTTAAACGTTTAAACGAACTATAACACACACCCCCTTCCCTGTCAAGAGGCTCAGCCGATCGTGCGTCCCAATCCCCAAAAATTTAAGGTTCTCCCGATCGCGGCGACCGCGGGGCAAAGACCTGAAAGGAGCCGTCTGCAGCCTCGTAAACCAACTGCCATTCCCCTGCGGCAACCAGCGCCTGCGCCTGACGGGCGATGCGTTGGGTCTCGACCCGATAGACCCGCACACGGCGCGGCCGGCCCGTCAGGGCATCCGTTGCCCAAATCTCGTAATCGGGGCCGATGACCACGAAATGCACCTTTCTGGCCGTGACGACCGCCGCCAACTGAGCCGGCGAACTCGTCTGTGCCGGGCGAGGCAGGGCGATGACGGTTCGCCCCGTCAAGAGGCGATCCGCCTGCGGCCAGGCCGACATGATCACAGCTTCGGGGGCGGTGTGCCGGCGCAGCCATGCCCCGCGTGCCTGTTGGGTCTGCTCGAAACCGCGGTTGTCGGGATAGGCGATCACCATGACGATGAAGAGCACGGCCAGCCCCGCCGTGAGCGACCAAACGAGGCGATCGGGCCGCACCACCGGCACATCCTTGGGACGCCAACGGCTCAGGCCGAGGACCAGGGCTTCGATGCCCAGGAGAAAGGCATAGAGCAAGGGAATCAGAACCGGAAGGAGAAAACGCCGGTTGCTCCAATCCCACACCATCAAGACCCCCAAATAGGGGATGGTCACCGACCAGAGGGCCGAAAGTCCGCTTTGTCGCCGCCATTGCGCCAATCCCAACCCGATGACCCCGGTGATCAGGCTGCCCAGCACCGGCACCACCCGGCGCAGCCCCCAAGTCGCCGTCAGGATGTCCAGATAGAGGCTGTTGAAAGCGGGTAGGATGGCGGCGGGGATGTCGCGCGTCACCCGCCGAGGCCATGTCCGCAGGATGAAGGCGCTGTAGGCTTCGAATTGCTCACCGCTGATGAGACGTCTCCCCGCAAACAGATTCGAGGCCGATTGCCAGTACATGTGCGGAACCAGGTCGGCCGTCCGCACGGGTGTCAGCGCCGTGATGAGAGCGATCGGAATGACCATCAGGCCCGCAAGGAGGACGAGTTCCGGTCCACCCCGCCGGCCACGGCGATAAAGCCAGTACAATCCGAGGCCCACCAGCATGACCAGGCCCACGGTGCGCGTGGCGATCAGAAAAACCGCCGTCAGCGCCGTGCCGGGCCACCACCACCAGGGCGGCGAGCGCGTTACGCCCCACTCGACCAAAAGGATGAGCGCCAACAGCCAGAACAGGAAAAGCGCATCGGAGAGCACCAGCCGCGCTTGCACGATGACGATGGGCGACAGACCGAACAACACCGTTACCGCATAGCGCCAGCGTGTCGCAGCGCCGAACAACCGGGGCCATCCCCCCAAAAGCAAGACCTGGCTACCCAAAACGGCCACCAGAGAGGGCAAGCGCAAGATATCGGGATACGTTGTTGCCATGCCCAACAACGGCGCCAGCACGAAAGGATAACCCCAGGGACCACTCGGTCTGTGGGGGCTATCCCTCATACCTGCCAGCACCTGCGCCATGAGCACGTAACGGCCGCTATCTGCAACCAGCAGCGGATGGGAACCGAAATCCCATAAGACGAGGAACACCGTGGCCCCTGCGCTTAGGATCCAAAACCCGACTGCGCGACGGTCAAATAGCCGATACGCGGAGAGGATCCGGTTCTGTTCGGAACGGTATGTGGGTGTCGTCATGCTTTGAACGAACGGACTCTGACGAGGGCTCAAAGTCGGAGAAAGTCGAGCAAAAGCCGGTTGACCGTTTCCGGCTCTTCGTGCTGGACCCAGTGGGTGGCTTCCTCCAGGAAGACAAGGCGCCCCTCATCGCATAAGGCCATGCTGGGCGGTGCCATGGTGCGGCTGAGGGCGACATCGTGAACGCCCCAAAGCATAAGGGTGGGCACGCGAATACGGCCGCATTGCGCTAGACGGCCTTGTTGCCGAAACGCTGCCCGATACCAGTTCAGCATGGCGGTGAGGGCGCCGGGCTGCGCCCAGGCCTGGCGATAGGCCCTCAAGTCGTCATCGCCGAATGTACCGCGGCGACTGCTCCTCGGCAACGCCCATACCAGGCCGGCAAAGTGATTGCGACGGAGCAATGCCTCCGGCAAGCGGGGAAGCTGAAAAAAGAGGATGTACCAGCTCTTCCGCAACTGCCTTGTATCGCGCCATACGGTGCGCTGCATGACGGCCGGATGGGGCACGTTCAGGATAACCAGCCGGTGAAGCCGCTTGGGATACTTCCATGCCACCCACCAGGCCACGGCGGCACCCCAATCATGGCCGACGAGATACACGCGCTCCCGACCCGAAGCCTCGATCAGGCCTAGAACATCGGCGGCGAGGGTTTCGATCCCATACGCGGCAATACCCTGAGGCTTATCGCTACGGTTGTAGCCTCGCTGATCCGGCGCCCAGACGTGATAACCAGCCGCGGCCAGGGCCGGGATCTGGTGACGCCAGCCATACCAAAACTCGGGAAAGCCATGGAGCAGAAGGACAAGCGGTCCTGTTTCCGGTCCGGCCGTAACCCCATGCAGGTGGATTCCGTTCGTGGCGATGGTCCGGGAGACGAACGGAGAGGGCGGCGATGACATCATGGTTCTGCCGAAAGCAACTCAACTCTATCACCCACGCGCACCCAGCCCTCCCCCTGCACATCCACCACCCGGCACAGCAGACCGCGGCGTTGCAGCAAGGCCTGACGGAAGGCCTCGGCGTCATCCACGCCCAGCAATTCGCCGATATGCCGACAGGGTTCGCACGGGCAGGCGGCTTCCAGGGTGAGATCGCCCACCCGCAACCGGGTGCCGGGGGCCAGCAGGCTGATGTCGGGCCACCCTTTTATGGTGATCTGTTCGCGCAGGTCGCCGGGTTGCAGGCCGAAGTGGTCGAGGGTGGAACGGTCGAGCAGAAGCACCTGCCGACGGTGGCCCGGTCCGCGCAGGCTGTGGCTATCTCCCTCCAGGCCTCGGTCGAGGAGGCCGCGCGCACGCCGGACCGACTGCAGCGGCCGACCATGAGCCTGATGAAGCTGAATGGCGATGACGGTAGCGGTTTGCATTTGACGACCTGCCTGGGATTGGAATTGAGCTGAAGCTTAGCAAGAAAAATCATCGCCGCCAAATCGCAGGAGGTCTCCGAACCGAAGTAAGCCCAAGGCACGCCCTGGCGGGAACCTCCATCGAAGGCGTGAAAGCTGCCGAATGCGCCCTCGCTCAGAGTTTGACACGCCGTCGGCTGCGTTGAAAAAGGGGATCTTCAGGGGATCTCGTTTTGGTATGGCTGCCGAGAGTGGCTATAATCATGGTAGTCCTCCTTACGATGCGGAGGATGTCTCCGTTCTGTTTCGGTTCTCTTCTCTGCGGAGGATACCATGAAATCACGATATCAGGTGGTGCGTTGGGCCTTGCTGGTGAGTCTGGTTTTGTTGGCATGGGTGGTGGTGGGTGGAGCCGTCTCGATGGCCGCACAGGGCGATCCGCCGGCGGACGCAGCCATTGTGGCGCCGGGGAGCGATAGCGATCCCCAAGGTCTGCCCCCCGGCGATGCCACCCGTTTCCGCGGCTATGTGCTGATGGGCTATCCCGATGCCCCCGGCAAGGGGCTGTCGGGTGTCGTGCTCAGGCTCTACGGCCGCAACACGGGCGAGCCACGACCGGGTCAACTCATCCAACAACGGCTTACCGATGGCTCAGGGTTCTTCAACTTTTACCTCTTGCCCATAAGCAAGAATCAATTCGATTACTATCTTCTAGAAGTTGTGACTCCGGCGGGATATGTACCAACCGGAGCTTGGAGCGAAAACGGCACCATTATCGACAAAACACATGTGGAATGGTTGAATCCGGGAGGACCGGCCAATGTTATCCACATGAACCGTTTTTACTTCGTCAGGGGGTATGAGCTGACGATCCTCCACACGAACGATTTCCACGCCCGCGTGGAGGAATATCAGGCCAGCGGGGCGACGTGCACGGCCGGTGTCGTCTGTCTGGGCGGCTCGGCCCGCATCAAGACGGTGGCCGACGAGATACGCCGGACACGACCTCATGTGTTGCTGGTCGATGCCGGCGACCAGTTCCAAGGCACACTCTACTACGGCCTCTTCCGCTCGGCCGTGATTGCCCAGATGATGAACGCGCTGGGTTACGACGCCATGACCGTGGGCAATCACGAGTTCGACCAGGGTCCGGCCGAACTGGGTAGCCTGGCCGAGGGTGTGAACTTCCCCATCGTCAGCAGCAACCTCGATGTAAGTGCCGAACCGAGTCTGGCCGGTAAATTGGTGCCTACGGCCGTGCTCACCCGCGGTGGCGAACGGATCGGGATCATCGGGCTGACCACGCCGGATACCCCCATCATCTCCAGTCCCGGTCCTCATGTCGTCGTGCGCGATGTAGTGAGCAGCGCCCAGGCTGCCGTGAACGAGCTGACGGCGCAGGGGGTCAATAAAATCGTCGCCCTAACCCACCTGGGTTATCAGGAGGATCTGGCCCTGGCGCGCACCGTCACCGGCATTGATGTCATCGTCGGCGGCCACAGCCACACCTTCACCTACACCCCTGTGGCGCCGCAACGTTTCGGACCGCCGACCTTCCCCGCCTTCTCGCCCATCACGCCCGAGGGGCCTTACCCCACGGTGGTGACGGCGCCCGACGGCAATCCCGTGCTGGTGGTCACGGCCTATCAGTGGGGTACCTTCCTGGGCCATCTCGAGGTCCTGTTCGACCCCCAGGGTGTGGTGGCCCAGTACGACGGCAATCCCATCTTCTTGGGTAGTGCCATTGCCAAAGACCCGGCCGTTGAGAATCTGCTGCGGCCGTTCCGCGGTCCGGTCAATGCCCTGCGCAACCAGATCGTGGCCGAGAGCCGTGTGGATCTGCCGATTACCGAAGGGGGGCAACTCATCTGCCGCCTGGGCGAGTGTCTGCTGGGCAGTCTGGTGGCCGACGCCATGTTGTGGAAGACGAATGCCATTATCGCCGACCCGGCCGAGCGCTATCAGATCGCCATCCAGAATGGCGGTGGCCTGCGGGCGCCGATCCCGGCCGGCAGGGTTAGCCGTGGCCAGATCCTGGAGACGCTGCCCTTCGGCAACACCATCGCCACGATGCAGCTACGCGGGTCCGACCTGTTGGCCGCGCTCGAGAACGGCTTCAGCGCCTACGGTGGCACCTCAGGCACGGGTCGCTTCCCGCAGGTGGCCGGCTTGCGGGTGATCTGGAATCCGGCGGCGCCGCCCGGTTCCCGGGTGATGCAGGTGGAGGTGCGCCAGGCCGACGGGAGCTACAGCCCGCTCGATCCCAACGCCGTATACAAAGTCGTCACGAACGACTTCATGCGGCGTGGCGGCGACGGCTACACCGTCTTCCGCGATCGGGCCATCAATCCCTACGACTTCGGGCCGGCGCTGGATGAGGCCCTGGCCGACTATATGGCCATGCTTTCGCCGGTCGATGCCGAGGATATCCCCGGTGACCGCATCATCCGGGTGGACAAAATCATCACCATCCTGCATACCAACGACACCCACGGTTACTGGGAGGGCACCATCTACCGGGGAGTGCCGCAGGGCTTTGAGTATCTGGCAACCTTGATCGCCCAAGAGCGGGCCAGCAATCCCAATGTCATCCTGCTCGATGCCGGCGATACCTTTCAGGGCAATGCCTTTGCCCAGTACTTCCGTAACGCCACGCCCAACCCCATCGCCGGCGGCCTGAATATGCTCCGCTATGACGCCTTCATGCTGGGCAATCACGAGTTCAACTTCGGGCCGCAGACCTTCGCCACCATGCTCGGGCAGTTGCAGATGCCCATCCTGGGCAAGGTCAATCTGATCGACGATGGCTCCTACGGCTTCATCAACGATCGCGTGCAGGAGTACATCAACCTCAACGTAGATGGGGTGAAGGTGACGATTTGGGGCACAACGAACCCACGCGTCTATCGCTACGAGTTGCCGACGAACATCCCCGGCCTCACGTTCCTCTCGGCCCTCGATGTCGCCCGCACGCGGGTGCCGGAAATCCGGGCGCTGGAAAATCCCGATCTCTTCATCGCCCTGAATCACATCGGCTACGCACCCTACGGCGATGAGATCGACAGCGACCGCCTCATGGCCGAGCAGGTGGCCGGGATCGATGTCATCATCGGCGGTCACAGCCATACGAAACTCGACCCGGCCGTGCTGGTCACCTCGCCGGCCAATCCCAAAGGCACCCTGATTGCCCAGGCCGAACGCTACGCCATGTGGTTGGGCAAGGTCACGGTGGGATTGCGGAGCAAACCCGGCGGCGGCTACGAGGTGGTCTATCGTGCCGGGCGGCTGCTCCCGGCCGGCAGCGCCACCCCGGACCCGGCCATGCGCGCCTACCTGCAACCGTTCCTCGACGAGCTGAATGCCTATATCGGCCAACCCATCGGTCAGACGACCACACCGATCGATGCCCTGAGGGCCTATACCGAAGAGACCAACGGCGCCAATCTGCAGGCCGATGCTTCGGTCTACGTCCTGGAGAAGCACGGTATCCCGGTGGACTTCCACCTCTCGGGCGCCATGAGCAATCGGCGGGTGGCGGATGACGCCACGGTGGACAATCCGGTGACGCTGACGGTCAACGACATGTACACGCTGATGCCCTACGAGAACTCCCTCGTCGTCATCTCCATGAACGGGCCGCAGATCAAGCGGGTGCTGGAGCGGGCCTATCGCAACTACTGGTACTACCAGTACGTGCCCGATCGCGGCGGCTATTCTTACTACACCACCTGCATGCTCGATATCGATGCCGGCGGTGTGATCACCTATCGCGATGCCTATCCCGAACCGCCGGACGGGAACAACGTTGTCTCCGTGGTCTTCGACGGCACCCCCGTGGATCTGAACGACCCCAACACCTACTATCGGGTTTCCACGGTGAACTATCTGGCGGCCGGTTCCTGCAATTTCAACGACGCCGGTGAGACCATCTGGCCGTTGGGGCAGATCGTGGCCGACACCCAGTACTACGTCCGCGACGCCGTCATCGAGTACATTCAGGACCACGGCACCATCAGTCCTGCCGTCGAGGGTCGCTTAGTTTTCTTGCGCCCGTGAGAGGCCATCCGCAGAGCGACACGCCGCGGTCGCCCTGACGCCCAAGGCCCGCCGACTCCCTCGGCGGGCCTTGTTTTGATTGCGGGGATACCGGCCGGGCGTTGCCCTGGCCCTCCCTTCCCTGACTTGCTAAAAAGGGCCATTGCTGCTGAAATACACAAGCGTCACCCAGGTAGGCCGACCAGCAGGACCTCTGACCCTATGCGACAACCGTTTGCGGCAGCTTTGCTCATCTTCTGCTTTGCCGTCTTCCTCTCGACGGCGACCGTCGCCCTTATGGCTACGGCGGATGTCAGACCTGCCCTTGGCCAAAGCGAGGACGCTGCCACGCCGCTGGCTGCGGGCGCCGTCACCACACGGCCGAACATCGTCTTGATCCTCACCGACGACGAAGCCATGGGGATGACGGCTTTCATGCCCAACCTGCAGACCCTGGTCGTCCAACAAGGGCTAACGTTCGATCGTTTTTTCCTCAACGATGCGCTGTGTTGTCCCTCGCGCGCGTCCATCCTGCGCGGGCAAACGAGCGACAACACCCGCATCTTCGAAAATCATCCCTCCATTGGAGGCTTCCAGACCTTTTACAGCCGGGGAGCGGAGAGCTCTACCGTGGCAACCTGGCTGCAAAGCGCCGGTTATCGCACGGTCCTGATGGGCAAATATCTCAACGGCTATCCGCTGACGGCCTCCAGCCGCTACATACCGCCGGGTTGGAGCGAATGGTACGTGGCCACGGGCAACGCGTTCAACGCCCAGTTCAACTACACCCTGAACGAAAACGGCACGTTGGTCACCTATGGGAGCAGCGAAACCGACTACGCGACCGATGTCCTGGCCCGCAAAGCCGTTGCATTCATCCGGCAAGCCGCGAACCAGGGTCAACCGTTCTTTTTGTTCATAGCGCCGGTCTCTCCGCACGGCTCGGTGGATCCCGATCCGCCTGTGCCGGCCCCGCGGCATAGCCAGCTTTTCCCCGGTGCGCAGGTCCCGCAAGGGCCTCATTTCAACGAAGCCGACGTCGACGACAAGCCGGCGTACGTCCGCACCACGCCGTTGCTCTCCGCACAGCGCATCGCCGAGATCGACCTGTGGTACCGACGTCGATTGCAATCCATGCAGGCCGTGGACGAGATGATCGCCTCGCTGATCGGGGTGTTGCAAGAGACGGGACAACTCGGCAACACCTACATTTTCTACACCTCGGACAACGGCTACAGCCTGGGCCAACATCGGTTGACCCTCGGCAAGCGCGCGCCCTACGAAGAAGTCATCCGCGTGCCCCTCTATGTGCGCGGACCGGGTGTACCGGCCGGCGCCGCGCGCGAACACCTGGTCGCCAACATCGACCTGGCGCCCACCTTTGCCGAACTGGCCGGTGTGACACCGCCGTCTTTTGTGGACGGTCGCTCGCTGGTGCCGCTGTTGGGGACCAACCCTCCTTCGCCAACGGCATGGCGACAGGCCCTGCTCATCGCCCATGGTCTGCCGCCGGCCACACCGGCCACTCCCGTCCTCTCCAGCGATTATCCCGTTCCCAACTTTCGCGGGGTACGCGGTCTCAACCTGACCTATGTCGAATATCAGGCCGGCGAACGCGAGCTATACGACCTGTCGACCGATCCCTACCAGTTGCACAACAGCGCCGATCGCATCGATCCGTCCTATCTCAGCCTGTTGTCCCGGCGCGTGGCCACGCTGGTTGCCTGTAGCGGAGCCTCCTGTCGGGCGGCCGAAAACACGCCTCTGCCACCGCTCCCGCCGACCTACACTCCCACATCCACGCCCACGCCACGGCCAACACAAACTCCCACCTCTACCGTCACACCGACACCGACGTCCACCCCCACCGACACGCCCACGCCAACACCGATCCCTACCGACACCCCCACGTCAACACCGACGCCCACACCCGCATCGGGTTCTCTCACCTTCATCTGCCGCCCGGACCCCACCCCTGCCATCACCACGGCCGACGGCTTCGTCGAACGCCAAAGCACCAACGAAAGCTTCAACGCCCTTCGCGCCGGTGCCGGCACCCGGGCCCGGACCGACCCCGCCGACACCCGCATCGCCTGGCTGGTCCCCGGCACCACTGCCAACACTTTCAACCGCCTCCGCCGCGGCCTCCTCACCTGCGACACCACCGTCCTCCCCACCGGCGCTTCTATCCTCCAGGCCCGGCTCTTTCTCTTCGGCACAGGCAAGTCCAACGGCCTCGGCCCTACCGACCTCGTCGTCGTCCCGGCCACACCGCAATCCGACCATTCCTTCGCCCCCGCCGACTACGCCCGCCTGGGCAGCACCGAGTTGGGCAGCATTGCCTACGACGTCTTCGCCGTCGGCGCCTACAACCCCATCTCCCTCCACCCGGCCGCCATCACCCCCGGCGGCATCACCCGCCTGGGCCTGCGCCTTCGCTGGGATCTAACCGGCTCCTTCACCGGCACCTGGCAGGGCAGCGGCAACACCGGCTTCAGGATCGCCTTTGCCGAGGCCGGAACGAGCACCGGGCCTTATCTGCACATCGTCTATACCCTCGTTACTGAACCGACATCCACGCCCACACCCACTCGCACGCCTACCCCCACGCCCACGGCAACCGCTACCAATACACCCGCCGCAACACCGACACCCACGCCCAC
>JBBINH010000073.1:0-10895 GCA_037443945.1 Caldilineales bacterium
GGCCGGCGGCCCCGGCCGCCGGCCGCACCCCTCGCCTCGCGTGGCGACGCTCCTCGTGAACGAAGCCGGGCCGCGCGTGGAGCCATTGCGCCTGGCGCACCCTACCCGCTCATGACACCCGGTGTGCCTCTGCGGGCTTTTGACCAGGACGCCTCTCCGATGCTAAAGTGGGATGTATCCTTACACAATCCGCATGGGTAAGCCCATAACAGGAGGTTACCCGACTATGAAAACGGTTACCGTAACGGCGGCCAAGCGTTTGGGGATCACCTTTTGTCGTCCCGAGACGACCATGCGCGAAGTGGCCGCCAAAATGACCGAAGAAGACATCAGTTGTCTCGTCGTGGAAGATGCCGAAGGCTATCTGGCCGGCATTATCTCCCGCACCGATGTGTTGCGGGCCGCGCTCGCGCGGGACGACTGGCGCCGGACGACCTGCGCCGAATGGATGACCCGAGACGTGGTAACGGTACCGTCCGATGCCCTCCTTCATGACGCGGCCGAGCTGATGCAGCGTCACAGCATCCATCGCGTGGTCGTGGCCGAACCCGTAGGCGAACGTTTGCGTCCGCTGGCGGTTATTTCCAGCGGGGACATTGTCTACCATTTGCATCAGCGCGGATTACAGCTTTCAACCAGTGAAGAGGAATCTTAAGGATTTCCACAAAAGAGGATGTTTATGTTGGAAGAATTCAAAAAATTCGCTTTGCGCGGTAATGTTATTGATTTAGCCGTTGGTTTTATTATTGGCTCGACATTTGGCTCTATTGTTAATTCTTTGGTTAATGATATTATTATGCCACCTATAGGCTTGTTATTGGGGAGAGTCGATTTTAGTAACTTGTTTATAAATCTTAGCAATAATCATTATACCAGTCTTGCTCAGGCAAAAGCGGATGGCGCGCCAACAATCAATTACGGACTTTTCATCAACACCGTAATACAATTTTTGATCGTGTCTTTTGTTCTTTTCTGGCTCATTCGCTCGATCAATCGTTGGACGAAGCCACCGGTAAAACCGGCTGAGCCGGCCAATAAGGAATGTCCTTATTGCTATACCTCTATCCCGGTGCGAGCCATCCGCTGCCCTCATTGCACCTCTGACCTCAGGGCCGGGTCGTAGACCCGACGGAGGTCAGAAGCCGCCGATAGAGGGCCAGCATGTGCGCGGCCGTGTGGCTCAGGTCAAAACGGGCGGCCGCGCGGCGGGCGGCCGCGCGCATGGCGGCCAAGACCGCCGGTTCCAACGCCAACACGTTCAAGAGGGCTGTCGCCAGGGCCTCCGGGTCGGCCGGAGGAACGAGAAAACCGTTTACGCCGGGCGTGATCAGCTCCTCGGTGCCGCCGACGCGGGTGGCCACCACCGGTAACCCGGCGGCCATGGCCTCCAACAGGGCCAGGGCGAAGCCTTCGGCCAGGGAAGGCAGGACGAAAACATCGCTCCCCCGCAAAAGGGAAGCGACATCGTTCTGGCGACCGGCCAGGATGATATGCTGTTCTAGGCCTAGGGCGGCGATGCGGCTTGTCAGCATCGCCTGCGCCTCGCCCTCGCCGATGAGGAGAAAACGCACATCGGGGCAACGGGCAAGCACGGCGGGCGCCGCCGCCACGAGATGGTGTTGGCCTTTGTTGACGGCCAGCCGGCCGACGGTGATGACGACACGACTGCCGGCGGGCAGATCGAACGCACGGCGCAGGGCGGCGGCATCGGCTTCCGGCGCCTGTGGTCCGGCAAAGGGTGCCAGATCAATGCCGTTCGGGATCACCTCGATTTGGGCACTCGGCAGGCGGTAGAGATTCAGCAACGTCCGGCGGTTTTCCTGGGACACGGCAACGACGGCAGCGATACGGCGCCGCGAAAGACGAAACAGCAGCGGCAAGATCGGAACCAGAGCCCGCGGCACCATCACATCCGCTACGGCTGTGGCCCGATGTTCGACGCTGAGCACGGGAGGTCCGGCGTCGGGCAGAGTAAACCCCAGCAGAATCCCCAGGCGACTGGCGGGATGGTTCGAGTTGAGATGGACCAGGTCGTGCTCACGGGCCAACTGCCGCAACTGCCGGACGATCGCCGGCAGCGCCGAAGGCCGATCGAAGGGCAAAGGGATGACGGTGGCCGTGGCGGCCATTTGGCAGCGCAGATCGGCCAGGGCAGGATGGTCGGCCAGGACCACGGTGAAACGGCAAGCGGGCTGTAGGGCCCGGGTCAATCCCAGGACATAGCGTTCCGCCCCGCCTACCTGTCGGGCCGTCATGACCAGGAGCACGCGCAGGCGCCCTTCGTCTCTCATCGGCCCAGCACCCGGCGGTAGAGATCGAGCAGGACGGCTTCCTGGGCCTCCCAGTTGTAGACGGCGGCCGCGGCCCGGGCGCCGGCCTGCATGGCCGCGTAGCGATCGGGATCGGCCAGGACGGCCGTGATGGCCTCGGCTACGGCCGTCGGGCCGGCAAAATCGCAGAACACGCCGTAGCCGAAGCGTTCCACGACCGACCGGATCACCGGCAAGTCGGGGGTGATGACGGGGATGCCGGCAGCCGCATACTCGAAGAGCTTGTTGGGCAGGGCCAGCCGCATCAACCCGCTCAGACGCATGGGGATCAGTCCCACGCGGGCCCCGCTCGTCAGGACAAGCAAGGTATCCGGGGGTACCGGTGGCAGAATGAAGACCCGGCCGGCATAGGGGGGTTCGGCGGCCAAGCGGCGTAGATAAGCCCATTCCGGTCGGCTACCGACATTGCCCAGGATGACGACAACGCCCTCCTGGAGGAGACTTGCGCTGCGCACCACCGCCTCCAGGGGTGGGCCGTCCCCGCGTCCGGGTGAGAACATCCCCTGGACCAGGGCGATGGGTGTGGTGGGATCCAGGCCCAGGCGCGTCGGCAACACGGTCTGCATGGCCGGGGTCGGCTCAAAACGGGGTGGACAGTTCATTACCACAACCGGTCGTGGGATGCCGTAATGGGCGGCCTGTACCTCGGCCAGCGCCTCGTTGACGGTGATCACCGCGTCCACATAGCGGCGGACGATGCGATCGTTCCAGCGATCCCAAAGCCAGGTCAATACCGGCAGACGGAAGGGAAAGCCGGTCAAACTCTCGCGCAGGCTGTAAAAGCCGACTTCGTGGGCATCGTAGATAAGTCGGGCGCCGGGAGTGGCCCGGGCGGCCCACCAGGCCGGCAGAATGGTATCGCTGTCGTGGGCGTGATAGACTGCCGCCCGCGTGGCCATCGCCGCTGCGGCCATACGTCGCAGGGCGCGGGGGAACAGCTCGATCGCCTTGCCGAGGGGAGTACGGGTCGACGCCACAGGGACGCGCACGATGGTAAAACCCTGGCGCTCTTCTCGTTCTCCCGGCCCGTAGGTATGCACACCGATCACCGTGACCTGGTAACCGGCGCGGGCCAGCGAAGCCGCCTCCTTCAAAACACGATAGTCGGTGCGGCAATCGTTGCGCACCAGCATGCAAACGCGGATCCCCATGGGCAGAACATTATTCCCGTTCAGGCCGGTGCCGGCAACCGGGGGCGACGGCTCACCAGGCGATAGAGGCTCAGATGGATCAGAAAGACAACGGCGTAGGCCAGCGATGAAGCCATGCCGGCGCCGACGGCGCCGTAGCGCGGGATGAGGAGCACATCACCGACCACGGTCACCACCAGACCGATCCCGGCGCCCAGTGAGTTGTACTGCGGAAAGCCGCGGCCGGCGATGTCATTGACCAGGACTTTGGACCCACCCAGCAAGACCACACCCGGCAACAGCGCCAACAGGGGCAGATAGGCTCCCGCGAAGGCCGTCGAGAAGACCAGGACGATCAGCGGACGCCCGACCACGGCCAGGGCCATTGCCGCCAGCGCCGTCAGGGTCATTGTGATAAACAAGGCGCGCGCGGTCAGACGGTTCATGACCGCAGCCGGAGTCGCCGCCGCCCGTGGGAAGAGCACAAAACCCACGGCGTTGGGCAGATACCACAGCATCTCGGCCAGGGCCACTGCCACGCTGTAGATGCCCACGGCCGCAACGCCGACGAAGCCGTTGAGCAAAAACGTGTCCAGCCGGTAGTTGAAGAACTGGAGGATGTTGGCCAGCCAACCCCGCAGCCCATAGGACAGGGTAAGCTTCAGCAGCCTTCGGTCCCATAGGGGCCGTAAGCGTGCCCCCTCCCGGCGCACCAGCCCGATGGTGAGTCCCAGCGCCGTCCAGCCGGCGATGACCACGGCCAGTACGGCGCCGACCAGGCCCCAACCCAGGCCGGGCACAAAAACCACGGTGCCGACCAGGGTGAGCGCAGCCTGACTTAGGTTGACCAGGTTGACCGCCGGAATGCGCCGCCGCCCCTGCAAAATACCCAACAGATACTCGCGCAGCAACAGCGCCGGGAACCAGGTGAGGGCGAGCAAGAGAACCTCGGCCGGCATGGTCGGCAACAGGCGTTGCCACCAGCCGGTCAGAAACAAGATTCCCACAAGCAGCGCCGCCAGCCCGTTCACCGGCAAGGTCACGGCCACGGCATTGGCCGTTAGCTGCGCGAGCTCGATCTGGCGCGAACCGGCGTAATAGACATGGGCCAGGTTGAGACCGCCGCCCAGGAACAGCACGAGCGAGGTGATGACCAGCATAGCCAGGGTCAGGGTGCCTTTGCCCGTCGGCCCCAACCAACGGGCCACCACAGCGCTGTTGATCAGGGCCAACCCCAGGACCAGCCACTGGGTGCCGAAGGTGGTCAGCACGTGATAGACGAAATCGCCGGCCGCACCCAGACGGGACCGGGACGAGGACAGAAAGGACATGCCGCGATTATAGTTCACCCGCAGAGGGAATCGGAATCATCCCCTACCTTCGATCACCACCCGACCCTCGGCGCCCAACTCGCCTGCGACCGTGATCACCGCCGGCAAAAAGGCGCGCACAACGGCCACATGCGTCAACAGGTGGTTGGTTACGGCCGATGTTTGCAAAACCGAACGACCCCGCGCCAGCACCAGCGGTAGGATAAGCTGGTCGGCCAGGTGGGGGTCAATGGCCGCAGCCGTGGTCAGATGGGCCAGCAGAGCCTCCACCGCTTCGTCGGCCACCTGTTCCGCCGGTTTGCCGCGCGCACCGAGGCTACTGAAACCGGCTACGGCCTGCTCGCTTTCGACGCGCAAAAAGAGGGTTGTGCCCTGACCGATTGCAGGCAACTCGGTCACCGTAAGGTGCATCCCGGGAAAGAGGCTGCGCAACCGACTTGCAGCCCGCCGGGCCTGGCGTTCGGCGATACTCGTCGGCAGGTTCGCTACCGCCGAGATGCCGGTCACCTTGACAATAGCCCCGCGTTCGAGGGCGACCAACGGCGCCGGCGGTGTCTGGGCCGGCTCGATATGGGCACGTATCCGCCCGCCCCCGCGCGGATAAAACCCGGCCCGTTCCAGCTCAAGCCGGCCATCCAGACCCAGACGGCGCAGCATGGGCAGCCAGACCTGATCCACATATTCAAAGCTCGGACTCCAGGGGACGTGGGTCCCCCCCTCGATGACCAACGTCGAGCGGCCGCCCGCCAACGCCAGCGGCAGGAAGACGGTTTGGAAAACAAGGGTGACGGCGCCGGCCGTGCCGATCGCAAAATGGTAGTTCCCCGGTTGCACCCGGTCGGGCTCAAATATCAATTCGGTGGAGCCGAGTTCGGCGCCCGCCACCTCGGCCCCAGCGATGGCCGCCGCCGCCTGCACGGCCGCCAGGTGCTGGGCCTGCAGGCCGGGTTTGGGGCGCCCGGCCCGAATGCGGGTGATCTGCACAGCCTGGCCTGTCAGCAGGCTGAGCGTCAAGGAACTACGCAGGATCTGACCGCCCCCTTCGCCCTGCGAGCCGTCAATCCGGACCATGGCTTCAGAACGGAATGGCAAACGGGTCGTCGACGCCGGCGAAGATGCGATCGAGGATGGCCATCTCCCGTCGCCGGATGATGGTCAGAAACTCGGTGGCGCCGCCCATGTGTCTGAAGGCCTGAAAACCGCGTTCGAGGAAGCTTTGCAGCTCGTGCCAGCCCCCGCGCAGGGCCGGCCCACGGGCCAGACGCAAGGTCAGGCCCACCAGCGGCAAGCGTGTCAGGCGGTCGAGTCCCTCACCCACTGCAACCAGGAGCTCGATCTGGTAGCGGCGCTCCTCGTAGTTTTGGCAGATGCGGTAGCCCTCGGCGTATTGCTGCGGGGTGATGGTATCGGTCACGCCCAGGCGGGTGACCAGGACCGCCAACAGCTTTTCGTCCAGCTCCTCCGTCAGGGCATTGAGTTCGATGGCCTGGGCACAGATGCGCAGCAGACCGGCCGGCAAGAAACGCAACATGAACTCGTACATGCGCATGATGTCGTGGTTGCGCTGGGTGAAATCCTTGGGCGCGTAGATATCCGTCAGGAAGAAGCGGCAGGCCGGCCCGTAACGGGGCGAGGCCAACAGATCGGCATGGGTGGTGGCCAGCCGTTGCGACTGCCAGGCCCGGAACATGACCATCTGGGGTGATAGGCCCCGGCCTTCAACCCGACGATGGCTGAGCTCATGACGGCGGTGCAATTGGAACAACAGCCGGGCGGCATCCTGAGGGGTGGGCAGGTCGGGCGGCGCAGAAGTCATGGCGGCAACGAGCAAAACCGGTTTCTTCAGCGGATCCCTTCCTGCAGGTTCGCCAGCCATAAAGGCACCCAGGCCCGCCGTTGGTCAAGGCGATGCAGACCGGCAGCATGGGCCATGGCAACGGCGGCCTCGTATTCCTCTCGGCTAAGTCGGCGGTTGAGTTCCGGGTACAGGTGGGCGCGATAGGCAGGCCGGTATTGATCCATCAGGTTGAGATAGGTGTTCGGGGAAATTTCCTCGGCCAAAAAGCGGATGATGGCATCCGTACCCGCCAGGTTGTTGGGCAAAACCAAATGGCGCACGAGCAGCCCGCGTTGCGCCAGCCCATTCCGGTCGATCTGCAGATCCCCCACCTGGCGGTGCATCTCACGCACGGCGGCTTGATTGACCTGGGGGTAGTTACGGATGCGCGAGTAGCGCCAGGCGATCTCGGCATCGGCATACTTCATATCGGGCATGTAGATGTCGATGATGCCGTCTAGCAGCTTCAAGGCCTCCAGCGAGTCGTAACCGCCGGTGTTGTACACCAACGGCAGGCGCAGCCCGGCCTGGGCCGCGATAAAGGTGGCCGCGATGATCTGGGGCACGATGTGCGTGGGCGAAACCAGGTTGATGTTATGGCACCCGTAAACATCCTGAAGTTCCAGCATGATGGCCGCCAGCTCCTCCGGTTCGACTTCGTCGCCGGCGTCGGTCTGGCTGATCTCGTGGTTTTGGCAGTACTGGCACTTGAGATTGCAGCGGGTGAAGAAGATGGTGCCCGACCCGCGCCACCCGCGCAGAGGGTCTTCCTCGCCCATGTGGGGGCCGTAACTGCTCACCTTGGCCTTCAGCCCGATTTTGCACACGCCGGTTTTGCCGCTCTGTCGGTCGACATGGCAATGCCAGCCGCACAGGTCGCAGCTTTGCAACATGGCATAGGCCTGGCTCACCCGTTGCCTGAGTTCGCCGCTGCGTAAAAGCCGAAGATAAGCCGGTTCAAAGGAGCTCTCATGCTTCATTGTGCCCACCTCTATTGGCATTGTAGCAATCCCCACGATGGCTTTCAAGATCCGGTCGGACGAACTGTCGGCCGGGTGCAGATGAGTTGCGTTGCGGCCAGAACACCCGTCCCTAGGGCCGCCAGGAAAGACGCTCTTCGACCCAACCGCGATGGACGAATTCGGGCTCGCTTGTCAGCCGGACGTCGATCGGGCCGGGCAGGAGCAAGAGCCGGCGCGGATGGCTGCCATCCGCATTCATGGCCCAGATGGACCAAGCCCCCCCACGGTTGGAGACAAAAGCAATGGCGCGGCCGTCCGGAGACCATACCGGCAGGCCGTCCGCAGCCGGGTCCCGGGTGAGCCGCGCCAGGTTGCGGCCGTCACTCCCCAGGCGGTAGACCTCCCAGTTGCCGTCGCGCTGCGACATGAAGGCGATCCAGCGGCCGTCCGGCGAAGCCGACGGCGCCGTAGCCGTCCCATCTTCCAGGAGCACCCGATAGTCCGAACCGTCACCGTTCATGATCGCCAGCCCGATCTGCGGGGCCAAGGTGCGATAGACGATGCGGCCGTCCCGCAGCCAGGTGGGCATCTCACCGTACACGGCGCTGAAATCCCGCCACAGCACCTGCTCGCTGTTGTCGTGGATGTTCAGCCGGTAGATGCGCGAGCGCCGGTCGGCCTCGCGGCGGGAGAAAAAGACCAGGGTGCCGCTATCGGCCGACCAGGCAGCAGCGCCGTCTTCCAGATACACGGTCCGGCGCCGATAGTCGCTGCCGTCAAGACGGATCGTGGCCAACCCGCGCTGATCGCTCTGCCAATTGCGAAAGACCAACAAACGACCGTCCGGGCTGAGGTCGGGTTGACTGGCCTGGGTGACCAGGCGTTGCAGGCCGGAACCGTCGACCTGGGCGATATAGACATCGTAGGTCCCACGACCGGGATCGAAGGCGGGAAAGAGGAAACGACCGCTAAGCCGATCGGCCGGTGGCGGTAAGCTGACCGGCGTTGGCGTGCGCGTTGCCGTTGGCGTGAGGGCCCGGAGGGTGGCCTGCAGACGGGCGGTCGCCGTTGCCCGCACCGCCGCCGTTGCCGTGGCGCCCGGATCGGGTGACGGAGAAGGTGTCGGCGTGGCCGAAGGTGTGGTCGTGGGGGTGGGCGTGGCCGTGGGCGAAGGGGTTGCGGTGGGCGTGGGGCTGTCCGTCGGGGTGGGCGTGGCCGAAGGCGTAACCGTAGGCGACGGAGTCGGTGTGGCCGTGGGTGGGATGGGTGTCGGCGTGGCGGTAAAAGTGGCCGTGGGCGACGCCGTCGGAGAACGAACGGCCGTGGCCGTAGGTGTGTAGGTGCTCGGCAGCACCCGTTCGCCTGCGGTCGCCACCGTCTCGGCGCCGTTGCTGCCGTGGCGCACCCAACGGATAAGCGCCACCAGCGGTCGCGCCGGTGTCACCGCTTCGATCGCCGCCAGGATAAGCAAGCCCACGGCACAGCCCAACACGATGGCGGCCAGTCCCCAAAGCAGCCCTCGCCACAGCGGATACCGGGAACGCGGTGCGGGAGGCATCGAGCGTCAGAACGTCGGCATGGGGAAACGTTCCAAGGCGGTGCCCACCGAGAAGACGATCAGCATTTGGCCGGGGCCATAGGTAAGCCAGACCACATCGCCGATAAGGGGAAAGCGGAGACCGGCAAAGAGTTGGCCCGCCAGGATGAGGTCGCTGAGGAAGAAGAGGCCGGCGCCCATGGCCAGAGGAATGAAGTCGGGACGTTGCCAGGCCAAGGCTGTCGCCAGACCGGCCGTGGTGGCCAGCAGGAGGGCATAGACCAGCGCTGCCTCGCGCAAAACCGTCAGGGGCCGGCCGTGTTGGACGAATCCATACCATCCCACCAGCCCGACCACCCACCAGATGACCGGCGCCGGCCACTGCCTTCCGGCACCCAGACCGAGAAGGCCGACGATATAGGCGATGTGCCCCAGCCCGAAGACCAGAATGCCGCCTATCACCCGGTTGCCGAAGGGCAGCAACCCGGCCATGGCGATATCGCCCAGCAGGCCCAGGCTCATCCCCAGGGCGATGGCCAGGGCGTAACGACCGGCCGCCGTCTCCCGGGCAAAGGCGTACCAGCTCCACCCGGCCACAACGAGCACAACCGAGGAAAGCAGGCGCGTGCTCAAGGGCATGCGGCGCAAGCCCTCTGCATCCGGTCGACCGAAGAGAAAGCCGCCGAACAGCAAGACGGCCCAAAGGCCCAGGCAGATCAGCAACCCCACGCGTTGCCAGGGCAGCAGGGTGGGGGGAATCATCGCACAACAGGAGGAATGAGGGTAAGACGAGGAATGAGGGTAAGACGAGGAATGAGGGGAAGCCGAGGGAAGACCTGTAGCCCTGAACCGAGGGTAAGCGTACCCCAGGTCGTCGGATCACGCCAATTACGCTTGGGCGATGTGGCGATCATGCATTCCTGCCCATTCGTCCGCGGGGTGTCGTTGTCGCTGACTGCGGCCACCACACCCAGGGCCAGACCGGGCCTGGGCGCTACCTCCAGGATCTTCCAGGGCACGGCGGCTTCGAGGAAGTAACCCTGGGTGTCCCGGGGCAGATGCGTCAGCGGACCTGCGGCTACCAGCGGGCCTACGGCTATCACAGCCTCGACCAGCTCGCGCGGTCGCTGGTTGCGTAATTGCCACAACACCGCCCGCGGGGGCAGGTCCTGTTGCGGCAGGCCGGGGTGGAAGTCGATCTGCCAGTCGTCGTCGTTGAGACCGGCATCGTAGTAGTCGCCTCTCAGATCGAGATCGAGCAGCAGTTGCGGCGCATCGCCCAGGAAGAACCGCAGATCGGGGCCGGTATAGGGGACAAAGCCCTCGTCGCCCACGGCAAAAGCCGTGTAAAGGTAGTCGGCATCGTAGGCGAACCAAACCGCTGCGCTCAGGTCGTCTTCGGGACCGAAATTGGGGCTGAAGCGCGCCTGGCAGTTGCGATCGAAGACGATGGCCTCGATCGGCGTCGCCGGCATGCCGCTTAGATCGGCCAGCGTCAACCAATCCTTGACCGAGCCGTCGATGAAGATATCCACATCGTAGCCGCCAATGCCGGCTACCGGCAGCGCCTCCATCAACCCCTGGTCTTTGGGCCGGATATCGGGTGGCGTGGGCATGAGAGTCGGTGTGGGTGTTGAGGGGGGCGTGGGTGTGGGCGTCGAAGGGGGCGTGGGCGTGGAAGTGGCCTTGGGCGTCGGTGGCACCATCTCGACGGCCGGCCGCGGTGTGCCATCGGCCTGGGGTGGGGTCAGGCTGAAGCCCAGGAAAC
>JBBINH010000074.1:0-10859 GCA_037443945.1 Caldilineales bacterium
CCATGATCAGGAGTTCGGCCTCGAGAGAAAGCGCCTGGGCGATAACCATGATCTGCTGCTGGGCGATGGTGAGATGACCTGCCAGAGCAGTCGGTTTGATACTCACCCCGAGTTGCGCGAACAACGTCTGGGTACGACGGTTGACCTCTTTCCAATCGACCCACACGCCTCGCCGAGGGGTGGGGCGACCGAGAAAGATGTTTTCGGCAGCGGTCAGGTGCGGGCAAATCGGAATTTCCTGATGAACAATGCTGATGCCAACCGCTCGCGAGTCGTGCACACTCCGAAAGTTCTGTTCCCGTCCCTTGAAGAAGAGACGTCCCTCGTCCGGTGGAAAAACACCTCCGCAAATGCGGATGAGGGTGGATTTGCCGGCGCCGTTCTCACCGACAAGCGCATGGATCTCGCCGGCAGGAACGGCAAAGCTAACCCGATCGAGCGCCTGCACACCGCCGAATCGCTTGCTGATCCCTTCAAAGGCCAGGATGGGAGGACGAGTCATCGCCACAACAGGGCAAGGGTCCGGGGCGATTTGCGAATCGCCCCGGACGGCAAGAGGTTCAGCGGTAGTTGGGGTCGTACTGGGCATAATTGGCGGGCGTCACGACGTCGGTGCCCGTGTCGATAGAGTTGGGACGCACCCCGAAGGCCTTGAGCTGATGCATCATCATCACCGGCATATAGCCCTGCCAGTAGGGGTTCTGACCGAGGGCAAACGAGACGTAGCCCTCCTTCAGACCTTCCTGGTTGCCGGGTCCGATGTCGGAGCCACCGGTCTTGAGTTTGCCCTGCAGATTGTTCCGCTTGATGAATTGGGCGATGACGTGACTGTAGTAATCCACGCCGTAAATGGCCTTGATGTCGGGATTGGCCTGATAGAAGGCCTCGATGGCCTGATAGACCTGGTTCTCATCGGTACCGGTGACGATCATCTGGCGCACCTTCCATCGGCCCTGGCCTTCCTTCTCCAGCGTTTCCAGCATCGAGCGGTTGCGTTCCTCCAGGGCGTAATGACCGGGGCAGCAGATGGTTATGGCAATATCGCCTCCCTCGGGCAGGTCCTTCATGATCTCGCGCGCCCACACTTTGCCGTAATTGGTGAAATCCTGACCGACAAAGGGAATAGGCAGCGCCTCGTTGGCCTGCGGGTCGTTCGTGTTGAATGCTGCAACCAGGATATCGGCATCGATAGCCCTCTGCACGACATCGTTGTAGGCACTGGGGTCAGGGCGGGTTGTAACGATGGCATCGGGTTTCTTGGCGATGGCGGCCTCGATAATGGCAACCTGTTCTTTGGGGTCGTACTTCTGAGGTCCTAAAAACTCGCACTCGGCATTGATCTGACGACAGGCGTCTTCCATGCCGCGGCGCACCGGCGCAAACACACCGGCACCCAGGTCATGGGTGACAAACGTGATGCGCATCTTGGAATTCATGCCGTAGGTGGTATCGCTACCGCCGGCAGGTGCAGCCGGCTGGTTTTGCGTGACCGGTGCTACGGCCTGACAAGCAACCAGGGCAATGGCCAATGCCGACAGCAAAACCACGAGAAAAACAACCGACTTCTTCATTATGCGACCTCCGAAAATGACAGCAAAGAAGGGTAAAGTCGCCTTATAGACGAAACGCAAGATAAGACACCATAGACGTCAATACTTCTCACCTCCTTCGATCGGTGCGCAGGTGGGTATGAACGAGAACAGCAACGATGATGATGGCACCGAGAAAGGCTTCTTGCAGGCGACCTTCGCCCCCGATTTGCACCAAACCGTTGCGCACCACTGTCAGCAAAGCGGCACCGAGCAGGGTGCCGATGACTGTGCCCTCGCCGCCGAATAAGGCCGTCCCGCCGATCACAACGGCAGCGATGACGGTCAGCTCCATGCCGCCACCGGCGGTGGGCGCCACCGAACCCAAATGGGCAAAGCTGAGGGCTCCGGCCAATGCTGCTGCCAGAGCCGTCAGGATAAAACAGGTCACCTTAACGCGATGGACCGGAATACCGGCCAAACGGGCGGCGGCCTCGTTACTGCCGGTGGCGCGTACGTGATAGCCGAACGTCGTGCGTGTCATCACCAACCAGCCCAGGATGACGACGGCCAGCATCCAGAACACCTGCACCGAAACACCCCCCACCTTGCCGGCAAAAACGGCATAGAACATCTCATTGCCTTTGATATCGTAAATCGGCCAGGGTGACATCAGCAAGGTCAGGCCGCGGTAGATGTAGAGCATCCCCAAGGTGGTGATGAAAGCGGGAATACGACCTTTGGTGGTGATAAGGCCGTTGAGCAACCCGATCATGACCGCCATCACCGTGGCGAGAGCCAATCCCAGCCACAGACTGACTCCCATCGCCTTGGCGACAATGGCCATGGTGAAGGCAGTGATGCCGTAGATCGACCCCACCGACAGGTCTAACTCGCGCGAGATGATCAGAAAGGTCATGGCGACGGCCAAAATGGTGATCTCGGCCATCTGGCGCAGCATGTTGAGCATGTTGGTGGCCGTGAGAAAAGTGGGACGCACCATCCCGATCAACAGCGAGATCACCAACAGGAAGGCCAAAATGCCGAACTCACGCGCCCGCATGACCGCATACAGACGCTCGCGTGCGGTCTGAGATGGCAAAACAGAAGCATCCGAATCAAGCGCAGCCATCGGATCACACCTCACCAAACCGGTAAAAAGCTCGTTACAATGTCTTGCGGCCTCCTAACAGCGGCTGCTCGCGGGTGCTCGTGTAGAGACGGGTGTCGGTCACGGCATCGAACAGATGGAGCTTGGCCGGATCGAAGGTGATCCAGACCGTCTGATGCTCGTGCAGGCGGCGGGTCGGCGGCACCCTGGCCTTGATGATCTCGCGACCCAGCCTGAGATCGACGATCGTCTCCTGCCCCAGGGGCTCCAACACCACCACCTCGGCCAACATGGCTTCGTTCGTCGGAGCAGCCTCGTACACACCGATGTCCTCCGGCCGCACACCCAGCCATACGCGGCCGTCGGCGACGGAACGGCCGGCTAACGCGGCCCGCAGACCGGACTCGTCGGCAGGCCGATAGACAAAATGCTCGTGTCGGACGGTGAGCGTGCCGTTCGCAACCGCCAGGGTGCAGGGAAGAAAGTTCATGGGCGGACTACCCACGATGGTAGCCACAAACCGATTGGCCGGTAGCCTGTAGATGACATCGGGTTCATCGCATTGCTGTAGCACTCCTTTGTTGAGCACGGCCATGCGATCGGCCATGGAGAGGGCCTCGATCTGGTCATTGGTGACATAGAGAAAAGTCTGGCCCAGGTCCTTTTGCAAATGCTTCAGCTCGACCCGCATCTCCAAGCGCAGCCTGGCATCAAGATTGGCCAGCGGTTCATCCATCAAATAGGCGCGCGGTCGCCGTACCAGGGCCCGACCGATGGCCACACGCTGGCGTTCACCACCGCTAAGGCGGGCCGGCTTACGGGCCAGCAGGTGCTCGATATGCAACAGTATAGCCAGCGGCTTCTGGGCCAGGATGCCCTTGATGTGAGGGCGCTTGACGGCCTCGGCGATAATGCCGGGCTGCTGGTCAGGCGGAAAGGCGATGTCGAGGATCTCGACGCGGGGATCGTCGAGTAGCTCCTGCCAGGTGTCGTAGACGGTCTCGATCCCACGCGCTTCGGCGCAGGCGCGGGCATGCGCCGGAGTACGCGAGGCAATCGCCACGACGTTGAAACCGGCGTTTTTGTAGGCGACCAGATGGATGTCACGCATGATGAAGCCGGCGCCGATACAGCCGATGCCGTAATCGGTCTTGGGCGGAAAATGGGGCAGATAGTCAAGGTCAAGATCGAGGGCGACAGAGGCCATAAGGATGCTCCTGTGCAAAGAAAGGCAAACGGCAAACCATCGCGATCGGCGCCCTTGGAATAGAAGCGCCTCTCCCTCCTGTTTTATGGCTGAGGCTCCGGCCGCACGTTCTCGCGGATCAAACGGCGCCGCTCGACGTAGGCGGGCAGAATCTCGGTGCCCGAACCCTCGACAAACCAGGCGAAGGGATCGGTGCTGGCCATAAGGGCGATATTGGCCCAGGGATTGAACGAGCCGGAGCGAACGATAAACTTGGCACGATAGGCGTAGTCCTTGACCAATTGCTCGTGCGTAGTCAGATGGAAGGTAGCACCGGCCCCGGTGAAAATGGTCTGCAAAGCGGCGTAGAGCGGTTTGTTGCGGGTGAGGATATCGGCGGCAAAATGGACCTCTTCCACGAAAACCTCCTGCCGCAGGACGCGCAACACATCGAGCACGTCGGGCAAGCCTTCATAGAAGCCGAGATCGATACGACGGGCGCTGGCAGGAATCGGAAAACCGGCATCGACAACCATAAAGAAATCGGAATGGCCTAGCTCGGCTACAGCCCGGGCCAATTCAGGATGGATGATGCGACCGGCGCGCATAGAACACTCCTCGAAAGGGGCAAGAGAAAGCGGGTAGCAAGGGCGCTGGGATCAATCGACATATTGGGCGAGAAAGGCGTCAACCTCGGCGCGAGTGTGGTAGGAGGGAACGGTATCCCAACGGGTGCAGCACAGGCCGGCCACAGCATTGGCAAAACGGGCGGCCTCGGGCAGCGATTGACCTTCGATGAGGGCCGTGGCCAGGGCAGCATTGAAAGAATCGCCGGCGCCATTGCTGTCAACGGCATTGGGGATACGGAAAGCCGGAATCGTCATGACCTGGTCGGGGGTGACGAGCAGACTACCGCGTTCACCCAGGGTCATCAAGACCACACCGCACCCCAGGGCCAGCAAGCGACGGGCGATCTCAACATCGGGAGTGGGGTCGTTGGGGGCCAGCCCCAAACACACACGCGCTTCGGTCTCGTTCGGGGTGAGGATATCCACCATCGAGAGATCGTGCTGACGCAGGTCGTGGGCAGGGGCCGGATTGAGGATGACGGTTGCACCGGCTTCATGACCGCGACGGGCAGCGTAGAGGGCGGTCTCCAGCGGGATTTCGAGTTGGATCAACACGACTGCACCGGGCCGCATATGCGGCAAGGCAGCATCGACATCGGCAGGGGCAAAGAGCTGATTGGCGCCGATGTCGATGGTAATGATGTTGTGCCCGCTCTTGTCCTTGATGATGAAGCCCGCCCCTGTCGCCAGCTCTTTGGTGGTGCGCAGGTAGTCTAAATTGACCCCCTCCTCCTGCATCAGGCGGAAAAAAGCCCGTCCGAAATCGTCATCCCCCACCCGACCGACGAAGATTACCGGTGCCCCCAGGCGGGCGGCCTGGACGGCCATATCCGACCCTTTGCCACCGTACGCCTCGCGAAAATTGCGGGCCAGTACCGTCTCCCCCTTGTGGGGAAGCCGGTCGACATCCATGACCAGGGCTACCAGATAGCTACCGATTATGATAATGGGAGGTTTACTATCCAGCCTGGGCATACCAACTCCTTGGCAGTAGAACGAAAAAGGAAAACGACAAGAAGCTACTTGGCCTCAGGATAGCCATCCAGGATCGCCTTGCCGGTACTCGAGCCGATCATCTGGGCACCGGCATTGAGAAAAGCGATGGCCTTTTCGTAAGAATTGACCTTGCCGGACGCTTTCACGCGGCTTTTGCTCCCTTCGCAGACCTGGCGTAACAGGCGAAGGTCATGCTCGTTAGCAGGAATGCCGCCCAGGCCCCAGCCACTCGAGTTTTTGATCCAGGGCACTTCGGCCTCGACCAGCAACTGGGCGGCCAAACGCTTCTGCTCATCGGTTTTGAGATAACCGAACTCCAGCATCGCCTTGATGGGACGACCGTCGGCCGCCTTGACGAGGGCGACCGCTTCCTGGCGGAACTCGTCGTACAGACCGGAGAGGAAAAGGCCCATATTGGGCTCATAATCGATCTCGTCGGCACCCAGGGCCAGGCATTCGCGCACCAGAGCGATTTTCCCGTATAGGCTTTCTTGCCCGAATCCCAGACCGATACAGGTCGCCACTTTGACCCCGGTCCCTGCCAACACCTGCTTGGCCAGGGGCACCCAGCAGTTGGCCACCATGGCACCGTCGAAGCCGTACTCGGCACAAACGTGCAGATGCTGGATGATTTCGTTGCGGGTGGCAAAGGGCTTGACGTTGGTGAATTGAATCAACTTGGCCAGTTGGGCCTTTGTCAATTGGCGGGCATCAAATGGGGTCGTGTCCCCGGCCATAAGCCATCTCCTTTGCAGGGCCATGAAGCGTTGTCGTTGTGGGCGGATTTTTAGGATTTCATAGCTACATAGTTATGTAACTACAAAATAGGATACCGGGAGTATAACAAAAGGTCTCCGGCCTGTCAAATCGACGAAAGCACGAAACGGGAGGGCAAGGCTCGTGGGCGCGATCCGGCAAGCCGGGTCGCCATGGCGGCCGAGACCCCTAAGGCGATGGCGAGGCCGGCGGTGTCGTTTTCTGCGATTGTGTCACCCCGTCGCCCCTTCCCGTTTGACAAAGAGAATGATCCCCCTTATAATACCTTTATATACCTTTATAGACGTCTACAAACCTCTCGCTTGTCGGCCATGCTTCCTGCCCTTGACCACAACGGTCCCATCCCCATCTACCGCCAGATCAAAGACTGGATTCGTCAACAGATCGACAGCGGTGCCTGGCCACCGGGTTTCAAGTTACAGTCCGAGATCGAGCTTGCCAACGATCTCGCCGTGAGCCGCGGGACCCTCCGCAAAGCCCTGGCCGAACTGGCCGACGAAGGGCTGCTCGTGCGCACCCACGGCCGCGGCACTTTTGTTGCCAGTCCCGTCATCGAACAGCCCCTGGCCGAACGGCTGATCACCTTTTCCGAAGACCTGATCAGCAAAGGCATCGCCTTCGAGACCAAAGTGCTGCAACAGGACCTCGTGCCGGCCCATGGCCGTCTCGCTACCCTGTTCGACCTTCCCACCGGGAGCACGCTCTTCTTTGTACGCCGTCTCCGCCTCGTGGATGGCGAGCCCATGGCCGTGATCAACAATTACGTCGTCTATGCCGCCTGTCCCGCCATCACTACCGTAGACCTCAGCACCGTCCGGCTGTTCGAGGTGCTCGAGCAACACTGCAATCTGCGCATCACCCACGCCTATCGCACCTTTCAGGCCCAAAAGGCCAATCGCGTCGTAGCCGCTGCCCTTCGGATCCCCTGTCACGAAGCCGTTATGTACGGTGAGCAGCTCAGCTTTTTGGCCGATGGCTCCCCCGTCGAGTTCTCGGAGTTCTGGTTGCGCGGGGATCGCTTCAAGTTGGCAGCAACGGTGCAACGCGCAGCCCCGCCCGCTGCCACGGCCATGTCCGTCAGCGAAAGCAGTCTCTCTGTCTTTTTGCCAGCCTAACCCCTGACGAGGAAACCTCATGACCCAACCGACCCTGACCCCCCGCCAACGTGTGCAAACCGCATTGCGCCATCAGCAACCCGACCGCGTTCCGGTTGATCTGCTGGCCACCCCCGAAATCTGGAGCCGCTTGCAGGAGCATCTGGGCATCGAAGGACCCGAACCTACCGACAATGACTTCTTCGACCCGCGTTGGGAGGCCATCCAACGCCATTTCGAGGTGGATATGCGCCTGATCTCCTACGATCAGTTTTGCGCACCGCCTACGTCCGTCCTTCACCCCGGAGCCGAAGTGGACTGGTGGAATGCTCTCAGCCGCTCGACCCCCAACCGGATGTGGCGGCAGAAGCTGCCCGACGGCACCTGGCGCGACATTTGGGGTCACATCATCGGCATCGTCCGTAACCCCACCGGCGCCTACGAGGAGTTTGCCGGCTGGCCTCTCAGCCACGCCCAATCGGTCAACGACCTCAAGAACTACCCCTGGCCCGAGCCGGATTGGTGGGATTTCAGCCCTTTGCCCGAGCTTGTACGCCAATACGATGCCATGGGCGATTACTATCTGCGCTTCCGCATCGGTTCCGTCTTTGAGCTGGCCTGGCAAATTCGCGGCATGCAGGAATTTTTGATGGATTTGGTCCATCAACCCCAAATCCCAGCCTATATCATGGAACGCATTACCGAGGTCCTTGTCGAAAACACCAAACGGGTGCTCGCCCTGATCGGCGATCGCCTGGACATGGTCTATTTTTATGATGATGTGGCCACACAAAACTCGCTCATGATCTCGGCCAAAATGTGGCGCCAACTGGTGCGGCCACACCATGTCCGCCTGATCGAAGTGGCCAAAGCCTACGGCAAGCCGGTTATGTATCATTGCGATGGCGCCATCTTTCGCCTTATTCCCGAAATCATCGACATGGGCGTGGATGTGCTCAACCCGGTGCAGGTCGATGCCGTGGGCATGGATCCACAGCGTCTGAAGGACACCTTTGGTGATCGGCTCTGTTTCCATGGAGGGATCGACATCATCAAAACGCTGCCGCGAGGCACGGTCGACGATGTGCGAGCCGAAGTGCGCGAGCGCATCCGCGTCCTGGGTAAAAACGGCGGCTACATTCTCGCCAGCTCGCACCATATCCAGTCCGATACCCCTCTGGCCAATATCTTTGCCATGTACGACCTCTCGCTTCGTTACTACTGATTCCGTCCTCCTACCCGTCTTTCGGAGCTTGTACCATGGGTCGCAGAGAAGAAATCCTCGACGGGCTGTACAATCACACCCTCGACGGCGAAGAAGATCCCGTCGTGCAACTCACCCATGAAGGTCTGGCCCTCGGCCTCACCCCGCACGAAATCCTCTTCGAGGCCCTGATCCCTGCCTTGGCCGAGGTCGGTCGTCTGTTTGAGTCCGGGGAGTACTTCGTGCCCGAAATGCTCGTCGCCGCCAACGCCATGAAAGGGGCCATGACCATCCTGCAGCCCCTCATTGCCCAAACCGGGGCCAAGCCCATCGGCACCTTTGTCATGGGCACGGTCAAGGGTGACATCCACGACATCGGCAAGAACCTCTGCAACGTCATGCTCGAAGGGGCCGGTTTTCGCGTCATCGACCTGGGCGTCAATGTGGCGCCGGAAAAGTTCGTCGAGGCGATTCGCCAGTACCAGCCCGATGCCGTGGGCATGAGCGCCTTCCTCACCACGACGATGCCGATGCAAAAGGTCACCATCGATGCCATCGCCCAGGCCGGTCTGCGCGATAAAGTCAAGATCCTGGTCGGCGGTGCGCCCGTTACCCAAGAATTTGCCGACCAGATCGGCGCCGATGGCTACGCGCCCGATGCCAACTCCACCGTACGCGTGACCAAGAAGCTGCTCGGTCTACCTGTTTGAACTGCCGGGATGGCCGCAGCCGGGGGGTGGCGGGCCCGGCAGTCGCCGCCACCCGCTTGTCGGACGAGACTCGTCTGCCAAGCCGACTACCCTCTCGTCGTCGCCCACCTGCATTGCTTTCCCAAGAGGGAGGCGTCCGGCTGCGGCGCCCTTCAGGCTACGGATGCCGGGCCGTGGATGCGAACACGGCCCGGCAGAGCATGGCAGGCGAGCATGACCCCGGTGAGGGGGCATTCCGGTGATAAAGGGCAGATTTATGAGGTTTCTGACAAATGAGGCGGAGAAGGCGGTTTCTGTGACCCGTTCCGGTCGACCGCCCATTTCCGGCCCTCAACAGCCCTGCTCTGATCTCGCAGGGCCCCTCTGCATCCTCGCTGGCGTCCCAGCACGAATGGACGGAGGAGTCAAACCTCACCAGATCGGGCGGATAGCCGCATCTTGACCCACACCAACCATTCCTGCGTCGGCAGCCCATACGGGCGGAATTTCTCCAGCCTGCCCTCCTCCTCATCGTAGAACAGCGCCCGGTTCGGCCCCAGTTTGCTCGCCAGGGGGCTATCCAACAGGTTGGCCGAGTCCTCGGCGCTCATCTGCATCGCTACTCGCAAGGCGAACTCCCGCAGGGCACGGCGGTCCAGGCTGCGCCCCAGGTTGGTGACCGTATCGCACCAGACGACGGTATGGATCCCCACGTCTGGCCCTTCACGCAGGATGGTGACGAACTGCTGGGCCGGATTCGGCGCGGCCGGCTCCTCGCCGAATCCGCCGAACCCGCCGAAGCCCATCTCCTCCTGGCGCAGGTCGCGCGCCCGTTGCAAGCCGTAAAGGAACAGGAAGAGGGAGGGCCGCCCAGGCCGTTCCTCTTCCAGCCGCCGGTTGACCTCGGCCTCCAGTTCGGCGATGAAGTCGGGCAACTGGCGCCGCCGACCCACCCGCACCTGGGGCAGGACTGCGGCCAGGGTATCCCAGATGCCGGCAAAGGGCGCATCCACGGCGCCGAAGTCCAGGAGGTAGAAGCGGGGGCCCTCACCCCCCCGGCCCCCCTCTCCCGTAAACGGGCGAGGGGGGAAGTGGGCCGCCAGGCTGATGAGCGCCACCGCCATCATCCCGGCTGCGGCCTCGTCGTTGGGGCCGACGATGAGCAGGTTGCTGCCGCTCTGGCGGCGGAAGACAGCCGCGATCGGGTCGCGGATGGCGACCGGCTCCCCCAGCCAGGCCAATGCCCTCACCCCCAGCCCCTCTCCCGCTCTGCGGGCGAGGGGAGTGACCAGCAGGTCGTTAAGGAGGCGGTTCTTCTCCACCAGGGCCGGGGCGTTGCCTTCAAAGACGATTTGCTCCCGCGGCGGGCGGTAGCCTTTGCGCTGGGCCAGGTCACGCACCTGGGCCAGGTAGCGGTCCCGCTCCTCGTCGGGCAGCCAGGCCACTTGGAAGCGCTTGTTCCCCTCCACCATCCCGTTGGCGTCGTTGTAGATGGCCTCGCCGGGCCGTGAGAGCAAACGGGCGGCCGGGTTATCGTCGGCCAGGATCAGGCGTGAATCGGCTTCGGAGCACTGCAGGGCAATGCGCACGGCCATCTGGTCAATGGTGCTGCGCGCCAGGGTGTAGGCGCCGGCCAGAGTCTGC
>JBBINH010000075.1:0-10405 GCA_037443945.1 Caldilineales bacterium
CCACGCCTACGGCCACGCCAACGCCCCCCGGCAGCCCGGTGATCGGCCAGATGGCCCGCGTCGTGGCTCCGAATGGGGTCAACATTCGCCAGACACCCTCGCTGCAGGCCCCGCGGCTGGGCCAATTCGGGCGCGGTGTTCTGGTTCGCGTTCTCGAGGGACCGGTTGCGGCCGACGGATACGTATGGTGGCGGGTGGATGATGACCACGGCAAGGCAGGCTGGATCGCCGAAGGAGACCGCACCACCCGCTGGCTTGACGGCAGCATCGGCGAGCCACGACCGGTCAATCGGCCCGTGCGCCTGGGCGACACGGTCGCCGTGACCGTCCCTTCCGGTGTGGTTCTGGCCGTGCGCTATGAACCGAGCACACAGGCCCTGGTCGCACGACGCCTGACCGCCGGTATCATCCTGCGCGTGGTGGAAGGGCCGGTCGTGGTAGATGGTCTGCGCTGGTGGAAAGTGAGCGGCCCTAACGGCATCAGCGGCTGGGCCGCCGAAAACGATGCCGACGAGCGGTGGTTGTCACCCATCGAGTGAATCCGTCCCACAGGCGCTAAGCCTCCGCAAGCACTTCCGCCAAGACCGCCAGAACCTCGGCCTCGGTGACATCGTCGTAGACCGCCACCTGAGCCAAGGCCTGCGGCAACACAAAACGCAGGCGACCTGCCCGTCGTTTTTTGTCGGTGGCCATGGCAGCTACCACGGCTTCCGGGGCCAGACCGCGCAGGCTTGTGGGCAGGCCCAGGCGGTCAAGCAGGCGGCGCAGACGCAAGGGCAGGTCGGGATCGCAAAGCCCGCGCCGGGCGGCCAGGGTGGCCGCCGCGACCAGGCCCACGGCCACGGCCTGACCATGGGGCAGCGTATAGCCGCTGACGAGCTCGAAGGCGTGGGCAAAGGTATGACCCAGATTGAGATGGGCACGTTCGCCTTGTTCGTAGGGATCCCGTTCCACGATGGCGATTTTGACCCGCAGTGCCCGTGCCAGCAGGGATTCGAGCGATTCCGGACCGGCGCCTTCAAGTTGGACGAACAAGGTGGGGTCGCCGATGAGGCTGTGTTTGACCACTTCGGCCAGACCATGGCGAAACTCGGTTGCGGGCAGGGTGCGCAGACAATCCGGATCGATCACGACCAATCTGGGCTGCTTAAAAGCACCTACCAGATTTTTGCCCTGCGGCAGATCCACCCCCACTTTGCCGCCGACCGAGGCATCCACCATGGCCAGCAGCGTGGTCGGAACGGGCACAAAAGCCACGCCGCGCAGAAAGGTGGCGGCGGCAAAGCCGGCCATATCGCCCACAACCCCGCCGCCCAAAGCCACCACCACTCCATGCCGGTCTAATCCGGCCTGCACAAGCCCCTCGTAGATCCGGCTGACCGTGGTCAGATGCTTATGGACCTCACCGGCCGGCACAACGATGGTCGCCACCGAGCGGCCGGCAACGGCGAAAGCCTCTTGCAGAGGGGCCAGCCAGTGGGAGGCCACGCAGTCATCGCTGACAACGGCCACCCGGCCGTCCAGACCGGCTTGGGCCAGCAGGTCGGGCACGGCGCTCAAGAGACCGGCCCCTAGCCAGATGGGATAATCGGCTCCATCCGGCGCCCTCACCGGCAGGCGGAGCAGCCCGCTGCGGCCGGTAGCGGCCAGGTGCAGAACAGCCTCCACCACCTGGGAGAGGCTGCGGTTGGTGGTATCGACCGTGTAGGGGATTTCGGCATAGGCCGCGGCCCGCCGGGCCAGCAATGCCGTGATGCGAGCACGGGGGTCGGCTGCGTCGGCCAGCAGAGGCCGTTCCTCACCTGCGCCGACTCGCGCCAGGATGGTATCGACCGAGGCCGTGAGACAGATGACAAGCCCGGTACGGCAGAGGGTTTCCCGGTTGGCCGTCTCGACCAGAGCGCCACCACCGGTGGCGATGACGAGACCGCGCTGCCCGGCCAGCTCGCGCACAAGCTCGGCCTCCATGGCGCGAAAGGCCGGTTCGCCCTGCCGGGCGAAGATGGCGGCGATGCCCATGCCGGCCCGTTGGGCAATCACTTCGTCCATGTCCACAAAGGGCCGTCCCAGTCGCGCGGCCACAGCCCGACCGACGGTCGTTTTCCCCGTGCCCATAAAGCCGGTCAGGACGAGATTTGGCGGTGCCGAGGCGGCGCTAGTCGAGCTCATACCCAAAAGACCAGGGCAGGTTATCCATCGGCAGGTCTTGCAGGCGACTGCGGCGGAGGGCCTCGAAGCGGGGCCGTTGTTCGTCCAGAGAATCGCCGCCCAGTTTTTCCAACAGGGCATCGGCCAGCACAAAGGCCACCATGGCCTCGGCAACAACCACGGCGCGCGGAACGGCGTTGAAGTCCGAGCGTTCGTACACGGTCAGGGTCGATTCGCCCGTGGCCAGGTCCACCGAGTGCCGAGGGTTGAGGGTAGTGCTGATGGGCTTCATAGCAGCCCGTACGATCAACGGCGCGCCGGTAGTGATGCCCCCTTCTAATCCCCCGGCCCGGTTCGTGCGCCGATAGAGGCGCCCCTCGTCGTCCACAAACAACTCGTCATGGACTTCGGTACCGAAGCGGGTAGCATTGGCAAAGGCTTGCCCGATCTCGACCCCCTTAACAGCATGGATGGAGCCGACCGCCCCCAGCAGGCGACCGCCCAACCGTCGGTCCCAATGGACATGGCTGCCCAGACCGGGTGGCAGCCCCAGGGCAACGACCTCGAACACGCCGCCCAGGGTATCTTTGGCCTGCATACAATCCCACACCAACCGTCGCATCGCCTCCACCGCCGCCGGATCGGGACAACGCAGGTCGTTGCTCTCGGCCTGCTCGAAGCGTTGTTCATAGGGCAAATCGTCGGGCAGATCGGCCTGAACCGACCCGATGGCGACCACATAACCCTGGACGCGAATGCCGAAGGCGGCCAGATACTGCTTGCAAAGGGCGCCGACGGCCACCCGCGCCGCCGTCTCACGGGCACTGGCCCGCTCCAGGGCCAGGCGCAGCTCGCGATAGCCGTATTTGATGGCCCCGGTCAGATCGGCATGACCGGGGCGGGGGATGGTCATCGGTTTGATCGCCCGCGTGGCCCAATTTTGCCAGTCTTTGTTGCGGATCGTCAGGGCGATAGGCCCGCCCGTCGTACGCCCGGCCATGACCCCCGCCGTAATATGGGCACGGTCGCGTTCGATTTTCATGCGGCCTCCGGCGCCGTAGGCCTGCTGGCGCCGGGCTAGTTCGTGGGCGATGGCCTCGTTATCGATGGGCAAACCGGCCGGTAATCCTTCGAGGATGGCCGTCAATTGCGGACCATGGGATTCGCCGGCGGTAAGAAAGCGAAGGGGCATAGGAAAGCCAACACGAGGATCAGGATTGCAGGAGCGCCTGACGCATCGCCGACAGGGGGGCCGGCCGTCCGGTCCAGAGTTCCCAGGCCAGAGCACCCTGGTGCAACAACATGCCCAGACCGTTGATCCCGCGTGCGCCGTGGGCGGCAGCCTGCTGCAACAAACGCGTGTAGGGAGGATTATACACGAGATCGTAGACGATCTGTCCCGGATGCAGCGACCAATGCGATGGCCAGGGCGAGACCCCCACCTGCGGCTCCATCCCGACAGGAGTGCAATTGACGATGAGCGCCGGACGCCCCGGCGTCGGCGCGGCAGGAGGAAGTACCTGCAGCGAAACCGCAGACGGCAAAAAGGGACGCAGTTCATCGCAAAGGGCCTGGGCTTGCTCGACTCGCCGGGCCCAAACCGTGACCGGGACTCCGGCCGTAGCCAGGGCAAAAGCCACGGCCCGCGCCGAACCACCCGCCCCTAAAATCAGGGCGCCCTCGGCGGCCACATCGGCCAGACTCACGCCCTGCTCGGTCAGGTCGGCGATGAAACCGGGCGCATCGGTATTCTCGCCGCACAGCCGACCGTCCTCCCGAACGAGAATGGTATTGACGGCACCGATAGCCCGCGCGGCCGGTGTGAGTTCATCGAGCAAAGGCATCACGGCCTGCTTGTGCGGAATGGTGACATTCACACCCCGAAAACCCAGGGCAACCAATCCCTGCACGGCCGCCGCCAGGCGTTCGGGCGGCACTGCCAAAGGCAGATAGACACCGACAATGCCCGCTGCCCCAAAGGCGGCATTGTGCATGCTCGGCGACCGCGAATGGGCCACAGGCCACCCCAAAAGACCGGTCAGAACCATAGGCGCAGCATCAGAACGCTTCCCGAAGCCTAGGAGGCCACCGTTTCAACCCTTCCACCCAGCTTGAGCAACACCTGCTCAAAACCGGGGAACGAATCGGCAATGCATTCGGCTTCTGCAACGGCCGTGACACCTTCGGCAAAAAGCCCGGCTACGGCCAGAGCCATGGCCAAACGATGGTCCCCATGCGAATGCACCCGCGTCCCACGCAGCGGTGTCGGCCCCTCGATAACGAAGCCGTCGGCCGTAGCCTCGATACGGGCGCCGAGTTTGCGCAGTTCTGCTACCGTGGTGGCAATCCGGTCGGTTTCTTTGACGCGCAGTTCGGCCGCATCGCGCACGATGGTGATCCCGTGGGCCTGGGTCGCGATGACGGCGAAAACGGGCAATTCGTCGATGAGGGTGACAATGGCATCGCCTTCGAGGGTGATGGCGCGCAGCGGCGCCGGCCGCACATGCAGGTCGCCGATGGGTTCCCCACCGCTTTCGCCCCAATTGTCCAGGGCGACATCGGCGCCCATGGCGACGAGAGCATCGAGAAGGCCACGCCGGGTGGGATTAACCCCCACCTCGGCTATGGTAACCCGGCTGCCGGGAACACAGGCGCCCGCAGCCAGGAGAAAGGCAGCCGAGGAGAAGTCGCCGGGTACGGTCAGATCGAGGGGCTGCAGCGGGTTTGCCGGTGCCTCGGCGATGACGGTTTGACCACGACGGACGACAGAAACGCCCATCGCCGTCAGCATGCGCTCGGTGTGATCGCGCGCAGGGCCCGGTTCGCGCACAACGGTCAGTCCATCGGCATACAGTGCGGCCAACAACAAACACGACTTGACCTGGGCGCTGGCAACAGGCAGGGTGTATTCGATACCCTGCAAAGGGCGGCCTCGCACCGACAGGGGCAAGAGTCGACCGTCCTGGCGGCCGGCGATGTCGGCACCCATCTGCCGAAGAGGCTCGACCACGCGCGCCATAGGACGTTGACGCAGTTGCGCACTGCCCGTAATCACGCTATGAAACCGTTGACCGGCCAGTAGGCCGGCCAGCAAGCGCGCCGTCGTCCCGCTGTTGACGCAATCAAGCACGACCTCCGGTTCGCAAAGCCCCCACAGCCCACGGCCGTGAATACGCCACTCTCCGGGAGCAGGTTCCTCAACCAGAACACCGAGCTGGCGCACGACGTTCAGTGTGGCGCGACAGTCGCCGCCGTCAAGGTAGTTGCGCACCCGGCTAATGCCCTCGGCAATGGCGCCGAAAAGCAAAGCCCGATGGGTAATCGATTTGTCGGCAGGCACGTGCACCCGCCCGATCAGAGGACCAGGAGAGACGATCAAGGTGGTCATGGCTCAGAGAGAGAATGGTCAAACAAACAGTCGGCCGACCCGATGGATCGTCGCCATGGCCGGCCGGTAGTTCGGCGCTTGAGTCCGCTCACCATTATAATCGGGTTATGCGTCTTGCCCGAACTCTGGTGGTTCTGGGGCTTGTCTGGCTAAGCGGCTGCGCCTCTCCGCCGGTCACCTCGACACCGACACCGCCCTTGCCCACGCCCACGACCGTTATCGTCACGGCACCCACACCTTTACCGCCGGATACCCTGGAACTCTGGTTACCGGCCTGGATGGGACCGGAGACGGCTACGGCCTACGAGTATCTGCGGCAAACGCTGGATGCCTTTGCCACCGCCCATCGCCTTGCCGTCGAGGTCGCCTTCAAACCGGAAACCGGTGAGGCCGGTATGACCTCGTTTTTGCGCACGAGCGCGGCCGTGGCCCCCGCCATTTTGCCCGATGTCGTAGCGTTACCCCTGAGCGAGTTAGCCGACGTCGCGGCCCAGGGCCTCCTTCGTCCGTTGGACGGGCTACTCCCGGAAGGCTGGCAGGACGATCTCTTCCCTTTTGCTCGGGAAAGCGCACGGGTGGCAGGTCAGTGGGTGGGCGTGCCTTTTGTCGTATCCTTTGAGCACCTGGCCTTTCAACCGGCCATGCTTTCGGATCCACCGGTCGGGTGGCCCATTATTCTGAACAACAAAGCCGTCTATGCCTTTCCTACCGGTAGCAGTACCGACGTTCTGGCAGATGGGCTGATTATTCACTACCTCAGCGCCGTCCCGCCTGAGGAGGCTCCCGAACGCAATGCCAAAGCCCTGGAGCTGACGCTGAGCTTTTATGAGACGGCCCGCACGAGCGGACTGATCGATAGCAGTGCTTTGCAAGCCGCCACGCCGGCCGTAACCTGGCAAGAGGCTCTCCAAGGCACGGTGGGTCTGGCCCATACGACCCCGATGCTCTGGTTGCGCGATCGCGGTCAGGCCTCGGCGCTGCGTTTCGGTCCGATCCCAACGGCCGACAGTAAGCCTCGTTACCTGGGCCGTGGTTGGGCCTATGCCGTTGTCACCGACGATCCCGAACGGAGGCGATTGGCGGCCTTGCTTATCGAAGCCCTGAACGACCCTGATTTTTTGACCGTCTGGACGCAGGCCGTTCATCAGCTCCCGGCACACCGCCAGGTTCTGGAACACTGGCCGCCGAATGGGTACGTGACCTTTGCGTATGAAGCCCTGATGGCGGCCGTCCCACCTCCGGCCTGGTTGGACGATACGACGTTCACGCAGGCGCTGCGTCGCGCTATGGTGGACGTGCTCGCCGGTGTGAGCAATGCGGAAACGGCCAAACGTGCGGCCATAAACAGTTGGTAACGTTCTAACGGAAATATTTCGATCAAATCGCTGCAATTATCGAAATGGAACGAATCTATACACCTTGGCGAAAAGAATATGTTATGAACCAAAAAGCAAAAGATTGTCCGTTTTGTCAATATTTAGCTCAAGATCCGAAAGATGATGCGGAAAATCTGATACTGCTACGAAGTGAGCGATGTTTTGTTATCTTAAACCGCTATCCCTACAACAACGGGCACTTGATGATATTGCCAAACGATCATGTTGCCGATTTAGAGGCATTAGATACAGAAACTCAGCAAGAATTATTAAAACTGATCATTCTTGTCAAAATTCTGTTAGATCGAGCGTTTCAACCACATGGTTATAATATTGGACTTAACTTGGGTCGTGCTGCCGGTGCCGGTTTAGCCGGTCATCTTCATGTCCATATTGTGCCGCGCTGGTATGGAGACACCAATTTTATGCCTGTTTTGGCCGAAACCCGCGTTCTACCGGAATGGTTAGGCGATACCTATAAGCGTTTGCGCGCATTGTTAGAAAGCGAAGAATTTTCGCTTAACAAATCTTAATACTTGTATACGGAGTTTTACTATGGATTTGCGTCTAAATGAAGAACATCTGCTTATTCGCGAGACGGTACGAGAATTTGCGCAGAAAGAAATTGCACCCGTAGCCGAATATTATGATCGTACCGGCGAATTTCCTATGCCCATTGTACAAAAGATGGGAGAACTGGGATTGATGGGCATCGAAGTGCCCGAGATCTACGGCGGCGCCGGGTTGGATACCATTGCCTATGTTGTGGCGATGGAGGAAGTCGCCCGCGCCGATGTCGCCACGTCGACCATCATGTCGGTCAACAATTCCCTCTATTGCCATGCGATTCTCATGTTCGGCAGCGAAGAGCAAAAACGAGAGTGGGTAACGCCCGTGGCCAGCGGCCGTGAGATCGGCGCTTATGCTCTGACCGAGCCGATGTCGGGCTCGGATGCCGGTACCATGCGCACACGGGCCGAGCGAAGCCCGGACGGCCGTTACTATCTTATCAACGGCCGCAAATCTTGGATCACCTCCGGTCCTGTAGCCCATCGGCTGATTCTCTTTGCCAAAACCGACCCGACAGCCGAACCCAAGCATCGCGGGATCTCGGCTTTTCTCATCGACACCAGCCAACCGGGATTCGTGCGAGGCAAGATCGAACCGAAGCTGGGAATCCGCGCCTCGGCGACGTGCGAGATCTTCTTCGAGGATTACCGCTGTCCGGCAGAGAATCTGTTGGGGAAGCCAGGTGAGGGTTTTAAGATTGCCATGGCCGTCCTCGATGCCGGCCGGATCGGGATTGCCGCCCAGGCGTTGGGCGTGGCCGAAGCCGCCTACGAAGCCAGTCTGCACTATGCCCGTGAACGGCACGCCTTCGGCCAGCCTATTGGTACCTTCCAGATGATCCAGCAGAAAATCGCCGACATGAAATGCCGGATCGAGGCCAGCCGTCTGCTTATCTACCAGGCTGCCCTGGCCAAGATGGCGGCCAAAGAGACGGGGGCTCGTTATACGACAGAAGCGGCCATCGCCAAGCTCTTTGCTTCGGAAACGGCGATGTTCGTCACCCATCAGGCCGTCCAAATTCACGGGGGCATGGGCTATTCTAAAGAGTTACCCATCGAACGCTATTTTCGCGATGCCAAAATCACCGAGATCTACGAAGGGACCAGCGAAATCCAACGTCTTGTCATTGCCCGCAACGAACTAGGACTGAGGTAAAGCCATGCGTGCCATCATTTTTCGTGAACACAGCCCCGAATTCAATTACGAATACGTAGAGGATATGCCGATACCGACCATCGGGCCGGATGAGGTTCTGATCCGTGTGCGCTATTCGGCGCTTAATCGGCTGGATGATTTCGTGCGTCGCGGCTGGAAAGGCCTGAACCTGGCCTTGCCCCATATCCCCGGTTCCGATTTCGCCGGCGAGATCGTGGCCGTAGGCGAACGGGTGAGCAGCTGGCAGGTGGGACAACGGGTTGGCGGCAATCCCACGCTTTTCTGTGGGCGTTGCCGGTATTGCCTGCGCGGGGACCATCATCTGTGCAACGATTTCGGCATTTTGGGCGAGCATGTCCCAGGTGCCTGCGCCGAATACATCCGTATGCCCGCCCGCAATCTCGTTGCCGTGCCCGCCGGTTTTGACCTCAAGTTGGTCGCTGCGGCCGGTCTGGTTTATCTCACGGCCTGGCGCAGCCTGATCGAAGACGGCGGTTTACGACCAGGTGAAATCGTCCTCGTCGTCGGTTCAGGAGGTGGGGTCAACATCGCCTCGGTGCAGTTGGCCAAGCTGGCCGGTGCAACGGTATGGGTGATTGCCGGCGACGCCGCCAAGGCCGAAGCCATGCGCCGACTCGGCGCCGATTGGGTTCACGATCGCCAGGCCGATCCGGATTGGAGTCGTGCCGTGTGGTTGCAATCGGACAAGCAAGGCGTAGATGTAGTCGTGGACAATGTCGGCGCTGCCACCTGGGAAAGCAGTTTACGCTGTCTGGGTCGTCACGGTCGGCTTCTCACGGTGGGAGGTACCACCGGTTACAAAGCCGAGACCCCGGTCAATCTGGTGTTCGGTCGCCAATTGCGTATTATCGGCAGCACGATGGGCACGATGGAAGATGCTTACAAGACCTTCCATCTGGTCTTTTCCGGCCGTTGTACCCCTGTTATCGACAGTGTGTGGCCGTTGGCAGAGTATCCTCAGGCGTTACGCCGTATGGTCAGCGGCGAGCATTTCGGCAAAATCGTGATTGCCATCGATTAGGCGCTTGTCTCGGCAGACCCTGTCTCGTCCTCTTCTTCGAACAGCGTGACCGGCTGCACGATTTCTACCCCCATCGCCTCCAGTTTACGGGCCACTGCCAGATGGATGTGTGCCGTTCCCAGGATGATACGCGTCGGCACGACGCCGGTGTGTTCACTATAGGCTGCGCGCTTGCGCTCAATCCGACGGATCATGCTGCGGGTGGTGCGGGCAGTCATTTCGATCAGGATATGTTGACCGTCGGTGATGACAACATCGATCTCGTCGCTGCCGATCTTGAAGCGACGCACCTTGTCCCTATACGTTTTCTCAATGACGGTAGCCATAATTTGGCGGAAAACATCCTCGGTGAGGATACCCCCAACGCTGTCCGAGCGTTGTAATCGCCTTGTGGAACTCCTGGCGGAGCATCTCGGTCCGCTCGTTGATCAGAGCCGTCAGGTTGGCAACCTCGCGATGAAGCTCTTGCCGCAATTCAGCCTGGCCGACGCGCAACTCCTCCTGGCCGGCGCGCAGCTCGTTCACATCCCGGCGCAGCTCCGCCTGACCGACGCGCAGCTCCTCCTGGCCGGCGCGCAACTCGTTCACATCCCGGCGCAGCTCATCCTGGCCGGCGCGCAGCTCGTTCACATCGCGACGCAGCTCGACCTGGCCGGCGCGCAGCTCGTTCACATCCCGACGCAGCTCGTCCTGGCCGGCGCGCAGCTCGTTCACATCCCGACGCAG
>JBBINH010000076.1:0-10079 GCA_037443945.1 Caldilineales bacterium
TTCCCTTGGAGCGTCCCACCGAAGTGGCAGGAGCCATTAGCGGGTTCGTCGCCAGGCTGTATCCGTCCCCGGCGAACGTGAGACACGATATGTAACTGGATTGAAAGCCTGCTGCAAGCCCAAACGCTTGTCTAAGCAATTCATTCTCCTAAAATGCTTCTCCAGAAGCCATGCCTTCCCACTCCTCAATCCCCCTGCTCTCGGAGAACCGCCATGAGTTTAGCCCACGCTTCATCGCCTTTGCGGCCTTTGTCCGTTCCGCCATCCTCGCCATCCTCAGGCGCAGAGACCGGTCTGGGCCGGCGACTGCTACACCTGAACTGGTTGCAGCATCGTCAGATCGCGCGCCAGCTTGCCGCCTTCAACCTGACCGTGCCCCAGTTTTACACCCTTATCGCCCTCATGAACCTGGGCGGTTCCGCCACCATGGGTGCCCTTGTGCGGGAATTGAACCAGGTTTCGGCCACCATGACGGGGATTATCGACCGATTGGTGCGTGAGGGGATGGTAGAACGTTCGCGTTCCGACGAAGACCGACGATCTGTGCTTGTGACCCTGACTCCGCAAGGCTACAAAGTGGTCGAAGAGGCCTGGACCCAATCCCTGTGCGCGCTGGACAAGGTACTCGCCCAACTGAGCGATACCGAGATCGGTGCGGCCACACGTTTGATCGATAGCCTGATGACACACCTAGCCAACGGCCATCACGCCAACTGAGGAGGCAACCAGGTCGGATAACCCCTGCGGTGATCCCGACAGCCGGCAAAGCCTTCATGCCCTTTGGCCACCGAGGCCGGATTTAGCCGTCGGAACGAAACCAGGCCCCAGGTTCAGAACTTGGGGCCTGGTTTTTCGGCCAGATGGCGTTCCAACAAGAGGCGGGCACGGCGGGCAGCCCGGCCCCGATGGCTGATGGCGTTTTTGGTCTCGACCGACAGCTCGGCAAAAGTGCGGCCGAATTTGGGCACGAAGAACACCGGATCGTAGCCGAATCCCCCTTCGCCGGCAGGAAAACGGGCGATCACGCCACTGGTGGAACCGCTGGCCGTGAACAGGAGCCCTTCCGGCGAAGCCAGGGCGATCACGCAACGGAAGACGGCCGCCCGCTTCTCGTAGGGCACGCCTTCCATCCGGGCCAGGAGAATGCGTACCCGTTCCTCATCGTCGGCATCCGGACCGGCATGACGGGCCGAAGCCACTCCCGGCCAACCACCCAGGTAGTCCACCTCTAGACCGCTGTCATCGGCCCAGGTCAACAAACCGCTGAGCCGGGCATAGGTAGTGGCTTTGAGAACGGCATTTTCCTCAAAGGTTTGCCCTGTTTCTTCGACCTCAAAGGCAATACCCTCGGCAGTAAGCCAGGTGATTTCCAGCGGCAGATCGGCTAAAAGCACGCTATATTCGCGCACTTTGCCGGGATTATGCGAAGCAATAAGGAGTTTTTGTTTACCGCTCACAGACACAAAATTAGCACTTAATGCAGTAATCGTTTAATTAGTCGCGAAAACGGCAAAATGGTTTTAGTGATTATTTGCCCGCTTTTGCAAAGCATCGCCCAAAGCACTTTTGGGCTGGTGAAAAGCTTCCTCAGGCCGGTCGCCGTTTGGGAGCCCATCCTATCGTACCATATAATGGTAACGGTCACCAAGCCATCCTGTTCTTGACGCCTTAGCCGTTTCCCTTTCCTGCGATGTCGTTCAATCGCCACACCCTTCGTATTTTTTCGGGTTCGGCCAATCGCCCCCTGGCCGAAGAAGTAGCCCGCTGTCTGAACCGACCGTTGGGGCGTTGTACCACCCTCTTCATGCCGGATTCGGAGATCCACGTCACCGTGGACGAGTTGGTGCGAGACGATGACGTGTACTTCATCCAGCCTTGTCCGGCGCCGGTCAACGATCATCTCGTCGAGTTGCTGCTTTATCTCGATGCGTTTCGCCGTGCCTCGGCCCACGCCATCAACGTCATCATCCCCTATTTCCCCTACGCACGCCAGGAACGCATGGCCAAAGGCCGTGAGGCCATCAGCGCCCGCGTGGTGGCGACCATGCTGGAGACCCTGGGCGCCACGCGCGTGATCTACGTGGACATCCACGCCGAGGCCACCCAAGGCTTTTTTACCATCCCGGTGGATCCGCTTTCGGCCCTGACCATTTTCGCCAACTATTTTCGTGGCCTGGAGCTGGAAAACCCGGTAGTGGTGGCGCCGGATGTTGGCCGCGCCAAGATAGCCGGACGTTTTGCCCGTCTGTTGGGCCTGGATCTGGTGCTGATGCACAAGCGCAGGCTCGATGCCAGCAGTGTGGAAACCGTTGCCATCGGCGACATTAGTGGTCGGACCCCGCTCATTTTTGATGACATCATCGCCAGCGGCAGCGTGCTCGAGCAGGTGGAAACGCTGATCGAGGCCGGGGCCCGCCCTGAGGTCCATCTCGCCATCACCCACCCGGTCCTCCTCACCGATGCCCTCAAACGTCTGGACGCGCCTTATATCAAACAACTGGTAGTGACCAACACCATCCCCATCCCGCCCGAAAAGCAGCATCCCAAGCTGAAAGTCCTCTCCATTGCCCCCATGTTGGCCGATGCCATCGCCCGTATTCATGGCGGCGAATCCATGGGTCCCTTACTCAAACATCTGCAGTGATCGAGGACTTTTAGCGATATCTCTATTTGTATCTAAATAAAGCAAAAACCACTTAACGCGGAGAATACGTATGTTTCGACGTGACCGTCGCCCCGAACCCGATCAGATCGAAGTGACCCTGGGACCGCGGGCCAGCCTGCGCGGGGAATTGCGTTGTGATGGTTCCATCCGCCTTGACGGCGTAGTCGAGGAGGGCAGTCGCATCGAAACCCTGGGCAATGTCATCATCGGCAGTGAGGCTCGTGTGGCAGCCGATATCAAAGCCGAGACGGTCTCGGTGGCCGGGGCCTATAAGGGCAATCTGGAAGCGCGACGGGTCGAGTTGTTGGCCGGCGGCCGCATGTGGGGGACCATCCGCGTGGCCTCCTTCCTGCTGGACGAAGGGGGCTACATGCACGGCGAGCTGGTGATGCTGGCCGAAGAGGCCGCAGTGCCCGATCCGTGGGCCGCCTGAGTGCCCCGGACCTGGGGGATGATAGGTCGTTACGTGGCTTCTGCCAACCCAAAGGCGTTCAGACCAGCGCGGCTTCGATCGCCTGTGCGAGCGAGCGCGCCTGCACAACGGCGATGCCTGTAGGGAGGGGCTCGCCGCTCCCGCGGCGGTGCACCCGATGGGGAATAATCGCCTGCTTGAAGCCCATCTGGCGGGCCTCTTCCAGACGCCGCGGCAGTTGACCGACCGATCGCAACTCCCCGCTCAGTCCCACCTCGCCGATGAGGACCAGATCGGCGGCCACCGGCCGATTGTGAATGCTGGAGGCAATGGCCACAGCCATAGCCAGATCGCTGGCAGGCTCGGTCACCTTCAGCCCGCCGACGACGTTGACAAAGATATCCTGATCGAGCAGACGCAACCCCACGCGGCGGGTCAGGACCGCCGTCACCAACAACAGACGGGTCATATCCACACCGTTCGCCGTGCGCCGTGGCTGCGGAAACGACGTGGTGGCCGCCAAAGCCTGCACCTCCACCAGAAGCGGTCGCGTGCCTTCCATGGGCACGGCAATGGCGCTGCCGGAGGCATGGGGCAGGCGTTCGGCCAGGAAGGCTTCGGAGGGATTGCTGACTTCGACCAACCCCTGCGCCTTCATTTCGAACACACCGACTTCGTTGGTCGAACCGAAGCGATTTTTGACGGCCCGCAACAACCGATAACTATGAAAACGGTCCCCCTCCAGATAGAGCACCGTATCCACCATATGCTCGAGGACCCTTGGGCCGGCGATCAGCCCCTCTTTGGTGACATGACCGACGAGGAATAAAGGAATGTTGGCCGCCTTGGCCAAACGCAGCAGGGCCGCCGCACTCTCGCGCACCTGGGTGACGCTGCCGGCGCTGCTTTGCACCCCGTCAAGCTGCACGGCCTGGATGGAATCCACGATGACTAGCGCCGGTTGGAGCTTCTCGATCTGGGCCAGGATGTTATCCACACGCACATCGGCCAGCAGGTAGAGGGCGGGCGTATCCAAACCCAAGCGAAGGGCCCGCCGTTTGATCTGATGGGCGGATTCCTCACCGCTGACATAGAGCACCTTGCCTCCGTCCTGAGCTACGGCCGCCGCCATCTGCATGAGCAACGTGCTCTTGCCGATGCCGGGATCGCCGCTGATGAGCACGCCGCTGCCGGGAACAATGCCGCCGCCCAGGACGCGTTCCAGTTCGGGCATGGGCAGGCGTATCCGCTCACCGCCGTCCAGTGGCACATCGGGCAAGGCAACAGGAGCCACGGCCATGCCCGGACCGACTCCACGCGGTTCGGGACGTTCGACTTCCTCGACAAAGCTATTCCATTCTCCGCATTTGGGACAGCGGCCCGCCCATTTGGCCTGGCCGTAGCCGCAGTTCTGACAGACGAATTGGATGCGGGTTTTGGCGGACACGGGGATACCTCGAAACGAAGGGAGCGATTAGCGCATTTGTTCTATTATACCGCAGCCTGACCGGCATCCCCAAGCGTGAGGCAGAGCGATCCGGCCGGGCAAGCCTCGGCTCAGCGGCCTTCGGCACCGCGGGTGATCAGCACAATGCCCAGAGTGACCAACAGCGTGCCCAACCATTGCCCGGACGAAATCGTCTCGTCAAACAGCCACCGCGCCGCGACCACCTGGACTCCGACCACGGCCAGGCCGGCCGTGACCGGATAGGCCACATGCAGAGGAACGTAGCGCAAGAGCCCGGTCAGGGTGAGCACGGTGATGAACCCGGCCAGGTTGCCGATAATCTGCCAGATCAGAAAGCCGCGCCAGGTAGAACTGGCCGCCGACAGCTTGAAGCCAACATTGGCCACGATGTTGAAGAGCAGATTGCCGATGACAAGCACGAAGGGAAGCCAGGGAAAGCCTTCCGTAACCGGCCGGATAGATGCCTGCAGACGCGACATGCAGTACCTCCTGAGGGGATCGTTATGCCCATACGGCCGGGATCGGCAGCCGCAGCCACAAAGCAAGCCGCCAACCCCACTTGGGTTGAACCGAAGTAAAAGCCGCCGGCGTTTTGGCGGCAAGGATGGCCTTACTTTATGTCAAGTATAATGCCGCCTTGCCGATCTCCCCTAACCGCCCCCTTACGCCCGATGGCCCGAGGCGCCGTGGAAGGGTCAGGAGATACCCGGGATGGGCGCAGGTAACGGCACGCTCAAGGCGGTTGTTTCCTGCGATAAGGGGGCAGCGGGTCGGTAGTAGCCTGTACCGGCGCAGGTCCGGCACAGGCATTGTCCATCCTGCCAGACCTCGCGCTCGTTGATGATTTCCTCACCACAAAGCGCACAATGGACGCGCACGCCCGGTCGGCTGATCAGGCTTGCCACCGGCGTGTTAAGGGTCACTTCCTGCACGATGAGCAATTCGTCATCGGGCATGATTTGATAGGCCTTGAGCTGGGCAAAGTAGCGCCGCTTTTCCTCGGGCGCATAGCGCAGGGCTTTCTCACGCGCATCGAGGCGCGGGGCCACACGTACGGCCCGTCCGGTCTCGACATCCACAAACGTGGCAGCGACTTTGCCGTAATCTTCCACACGAAGGGTCCGGTGATGAACGGCGGCACCGGTCGTGACGGCGATGCCGCTGACAAAACAACCATCGGTCTCCACAATGACCAGCAGGCGCTTATCCCGGCGCGGCACCTCCAGACCCAGGGCGGCGGCGCCGGCCAGACCGATACGCACACCCAGCACCTGCCTTGGGCAGAGATGGGAATGCTGACGAGACGAGGCTTCGAGCAAAGCGGTAATGTCCATGGGTTTATGGCGAGCGAACGGTTAGCATTACCTGCATCGTTCACGGCAGGCGAGCGTGGTAGGCTTCGCGCTACCCTCCTCCTTCGTCCCAATTTGGGAGTGGGTGAGGGAGCCGACGGCGCCTGAGTCGTTGACGGCCAGGCCGATCAAGACGATGCTCGCGCAAGAGACCTCGCTTGTCAAACGAGGCCATAGGGCGAGTGTTGGCCGACAACCGCAAGTCTCGAGATGCCATCAAAAAATGTGCCTCTGATGGACTTGCTTCTCTTCCGGGAGTGCGCTATAATGAAGCCGCAGTGGCGGATAGTTTAACCGGCAGAACACCTGACTCTGGATCAGGTAGTTGGGGTTCGAATCCCTGTCCGCCAGCCTTCAGAGCCTTGTCTTGTTCTACCCGCCGCTTTTCGGCGGGTATTTTTTTGTTCCCCATCGCTGCGTGGATATTGCCGGCTCTTGTGGCATGATTGGAGCATCATGAAGCTGGCCCTCGTTCACGATTGGCTCAACCAGGTCGGCGGTGCCGAGGACGTCCTACTCGAACTCAAGGCCCTTTTCCCGGAGGCGCCTGTCTTCACGTCCATCTACGCAGCCGCCAGGATGCCCGCCGTCATGCGGAACTGGGATATCCGCACCAACTGGCTTGATCGCCTTCCCGGCATCCATGAGCACCATCAGCCCTACCTTCCCCTCTATCCTCTGGGCTTTGCCGGCACCGATTTGAGCGACTTCGACCTCGTTCTGAGCAATAAATCGGGTTTTTGCCACGGGATACGCACCCGGCCGGATGGCCTTCATATCTGCTATTGCCTGACCCCAACCCGCTATGTGTGGATGACAGAGACGTATCTGGCGCGCGAGGGTCTAGGACCGGGTGTGGCCTGGATGCTCAAACCGTTGCTCATCTGGCTGCGCCGCTGGGATTTTGCTGCCGCCCAACGGGTCACCCATTTTGTGGCCATTTCCACCGCCGTGCGCGAACGCATTCGTCGCTACTATCGCCGGGATAGCGTTATCATCTTCCCTCCGGTGGATACCGACCGGTTTCGGCCCAACGGTCGGGCTCCGGAAAGGTTTTTCCTCGTGCTCAGCCGGCTTATCCCCTACAAGCGTATTGACCTGGCCGTAGAGGCCTGCAATCGCCTCGGTGCCCATCTCATCGTGGCCGGGGACGGCCGTGACCGTCCGAGGCTGGAAGCGTTGGCCGGGCCGACGATCGAGTTCCTGGGCCGGGTTTCGGATGCCGAAGCCGCCGATCTCATGGCCCGTTGTCAGGCGCTCCTTTTCCCCGGCCTGGAGGATTTCGGAATCACACCGGTGCAGGCGCAGGCCTCCGGTCGTCCCGTGATCGCCTACGGCGCCGGTGGCGCTCTGGATACCGTGCTCCCCGGCCGTACCGGTGAACTGTTTGCCGAGCAGACGGTTGAGGCGCTGGCGGCCGTACTGGCCCGCTTTGACCCCAATCGCTACGATGCAGACGTATGTCGAGCTCATGCGCTGCGCTTCGACCGCACTCACTTTCGGCGCGAGTTGATGGCCTTTGTCCAGCGCGTGCATCACGGCGTCGAGCCGTTTTCGGCCTATTTAGCCTGATCGTCTGCCATCCGGGTCGTTACCTTTGCCCATCGTTGTCCACTTCCCGTTCAGACGAGGTGCATCCATGACAACGCCTTCGCCGACTTCAGCCTCAGCCGAGACCATAACCACACCGCGCCGCGAGATAGCCACCCTGGCCGGCGGTTGTTTCTGGTGTCTGGAAGCCGTCTTCGATGAACTCGCAGGGGTAGAGGATGTCGTATCCGGTTATTCCGGTGGTCACGTACCTCATCCTACGTATGAGGCCGTCTGCACGGGCCGCACCGGCCATGCCGAAGTGGTCCAGATCACCTTCAACCCCGATGTCATTTCGTATCGCGATCTGCTTCGCGTCTTCTTCAGCATCCACGACCCGACGACGCTGAATCGTCAGGGCGCCGATGTAGGAACCCAGTACCGTTCGGCCATCTTCTATCACTCACCGGAGCAAAAGGCTGTGGCCGAGGCAGTTATTGCCGAATTAGAAGCGGCCGGAATTTGGGACAAGCCCATCGTGACCGAGGTGACGCCTTTTCAGGCCTTCTATCCGGCCGAGGACTATCATCAGGAGTACTTCCGACGGAATCCCCACCAGGGCTATTGTCGCGTGGTCATTGCCCCGAAGGTGGCCAAATTCCGCCAACAGTTCATGGATCGGCTGAAACGCTAGCGCCTGATCGCCCGCCTGTCGACGGCAACAGTCCCGGCGCCGGGCCGATATCGGTGGGATAGCGCGGCCAGAGTCGATAGGAATCCCGGTAACGACCGACAACGCCGATGGCCGTCCAGATCGAATTCCGCTGGAAATAAGGTCGGCGCCAGGTCAGGTCGGCATCCACCGTCACCTGGATCGGACCGCTGCCATCATCCAGCCAAAAGTGGTTGTCGCGAAAGCCGACAACGGCCCCGGTGATTATCACGAGGCGACCCTCGAAGGATAGACCTACCTGGCCGGTGCGCAGAAAACGCGGTCGGGGGACGGAACCGTTCCCCAACCAGACCAGCCAACGCGGGCCGGGGACGTTCAGCTCGCGATGCTCATAAAAGGTATGCACATAGCCGGTAACGCGTATCTGATCCCCCAGAGCCAGGGACGGGTACTCGCCGCTGCGCAGGTAAATCCGCAAACCGCCGGTTTCATCCTGCAGGTAGAGCACACGACTCCCGAAAAGACCCGGAGGTACCGTAACAACCCCTTCAACGGTCATGCGGGTATCCTGAGCCAGTTCGTAGGCCCGGGCAATGGGTTCGACCCCGACACCCAGGCCGGGATCGGGGACCGGAGTGGCCGTCGGGCCCGAAGCGGGCGGAGCGGCAGGGGGCGGATGGGGATGGTTAGGCAGGCCGGGCGTCACGTCGCCGATTCCCCAGGCGCCGTAGCCATCCGGATAGCGGCTGAGAGAGCGGTCGTAACCGGGTGAGGTCCTCCAGACCACGCTATCGGCGATGTGGCCATCGGGCCGCACCAGGTGTAGTTGACCATCCGTGTTGGGCAAGCTCAGACGGCTCTGGCGAAAGAAAACAACCAGGTAGGTGTAGGGCGGCAGCCACGTATCCTCGGGAAAAGCGTAGAAAAAGCCATCGGGCAGACCGTCGGCGCCGATGGCGCCTTTCCACAAGCGCCACTCGCTCAGGTCGACCGGAAGACCGCTGCTGTTGTAGAGTTCAACCCATTCGTCGGTGTGGTCGGCAACGCCGTTGCCATCCCAATCGACGGCGCGGGGGGCAGGTAGCAATTCGTTGAGGGTAATGACCCCTGCTGCGGGCATCGGCCGCGGCGTCGGCGTTGCCGTCGGCTCGGCAGGCCGGTTCGATCGGCCCGGGCTCGGCGGATGGCTTTCCGTCCATTCGCTTCCCCCATCTTCCCCTCGCGACCAGGCCGTATCCGGGTGACTTCGCTCGTAAACAAACCGGTCCACAACCATTCCATCCGGCGTTAACAGCCGTACTTCATCACTCTCGTTGTTCAACACGATGCGGCTCTCCCGCCGGAAAACTAGCAGAAATCCCCCTGGGCCGATTGTACTCCCCATCGGCAACGCATAGGGCCGACTTCCGCCCTCGCCGTCGTCCACCAGCCACCCCGTCAGGTCCACCGTCTCTGCCAGTGGATTGTACAGTTCGATGTACTCGTCCTCGGCGTCTGCCACACCCGATCCGTCCCAATCCACCGCTTGCGGTGCCGGTAATAGCTCATTGATCACGACAAACACGGCCGGCAGCGGTGTCGGACTCGGCGTCACCGTCGGCGTGGGTGTAACCGTCGGCAACCGGTTCGGCCCGCCCGGACTCGGCGGCAAATCCCGCCGCCACAACCCCACCCCGTCCGGATACCGCGACCACGCCACACCTACTCCCGGATGCCCCTCGTACCGATGCCCGTCCCGCACGCTCCCGTCCGGCGCCAATAACCGCACCTCGTCCCCTTCGTTGTTCAACCCCAGGTTCCGCTCCACCAGCAAATACCCCTCCCCCTCGATCACCGTCCTTGCCGGCAACCGATACGGACTGCTCCCACCTTCCCCGTCGTCTACCTGCCACCCCGTCAGGTCCACGGCATACCCGTTGCCGTTGTACAGCTCCACGTACTCGCTCTGCCCCGCCGCCGGCGCTGCCATGTACTCGTTC
>JBBINH010000077.1:0-10025 GCA_037443945.1 Caldilineales bacterium
ACCCTTACCCCGACCCCGACCCCCACGACGCAACCGGGTACCTGCCAGGAGAGGGTGAGCAACGGCGGCTTCGAGGCCGGTCCTGTGAAATGGAACCGGACTTCAACCGGCGGTTATCCGCTCATCTGCAGCACCACCAATTGCGGTGTCACCCTGACCCCCCACACCGGCACCTGGCTGGCCTGGTTAGGCGGCGCTCACAACGAGACGGCCGTTCTCAAACAGCTCAACGTAGTCCTACCGGCCGGTCAGAAGGCCACCCTGCGCTATTGGTATCGCCTGCAATCGGAGGATGCATGCGGATACGACTACGGCTATGTACGGATACGCAGCGATACGAGGACGAAGACTCTGAAGACCTATCGCCTGTGCAGCCGCACGAACACGGCCGGCTGGGTCCAAAACAGCATCAAACTCGACAGCTACGCCGGCAAGACCGTGCAACTCATCTTCAAGGTTCGCACCGATGCCAGTCTGTACAGTAGCCTGTTCGTGGATGATGTCTCCGTGCTTGTCGGCAACACCTGCCCGGCTGCCGTCGATGCCGTTGAGCCGGAGCCGAGCGACGGGGTGACGGCCCCCGATCCCAAGCCGGAAGGCGCAGCGGAGGGACAACTACATCGCTAAGCGTCTTCTTTTCCGCGGTCTTGGGCGGCCGCCCTACCGGTCGTATCACCCGGTAGGGCCGCGGGATGCCTTGGTCAAAGCCGGGAACCTTGTATTCTGCCCGCCGTGGGCGTCGTCCTCGCTTAGGAGGATACTTCTAGCTCGTGCTCGTAGGCAAAGAGCGCCGGCGCACCACCCGTATGCCAGAAAAGCACCGGATGGCGTAGCTCGCCGCGGCGGGCCAGGTCGATCAGTCCGGCCAGGGCGCGGCCGGTATAGACCGGATCGGTCAGGATGCCTTCGCAGCGGGCCAGGGCCAGGATGGCCTCGCGTTCGGCCGGCCCCATCACGCCATACCCACCCCCCAGATAGGCATCGTGTACGATGACCGGGTGGGCCTGGTGGCGGCCGAGTAACTGCGCCGTGGCGGTGGTCAGTGGCGCCACTATGGCGGTCAGGGCGGCCGCCTTGTGGTCCACAGAAATGCCATGAAGACGACCGTTGAAGGCGGTGGCCGCTGCGCCGACGGCCAAACCGGCCTGGGTGCCACCGGAGCTGGTGGCGAAGAGAACCTCGGCAAACGCCACGCCCATCGCGCGGGCCTGGGCGTCCAGCTCCAGCCAGGCAAAGGCGTAGCCGACGGCGCCCAAGGGGGTTGAACCGCCCAGGGGAATGGCATAGGGCCGCCGACCAGCGGCCTCTAACTCGGCGACGACGGCGGCCATGGCGGCGGTGGCGTCGGTGGATCCGGCCCAATGGAGGGTGGCGCCGAACAGACGGTCGAGCAACACATTGCCGCCCGGCCGCTCCTCCGGCCGTCCGCGCAGGACGAGATGACACCCCAGACCGGCGCGCGCCGCTGCTGCCGCCGTCTGCCGGCAGTGGTTCGATTGCGCCGCCCCTGTGGTCACCAGATCGGTGGCGCCCTTGGCCAGGGCATCGGCCACCAGATAGCTCAGCTTGCGCAGTTTGTTACCGCCCAGGCCGAAGGGCGTCAAGTCATCCCGTTTGATCCAAACGGTGACCCCCGACCCCAACCAGGTCGAAAAGCGAGGCAGAGGATGCAAGGGCGTAGGCCCGAGAAGGAGGGGAAAGGTGGGAAAGGGTGGGAATACAGAGGACATCGTGGCTCCCGGATCCAGTACATGACACGTACAAACCTGCCATGGCGATTGTAGCGCAAGGGCAAGGGGCCTGGGCAAATGGGGGTTCGATCGGGGATGGTTGTTTGTCTGACGCCATCGGTCTCTCGAGCGGACCGGGCTTCGTGGCGAGCTGATCGTCTTGCAGTCGGAGCCTGACCTGAAGGTCCGGACCCGGCGCCGTTGCCGGGCGGCGTCTTCGGCCCGGAACTGTGAAGTTCAATATCCTTTCAAATACTTGACAAATACTGTGCAGTTTATTAGAATACGCCCCGACTCGTCCCTCACTCCTATTCGTCTCTTCCCTCCATCATGCTGCCATGACCACGCATCCACACAGCTGGGAAAAGCCCTTGATCGCTTTGGCCCAAGAAGCCTGGCATTCCCTCACCCACGCCCAGGCCGGGGAAGGCACTCATCTCCGTGGAAGCAGCCGGACGCAACTGGAGCGCGCGTATGCACAGTGTGCGGCCATCACCGCCGAACACAGCCGTTCCTTCTACCTGGCTTCGGGCCTGTTGCCTGCGGCCAAGCGTCGGGCTGCCCGTGTCCTTTATGCCTTCTGCCGGATAACCGACGACCTGATCGACCGTCAGGCCGGGGTGGGAGAGGCGGAGAGACTGCGCGCCCTGTACGACTGGCAACGCCGGGCTTTGGACGATGAGCCCGATCCGGATGACCCTGTGGCCCTGGCCTGGGCCGATACGCGCCACCGTTTTCGCATCCCGCGTCGTTATGCCGAACAACTCATCGAGGGCGTGGCCCGCGATCTGACCCAACATCGTTATCAGACCTTTGCCGACCTGACCACCTATTGCTACGGCGTGGCATCGACCGTGGGCCTGATGAGCATGCACATTATCGGCTTTGTCGGTCCCGCCGCCATTGCCTATGCCATCAAGTTGGGTGTGGCCCTGCAATTGACGAACATCCTGCGCGACATCGCCGCCGATTTCGCCCATGGCCGCGTGTATCTGCCGTTGGAGGAACTGCATGATTTCGGCATTGGGTTTAGCGATCTGGCCGAAGGACGAGTGACTATGCGCTGGCGGGCGTTCATGCGCTTTCAGATCGACCGCAACCGCCAGCTCTACGAGGAGGCATGGCCCGGTATCGCCTTGCTTCATGCGGACGGACGCCTGGCCATTGCCGCCGCTGCCACCTTCTACCGCCACATTCTCGATGATATCGAGAGTCACGATTATGATGTGTTCTCCCGTCGTGCCCATGTCACCACCTGGGGCAAATTACGCCGCCTGCCTGCCATCTGGCTGGCCACGCGACGGCTGGACCCGATAGCCCACGGAGAGAGCACATGCCCGTAGCCACATCATCGGCGGTTCCCGACCTGAGCGCCGTTTTGGCGAACGCTTTTGCGGCAGCGCACCATCGTCCCTTCTATTGGGTGAAAGGCAAACCGGCGGCCCTGCTCATCCACGGCTTTCCCGGTTCGCCGGCCGAGATGCGCGGCCTGGCCCAGATTCTGTACGAGGCCGGTTGGTCGGTGCAGGCGATGCTGCTGCCCGGCCTGGGCGCCGATATCGCCACCCTGCCCGAACGTCGCGCCGCCGACTGGCTTGCGGCGATCGATGAGGTGCTGGTGGCCCTGCGCCAGGAGCATCATCCCGTCCTCCTGGTGGGTCATTCGCTGGGTGGTGCCCTCGCCCTGCAGACGGCGGCCCGCCGCCCCGTCGATGCCCTCGTGCTGCTGGCGCCTTTCTGGACCATGGGCGGGGGGCCTGTGGCCTTGTTCTGGCCCTTTATCCGTCTGGTCGTGCCCAGGCTGCGGCCGTTTCGTCTGTTTCGTCCCGATTTGGCCGATCCGCAGGTACGGGCAGGGCTGGAGGCGTTGCTACCGGGGCTGGATCTGGATGACCGCCGCGTCCAACAGGCTCTGGCCGATTTCAGCCTGCCGGCGCGGTTGGTGGATGAGATCGGCGCCGTCGGCAAGGCCGGATATCGTCTGGCCCCGCGTGTGCGGGTGCCGACGCTGGTCTTGCAGGGCCGGTTTGACCCGATTGTGACACCCGAGCGCACGCGACGCCTGGTGATGCAATTGGGCGGCCCGCTGTCCTATTGCGAATTGGATGGAGGCCACGATCTGGTCAATCCTGAGCTTCCGGCCTGGCCTCATGTCCGGCGCCTGCTCCTCGCCTTTGCCCAGGCGCAGACCGGATAACCACTTCGAGACGACCTTTTCCTTTTTCCAAAAATTTTCGCAATCCCTAAGATTGATATGAAGAAAGACATTATCGTTATAGGTAGCGGTTTTGGTGGACTCAGTGCAGCCATTCGTTTAGCTGCCCAGGGTCATAACGTTGTTATTTTTGAAAAACGTGATAAACCCGGCGGACGCGCTTATACATATGAAAGTGATGGTTTCATCTTTGATGGCGGACCTACGGTTATCACGGCGCCATGGATGTTTGATGAGATATGGGAAGTCGCCGGTAAAAAACGTCAAGACTATTTTCAAATTGTACCTCTTGATCCATTTTATCGTATTTTTGATCATAAAAAACGCTATCTTGATTACAATGGCGATCACGATTTTATTCTGCAACAAATCGAGAAATTTAATCCTGCTGATAAAGACGGTTATACACGCTTTATCGCTACAACCAAAGCTATTTTCGAGACCGGGATCGCCCTAATCGATAAACCGTTCCTGCATTTGACCGATATGCTGCGGGTGGCGCCGGACCTGATCCGCCTGCAGTCGTACCGTAGTGTCTACGGCTATGTTTCCCGGTTCATTCAGGACGATTTTCTGCGTCGCTGTTTCTCGTTCCATCCTCTGCTTATCGGTGGCAATCCCCTCACGGCCTCGTCCCTCTACGTGCTCATCCACTATCTAGAACGGGAATGGGGTATCCATTATGCCCTCGGCGGCACCGGCAGCATCGTGCGAGCTATGGTACGGCTGTTCACCGAGCTCGGCGGCCGTCTCCATCTCAATGCCGAGGTCAAGGAGATCCTGGTCGCAGGACGGCGGGTGACCGGTGTGCGTCTGGCCGACGGCAGTATCCACCGGGCCGATGCCGTCGTCGCCAACAGCGATGTTGCCTGGACGTATCTCCATTTGATCCCGGCGGCGCATCGTCGCCGCAACAGCGACGCCTGGGTGAAGGCGAAGAAGTACAGCATGTCGCTGTTCGTTATCTATTTCGGCACCCGTCGCCAATACCGCGATCAGGGGCTGGTCCATCACAACATCATCCTGAGCGAAGATTACAAGGGCCTGTTACGGGCTATTTTCGCCAACACCGATCTGCCTGAGGATTTTTCCCTGTATCTACACATGCCCACCCTGACCGATCCCTCGCTGGCACCGCCCGGCTGTGAGACCTTTTATGTGCTGTCGCCGGTGCCGCATCTGCAGGCCCGGATTGACTGGCGGCGGCAGGCCAAGCCCTATCGCGATGCGATTATGACCTTTCTCGAGCAGAATTATCTGCCCGATCTCCAGGCCAACATTGTGACGGAGCATTGGATCGACCCGTTTCACTTCCAGGATACACTGAACAGCTACCTGGGTTCGGCTTTTTCCGTGCAGCCAACGCTGTTCCAATCGGCCTGGTTCCGGCCCCATAACCGCTCGGAAGATTTCGAGAATCTCTATTTCGCCGGGGCCGGTACCCATCCCGGCGCCGGCGTTCCGGGCGTGCTGGCCTCGGGCAAAATTGTGGCCGATCTGATCGGGCCGGCCTGAGGGATAGGACCGGTCATAACCTTGGCGGGCTGGCCGAGGTCTGGGTAAAATCCTCGCTGCGTGCTACGTATCCTACCCTAACGAACTTGCGGAGGAGGCTGTTTTTATGGAAATGGAGTATCGCCGTCTCGGCCGTGCCGGCATTAAGGTGAGCGTCTTGTCCCTGGGCTCATGGGTCACGTTTCACAATCAAGTCCATGTCGATGCGGCGGCTGAGATGATGCAGGTCGCTTACGAAGCAGGGGTCAATTTTTTCGATAATGCCGAGGTCTATGCCGGCGGCAAGGCGGAAGAGGTTATGGGCGCAGCGCTGAAAAAGCTGGGTTGGCGGCGCTCCAGCTATCTCCTTTCCACCAAGTTTTATTGGGGTCTGCACGATGGCGTCAATGAGCGCAACACGCTCAACCGCAAGCGGCTTCTGGAGGGGATTGATGGCTCGTTGCGCCGCTTGGGCTTGGACTATGTGGATCTCATCTTCTGCCACCGTCCCGATCCGGAAACGCCCATCGAAGAAACGGCCCATGCCATGCATAACATCATCGAATCGGGACGCGCCATCTACTGGGGGGTCTCCGAATGGAGCGCCGACGAGATTCGTGCCGCCTGGCTGCTCTGTGACCGCTATGGCTGGCACAAACCGGTCACCGAACAGCCCCAATACAATTTGTTTCATCGTCGGCGCGTAGAAAAAGAGTATGCCCGCCTGTATGATGAAATCGGCCTCGGTACCACCGTTTGGTCACCGTTGGCTTCGGGGCTTTTGACCGGCAAATACAACCAGGGCATTCCCGCCGAGAGTCGCGGGGCTTTACCCGGCTATGAGTGGCTGCGCCCGCATCTAACCGATGCCCAAAAACTGGCGAAAGTGGAACAGTTGCGCCTTGTGGCCCGCGACCTGGGCTGTACCCTGGCCCAATTGGCCATTGCCTGGTGTGCCAAGAACCCGCATGTCAGCACGGTGATCACCGGAGCCAGTCGTGTCGAGCAGGTCCGAGAAAACATGAAAGCCCTGGAGGTGATACCCAAATTGACCGCCGATGTGCTGAAGCGGATCGATGACATCATGGGCCAGGCAGAGGTCTGAAGGGCGCCGGGCGGTGAGAACCGCATCCTGCGGCGCCCTCCGGTTGCAGGCCATCCGGCGCATACCCGCCCTTCGCGCCCGGTTTTGGGGATGGGGATGCTTGCTTCCTTTTGTTACAATTCTGTAACAGCCCGGTAAACCCTACTCAACATACCCGCAGTAGAGTTGGCTGCGAAACAAGGCGCTTGCGCGGACACGCGACAGGCGCCCTTGTTTTGACCGGTTTTTTTACCCCATGGCCCCTGGTGGGCTGCTTTATCCCCCAATTCGGTAAGCAAAGGAGGTTGAAGCATGCGCTTTCATCGTTTTGGGATCCTGGTTCTCGGCCTGGCGGTCGCCCTGGCCCTTCTCCCTACTGCCGCCCTGGCCCAAACCGAGGTCACGCCTCCCCAACTCACTCTGTGGACAAACTATCCCAGTCAGACCATCGGTCTGGATGAAACCGTGACCCTCACGCTCAAGCTGCGCAGCACGGTCCCTGCCCAGATCGTGCAACTGCAGGCCCTGGAGGTGCCCAGCGGTTGGAATGTGACCTTCCGTGGGGCCGGCCGCATTGTGCAGTCGGTCTTTGTGGATACGAATGCCGATGCCAATGTGGACTTGCGGGTGGAGTTGCCGGCCGACATCCAGCCGGGTACCTATCGTTTTGTCGTCGAGGCCCGCAGTCCGCAAACGCAGGCGCGGTTGCCCATCGAGCTGACCGTGCGCGAGAAGGTCCCGGCGCGGTTGACCATGGAGACCCGCGACCTGCTTACCATTCGCGGCGCGCCCAATACGACGTTCCGCTGGAATGTGACCCTGAAGAACGAGGGCGATGAGGACGTCTCCGTCAACCTGACGGCTACGGCTCCGGCCGGTTTCGAGGTCAAGTTCCGCTACAGCGGCCAGGATGTGAGCACCCTGCCGCTGGAGGCCAACGGCTCCAAGAGTGTCAGCGTCGAAGCCAAGGCCTATATCGAACCGTCGGCCGGGGTTTATCCCATCACCATTCGCGCCCAGAGCGGTGAGCTGAATGCCAGTCTCGATGTCGCGGCCGAGGTCACCGGGCAACCGACCCTCAGCATTACCGGCGTGGATGGGCGCCTGTCCGGTCGCGCTACGGCCGGTCGGGAGACGGCGCTCAAGCTGGTGGTGCGCAATACAGGCACGGCGCCGGCGCGCGGGATCGAGATGGGTTCGTCCACGCCTTCGGGCTGGACCGTGACCTTCGAGCCGCAGCGGATTACCGAGATCCCGGTCAATCAGCAGGTGGAGGTGACCGCCAAGGTGCGGCCGGCCGAGAAGGCGCTGGCGGGTGACTACATGTTGACGTTCCGCGCCACACCGGAGGGAAGCGGCAACGTAACGGCCGACTTCCGCATTACCGTTACGACGTCTACCCTGTGGGGTATGGTCGGTGTGGCTCTGATCGCCGTGGCGGTGCTGGCCGTGGCCCTGGTGGTTGCCCGCTTCGGCCGCCGCTAAGGCGGAAGGAGGGTGGCACCATGAAGAACGATCTCATGATCGAAGCCCGTGGGCTGACCAAACGGTACGGCGACTTCACGGCCGTGGATAATCTCGACCTGACCGTGCGTCGCGGGGAAGTGTACGGTCTGCTGGGACCGAACGGTTCCGGCAAGACGACGACCATCCTCATGCTGCTGGGTCTGACCGAGCCGACCGCCGGCACGGTGCGGGTGGTCGGCTTCGACCCGGCCCGCCAACCGCTTAGCGTCAAATCGCGCGCCGGTTATATGCCCGACCAGGTCGGCTTCTACGATGAGTTGAGCGCCTACGAGAACCTGGCCTATATTGCCAAGCTGAACGGCATCCCCCGCCCCCAGGCGCGCGAGCGTATCGAGAAGGCCCTGGCGCGGGTGGGTCTGAGCGAGGTGATGGATAAGCGCGTGGGGACTTTCTCCCGCGGGATGCGCCAGCGGTTGGCCGTGGCCGACGTCCTGATCAAACAGCCGCAGCTCATCATCATGGACGAGCCTACCCAGGGCCTCGACCCCGAAGGCGCTCGTGAGTTCCTGCAGATCATCGACGGCCTTCGCCAGGATGGCATCACCATCCTGCTCTCCTCGCATCTGCTGCATCAGGTGCAGGCCGTCTGCGACCGCGTCGGGTTGTTCTATCGCGGCCGTAAGGTGCTGGAAGGTACGGTGGATGAGCTGGCCCGCCAGGTGCTCGGCGGCGCCTATCACGTCGAGGTCGAAGCGCAGGGCCCGGCCGAGACCATTCTGGCGGCTCTGCGCCAGATACGCGGCGTGGTCGAGGTCAGACAGGCGGCGCGCGATCGCTTTGCGCTGCGCACGACCGGGGATCTGCGCGCCGAAGCCGCCGAGGCTGTGGTCAAAGCGGGTGGCCGCCTGTTGTCCCTGACCGTCGAACGACCCAATCTGGATGAAATTTACGCCCGCTATTTCCAGGAGGTGGGTCATGGCGAAATCCACTAAGTCCACATCCACTAAGTCCACCAACCCGACACCCCCCACCCGTGTACGGCGGGAAGGCTCCCCCTGGGTTGGCCTGTGGGCTGTGGTGGCCAAGGAAATGGCCGACCACCTGACCAGCGTGCGGATGCGCATCCTGGAGGCGTTGATCATCCTGACGGCAGCGGGAACGGTCTACGGCGCCATGCAGAACCTGCGTGAGACCGTAGGTCAGGATCCCTTCCTGTTGCTCAAGTTGTTCACCGTGGGCCGTGAACCGTTGCCGGCCTTCATCGGCTTCTTGGGGTTTTTGGTCCCGCTCATCGCCATTGCCCTGGCTTTTGACTCCATCAACGGCGAGTTCAACCGGCGCACGATGTCGCGCGTGTTGGCCCAGCCCATCTATCGGGATGCCCTGTTGTTGGGCAAGTTCCTGGGTGGTCTGTTTACCCTGGCCCTGGTGCTGACGGCCATCTGGCTGCTTATTATCGGCCTGGGGCTGGTGGGGCTGGGTGTGCCTCCCAGCGGCGAAGAGGTGGCGCGCAGCCTGCTCTTCCTGTTGGCCACCATCTTCTACGGCGGCATCTGGCTGGCCGTGGGCATGGTCTTCTCGGTGGTCTTTCGTCAACCCGCCTCGGCGGCCCTGGCCGCCATTGCCCTGTGGCTGTTCTTCGTCGTGTTCTGGGGCATTCTGGCCGGCCTGCTGGCCCAGATCCTGGTGCCGGTGCAGTTCGGGTTACCCGACGAGATCGTGGCGCAGGCCCGGTTTGAGCTGGCTCTGAGCCGCTTCTCGCCCAATACCCTCTACAGCGAGGCCATGCTGGCGCTATTGCAGCCCACCCTGCGGTCCGTCGGTTTTGTCCTCCCTATCCAGTTGCAGGGGGCCATCCTCGGTACGCCGCTGCCCGTTAGCCAAAGCCTGCTGCTCATCTGGCCACAGTTGACCGGCCTTATCGCCGCCACCATTATCCTGTTTGCCGTGGCCTACGTGCTCTTCCAACGCCAGGAGGTGCGTGCCTGAGACTCTCTCGGCCTGGGTGGGTGGCAAGCGCGCTGCCACCCACCAC
>JBBINH010000078.1:0-9625 GCA_037443945.1 Caldilineales bacterium
AGGTGGAACGGGCATTGGTGCTGGCCGGATTGGATCCCTACGGCGGATTCCTCCACACCGACCGTCCCGGCAAACCCAGTCTGGTACTGGACCTGATCGAACCCTACCGTCCGGCCGTGGTGGATCGCACCGTGTTGGCCATGGTGACGCGCGGAGGGGCGCTGAAACTGGATGAAGCAGGCCGTCTGGAGGCCGATGTCCGTCGGACCCTGGCCGCCAAAATCTACGAACGTTTGGATGCCCCGGCTCCGTACCGCGGCAAGCAGCTGAGTCTCAACAGCATCCTGCAACTTCAGGCCCGCGAATTGGCAGTGTTTTTGCGGGGCGAACAACCCCGTTTCGAGGCTTATGTGGCCGATTGGTAGAGGCCGGATGATGAGGCACTGCTGATGGCAGGAGGTGACCATGCGTTGTTTGCTGATTTACGATATCCCCGATGACCGTATTCGCACCAAGGTGGCCGAGCTGTGCCTGGATTACGGACTGGACCGCCTACAGTATTCGGCTTTTTCCGGCATCCTAACCCGCGGCCAACAAGAGGAGTTGTGGTTGAAGATCCGCAAGAAGATGGGCAAACGCGCCGGCCATGTCTTGGTGATCCCGATCTGTGCCGAGGATTGGGCGGCCCGTCTTAGCCATGTCGTCGAGTCTAGAGGCGCCTGCGCCCGGTAGCCGTAGTCGCCTCTCCGGTGGAGGAAGATGAGCTGGTATTTTCACGTCAGCGATCTGAAGCAGTGGACGTATTGCCCGCGCGTGGTCTTCTACACCTACTGCATGCCGGGTTTACGGCCGGAGACCTTCAAGATGGAAGCGAGCCGCGAGGCTCATGAGGAAGAGCGGAAACGCGAGCGGAGGCGCACGGGGCAGCTCTACGGGCTGCCGGAGGCGGAACGGCTGGAGGAAGTGCGGCTGGTGGCAGAGGGATTGGGATTGACGGCAGCCATCGATCTGGTACTGCGGCAGGGTGATCAGGCCTGGCCGGTGGATTACAAACAAAGCCGCTATCTGCGAACGGCAGAGCATTTCCGGGTGCAGCTAGCCGCCTATGGCTTGGTTTTGGAAGCGGTCTGGGGAGTCCGTTGCGAAGGCGGATTTTTATATGATCTGGAGTCGCGTCGGGTGCAGGCGGTGCCGTTTACGCCGACGCTGCGCCGGCGTGTGCAGGAGGTCCTGGCAGCCGTACGGGAGACCATTGCGGCCGAACGGATGCCCCCGCCGACGGACGTGCGGAGTCGCTGCGTGAGTTGTGAGTTTCGGCGTTTCTGCAACGACGTGTTTTGACAAGAGAGGCGGTTGCGTAGAAAACAGGAGGCGTCAGGCCCGTCTCGAGAAGCCCTTGTAAGGCCAGCTTTCGCAAATGAAGGCATCGGCCCAAGGCAAGAGGGCGCAGCTCCTTAACAAAGTGCCGTTTGCGGTCCCCACAGCGGGCGAAAGTGGCCTTTTGCTTTCGCAAATGGGGGCCTCCGGCAAGCAAAGTTTCACCCCTACGACTCGTCTTGAGAGTACGGAAAGACCACGTTTCCACGTTTGAACGTGTAAACGTTGTTTCACCTCAACAACTCGCCTTCAGAGGACTGTCGGGATACGGTATGCCTTGCGCCGATAACGATTCGCCTGGTAAGAACGGAAAGATCTGAACGTAAGAACGTAAGAACGTGAGAACGTGCAAACGTTCCATCGCACGGTCACTACCATCAGGGGCAGCAAACGAGACCCGCTGACCCCTCGCCAAGGACAAAAGCGGGGCGAGGCCTAACCCGTGCCTCGCCCCGCTGCGCATCGGGCGGCCTGCGCACATCGGTTGGATCCCGATGCCCGGTTTGACAAAAAACCAGGCCTGTGTTATGGTATGCCCCGTAGTGAAACGTTTCACTACGATGGGCTGCGCTTCGCCTGTGCTGTTTTAACCGTGCCGCTCCCCTCCCAACGCGCCATGGAGCCCCTCTTCCCCAGCGCTTACGGCTACTTCAGCCCCAACGGCCGCGAATACATCATCACCACCCCCTTCACCCCGCGGCCCTGGAGTAACGTCATCAGCAACGGCGATTACGGCCTCATCATCTCGCAAACGGGGTCCGGCTATAGCTGGCGCGGCAATGCCGGGCAAAATCGCCTGACACGGGCCTTTCAAGACCTCATCCGGGACAATTGGGGCAAATACCTCTATATCCGTGACCGTGACCGCCGGATCTACTGGTCGGCGACGTACAAACCCGTCATGCGGCCTTTCCAGCACTACGAGGTCGCCCATGGCCTCGGTTACTCGCGCTTTCGCCATCGCGTCGAAGACATCGAAAGCCTCCTCACCGTCTTCGTCGCCGTCGATGCCCCCCTCGAAATCTGGCTGCTCGAACTCACCAACCATAGCGCCACGCCACGCCACCTCGATATCACCTCCTACGCCGAGTGGTTGCTCGGCTTTGCCCCCGACGAACATCGCGAATTCCACAAACTCTTCATCGAAACCTGGGCCGACCCGGCGCAACAGGCCGTCTTCGCCCGCAAATACCTCTGGGGTTTCCCCGACGAACTCGGCCGCCACAACAACATCGACTGGCCCTACACCGCCTTTATGGCCGTCAGCCTCCCCCTCCAGGGCTTTGACGGCGATAAGGAGTCCTTCCTCGGCCTCTACAACAACGACGATCGCCCTCAGGCCATGCAGGAACCTCAGCTCGCCGGCCGCTGTGGTCGTTTCGGCGATGCCATTGCCGCCCTGCAGGTGGCCGTCACCCTGGCACCGGGTGAGACCCAGACCGTGGTTTTCACCCTGGGCGCCGCCGCCGACGGTCAGGAAGATGCCGGCGCTCTGATCCGCCGGTTCACCACGCCGGAGGCCGGCCGCCAGGCCCTGGAAGCCGTCCATGCTTTTTGGTCCCGCTTTGTGGATAGCGAATACGTCGAAACCCCCGATGTCGGCCTGAACCTCATGACCAACATCTGGACCAAGTACCAGGCCATCTCCTGTCGGTTATGGGGCAAATCCGGCCCTTATCAGGTCTCGGCCGGCTACGGTTTTCGCGATCAGTTGCAGGATAGTCAGATTTTTCTCATCAGCGAGCCCGACTACACCCGGCGGCAAATCCTCCTCCATGCCTCCCAGCAGTTCGTGGAAGGCGATGTGCTCCATTGGTGGTTTTCCCTGCGCGGGGGCGGCCCGCGCACGAACTGCTCGGACGATCTGCTCTGGCTGCCGTTCATCCTCATCGCCTATCTCGACGAGACCGCCGATTTCACCGTTCTGGATGAAGCCGTGCCCTATCTCAACGGCCCGGCCGCATCCCTCTACGACCACTGCCGCCGCGCCATCGAGCGCGCGTTTGCCCGCTTTTCCCCGCGCGGGGTGCCGCTGATGGGCGACAACGATTGGAATGACGGCCTCAGCGCCGTCGGCACCCTGCTGAAGGGCGAAAGCTTCTGGGTGGCCGAGTTCCTCTATGCCATCCTCGAACGTTTCATCCCTCTGGCCCGGCGCCGTGGCGATGAAAGCTTTGCCCGCCGCTGCGAGGACGTGCGCCTCGAGCTGCACGAAGCCCTCAATCGCTATGGCTGGGATGGCGAGTGGTATCTCCAGGCCACCACCGATGCCGGCCTGCCCCTTGGCTCCCGTCAGAACGAGGAAGGCCGCCTTTTCCTCATGCCCAACATCTGGGCCGTCATCAGCGGCGCCGCCCCGCCCGAACGGGCGGCGCAGGCCATGGCCGCCGTGACCGCGCATCTGTTGGGCGACTACGGACCGCTGTTGTGCGCCCCGGCCTTCACCCGACCCCGGTCCGATATCGGCTACATCACCCGCTATGCCCCCGGTCTGCGCGAGAACGGCGGCGTCTACACCCATGCCGCTACCTGGGCCGTCTGGGCCTACATCCGTCAGGGTCAACCCGAACTGGCCTACGAGGTCTATCGTCGCATCTGTCCCCCCTATCGTAGCGCCGACATCGAACGCTACAAAGCCGAACCGTATGTCACCCCCGGCAACACCGACGGCCCCCTCTCGCCTTACTACGGCCGCGGGGGCTGGACCTGGTATACCGGTTCGGCGCAATGGCTCCATCGCATCGCCACCCACTGGATTTTGGGCATCCGCCCCCAGGAGGAGGGTCTGCGCATCGACCCTGCCATCCCCGCCCACTGGCCCGGTTTCCGGGTGCGCAGACGGTTTCGCGGGGCCGTTTACGCGATCGAAGTGGTCAATCCCGACCATGTCAACAGCGGCGTGCGCGCCGTTACGCTGGACGGTCAAACCCTGCCCGATAATCTGATCCCTGTCCTGGCTGATGGTCGTACGCACTCCGTTCGCGTGGTCCTGGGCAGATAACGCCTGCCAAAGGAGGTGCCTCCCCGGTGACGCTCGCTTCCTCTTGCCCATTTCGTCCCGTCGTTTTTCCCGCTTTCCGCTGTCTTTAGGAGGATGAAGATGAACACCCTGTCTAAGCTCGTGGTCCTGCTTGCGCTTTTGGCGCTGGCCCTGGGACTGGCGGCCTGTGCCCAACAGCCGACGCCGATGCCCACACCGGCCGAGGCCGCTTCGCCGACGCCCGTCCCACCCACGCCGACCCCTGTCCCGCCTACACCGACGCCCGTCCCGCCTACGCCCACGCCTGTGCCGCCCACGCCCACGCCTGCGGCCAAAGCCATCACTCTGCGCTATGCCAACTGGAACCTGGGCACCGAGGAGGAGAACAACCTCCAGCGCCAGCTGATCAAGGCCTACATGGAGATGCACCCCAACGTCACCATCGAGTTCGTGGACATGTCGGGCGAAGGACGCTGGGATGAGAAGCTGACCACCTACGCGGCCAAGGGGCAACTGCCCGATGTGTTCATGGCCGATGTCACGCCTCTTTATGTCAAAAACGGCTGGCTGGCCGACCTGACCGCCCTCGTCCAGAACGATCCGGACTGGCAGGATGTGCCTCAGGTCCTGAAGGACGCCGTCACCTACAACGGCAAGGTGTTGGGTCTGCCGGCGGCCCAGTTCATCATGGGCTATTTCGGCAATAAGGAGCTGTTCGAAGCGGCCAATCTGGATGCGCCCGAGTACGGGGTCTCGGTGGACGATTTCTTCGCCGCAGCGACTGCGCTGACGAACGTACAAAAGGGCGTGTTGGGCCTGGATGAGATGGAGTTCATCATGGGCTGGTACCCCAGCACCCAGGACCCGCGTCTGAAGTGGTTCAGCTTCGACGGCACCAACATGAACTACAACTCGGCCGCTTTCAAGGCTGCCGTGGCCAAAGCCGGCGAGATGAAGCCCCACACCTGGCAGGGTCTCACCGATGAGCAGAAGGCCAACTTCAAATCGCAAGGCCCGTGGGAGCTTTTCCTGAATCAGGAGACGGGCCTGCGCTGGGACGGCGGCTGGATGCTCCCCGGCTTTGTCCAGAATGCCAACTTCGATTGGGACTTCGTCGGTATCCCCGGCGGCAATCAGGCCCTGGTGGCCGATATCATCGTCATCTCGAAGACCACGGCCGATCTGGAAGCGGCCTATGACTTCGCCAAATGGATGACCTTCTCCAAGGCAGCCTATGCCAAGGAGGTCGAGCTGGCCAAGGCGGCCGGTGTCTGGCCCAAGATGCCCGTGTCGGTGGATGCCGAGGCCATCGAGCTGTACAAGGGCTTCGTGGACAAGCCCGGCGTGCTGAAGGCGCTGGAGAACCTCGACAACAGCCTGCTCGAATCGCTGGCGAAGATCGTCCCCGGCTACGTCAACGCCCGCTGGGAAGGCAAGCCCGGCATCGACATCGGCGAAGACAAGGACGTGAACATGTGGTACATGTTCAACTTCGCCAATGAGGGCCGGTACAAGTACGAGGACTACGCCGCTCAGCTCGAGGCGTTTGCCAACCGCATCCTGGCCGAGGCTCGCGCCGAATTACCCAAGTAGGCCCCTCCGCTTTGGGGGCGGCGTCACGGCCGTCGTGGCGCCACCCCCCGGCCTGTCCACGGGCCACCGCGCGCGACCGGACGCGCGAAAAGGAATGGGGTTCAGCGGTCGCTGCTCGCCAGGAAGGGGAGGTTGGGTTCTCGTGACCGGATTCGTTTCTACATCACGGTCCCTCACGTTTGCACGTCTGCGTTCATATGGGATGTTCATCTTGCCGTCGTCGGCTTTCTTTCCTCCCAGGGCTGGTTGTGGCCCTATGGGTGTGGCTAATCTGGCCGGCAGTGGCGACGGCGCAACCGCTGCCCCAGGCCGCGGCGGCCACGCCGATCGTTGAGATCCCTGCCGATCGTTGGGGATTGCCGCCGGCCCAGGATGCCGTGGCGGCCGAGTATGCCAAACCGAGTCTCCGGCTGCACGCAGGCCAACGGCTGAGCACCACCATCTTTGTGCCGACGTCGGGAGAGTACATCCTGCGCTTTGATGTGGCCACGCCGGCCGCCGTGCTGACGCCGCCCGCCGGACAGGTCTATGTGGATGGCGCCTTGCCTGCCGGTGAATGGCGGCGGATCCTCTTCCCGGTCTATTACCGCAATGCGGCCACCACGTTCCCCAAGGACCGCTACGGCAACGATGCCCTCATCCGGCAGGAGCGCCTGGTACGTTGGACGCGCGTGGCCGCGCGCGATGTCCATTTTGCCCAGCCCTATCCCCTGCGGCTGTCGCTGGCGGCCGGCGAGCATCGCCTGGATTTCGTCCTCGACGAGGGGGAGCTGTATCTGGGCAGCCTCTACCTGGAGCCTTTTGCGCCCTATCCCACCTATGCCGACTACCGGGCAGCCCATCCTGTCGCCGAGACGACGGGCTTTTCGTTGACCTTGCAGGCCGAGTTCCCCACCTTCAAAAACAGCACGACCGTGCGGCCGACGGCCAGCCGTAGCCTGACGGTCACGCCTTATGATACCTATCGGCTGCGCCTGAATGTCCTCGGCGGCGAAAGCTGGAATGTCGGCGGCACCGCCGTGTACTACGAGTTCACCGTACCGACCGCCGGGTGGTATGCCATCACCTTGCGCGCCCTACAGGATACCCGCAGCAACTTCACCGTGTTCCGGCGCCTTACCCTCGACGGCGAGGTGCCGTTTGCCGAATGGAACGCCTATCCCTTCCCCTTCACCGCCGATTGGACCGATATCACCCTGGGCGGCGAAACCCCCCATGCCGTCTTCCTGAACCAGGGCACCCACGTCCTCGGCGTCGAGGCCACGGTCGGACCCTACGAGCCTGCCATTGCCACCATTCAGCAAGCCCTGCTCGACATCAACACCCTGGCCCTGGAGATCCGCAAGCTCACCGGCAACCAGCGCGATCCCTACAAGGAATGGGTCATTTCCGATTACATCCCCGATATCACCGACCGCTTGCAGGCCATCATCGACCGGCTGCAGCGCGATAAGGCGATCCTGCTCACGGCCAATCAGGGCCGCCTCTCGCCGGAGGTGATGACCTATCAAATGGCCATCGACAACCTGGTCTTTCTGGCCCAAGACCCCGATAAAATCCCGGTCTATATGGGCCGCTTTGCCGAAGGACCCGGTTCGGCGGCGCAACTGCTGGGCTCCTTGTTGCCGCTGTTGCAGAGCCAGCCCCTGGCGCTCGATACCATTACCATCCACTCGCCCGATCGCCCTCCACATACGCCCCCGGCGCCGTGGTCGTTGCGGCTCGCTGAAGGTCTCAAACGCTTTGCCCAGTCCTTCCGGCCCGACCCCTACGAGACCATCGGCGCCGGCGCCGACGAGCTGGAGGTTTGGGTTAATCGGCCGCGGCAATATGTGGACCTGTTGCAGTTGATGGCGGATGAGTCGTTTACCCCGCAGACCGGAATCCGCGTCAAATTTTCCCTCATGCCCGACGAGGCCAAGCTGGTGTTGGCCAATGCCGCCGGGATTGCGCCCGATGTGGCCCTGGGGATCAGCACCCATATTCCGTACGAATTGGCCATTCGCAACGCATTATACGATTTGCGTTCATTTGATGATTTTGACAAGTTTATCCACATTTACTCGCCTGGCGCACTTTTAAGCTATATCATCAACGATTCGGTCTATGCCATCCCGGAAACGCAGGATTTTTGGGTAACTTATTATCGCAAGGATATCCTCGAGGCGCTGAACATACCCGTGCCGCGCACCTGGAACGAGGTCATCGCCATTTTGCCGGAGTTGCAGCGCTATGGGATGAACTACAACACGCCGCTATCCAGTGGCAGTGGCCTCAAGGGCTATCTCATCACGGCACCCTATCTGTTCAACCACGGCGCCGCCCTCTACAGCGAGGGTGGTTTTGCCAGCGGTCTGCAGAGCGAGGAGGCCATTGCTGCCATCAAGTTCATGACCGAGAGTTTCACGGTCTACGGCATGCCTCTGACCACGGCCAGTTTCTACGAGAGTTTCCGCTACGGGCTGCTGCCCGTGGGCGTGTCGAATTTCGAGACCTATATCAAGCTGACCATCGCCGCGCCGGAGCTGGAAGGCCTGTGGGGGATTGACCTCTATCCGGCGACCGTCTTACCCGACGGCCGCCAGTACCGCTATGCGACGGGCTCGGCGCAGGCCTCCATCATGTTCAAGAACACCGACAAACCGCGCCAGGGCTGGGAATTCCTGAAGTGGTGGATGTCCACCCCCACCCAGACCGAGTTTCAGGAGCGCTTGCTGCTGAATTACGGCCGCGAGTATCTCTGGAACTCGGCCAACCTGGAAGCGTTCCGGCGTCTGGACATCCCGGAAGCCCACAAAGCGGTCATTCTGGAGCAGTGGCAATGGCTGCAGGAGCCGGTGCGGCTGCCGGGCAGCTATATGCAGGAGCGGGAGCTGAGCAACGTCTGGAATCGCATCGTCTTCGAAGGCGCCAACCCGCGCGTGGCCATTGACCAGGCCGTTATCGTCATCAATCGTGAGATTACCCGCAAAATGCAAGAATTTGGCTATTTGCAAAACGGTCGCAAAGTGCGCGAATTCACGATCCCAACTTTAGAAACCGTTAAAGGATGGATGGAAAATGCCGGCTAGCAACGCTTTGCGCAAATGGCTTTATCACGAAGGCAATGCTTATGCCTTTCTTGCGCCCTATGCCTTGCTGTTTACACTGTTTATCGTCATCCCGGTAGCGGCGGCGATCGGGCTTTCTTTCACGTTTTTCGATACGATCCAGACCCCACGCTACATCGGGCTGCGCAATTACATCACCCTGGTCACCCAGGACGATATCTTCATGCGCTATGTGCTGCCCAATACGATCCGCTTCGCCGTTATCGTCGGGCCGGGCGGCTATGCCCTGGCTTTTCTCCTGGCCTGGATGTTGGCCCAATTGCCGCGGCTGCCCCGTACCCTCTTCGCCCTGATCCTCTACTCGCCCTCGATGACGGCCAGTGTGGCCATGGCGGTGGTGTGGCGCACGCTCTTCAGCGGCGACCAGACCGGTTATCTCAACAGCGTGCTGCTGAGCCTGGGGATCGTGGCGGAGCCGATCCAGTGGCTGCAATCGCCGCAGTACCTGATGACCATCATGATCCTGGTGACGCTGTGGAGCAGTATGGGGATCGGCTTTCTGGCCATGCTGGCCGGGATTCTGGATATCAGCCCGGATCTGTACGAGGCCGCGGCCCTGGACGGCCTCAAGAGCCGCTGGCAGGAGATTTTCTACATCACCATCCCGGCCGTGAAGCCGCAGATG
>JBBINH010000079.1:0-9558 GCA_037443945.1 Caldilineales bacterium
AGGGGGCCGCCCGGCCGCCCCTTTCCCTCCGCCTGGCGATCCCTTGCCTTGACGGCGCGCAACCACGCCTGGTCCCCTGGGCCGCGGACGAGCCCTGGCGCCCCTATCGTCATGCCCCGCCGGCACGGCACGGCATGGTGCCGACCGTCACCGGAGCGCCGGCATGGCAGAGTGGCCTCATGCGATGGGGGTTTGCGCGAGATGCGCTTTATCGTTACGATGTACCGACGAGATTACCCGCCGATATTCATTCTCAGGAGGTCAATCATGAACCGTTCCACCCTTCGTCTTCTTATCGCCATCTTAACCCTTCTCACCGCCCTCATCCATTTAGCCATAGGAGGCGCAACATTCGCCGAAAATCTCGGACGTTTGCTGGTGCTCAACGGCATCGGCTACTTGGCCCTCCTGGTAGCTTTCTGGTTCAACATCCCCAAAGGGCAAGAGCGCACCGTGGGATGGGTATTGATCGCCTACGCCGCCGTCACGATTGTGGCGTATTTCGTGTCCTGGGGTTTGAAAGGCTTTAGCCAGCCCGTGGGCATACTGACCAAAGTCATCGAGGTGTTGCTCATCGTCGCCGTTTTCCGGCATATGCGCTCGACCTGAGTCATCTGCTCTATCGTCGGTGTCGGCGGCAGCTCCGCCGCCGACACCGGCTGTCCGTCTGAACTCGGCTTCGTAAGGTGTAGAGCGGTGGGGCTTGGCGTTCACCAAGCCATGACCGGAGCTGTTAACCCCGGTTCGCCGCTTGAGGTCAATCGGTGGGGTTGGGCCGATCGACTCTATAGCCTGATGCGATGGCTACGTTCGATTCGGATTTCCCATTGCCAACAAACGCCTTCATCCGCTATCTGGCCGCCAAGAAAACCGTTGATGATCGCGCCCTCAATCGGCAGGTGTGGGCTGCTTTCGAGCAGGCGGTGACCGCGCGAGCGCAGCCGTTGCGGGTGCTCGAAATCGGCGCCGGCATCGGCACCATGATCGAACGGACACTGGCGGCCGGTTTATGGCAACAGGCCGAGTATACCGCGCTCGACGTTGATGCCACCCTCATCGCTGCTGCTCGCCTGCGGGTGCCGAACTGGGCGATGGCCCATGGCTGGAAGGTTATGGACATGGGCGACACCTTGCGCCTGTCCTCTCAAAACCGCCATATCGACCTACGGTTCACAGTGGCCGATTGTTTCGATTTTGCCCGCGCCCAGGCCGGGCGCCGCACGTGGGATGTGCTTCTGGCCCACGCCTTTCTCGATCTGGTCGATCTCCCGACTGCCCTCCCCTTGTTTCTGGATCTGCTGCGGCCGGGGGGTCTGTTTTATTTCACCTTGACGTTCGACGGCGTCACGGCCTTTCAGCCGGAGCTTGACCCTCGCTTCGAGGCCCGGTTGGAGGCGGCTTATCACGGCACGATGGACGCGCGGCGGGTAGCAGGACGGCCGTCCGGCGATAGTCGTAGCGGCCGCCATCTCCTGGCCCTGCTGATGTCGCTGCCCGTCACCCTCCTGGCGGCTGGTCCTTCGGATTGGCTGGTTTGGCCGCAGGACGGCCGTTATCCGGCCGATGAGGCCTTCTTCCTGCATGCCATCGTGGACACGGTAGGCAGAGCTCTGGCCGGGCATCCGGACATCGACCCCGAACGCCTGGCCACCTGGCTGCGCGTCCGTCATGCCCAAATCGAACGGGGCGAGCTCATCTATCTGGCCCATCAGCTCGATGTCTTAGGTCGGGTGGACGCCGGCGCAACCTGAGCGCCTGTGGCCTGGGTGGGAACAACCGCTCGTGGTTATCGCCATCACTAGACAAGGCAGGCACGGCTACGGATAATGGAGGCCGATGCCCATCGAACTCCCCGTTGCCCCCGATTTCCCCTATCGTGAAGCCTTGCTAACTGCTGTGATGCTGGCGCAACAGGCCGGCGAGCTGCTCTTGAGCATCCATCGTCAGGGGCCTCGTCGTGTCGTGACCAAGAGTACCGGGGTTGATCTGCTGACCGAGGCCGATCTGGCCAGTCAGGCGTTGATCGTGACCGAGCTGAGTCGTCGCTTTCCCGACCACGGCATCCTGGCCGAAGAGGACACCGGCGGCCATCACGATGCTGCAGGCGGAGCCCTGTGGCTGGTGGACCCCCTGGACGGCACGACCAATTTTGCCCATCGTTTTCCCGTTTTTGCCGTGTCCATTGCCCTGTGGGTGGACGGTCGGCCTCAGATCGGGGTCGTACAGGATGTGGTGCGCGAACGCACCTATTGGGCGGCGGCAGGCCAGGGCGCCTGGCTGGCCGGTGAGCGGCGTTTGCAGGTCTCGGCGGTGAGCGATTTGCGCCAAAGCCTGCTGGCCACCGGTTTCCCTTACAGTCGTGCCCTCCATACCGATAACAACCTGGCCGAATTCAACGCCCTCATGCCGGCCACGCGCGGGGTGCGTCGGGCCGGCTCGGCCGCTCTGGACATGGCCTGGGTGGCCGACGGCCGTCTCGACGGCTATTGGGAACCTTATCTGGCGCCCTGGGATTGGGCCGCAGGGATCCTGCTGGTCGGCGAAGCCGGGGGAACGGTCAGCGACTACGGCGGCGGGCCGCTTCATCTGGGCAGTCGTACGATAGTGGCCAGCAACGGCCGGGTGCATCCCGCTCTATTGGCGACGATTCAAGAAGCTCGACGTCGGGCAGGCCTGCCGGTCGTGCTATAATGGCGTCGCTGCTCTTATCCTTGTCTGACCCCAATCGGCCGATTCTCTCTCGGCGTTATGTACATCACCGATAGCCGCAAGCGTCGTCGTCGACGACGCCGTTATCGCTTTCTTTTCGGTTTGACCATCTTGGGCCTGATGGCTTTGGCGTTATTACGCCGACCGGGCCTGCTGCCCAACCCCTTCCAACCCACTCCTACTCCCACTCCGGCCCCGGCCATGTTCCTGCTTGCCGCCGATCTGGCCTATCAGGAAGGTCGGTTGGACGATGCCATCGCTGCCTATCAGGACTATCTGGCGCTGGTGCCCACAGAGGCTACGGTCTGGGCCGAGATGGCTCGTCTCCAGGTGTGGAATGGAGATTACACCGCTGCGCTTGCCAATGCGCGCGAGGCGGTGCGGCTCGATGAGGAAGAGCCGTATCACTTGGCCGTCCTGGCCTGGGCGCTTGATTGGAATCGAAGCTACAACGAAGCGATCGCTCTGGCGCTCAACGCCGTCGATCGGGCACCGCAATCGGCGCTGGCCCGTGCGTATTTAGCCGAGGTTTATGCCGATATCGGCAACTGGCCCCGCGCTCTGGAAGAAGCGCAGGAAGCCGTCCGCCTCGATCCACAAAGCCCGGATGCCCAGCGTGCCCTGGGCTATGCCTATCACGTGCAGGGTAAATACCGGGAGGCCCTGAAGGCGTATGCCGCCGCCATCGAGGTAGCACCCCAGCTGGCCCGGCTTTATTATGAACAGGGCCAAAACTACATGGCGTTGCAGAATTATTCTGCGGCCATCGAGGCCTTTCGACAGGCCGTCAAGGTCAATCCCAGGTTCGCCGTTGCCTACGACGGCTTGGGATGGGCCTATTATTACCAGGGCGACCCGGAACGCGCGGTGATCGAACTGCAACGGGCCGTGGATTTGGATCCCACCGTCGCCGAAGCCTGGGCCCATTTGGGCATGGCCCTCTATCGCCGTCAGCGTTATGAAGATGCCGTTGAACCCTTGCGCAAGGCCATTGCCATGGGTGCCGACAACGAGGCCTATTACTATACCCTCGGCCTGGCCTACATCTACGGCGAGCCGCGCAACTGCGAAGAAGCGATCCCGTGGCTGGAAAAGGCTTTGGAAAAAAATCCCGCTTCCCAACCGGCTTTGGTGGGCTTAGACACCTGTCGCCAGAGCTGAAGCCGCTCCGACCACGACTGCCATAGGGAATAGGAAAAGGGCCACGAACGAACACCCAAAGTGGCCCTCATAAAAAGGCCACAAGGGACTTGACAAGCGGCCTGAGGTTGACTATGATGGGCATGGTTTAGCACTCTCGGTCCGAGAGTGCTAAAGGAATACGGACGCAATCTCCATTTCATTCCTCAGGAGGTAACAAACCCTATGAAGCTACGACCCCTCGGCGACCGCGTGGTCGTCCTGCCCATCGAGAAAGAATCTCGCACACCTTCCGGCATCGTGCTCCCTGAAACGGCCAAAGAGAAGCCGCAAGAAGGGCGCGTGGTGGCGGTCGGTGCAGGCAATCGCAATGATAAAGGTGAGCGCATTGCGCTGGATGTGAAAGTGGATGATGTCGTGCTCTATGCTAAGTATGCCGGCACCGAAGTCAAACTGGATGATACCAAGTATCTGATCCTGCGGGAAAGCGATATTCTGGCTGTTGTCGAATCCTAATCTCTTTTCCTGCCTCTCATTGTCCTTCCCATCCATCCCATTCTCCGTTGAGGAATATTGACCTATGGCGAAGCAAATCCTGTTTGGCGAAGATGCCCGCAAAGAGCTAAAAAGGGGCATAGACATCCTTGCTAACTCCGTCAAGATTACGCTTGGCCCTAAAGGCCGCAATGTGGCTTTAGATAAAAAATGGGGCGCGCCCACCGTTACGCATGATGGCGTTTCGGTGGCCAAGGAGATCGAGCTGGAAGAACCCTTCCAGAACATGGGCGCCCAGCTCCTGAAAGAAGCCGCCACCAAGACGAACGATGTCGCCGGTGACGGTACGACGACGGCCACGGTGTTGGCTCAGGCGATTGTCAACGAAGGTCTGCGCAATGTGGCGGCCGGTGCCAATCCCATGCTCCTGAAGCGCGGTATCGAGAAGGCGACTGCCGCCGTCTCCAAGGCCATCACCGAGATGGCCATCCCCATCAGCACCTACGAGCGCATCGCCGCCGTCGCCGCCATCTCGGCCCAGGACCAGGAGATCGGTACGCTCATTGCCGATGTTATGGATAAGGTCGGTAAGGACGGCGTGATCACCGTGGAAGAGGGCAAATCGCTGGGCTTCGAGACCGAGTACGTCGAGGGCATGCAGTTCGATCGCGGCTACATCAGCCCCTACTTCATCACCAACCCCGACCGCATGGAAGCCGTCCTCGAAGAGCCCTACATCCTCATCCATGACAAGAAGATCAGCGCCGCCCAGGATCTGGTCCCCGTGCTGGAGAAGCTCATCCAGATCGGGAAGCGCAGCCTGCTGATCATCGCCGAGGACGTGGACGGCGAGGCTCTGGCCACGCTGGTGCTGAACAAACTGCGCGGTGTCTTCAACGTGCTGGCGGTCAAGGCGCCCGGCTTCGGCGATCGGCGCAAGGCCATGCTCCAGGACATCGCCATCCTCACCGGTGGCACCGTGATCACCGAAGAGCTGGGCCGCAAGCTGGATAGCGTGACCATCGCCGACCTGGGGCGCGCCGACAAGGTGGTCTCGACCAAGGATGAGACAACCATCGTCGGTGGCAAAGGCTCCGAAGCGGAGATCCAGGGCCGCATCAACCAGATCCGCGCCGAGATCGAAGCCTCGACCAGCGACTACGACCGCGAGAAACTCCAGGAGCGGTTGGCCAAGCTGGCCGGCGGCGTGGCCATCATCAAGGTGGGCGCCGGTACCGAGGTCGAGCTGAAAGAGAAGAAGCATCGCGTGGAGGATGCCCTTAGCGCTACCCGCGCCGCCGTCGAAGAGGGTATCGTTCCCGGTGGCGGTGTGGCTCTGATCCGTGCGGCCGCTGCCCTCGATGCGGTTGAGAAAGAAACAACCGGCGACATCAACACGGGTGTGCGCATCCTGCGCCGCGCGCTGGAAGAACCTATGCGCTGGATCGCCCAGAACGCCGGTTATGATGGCGCCGTCATCGTCGAAGAAGCTCGGCGTCGCAATGCCAACGGCGCCATGGAGGTCGGCTTCGACGTCATGCGCGAAGAGTGGGTCAACATGGTCGAAGCCGGTATCATCGACCCCGCCAAGGTCACCCGCAGCGCCGTGGAAAATGCGGCCAGCATCGCCGCCATGATCCTGACTACGGAATCGCTCATCTGCGATATCCCCGAAAAGGAGAAGACCCCGGCCGCCGGCGGTGGTGGCATGGGCGGTAACATGGACTTCTAAGGCTGCCTCCTCCGGTATGGTTAAGTGCGTCGCGCCCGCATCGGCGCGACGCACTGTTTTTTGGGGGCTTGGTGCGCCTGTGCCCCCTTGTTCCGGCGGACCGCCCAAACGGGATTCAAAGCGCCGCATTGGGGCCGTTAGAGTAACCTAGAGTAACGACTTACCACCTGGCTTCGCCGTGGTGCACCGATTGGAAAGCGACTCTTTGGAGGACGCCCGCAGCGCCGGGCATCAGCCTATGCTGACGCTCTGAAGGGTCGACGCAGGCCGACCAAAGGCCGAAGGCCTATGGCGGACGACTTTAGCCGGCGCATATAAAACCGAAACCCCGGCTGGCGAGACACGGGCCGGGGTTTGGCGAGGAGGAGGAAAGGAGCTTGAGGAGGAACCACCACTTTAATACCAACTATAGCAGACAAAACTGAGAATCGCATGAGCGCCGATTTGGAATTGGTTAAGTAAAAAGCCGGGAAATGTAAGCTATTTTGCCATCACCTCGCCTACACAGGCCCTTCTCGCAGGTTTTTAGACCAGGTAAATCGGATTCGAAAACACCCAGCCCCGCAGACGACCACGCCAGCGTTTCCAGACCTCGACCCGGTAGGCACCCGGCTCCCTTACCGTGTGGCTTAGAGAACGGCCAAAGCCGACGGCGAGCACGCCTCGTCCGGCAGCGATGAGCCGGATCTGGGCCGGTTTTGGCAATGTCACCTGCAGAATCGTAGCAGGGCCCGCCGGCAGGATGCTACCCATCCCGAAGCATTGCCCATCGGTTTCGGCGGTGAAACGAAAACCACGAGTCGAACCCACCAGGTCATAGCCGATCCAACAGCGTCCGGCCGCCAAGGCCTCATAAACCAGCTTGCGGTCGACTTCGACCCGGCCGTGGAACGGCTCCGTCGTGAGAATGTGGGTGTTCACGGCCCGGAAACAGTAGTCGTAGGGCAAAAAGCGACGACGGAACGGCCCCAAGCGGTAGACCTGGGCGTGGGCATCGGAGCCGCCGATGGCCACCGTCGGCCGGGTTTGCAACAACTCATCCCATTTGGCCAGCGTCTCCGGTTCCGGCCCTCGCGAGAACCACCACGGCAAGTAGCCCACAAGCAATGCCTTGAGCTTGCTCGTCACATGGGGCCGAAATTCCGACATAAAATTCCATAGCTCGATGCCGTTGAAGCCCTCGACATCCCAATCGGTCCAGGGATAGGTTTGCGGGATAAGCCGACTGGCCTTTTCGATGGGATGGGCAAAGAACGTCAGGCCTCCTTGACTGCGCACGCCATCGATGAGCCTCTGCGGGTCGGCGGCCAGGGGGGTCATATCCTCCCGCACACCCAGCGTCAGACAATGGTTGCGTTCGGGCTGCAGTTGGTCATCGTTGATCTCGCTGCCGAAAAGCGTCAGCACTCCATCCCGCCAGCCTTCGGCGCTGAGATCGGGCAACAGGTTGTGGTCGGTGATGATGATGAAATCGAGCCCGGCCCGTCGGGCGGCCGCGATCAACTCGTCGGGATGACCGGTGCCATCGCTGGCCGTGGTATGCATGTGGATATTGCCCACGTATTCGGGGCCGGCATCGGGGGACATAGATGGTGGAGCCATGGGCTGATGTCGCTATAGAATCGTCATTGGCCTTCTTCGTCGGCGTCCGTCTCGACCGCCGCAGACATCCTCGGCGTTTCCACGGCGTCCGCTTCGCCGAATGCCAGTGCCCGGCGCCGGGTGCGGCTATCCGCTCCCCAGAGCCGATAACGACGGTCGGCCTTGCGGGCCAGGATCAAAAATCCCGTATGGGCGATCATGCGATCGGCCGGACGTAGGCGTTCGGCCGAGGGCTTCCAGGAGCGAACCAGCAGTTCTTCGACCCGGATATCCACAAAGTTGGCGGCCTGCAGGGCGGCCACCAGCTCGCCGACCTGATTGACCGTGGGCTGAAGCGAGCCGAAAAGACCACCGGCAGCCAGGGCGGCCTCGGCCTGGGGCACAAAGGCGCCGGCCTCGCGCACATCGAGGAAGACAGCGTCTACGTCGCGCTCGTCGAAGCCTTCGGCAATATCGCGCAGTTTCAACTCGACATAAGGTAACAGGCCGAGCTGTTCCAGGTTGCGCCGGGCCAGGTGTTGATGCTCGGGACGATTTTCGTAGCTATACACCCGACCATGAGGCATGACGGCGCGCGCAAAAGCCAGGGTCAAACCACCGCTACCGGTCCCGGCCTCGATCAGCCGGCGTCCATCCCAGAGGTCCAGTTCCATGATCAGATAGGCGGCCTCCTTGGGATACACGATCTGGGTGGTGCGCTTCAGATGCCGGATGAGATCGGCCGTCGTCGGTCGCAGGACCAAGAAAGCCTGGCCTTGATCGGTGCTGACGATGCAACCGAAGGCTCGGCCGATCACATCATCCCAGGCAAGCCGTCCGCGATGGGTGAACCAGGCCGCGCCCGGTTGGGCCTGCAGCAGGTAGTGCTTGCCGTCTTCGGCAACCAGGAGGACCGGCGCGTAGGCTTCAACCACAGATGACATCGGAGCAAACGACCGCATGGCCGCAGGGCAGATGCCAGGATCATAGCAAACCTGCGGACGAAGCAGGCAATTTGACAGGATAGAACAAATGTGCTAATCTGGGGACAACCGATTACCGTTATTCCCCTGCGAGCGGAGAAGATGTCTATGAGCAGCACCAACGGCAAAAGCCAGGCTTTGGCGAATATCCTCGCCAATCTCACCAAGCGTTTTGGGGAGGGCACGATCATGCGGCTTGGGGAGGCGACGTTCATGCAGGTCGAAGCGATTCCGACGGGGTCGCTGGCACTGGACCTGGCATTGGGCGTGGGTGGATTGCCCCGTGGTCGCGTCATCGAGATTTTCGGTCCCGAAGCCTCGGGCAAAACCACGTTATGTTTGCACAGCATTGCCGAAGCGCAGAAGCAGGGAGGGCTATGCGCTTTTTTGGATGTGGAACATGCCCTGGACCCGGCCTATGCGGCCAAGATCGGCGTGGATGTGAACAATCTCTACGTTTCGCAACCCGACACGGGGGAGCAGGCGTTGGAAATTGCCGAGGCTCTAGTGCGGTCGGGTGCGATGGACGTGGTGGTGATCGACTCGGTGGCGGCGCTGGTGCCGCGTGCGGAGATCGAAGGCGAGATGGGGGACAGTCACGTGGGGCTGCAGGCCCGGTTGATGAGCCAAGCGTTGCGGAAGCTGAGCGGCGCCATCAAGCAGAGCAATACGGTGATGATCTTCACGAATCAGTTGCGGCAGAAGATCGGCGTTTTGTTTGGCAATCCGGAGACAACACCGGGAGGGATGGCGCTGAAGTTCTACGCCTCGGTGCGGTTGGACATTCGGCGGATAGACGCCGTGAAGGTTGGCAACGAGGCCGTGGGCAATCGGGTGCGGGTGACTGTCAAGAAGAACAAAGTGGCACCGCCTTTCCGCACTGCCGAGTTCGATATCCTCTTCAACGAGGGCATCTCC
>JBBINH010000080.1:0-9553 GCA_037443945.1 Caldilineales bacterium
CCCGGCGGGCCGTAGGGGCGGCGCATGGGCGGGGTGAGGGTGTTTGCGCCGCCGGTGGCGCCGGGCGGTGCGGACGGCGCAGGGGTCGCCTCTTGCCCGGCTCGGGCACGCCCCGTTCCCTTTTTCCGGCGAACGGCTCTCGACACCGGGAATGGGCTGGCTCAGGTTGTTAAGGTACGGCTTGATTGTACGTGGTTCCCGCCGGGCTGTAAAGCGGGAGGTGGGATGACGAGCAGTTGTAGCCAGAATGGCATTTGGCGCACCATACGCATACCGCCAGACCTCAAGGCCATATCGCAAAGCCGAACGGGGAAAGGCCGCAAGAAGCGCCTGCCGATATCCCACGACATAGCGCGCCTGGATATCTGGATGGTAAATGCTACGCGCCGCTTTGTCAAACCGGACTCGGTTCCCAGGTGGGTGGGGGCGAGAGGGCCAGCAGGCATAACGTTCCAACGTTCTACGGCTCACCCACACCCCCCAAATCTCACCAACCCCAGAGACAACCCGAGCCAACAAATCGGCCGGGCCGTCGTGGGCATGGGGTTGGATTCCCTTCGGCTTGGCGGAAAGGCGATCTCAGAGTAATATGAAGGCCCACGCCATGCGAGCCACAGGGGTTTTGCCATGACGAGCATGTCCGAACTGCTCCGCACCGACCACGAGACGCCGATGACCACCGCTTCATCGCCGCCGTTCGTGCGTCTGCGCATGCTGGCCCATTTGCGCCGGCGCCTGAGCGAGGGCCAGGATATCAGCCTGGTGGGCGTCAGCAACATGGGCAAATCCGAATTGCTGCGTCGGCTTGGCGGGGCCATAAACGGGGGCAGTCCTCCGCCTGCGGGCATGCGTTGCTTTTACATCGACTGCAACCGCCTGCTGGAATGGAGCGAACAGGCTTTTTACGAACTGATTCTGCGGGTTCTGTTGACGGCGGGTGTTCATCCCGACGAGGCTGTAGGCAAGCGTCTGCGCGAGGCCTACGATACCCTTCTGGCCCCGACCAGTCGTTTTCAGGTGCCTCTGCAATTCAACGAAGCCCTCACGACCTGGTTGGAAGCCGTGCCGGGTCGCACCGTGTTCATCTTCGACGAATTCGATGCGCCGTTCACCCATCTCGAACCGCGCGTGTTTTTGAACCTGCGGGGCTGGAAGGACCGCTATCCCGGTCGGCTGCACTACGTCGTGGCCACCGACCAGACCCTCACCCGGCTGCGCCAGGGCGAGCAGGTGGACGAGTTTGTCGAGCTATTTCGCCTGGGGCGGCACTATCTGCCACCCTGGGAACCTGAGGAAACCCGCGCCTTCCTGGCGGCGCGACTGCCGGAACTGCAGGCTACCTTTGACGAGGCGGACATCGCCTTTGTCCTGGAGCAGGCCGGCGGCCATCCCGTCCTCACCGACATTGTCTGTCGGCATCTGGCCGCCATGACCGGGACCGCCCGTCGCGACGACGTCGGCGACCTGGTGATTCATCGTCAGGTGCGCGATCTGCTCCGGCAGGACATGGCCGTGCAGGAGGAATGCACGAAAATCTGGCGCGATCTGGACGCAAGCGAGCAAAAGACCTTGTTGGCCCTTTTCGATCCCGCTCAACCCTTTGACGCCCTGGCCCTGGCCGAGCTGGAACGCAAGGGCCTGGTGCGCGGGACACGGCTGGAACCGCACTTTTTTGCCGATCTGTTTCGCCACTTTGTCCGCCAGATGAGTGCTCTCACCGATCCCGACCGGCCCCCACGCACACGCGGGGTATGGGTGGATGTCGAGGCCGGTGAAGTCTGGGTGGACGGCAAACAGGTGGGGCCCTTGACCCATCTCGAGTACCGGTTGCTCCTCCTCCTTTACGGTCATCTCAACAAAATCTGCGACAAGTACCAGATCGTCGAGGCCGTGTGGGGAGAGGAGTACATCGATCAGGTGTACGATGCTTCGATCGAGAAGCTGGTCAGCCGCCTGCGCCATAAAATCGAACCCGATCCCGCCAATCCCCGCTATCTGCTGACGGTGCGCGGCCGTGGCTATAAGCTGGTCGGCTAACAGGCCTTCAGGACCGCAACAATCGTCTGCCGGCTGTCGTCCACATGTCAGGAAGGCAGACGAGATGGGTATAGGCTGTAATACGTTCAACCACTTTTTCGGGATGACGCTTCCTCGGCGAGGCGTCTCGCTTCTCACGCTTCAGGAGTATGACCATGGCATCCTTGCTTGAAAAAGTCGGCGTGCTCATTTCCGCCAATCTCCATTGGATGATCAATCAGGCTCTGCAGGCCAACAGCATGGCCGTTGTGGACGAGTATATCCGTCGGGTGGAAGACAACATCGAAGCGCTCGAAGATGCTGCCGCTACCGTCGGCGGTGAGGCCAAGACCCTGCGGCGCAAGCAGAAAGAATTCGAGGCCAAGGCCGAAGAACTGGACCGCAACATCGACATTTTCCTGCGCGAAGGCAAGGACCAGCTCGCCATGGCGGCGCAAAGCCGCTACAACACGATGAAGCAGTTGGCCGAGAGCTATCGGGTCCAGGCCGAACAGCAAGAGGCCGAATTTCAGAAACTGCTCGATGCCAAGCTGCGGCTGGAGGCCAAGCTGACCGAGGTCAAACAGGAGCGCATCCACCTGGAGGCCATGCTGCAACTGGCCCGCAGCAAAGAGGCCACCCATAAAGCCGTGGCGGCCGTGGGGGAGGTCAGCACCGAAGCGGCCGGCCTCGAAGACATCAAGGCCCAGATCCAGCGTCGTTTGGACAAAGCCGAAGCCCAGGCCGAGATCGACGCCAAACGACTCGACCGCCAGATGCAGGAAATCCTGGAGACGGACGAGCTGGAACGGCAGTTGGCCGCCCGTCGCGCCCGCCTGGGGCTGAGCCGGGCCGCCGAAGGCTGAAAATCGGGCTGCCTGCAAGTCCGCTAAACTTGCTGCCATGCGCTTCACCGCCAATCTCTACGCCGGGTGGTGGGTCGTTGTTGGGCTGGCCGGGTTGGGCCTGGTGCTCTACCTGGCCGGCCTGGGCGGCTTTTGGCGCGGGCCGGCCCTGGTGCTGCTGATCGGCATGGTCCTGGCCGCTCTCCTCGGCTGGCGGGCCGGTTTTGATCCTCGCCGTCGGCTCATTGCCGAGCTGAGCGAAGAGGGCATCACCCTGGCGCGGCGACCGTCGGCGACGGATGAGGCTATCTTCCTACCGTGGGAGGCGATCACAGGCGTTCGCATCCAGCCCCAACCCGGCTACTGGCAAACATTTGTGCGCACGGCCGACCGGCCTGACGAGTGGCTGTGGGTAGGGGAGGGCCTGGATCTGGCCGAGACCATCGCCCACATTGCCGGTTTGCCCTACGCCGGTCACGGTGCCCCATCCGGTCCTCTGGGCGTGGAGCATCTCTGGTTGCGCCCGTCCTGACCCCTGTCGCGAGCCGACACCGTTTGGAGGTGGCGCCGATAGGACAGGCCTCGGCCTGCTCACGCCTCTTTTCTTCGAGGTACCCCAATGAAGCGCTCTCGTCTTGTCTTTTTTGCCATCGTCGGCGTGGCCGTGATGATCGTGGCCGTGGCTCTGGCGTTGCGGGCCACCCAGCGCGAACAGCCCCTGGTCGTCGTGCCCAAGGGTCCCATCCAGGTACGGATCCTGGTGGCCCTGCCGGTGGAACCCTGGGTGCGGGCGGCGGCTCAACGTTTCAACGCCGAAGACCATCGTCTGGAGGGCGAACGCATCCAGGTCGAGGTCATCGCCATGGATGGGCTGACGGCCCTGGGCAAATTCGACCGCAATGAGTTCGGTGCTCTTGAGCCCGGTACGGATCTCGAAAGCCTGACGACGGCGCAAAAGCAGGCCCTGGAGCGGTTTCCCACGGCCTGGATCCCCGATAGCCGCTACTTGCCCGAACTGGCGAACGCTGCCTACAAGGAACGGCTCGGCCGCGATGTTTTCCTCACGGATGGCGAGTACCGGGTGCGGCCCCTCGTCCTCAGCCTGAGCACCTGGGGCATTTACCAAAGTCGCGCCGAGGTGTTGCTGCGCACGTTTGGGACCATCAACTGGCGCACCATCCACGATGCCGCCGTGGCCAAGGGTGGCTGGCCCGAATTAGGCGGCCAGCCCGGCTGGGGCTTTTTCAAGCTTGTCGTCCCCGACCCGCGCAAGAACGTGGGCGGGCTGACGGCGATGATCTCGGCCGCAGGCGAGTATTACGGCCGGCCTACCATCACCACGGCCGATGTCGCCGATCCGGCTTTCCAGGCCTGGTTGAAGGAACTGCTCAGCGCCACCACCGAGCTCAGCGGCGCTTCGGCCTATACGGCCGAGGATTTCGCCCTCTTCGGCTATTCCCAGGGCGACGGCGGTCTTCTCTTGGAGAGCGATTTGCTCACCAACATGCAGGGCATTCGCAATCGCTGGGGCGAACCGTTGCTCATGTACTACCCGGAGTTTGTCACCTGGTTCGATTTCCCCATGAGCATCTGGATCGGGCCGGAGACAAGCGCGCTGCAGAAAAATGCCGCCCTTGCCTTCGAGCGCTATCTGCTCTCCCCGGCCGTTCAGAGCGAAGCCGTGACCTATGGGCTGCGGCCGACCCATGCCGATGTCTCGGTGACCGAAATCGCAAACAGCCCCTTTGTCGCATGGCAGACCCAGGGTGTGGCTACGGTCGTCCCGCGCACGAGCGCCATGCGGGCGCCTGACCGCGATGTCTTGCAGACCCTGCTGCGGTGGTTTGAGCTCAATGTGGCCCGCTGATTCCGCTTCTTATCCCCATAGGGTATCCCTATGAAAGCCCGTCGGAAATCGCCTCCAACCGGACCCCGCCCGCTCGTCTGGCTGGCCGTCGGGCTGGGGGGACTGGTCCTGCTGTGTAGCTGCGCCTTCATCCTCTTCGCCGTCATCCTCGCCGAGCGCCAACAGACCACCTTGCGCGAGGCCACGCCCACCGTCGACCCTCGTACGGCCGTGCTCACTCTGGCCTTCTCGCCGGAAAAAGTGAATCTCCTCTCGCCCCTTGTGGGCGATTTCAATAAGCAGCGTTTGAGGACGAGCGACGGTCAGGTCATGGAGGTGCGCCTGTTGGAGATGCCGCCCGACGCCATGGTCGAGGCCGCTCTGGGGGAAACCCCGCCGTTTCAGGCCCTCAGCCCCGATGCCTCTCTCTGGCTCGATCTGTTGGACCTGCGCTGGGCCGAAGAGCAAGGGCGCCAGGCGGGCGAAGTCGCTCCCCGTCGCGTGGCCCAAAGCGTGCGCTTTGCCGTCAGTCCGATTGTCCTGGCCGTTTGGCCCGATGTCGCCCAAGAGTTGGGGCACGGCATCCGTCCGGTAGGCTGGGTCACGATCCAGCAAAAGGCAACGATCGACCGTGACTTTCGCTGGAGTCATGCCAGTACGGCCTACGCCAGCGGCATGCTCGCCACTCTGGCCCAGTTCTACGCCGGCGCCGGCAAAACCCGTGGCTTGACCGAGGAGGATGTCCTGGCGCCGGCTACCCTCGATTACGTGCGTCGTATCGAGAGCACCGTCCGCTTTTACGGCGAAAACGAGGCCGTAGCCATGGAGCGGATGCGCAGCGAAGGCCGGGATTTCCTCGATGCGCTCGTCGTGCAGGAAGCGCTGGTTGTCCAGCACAATCGCGCCGGGAACGACCCCCTGGTGGCCATCTATCCCCACGAGGGCACGTTGTGGGAAGACCATCCCCTGGCCTTGCTCGACGATCCCGCCGTCACCGACAATCAACGGCGCACTTTCCTGGCCCTGGCCGAGTTCTTGCTGGCTCCCGAGCAGCAGCGTCGTGTCCTGGAGATGGGCTTCCGCCCCGCCGATCTGAGCATCCCCATCGACGGCCCCGATTCGCCCATTGCGCCCCGCTATGGCGTTGACCCACGCGAACCCCAGACGACCCTGCAAATGCCCGGCCCGACGGTCGTGCGCGTCGTTCAGAACGCCTGGCGCTATACCAAACGTCCGGCCAATATCTACTTGGTGGTGGATACGTCGGGCTCGATGGAAGGGGAAAAGCTGGAGAATGTGCGCACGGCCTTGCAAACCTTTATCGGCCAGATCCAGGGCACGCAGGACCGGGTGGGGATCGTGCTTTTCGCCACTTCGGTCTACCAGCTCATCCCACCGGCGCCGCTGGACGAAGCCCATCGCCGTCGGCTGCTGGACGAAATCGCCCGGCTTGAGGCCAACGGCAATACCGCCTTGCTTGACGGTGTCCGCGCCGCCTACGGGCGCTTGCAACGCGAGGCGGATACCACCAGCATCAATGCCATCGTCGCCATGACCGATGGCCTTGAAAACGCCAGTGCCACCACGCTGCCCGAATTGCTTCGGATCATCGAGACCGATAACCGCCGGGGAGTGCCCGTGCTCATCTTTACCATCGCCTACGGTGAGGATGCCGACCAACGCTTGTTGCGCCGCCTGGCCGAGGTCAGCGGCGGCCAGATGCGCGAAGGCACACCGGAGACCATCCGCGAGCTGTATCGGTTGCTCTCGCAGTACTTCTGAACCGGCCGATGACTGCTTTTCGTCGCGATCTCGAAGCCCGCGCCCGTAAGGCCATCCTGCAACGGGCGGTGTTCCGCCTCGAAAACGCCGTGCTCATCGCCGGGGCTCTGCTCCTGGCCGTTTTCTTTCCCAAGCCGCTGCCCACCACGCTGCCCTGGTTCGATTGGTGGACGTGGCTCGTGCTGGCTGCTCTGGGCGTGGTCGGGATCGTCTGGACCACGCTGACCGACCGAGACGAGGCGGCCAAAGCGGTGGCGGCGATGTTTCGCGAGGAGCATGACCCATCCCTCATTCGCGATGAGGATCTCCAGGCCCGGTATCGCCAGGCTCTGGAGTACTACGAACGCCTCCAACAGATCGGGAGCGGCATCAAGAGCGAACCGCTGCGGGCCCGCATTGCCGACAGCCTGCGCCAGATGGATGCCTGGGTGACGAATATCTACGATCTCGCCTTACGTCTGCAGGCGTTTCGCAACGACGGCATCCTCAATCGCGATCGTCGCGCCTTGCCCCAGGCCATCCGCGAGCTGGAAACTCGTCTGAACCAACGCCAGGATCCGGCCGTGCGCGCCCAGTTAGAGGCCAATTTGGCTTCCAAACGACAGCAGTATGCGAACATCCAGGCCCTGGATAACCTGATGAAACGGGCCGAACTCCAACTCGAGCACTCCATTGCCGCGTTGGGCACGGTGTACTCCCAACTGTTGCTCATCGGCACCCGGCGCGAGCTCGAAGGCGCCGACGATCGGCGCCTGCAAGAAAGCATCACCGAAGAAGTCGCCGGCCTCCAGGACCTGGTGACCAGTATCAATGAAATCTACACCCACCGCAGCCAGGGCCTGGATTAGGATATGGCCCTGCTCATCCCTGCTCTGTCGACAGGCTTTGGGGCCTGCGTTATTCCCTCGCTATAAGAGTGCAACCATGCGCAAACTCAGCCTGCTTGTGCTTCTTCTCTTGCTCGTCGGCTGCGCATCCCGACCCACGCAGGAAGCCATCCTCTTTGTGGCCGCGCCGATGTCGGGCTTTCAGGCCAACGGCGGCCAAACCGTCGTCGGCGGTGTGCGACTGCGGGCCGAGGAGGTCAACCGCAGCGGCGGTGTCGCCGGCTATCGGGTCAACGTCGTCGCCCTGGACGACGAATCCGACCCGGAGGTAGCCCTGGCCCTGACCGAGGAGGTCAAAGCTGCCCTCGATCGGGGCGATAAAGTCCTCGGCTTTATCGGCCACTACAACTCCGGCGAGACGCTGGCGGCAATGGAGGTCTACGGCCGGCTGCCCCTGGTTGTCATCACGCCGAATGCCTCGAACGTGGCCCTGACCCAGAAAGGCTATGACAAGTTCTTCCGCATCGTGGCCAACGACAGGGTTCAGGCTGCCGCCGATGCCGAATTCCTGACCGAACGGCTGGGCGCCCGCCGTATCGCCGTGCTCTACAACGACACGGCCTACGGTCGCGGGTTGCACGAGGAGATGGCCCAGGCTCTGCGGGCACGGGGGGCCGAGGTTGTGTTGGTGCGCGAGGTGAAAGAGGGCCAGAGCCGTTTTACGCAAGAAGTGGAGGCCATTCGGATGGCAGGGCCGGACGCGCTCTTCTATGCCGGTTATGAAATCGAGGCCCCCTATCTCCGCGCCGACTTGGTCGAGGCCGGGATCACCATCCCCATGCTCGCCTCGGATGGTGCTTTTCTGGCGGCGACCATCGACGAAGCCGCAGGTACGGCCGAAGGCATGTACGTCAGCGCGTTTGGCCCCAGCCCCAAAAGTGTGGCTACCCCGGCCTGGTTTCAGGCGTATCAGGCGGTGGAATATCGCAATCCCGACACATACTCCATCAACGGCTACGCCGCTGCCGAGGTGCTGCTGGCGGCGGTGGCACAGGCCGGCAGCCTCGATGCCAACCGCATCGCTGCGGCCTTACGTGGACTCAAGCTGGAGACCTTGATCGGCACGATCATGTACGATGCCAACGGTGACCGGGTGAATGCGCCGATCTTCATTTATCAGGTTCAAAACGACGAATTCGTGCAGGTGTGGCCATGACGTTTTCCATCGTTGCTTTCGATCCCGGACGCCGCGAATGGGGCGTGGCGGTCGCCTCGAAGTTCCTGGCCGTGGGCGCCGTGGTCTCTTGGGCTCAGGCCGAGGTCGGCGCCGTAGCCACGCAATCCTATGCCAATGTCCTTTACGGACCCGAAGGGCTCAGGCTCATGGCGGCCGGCCATACGGCGGCCGCGGCGATTGACCAGCTCGTCACCGCCGATGCGGAACGGCATCTACGCCAGGTGGGCATGGTGGACCGCGAGGGCCGTGCGGCGGCTTTTACCGGCGAAGGGTGCCATCCCTGGGCCGGCCACATCATCGGCGACGGCTACGCCTGTCAGGGCAATATCCTGGTCCCCGGCACCGTCGAGGCCATGGCCCGGCGTTTCGAGATGGTGCGAGGCGGTGAGGGCGAGCTGGCCGACTGGCTGGTCGCAGCACTGGAAGCCGGTGAGCAGGCCGGCGGGGATAGCCGCGGGCGTCAGGCGGCGGCCGTGCTGGTTGTGCGCGAGGGCGGCGGCTATGGCGGCAACAACGACCGCTATCTCGACCTGCGGGTAGACGACGATCCCAATCCCATAGCCAAACTCCGCGAGCTGGTGCGTCTGCACCATCTTTACTTCGGGGTAGTGCGACCGCAAGACCTGGTCCCCCTGGCCGAGGTCGCCGCACAGCTTCAGGACATCCTGAGCCGCACCGGCCATTATCGGGGACCACGCCACGGCCATTTTGATGAGGCGACGCGGCAGGCGCTGCGCACGCTGGTGGGCATCGAGAATCTGGAGGAGCGCTGGAACGGTGAGGGCGACCTGATCGATCGGCAGGTCGTGGACTATCTGGTTGCCCGGTTTGGCGGGCGCTGAGCCCGGCGCAGGGCGGGACGGATTTTTGGCGCGCGTAACGCCGTTTTGCGCCCGAGGCGGCCTGCGTGGTGGGTTTTGGCGCGCGTGGCGCGGCTTGCCATTGGCACCGATCGCGCGGCATAAGGGGCGGCCGGCGGCCCGCAGCCCGCCGGGCCGCC
>JBBINH010000081.1:0-9224 GCA_037443945.1 Caldilineales bacterium
CTGGCCATTTCGAGGGGGCCGCCCGGCCGCCCCTTCTGGCCACGCATGGTGATCCCCTCCGTCGAGCGCACCGCACATCGCCGGAACCTGCGCGGCCGGCGACACCTGCCGTTGCCGAGGCAACGTAACGTCCGCTCCGGCGGTGTCGGGCTGCATTTGCGCAAATGGAAGCCGCCCGGCTGACATGGACAAGGGTTTGCTCTAAGCTACAAAACATGGTATTGTTATGGCAACCATCGTTCTGCGAGTCCGACCATGTCTCGTCCTATCAAGCTTGTTTTTACCTACAACATGAAACCCGGCCGTGAAGAAGCCTGTCACCAATACGTGGTGGAGCAACTCGGCGCTGCGCTTACCGAGTTCGGCTTTCGCTTCACCGATGCCTGGTTCACGGCCTGGGGTCAGAGCCCGCAAATCATGGGAGCGGGTCTGCTACCTGACATCGAAACCGCGCGGGCTCTGCTGACCAGCGAAACCTGGCGCAAGGCCGTAAAAGGCCTGCAGGCCTATGCCACCGACTTTACCGTGCGCTTGATCGAACCGGCCGCCGCTTTTCAGATTTGAACCTGTTCGTTTTTCGCCAAACGCCGGCAAAGACAGGCTTTTCTTGCCTGTCTTTTTGTTTATGAAATTTGCAGCAAAAAACTTAAATATCATCAAATAGAAACCGGAGAAAACCGTATGAACGAAAAGGTTGGATTTATCGGTTTGGGTATCATGGGACAAGGCATGGCTGCCAACCTTCTGCGTGCGGGATTTCCCCTGACCGTTTGGAACCGGACGGCGGCCAAAATGGCGCCTCTGGTGGCGGCCGGCGCCCGGCCGGCCGCTTCGCCCGCCGATCTGGCCGGCCGTAGCACCATCGTTGTCATCTGTGTCAGCGACACGCCCGACGTCGAAACCGTCCTTTTGGGCCCCGATGGCGTACTTGCCGGCGCCCAACCCGGCAGTCTTGTTGTGGATTGCAGCACCATCAGCCCGGACGCCACGCGACGGCTGGCTCAAACCCTGGCGACGCGGGGGATCGGCATGCTCGATGCCCCCGTCAGCGGTGGCAGTGAGGGCGCGGCTAAAGGGACTCTTTCGATCATGGTTGGTGGCAAAGAAGCGGATTTCCGGCGGGCGTTACCCGTCCTTCAGGCCATGGGCAAACAGATCACCCACGTCGGCGATCATGGCGCCGGTCAAACCGTGAAATTGATGAACCAGATTCTGGTGGTAGGTCATGCCCTGGCTATGAGCGAAGCCTTCCTCTTCGGCCAGGCTCATGGTGTTGACCTGGAGAAGGCGTTGACGGCGCTCACGGCCGGGGCCGCCGGTAGTTGGATGCTCAGTCAGCGGGGACCCCAAATCCTGCGTCGCGATTGGCGGCCCGGTTTTACCATTGACCTGCAGCAGAAAGACCTTCGGCTTGTCTTGGCCGCTGCCGACGCTAGCGGCGTTCCTGTACCCGCTACCGCCCTTATCTTTCAACTCTATCGCACCCTTCAGGCTCGGGGCCTGGGTGGTGAGGGCAATCATGCCCTCATCAAGGCCCTCGAACTTCTGGCCGGTTTCGAGGTCGCATAACCCATCACGGATGACTCGTATGCCATCCAACATGGCAACGATGTGCATGTCGGCTGATTCATGAAAACCCATGCTACGGTTATCGTTGTTGATTTCGGTTCGCAGACAGCCCAACTGATTGCCCGGCGGGTACGTGAGTTAGGGGTCTATAGCGAGCTGGTCCCTTGGGATGCACCTCCGGAGCGTTTTGCGGTTGGTCAGGCTTTTATCCTCTCCGGCGGTCCCAGCAGCATCTACGAACCCGGGGCTCCTAAGATTCCGGCTGCTGTCCTGGAAAGTGGCAAGCCGGTATTGGGCATTTGCTACGGCATGCAGGCGCTGGCCCATGCTTTGGGCGGCCGTGTGGCGCCGGGTCCGACCCGTGAGTTCGGCCCGGCCGATGTCATCCTCGGCGAGCGTGCACCGTTGTTATACGGCCTCTCGTCGCCCATGTCCGTGTGGATGAGTCATGGCGATCAGGTCGAAGCCCCGCCACCGGGCTGGCTGCCCCTGGGCTATTCGCGCGATCGGGTCTTGGCTGTCATGGGTGACCCGGCCCGTGGTCGCTATGGGGTCCAGTTTCATCCTGAGGTGCAACATACCTCTCAAGGCCTCGACCTGTTGCGCAATTTCCTTTTTGCCGTTGCCGGTTTGACTGCCGATTGGACGCCGGGTCATTTTATCGCCGAGGCCGTCGAGGAGCTGCGGACGCGTGTGGGGGGCGATCGGGTCTTGCTGGGCCTTAGCGGCGGTGTGGATTCGGCCGTAGCGGCTGCGCTCATCCACCGCGCCATCGGTGATCGGCTGACCTGTGTGTTTGTAGACCACGGCCTTTTGCGCCAGGGAGAAGCCGATGAGGTCATTGCGACCTTTCGGCATGCCCACGGCATGCGTCTGGAGGTGGTGGATGCGGCGGCCGAATTCCTGGCCGACCTGGCCGGGGTGACCGATCCGGAGGTGAAGCGCAAGCGTATCGGTCATCGTTTCGTGCGGGTGTTCGAGGCCACGGCCGCGCGTCTGGTCCAGACCGACCCCGGTCCGCCTTATCGCTTCCTGGCCCAGGGCACTCTCTATCCCGATGTCATCGAGAGTGCGTCCGGTGGTCGCGAGGCCGCCGCTCGCACCATCAAAACCCATCACAATGTCGGGGGATTGCCCGCCGATATCACCTTCGAGGTCCTGGAGCCGCTCCGTTTGCTTTTCAAGGACGAGGTCCGCCGGGTGGGGCTGGAGCTGGGTCTGCCGGAACATCTGGTCTGGCGCCATCCCTTCCCCGGCCCCGGTTTGGCCATTCGCATCCTGGGCGAGGTCACGCCAGAACGGCTTGACATCCTGCGGCGGGCCGATGCCGTTGTGGTTCAAGAACTCGAACGGGCCGGGTTGTATCGGACCACGGCCCAGGCCTTTGCCGTGCTGTTACCGGTGCGGACGGTCGGCGTCATGGGCGATTTTCGCACCTATGCCCATGTCATTGCCGTGCGTGTGGTCACCACCGATGACTTCATGACGGCCGATTGGGCCAGGTTACCTTACGAGGTGCTCGGCCGCATGGCGACCCGTATTGTCAATGAAGTCCATGGCGTCAACCGTGTTGTATACGATATTACCTCCAAACCGCCGGCTACCATCGAGTGGGAGTGAGTCCCCGTCCGGACACACCCGATGAAACTGCGGTCCTGGTTTTTCCTGACACTCGTCCTGGCTGCGGTGGTCTATCTAGGGCCGCCTTTTATGGCCTTCAACCGCAGTCGTGGCGTCATCCCGGCCGGGATGACCCTGGGCGGTGCCGTCATCACGGCGGCCACGCCGGACGAGGCCGCCGCGCAGCTACGCCGGCTTTTCGAGGCCCCCATTCTGGTCTATCACGGCGAACGTCGCCTGGTCCTGCGACCGGAGGAGATCGCGTTTCGCGTTGATGCCGAAGCCATGATCGCCGAGGCCCGGCGTTATCGACGCGGTTTTTATACCCTGCGCGAGTTTCTGTTTTATCTCCTCGACCGTCCGCCCATCGGTCGGGATATCCCCTTGCAGTACACCTTCGATCGGGAACGGCTGGCCGCCTGGTTGCGCGTTCAGGCCGCCGCCTACGATAGCGATCCCACCCCGGCCTATGCCAAGCTCGAGACTTTGCAATTCGTTCCCGGCCGGCCGGGCCGCTACACCGACCTGGCCGATAGCGCCATACGGGTGATCGCCGCTTTCACCGGCGCCTACAACCGCCAGGCCCACCTGAGCCTGCACGAACGACCGCCTTTGCCGCCGACACCCGAAACCTTGGAGGCGGCCTTGCGCCGTCGGCTGGAACGCTTCAACGGCATCTACAGCCTGTATTACGAGGACCTGAGCACCGGCGAGGTGATCGATATCGACGGCGATACGGCCTTCGCCGGCATGAGCACGGTCAAAATCCCCATTCTCCTCAAGCTTTACCACGATTTTGACCTCCCCCTCGATCCCGGTACCACCCGCTGGATCAGCGAGACCGTCACCTCCGAGACGGCCAGCAATGCCGGAGCCAATGCCCTGCTCTATCGGATCGGGGAGGGCGATACCCTTACCGGCGCCCGTCGCGTCACCGAGTTTATCCGCAAGCTGGGCTATCAAAACACCTTTATCGCCGTTCCTTACGATAGCGACCTTACGCCGCCGCCCATCGTAACCCCGGCCAACGCCAATCCCGAATACAACACCTATCCCGATCCGGCCATGCAGACCACGCCTACCGATATCGGGCGCATGCTGGCCGATATCGGCCGTTGTGCCGAAGGTCGTGGAAACATCCTGGCCGCCTTCCCCGAACGCCTCAATCCGGCCAAATGTCGGGAGTTGATCGGCTGGTTGGAGCGGAACCCCATGGGCTATTTGTTGCGCTACGGCGTGCCCAAAACGGCACGGGTGGCCCACAAGCACGGTTACGGCACCGATACCCAAGGCGATGTCGCCCTCATCTATGGCCCTGCCGGGCCTTACGTCCTTGCCGTCTTCGTCTATCAGTACGGCTGGGTCGTATGGGAACAGAGCAATCCTCTCATGAACGACCTCAGTCGGCTGGTGTGGAATTACTATCTGGCGCGTTTGGGTCAGGAACAACTGCCCCCCTTCCAGACCACGACAAGCGGGGGATAAAGCAGAGCTTTTCCATCCCCCAAGCCCATTTCCAATGGTATAATAGACTGCGCTTTTGCATACCTATGTCGCTCCTCACCGCACACGGTCTGGCTATGGCCTACGGCGCCCTCGATGTGTTCGCAGGGGTCGATCTGGCCGTCGCGGCCGGCGATCGTATCGGTCTGGTCGGTCCGAATGGCGAGGGTAAAACCACCCTCCTGCGCATCCTGGCCGGCCAACTGCAGCCTACCGCCGGTACCGTGCGACACCGTCGCGGGTTGCGCATCGGTTATCTGCCTCAGGATCCACCCCCGGCGGCCGCTAAGACCCTTTGGGAAGATATGCTGGAGGTTTTTGCCGACCTGCAGGCCGAGGAAGCGACTCTGCGTGCGCTGGAGGAGCGTCTGGGCCAGGCCGAAGACGACGAGGCATTGTTCGCGCACTATGCCGAACGCCAACACCGCTTCGAGCTGGCCGGGGGGTACGAGTATCCCTCGCACATCCGCCGCACTCTGACCGGCCTGGGGTTTCGGCCTGACGAATTCCACAAACCCCTTGCCCATCTCAGCGGTGGTGAACGCACGCGCAGCCTGTTGGCCCGGCTGTTGCTGGCCCGTCCTGAGCTCTTGCTTCTCGACGAGCCGACCAATCATCTCGACCTCCAGGCCATAGAGTGGCTGGAATCGGTCCTGCTGGCCTGGGAGGGGGCCGTCATCATCGTTGCCCACGATCGCTATTTCCTCGATCGGGTGGTCACCCGCATCTGGGAGCTGGCCTGGGGCGAATTGACGGCCTATCGCGGCAATTACAGCCACTATGTGGTCCAGCGCGAGCAGCGTCGTGAGCGTCTGCGCCGGGAGTATGAGGCCCGTCAGGCCTTCATCGCCAAAGAAGAAGAGTACATCCGACGTCACATCGCCGGCCAAAACACACGCCAGGCCCAAGGCCGTCGCACCCGTCTGGAGCGATGGCTGGCCGCAGAGCCGCTCGAGGCACCTCGCCGGCGGCCTCAGCTCAGCCTGTCATGGCAGGCCCGCTTGCGCAGCGGTACCATCGTTCTCGCCACCCACAACCTGGTGATTGGCTATCGGCGTCAGCCGACCCCCGTTCAGGTCGGGGAACGCTCCGGCGGCTTGGTGTACGGCAGCGACGATCCCATACGGCCGGAAGATGAGGTCCTGTTCACGGCCGAAGATGTCTTGCTCAAGCGCGGCGAACGCGTGGCCCTGATCGGTCCCAACGGCGCCGGCAAGACCACCTTTATCAAGACCTTGCTGGGCCATATCCCGCCTTTGTCCGGCGAATTGCGTCTGGGCGCCGGCCTGCGTATCGGCTATCTGGCCCAAGTCCAGGCCGACTGGCCGCCTCATGCCACCGTGCTTGCCGTCTTGCTGGCCGCCGATCCCAATCTGGATGTGCCTACGGCCCGGCACCTTCTGGCCCGGTATCTGTTTACCGGCGACGATGTCTTCAAACCGGTAGCAACCCTGAGTGGAGGACAACGTAGCCGGCTGGCGCTGGCCGTGCTCGACCGTCGCCAGGCCAATTTTCTTGTCCTGGACGAGCCGACCAACCATCTCGATATCGAATCCCAAGAGGTGCTTGAGGCCATGCTGGCCCAATTCAACGGCACCGTGTTGCTCGTCTCCCATGATCGCTATCTGATCGATGCCATCGCCACCCAGGTATGGGCCATCGAAAACGGCCGGTTGCGGGCTTGGGAGGGCAACTACACGGCCTACGCGGCCGCACGTCAGGCCGAGGCTGCGGCCACCGCCCGCGAGGTCCCCTCACGTGCGCAGGAGCATCGCCAAAACAACCAGGTCGAGCGCCGTCGGCGACGTGAACTGGAGAAGCACCAGACCACCGTTATGGCGCTGGAAACCCGCATCGCCGAGCTGGAACGGGAACTGGCCGAACTGGCCGCCGCTTTGGAGACGGCCAGCAGCGCCCGCCGCCTGGCCGAGGTGCAAAGCCTGGGCGAACGTTACGCCCGTCTCGAGCAGGAACTGCACGAGACCATCGAGACCTGGGCCCGCCACGCCGAGGCCCTGCATGGGCGAGCCTAAGGCGTTGCGAGACCTGACGAAGCCGCTGCGGCGGCAACCAATCCGAAAGCCTCATCCTGATCCTCGCTTTACTTCCTGCCATGAAACCCCTTATCATCGGCCTGACCGGCAACATCGGAACCGGCAAAACCACCGTTTTGCGCATGTTGGCCGCGCGCGGGGCCTATACCATTGACGCCGACGAGATTGCCCATCGTGTGCTGGAACCCGGCGGGAGCGCCTATGAGGCCGTCGTCGCCGCTTTCGGTCCGGAGATCCTCAATCCGGACGCGACCATCAACCGCAAGCACCTCGCCCAAATCGTCTTTGCCGACCCCGACCGCCTCGCTCGTCTGGAACAAATCGTCCATCCCGCCGTCAGGGCCACCATCAACGCCCTCATCGAGCAGACAACGGCGCCGGTCGTCGTCATTGAAGCCATCAAACTGCTGGAAGCGGGCATGGCCATTGCGCTGTGCGACCAGGTGTGGGTGGTGACCTCACCGGTTGAACAGCAGCTCGAGCGTCTGATGGCGGAACGGGGCATGTCTCGCGAGGAAGCGCTGGCCCGCATGACCGCACAGAGTCCTCAGGCCTTCAAAGTGGGCCAGGCGGATGTCATCATCGAGAACAACGGTACCCTGACCGATCTCGAGCACCAGGTGGAAGCGGCCTGGCAACGGCTGGGCGTGACGGTAGCTGCCTGAGCCTGTCGTATCACCCTTTCTCACCGGATCCGGCTATGTCCACTCTCAAACGCCTCTGGAACGAGCATCCTAATCTGGTTTCCTTCGCCCTGCTGACCGTGGGCATGTGGATTATCCTGTACCTGTCGGCGCGCCATGTCGGTTTTACGCCCGGTCAATGGCTGGCTCTGGCCGTTGCCACGATGGTTCTGGCTGCCCTCTGTGTGTGGATTATCAGTTGGGAGGCCGACGAGGAGGAAGAGTCGAAGGCAGCCCCACCAACGGTAAGCCAGGGCACGCGCGAAACCGATGCGTAAAGCGTATGCTGCTCCCATCGGGCGCGCATATGGCCCGGCCCTCATCCCATTCTTACGAGGGTATCGATCACGATGAGCACTCTGCGTGATTATTACGAGATTCTCGGTGTTGAACGCACGGCTTCGGCGGAAGAGATCAAACGCGCCTATCGTCGGCTGGTCAAGCAGTATCATCCCGATATTTACAAGGGCCCCGACGCCGATCAACGCATCAAAGAGATCAACGAAGCCTACGAAGTGCTCAGCAACCCGGAAAGACGGGCGGCTTACGACCGCTTCGGCCATGCCGGTTTGCAAGGAATGCCCGACATGGGCGGAGCCGGTTTTCCCGACCTGGGTGACCTGTTCAGTGAATTCTTCGGCGGTTTCGGTTTCCGCACAGGGCCCCAACGCGGTCCGGTGCGCGGGGCCGACCTGCGCTATAACCTGACCATCGAATTCGAAGAAGCCGTCCTCGGTACCGAAAAGGAGATCGAAATCGAGCGTGAGGAGGTGTGCCCGCGTTGTCAGGGGGTGGGCGCCGAACCGGGCACGACGCCGATCCGCTGTCCGACCTGCAACGGCACCGGTGAGGTGCGCCAGCGTCAACAGACCCTGCTGGGCACCCTGGTCAATGTCACGACCTGTCCGCGTTGTCGGGGTGAGGGCGAAATCGTCACCACACCCTGCCAGCAATGCCGCGGGGAACGGATGGTGACGATGACCCGACGCCTGCGGGTCAAAATCCCACCCGGTGTGGATGAAGGGACGCGTATCCGCCTGCCCAACGAAGGCAACATGGGCATGCGCGGGGGGCCCAGCGGTCATTTATACGTCTTCATCGGCGTCAAGCCGCATAAGTACTTCCGTCGCCAGGAAGACGATCTGCTGCTTGAATTGCCTATCAATGTGGCCCAAGCCGTGTTGGGCGCCGAGTTACAGGTGCCGACGCTCGACGGCCCGCGCACGGTCAAGATTCCCCCCGGCACCCAACCGGGCAAGGTTATTCGTCTGCGCGGGTTGGGCGTGCCCCGTCTGCGCGGCAACGGCCGTGGCGACCTGCTGATCACGGTCAATGTGCAGATTCCCACCCAACTCACCGACGAACAGCGTCGGTTGTTTGAACAACTGGCCGTCTCTCTGAGCGGTGGTCATGGCGGCGAGCGCAGCGAGGGCGGCTTTTTCGAGCGGATGAAAGACGCTTTGGGCCTCTAGCGCCGAGCGATGGCCGCCGCTTTTCCCGATTTGCTGGAGCTGGCCGTGGTGGTCTCGACGGCCGATCCCGCCGATCCGGCCGTGAGTGCAGCCGTGGCTTTGCTGGAGGCGCAGCTTCCGGCGGTAGCGGTGGAGCGCAGCGGGTTCGGCGAATACGGCGAAACCGAAGGGGTGCGGGTCCGTGTGCTGGCTTATGCCGAGGCCACGGCAGCACAGGAGGCACTCCTGACGCAACTGATCGCCGGGCTGAAAGCTCTGCCGACAGGAAGCGCCTATGAGGCGATCGGCCTGCGGCGGTTGGCCGCCACCGACTGGACCGAGGC
>JBBINH010000082.1:0-9116 GCA_037443945.1 Caldilineales bacterium
GGTGGCGAGGACATGGATGCCGGTTTCGCCCAAGGGTTCACCGTCCGTTTCGGGGTAGTCAACGGGAGGGGGTGGGGAGACGAGGGAAGGAGCGGGTGGGGAGAGCCGGATGGTTGCCATAAGCACCGCCTTGCCGCCTAGTGTACCATGAGAAGGATCGGCGGCGGCAATCAGGTTGCCGTCGCTTGCACTTGGCTGCGAATCCATTCGACCACTTCGGGATTGACCAGCGCGCTCAGATCGCCGGCCGGTTGGTTGAGATAGGCCGCCCGCAGGACACGACGCATGACCTTGGCATTGCGGGTTTTGGGCAGATCGGGGACGAACACAATGGTTTCCGGTCGCAGGGCCTTACCCATTTCGGCCTCCACCAGCTTCTGCAATTCGGTGGCCAATGCGGCCGATGTTTCGGTACCCGGTCGGGGAACGACAAAACAAACCAGGGATGAACCTTTGATGGGATGGGGTACGCCGATGGCGCCGGCTTCAAGCACGGCCGGATGGTGGACGAGAATGCTTTCCACCTCGGCCGGGCCCACGCGTTTACCGGCGATTTTGATCGTATCGTCCGAACGGCCCAGGATATACCACTGACCGTCGCCGTCAACGGCGGCGAAATCGCCATGGACCCAGATGTCAGGGAAACGACTCCAATAGGCTTCTAGGTAGCGGTCGGGATCGCGCCAGAAGCCACGCGTCATGCCGATCCAGGGTTCCCGCACGACCAGCTCGCCGACCTGACCGCGCACAGGCTGGCCGTTCTCGTCCACCACATCGGCCGCCATCCCCACGACCGGCCCGGAAAAGGCCGTTGGCTTCAGCGGTGTCAGCACGTTGCCCATGAGAATGCCACCGGAGACCTCGGTACCGCCGGAGTAGTTGATGATGGGACGCTTGCCTTCACCGACGGTCTGGAAGAGCCACAGCCAGGGGTCGGGATTCCAGGGTTCGCCGGTCGAGCCGAAGAGGCGCAATCGCGACAGGTCATGACGCCGCACCGGTGCCTCACCGTGGGCCATGAGACTGCGAATCAGGGTAGGCGAAACGCCGAGGATGGTCACGCCGTGGTCCGCAACCAATTGCCACAGACGGTCGACATCGGGATAATCGGGCGCCCCATCATAAAAAAGCATGGTACCCCCCAACAGCAGCGTGCCGAAGACCTCCCACGGTCCCATCATCCAGCCCATGTCGGTTATCCAGTAGAGGGTGTCCTCGCGCCGTAGATCCAGACCCATGGCCATATCCTGGGCGGCTTTCACCGGAAAACCGCAATGGGTATGCACGGCACCTTTGGGCCGACCGGTGGTGCCGGAAGTGTAGATGATCATAACCACATCCTCGGCCGCCGTGCGTTCGGTGGGAGCCAGAGCCGGTTGTGCTGGGATCACGTCATGCCACCAGTGGTCGCGGCCGGGAGTCCAGGGAACAGGCTGACCGGTACGCCGCAGGACAATGACGTGTTCGACGCTCGGAACCTGGGCCAGGGCCTCATCGGCAATGGGTTTCATGGCCACGGCCCGGCCACGACGGAAAGCGCCGTCGGCCGTGAACAAGGCTTTGGCCTCGGCATCGGCCAGTCGTGTGGCCACGGCGCCGGCTCCGTAGCCAGAAAAGAGGGGTAGGATGATGCCACCGATCTTGGCGATGGCCAACAGAGCGATGGCGATCTCCGGCGTCATGGGCATAAAGAGGCCGACGGCATCCCCCTTGCCCAGACCGAGGCTGCGCAGCGCGTTGGCCGTGCGATTGACTTCTGCGTAGAGAGCGGCATAGGTCAGGGCGCGGGTGACGCCTTCCTCGCCTTCCCAACGTAGGGCAATTCGCTCCTGCTGGGGGGTGCCTATCCACTTGTCCAGACAGTTGGTAACGATGTTCATCACACCGCCCACGCACCATTGCGCCCATGGTTTGCCGCGACTCAGATCGATGACGCGTTCGTAAGGCACATCAAACCGGATGTCCAGATATTTGAGCACGGCATCCCAAAACCAGGCAATATCGCTCACCGATCGGTCATGGAGCGCTGCCAATGTGCTCAAGCCATGCCGGGCCATGAAGCGCTGCAAGTGGCTACCCTCGACATAATCCGGCGTCGGATACCAGACAAAATCACCGGGAGGCTGAAATGATTGAGTTGCGAATGACAAATCAGAAGTAGACATGGGCGACAAACAATAGAAAAAGAGTAATATCGGTTGTAGTCTAAGTAAATTTTATAAAAATTCTTATGAACATTTAATGATAAATGAAGAATTGTTGCATTAACTTGAATATTCCTTGCTTTGATTCGATTTCTTGATTGCTGTATTTTTGTATTTTGTTGTGACAGAATTTTGTTGTTGGCTTGTGTGTATTGTACCCTGCTACATCGGGGAGGGCAAGATAAGCCGGTTACCGGATTTGTCGTTTTAACCAGAGGGAGGACCGACCGCATCGGAGAGCAGGGGCAGCGCAGGCTGTGGGAAAAAGCGGGTGTGTGGTCTTCTCCGGTACAATAAGCGGGTAAGATGGCGTCCCGCTTTCCCCTACCATAGCATAGCGACCATGCTCGACCCGGAAACCCTCGCCCGTATTGCCCACCTGTTGCCCTGGTTGCACACAGCCGAGCCTCGGCTTGTGCACGAGTTGCGTGAGGCTGCCTATTTTGCCCGCATCCCACCCGGCCGTACGCTTTTTGTCGAGGGGGATGATGTCAGAAGCATAGCCTTTTTGTTGTCGGGTGTGGTGCGCGTGTATAGAGTTGCCGAAACCGGGCGTGAGATCACCCTCTACCGCTTCGGCAAAGGCGAATCCTGCATCCTCACGGCCAACGCCATGCTCAGCCGGCAGACGTTTCCGGCCATTGCCACGGTGGAACAGGAGGTCGAGGCCGTGTTCATCCCGGCTGCCGTTTTCGGCGATTGGGTGCGGCGTTATGACCCCTGGCGGGAATTTCTCTTCGGTTTGTTGGCGCAGCGGCTGGCCGAGGTGATGGAGCTGGTGGCAGAGGTGGCCTTTCGACGCCTCGATGTTCGCATAGCCAACCTGTTACTTGCCCTTAGCCGACACGGCCATTCCATCGCCATCACCCATCAGCAAATCGCCGCCGAATTGGGAAGCTCCCGGGAGGTGGTCGGCCGCGTGCTTGCCCATCTGGCCGATGAGGGGCTTATCCACCAGAGTCGTGGCAACATCACCATCCTTGATGCCAAAGCCCTGGCCCGCCTGGCTGCTGCGTGACTTTATCACAGACAAAACGACATGACATGGCTATACTAAAAATCGACTTCTTATTTTGCGCATGCATTTCTCATCAGGAGGTATACCCCATGAAGGCCTTTGTCACTTTTATGGCTTCCACCACCGGCCGTTGGGTTCGCATTGTCGCCGGGATCGTCCTCATCCTCGTCGGTTTGTTCGTCCTCAACGGCACGAGCGGGGCGACGGCCGGTATCGTTGTGGCCGTAATCGGTCTGGTACCCCTGCTGGCGGGTCTGTTCGATGTGTGCCTGTTTGCGCCGCTCTTCGGCTATCCCTTTAGCGGTGCCAAAATTCGGGCAGGGAAGTAAGACCGATTGCTGTTCGCTTCCTTTCGGGGTTGTCGGTAGGAATGCCGACAACCCCATTTTGTTTTGGCTCATGTCTTTCTTAGGACGAGCGACGTCTGGCAGTGGACAAGCGTAAGAGCATGGTTCATGTCCGGCCGTTGTGTAACTCCACAGTCCTCATCCCTCTCCCCTCTGCGAAGTTGACAGGAAGTCGATATCTCCTTAGAATAGTGTATCTTCATGAAACTTTACTGAACTTTTTGTCCATGTCGAACGTACGCCCGCCCCGTCGTGCACCCCCCTCTTATGAACGTTGGGTGCCTTTGTTCCTGGTTGCCCTGGTCATTGCCATTGTTGTTCTGGTCGTTCTTGTCGTGATCGTACTGGTCGTCTCTTCGCCCCGCTGAGGGGCAGTTTCTGGAAGGTTGGTCTCATTTCTAACAGTTGAGGTGACGGTATGTTCCTAACATGGCTTTCCGGTCTGCTTCCTTTGTTGTCCTCCGTGATTGCGTTTATCTTCGCCGCGCTGGTCTGGCAACGGTGGTATCAAAAGCGCCGTCTGCACAATCTCTTCTGGGGAATCGGCCTTTTGTTCTACGGCATCGGCGGTGCGATGGAGGCGTATTACGGCTTGATAGGCTGGCATCCGCTCGTCTTCCGTCTGTGGTATCTGAGCGGTGCCGTCTTGGTGGCGGCCTGGTTGGGGCAGGGAACGGCGTTTCTCTTGCTAAAACGCCGTGTGGCCTGGGTGTTGTTGGCCATCCTCACCCTTGGTTCGGTGTATGCTGCCTACAAGGTCTTCACGGCGCAATTGGATCCGATGCAGATGCTGGGTCATGAGCTGAGCGGCCATGCCATTGTCAGTCCGGGGGTGCGCGTGTTGACGCCGTTCTTCAATCTGTATGGCGTTATCCTGCTCGCCGGAGGCGCCGTCTATTCGGCCTGGCTTTTCTGGCGCAAACGCGTCCTGCTCCATCGGGTTCTCGGTAATCTCTTCATTGCCCTCGGCGCTCTATCGCCCGCCTTTGGCGGCGCCCTGCAGCGGTTGGGCATTCCTGCGGTGCTCTATCTCAGCGAGTTGGTCGGCGTCATCCTGATCTTCATCGGCTTCCAATATGCCGTTCGCGAGCCGGCTCGGATGGCGGCCTCGCAGTTGGAACAGGCCTCTGCAGGTTAGGGCGCCGACCATTGCGAGGGATAAAAAAAGCGCCTTGCGATTGCCAAGGCGCTTTTTTTGTGGGGTTGGTATGGCGACGGGTGGACTCGAACCACCGGCACAGCGATTATGAGCCGCTTGCTCTACCACCTGAGCTACGTCGCCCCTTAGGTTGTGCAATCCCGACCAGCCTCCTGACGGCCGCAAGTCGGTCAGAACAGGTAGCGGGGAGAGGATTCGAACCTCTGACCTCCGGGTTATGAGCCCGACGAGCTACCTCTGCTCCACCCCGCAACGACAAGGTTATTATAAGGCATTCCTATGACTGCTGTCAAGACTCGCAAAAAGAGACTCGGTTTCCGGAGTGTGTTGGCGCAAGAGGGGCAGGCAGGCATAACGTTCAAACGTTCTCACCAACAAAAGATAGAACCGAGTCGCTGTCAACATAGACACATCCGCCATCGCCAGGGCGCTACCGGAAAGATTGGGGCAGGGATACGCTCGAGGCGGTCTGAGGTAAGCAGCGGGCAAGGGCCAAATCGCAAAATGCGTTTGAGAATAGCGCAGTCCCGACGCAACCGGGCATAGAGGCGGCACGCGGGGTCTCCCCGTCCGTCGTTTGGTGCCTCTTGGTGCCATGCTTTACACTGATTTGGAGACAAGCTGGGGCCTTTTCCCATGGTCCGGCTGCAACGCCAACAGAAGCAGCTTGTCAAAGTTTCTACCGTAGGTGCGATTCACAATGCCGATTGATTGGTCTCTTGTGCTTACCCTGGCCTTTTTATTCGTCGCCACCCTGGCCGGCGCCTGGTTGCGTGCCCGGCGCATTGATGCTTGTTTGCGCGATTTTACCGACTATCATGTGACCCTGGAGCTGGCCAACGGCAAGTTGATCTGGGGAATCCTGAAGGTAACGACCACCGGCATAGAACTCCACTATCGGCATGCAATACAGGATGACCACCATGTCGAGGCAAGTTATGTGCTCTATCGGCCCGAATATCCCTTGATCCAGGCGATTTACCGCTATGCCCGCCAGCTAAGCGCGAACGAAAGCCAACGTCGCGATCGGGATGTCAACCGTTGGTTCCATCCAGGACCGTTTCGGTTTCTTCTGCGCAAGATACGCAGCTTCCTGGCCATGAGTTCCGATGCGCTCAACGAAGTGGTCGGCATTCTGATCGGCAAGACGCGGCGACCAACCGGCGCCTATCTCAGCGAGAAGGGCGAAGAGTACCTGAAACAGTTTGGGGGTGAACTGATCCTTCAGGCCGCCCTGGAACATGACCCGCTGCTCGAGAGCCTGATCGGCCAGCGGGTCGTGGCGGAGATCGTCGAGGACAATGAGGTGCGCGAACACGTGGGCATTTTCAAAAACTACTCGGCCGATTTCTTCGAATTCCTGGATCTCTCCTATCCCGTGCGGCAGACCGTGCCCTTGCACAACGAAGCGATTACTCAGGACCAGGGCATTCAGATCGTTCTCGGCGATGGCTCCATTCTTCTGACCAATCGGAGGGATACGCCTGTGTTGGTGCAGACTCTGGAGGAGAAGGGAGAGGAGCGTCTTAGCTTTGATGTGCTTGTCGATCCGGGGGAGACGGTGACCCTGGTCGTAGGCACGATCGGCGCCGATGCCTCCTTGCGTCTGCAAACCGTGCAGGAGCTGGACTTGATCGTTCCCCGCCACCGCTGTATCATTCGTCATCGTGCTGCTTCCGCTCTGTCGGAACGCTTGCCTGATATCATCTTCGATCTGGGCATCTTCCTGAACACCGGCGACCGTGAGCGGGAGCGCGAAAAGCGGTTTCGCAGACAGCTTGAGCTCGACGCCAATGACGCCCTGGCTGCGGTGCAATTGGGCGCGCTTTTGCTGCGCTGCGGCAACTATACCGAGGCCGCTTACTGGCTCGATCACGCTCTGGCGCGGCGCGACTCGCTGCCCGATCGCGGACGCCGGGCCGAGATGCAACGCCGTGAGCTGGAACGGCGTTATGGCCTCAAGGTGGGAGCCATCCGCTGATGGACGTTGCCTCGCATTCCATTCCTTTGTCCGGACCCCCGTCATCGGCGCCGTAATCTCGGCAACCGCGTGATGATACCCTCGTTCGCCGATGGCTACCACAACCCTCTGCCCGACCTGACGAACCGGCTCTTCTCATTATGGACTTGATGCAGGCTCTGCGCGTGACGCCCGGCGCCGTGGTGACGTTTACCGGTGCCGGTGGCAAGACAACGGCCATGTGGCGGCTGGGCCATGAGCTGGCCGCAGCGGGATGGCGGGTGGTAGCCACCACCACAACCCGTTTGGGCAAAGACCAACTCGATCGCTTCCCACACGTGCTCATCCATCCCACGCCGGAAGCCCTGAAAGCGGCCCTGTGCACCCGGCCGTTTGTCCTGGCCGTGGCCGGCTTGGATTCGGCTCAGGGCAAGGCCGTCGGGCTGGAACCGGAGTGTGTGGCGGCCTGGCAGGATGTCGCCGACGTGGTGCTGGTGGAGGGGGATGGCAGTCGCGGCCTGCCGCTGAAGGCGCCGGGTCCGGGCGAACCGGTGGTACCGACCTCGACCACCCATCTTGTCTGTTGTGTCGGGTTGAGCGCCCTGGGACGTCCTCTCGACGGCGCCACGGTCCATCGTCCGGAGCGGGTGGCCGCCTTGACCGGTCTGGCACGCGGTGAGCCCATAACCCCGGCAGCCCTGGCGCGGTTGTTGTTGCATCCCGACGGTCCCGGTCGGGGCGGTGGCGAAGGGGTGCAGCGTTATCTCCTCGCCAACGGTGCCGATGACCTGCGGGAGAGCGAGGCGCCGGAAGCCCTCTGGGTGCGCCTGGCGGCAACCCCGCAATGGGACGCCGTGCTCACGGCCCAGGTGGCGAAGGAACCGCCCGTCCTGGCCGTTTACGGCCATCTCAGTGCCGTTGTTCTGGCGGCGGGGGCTTCCGTGCGCTTCGGCGCGCCCAAGCAACTGGCTCTCTGGCAAGGACAGCCGCTCTTGCGACATGTGGTCTTGCAGGCTCTGGCCGCACCTGTGCAAGAGATTATCGTCGTGCTGGGGGCCTATTATGAGGAAGTAGCGGCCGTACTCGCCGGTTTGCCCGTGATGCTCGTCTACAATCCCGACTGGCAGGCCGGCCAAAGCACGAGTATCCGGGCGGGATTGCGTGCGTGCGCAGCGCAGGCGCAAGGCGCGCTGTTCATCCTGGGCGATCAACCCTCCCTGCCCGCCGATCTGCTCCAAACCCTCGTGAACACCCATCGCCGCACGTTGGCGCCCATCGTGGCCCCACGGCATGGCGGACGTCGTGGCAATCCGCTCCTGTTCGATCGGCGTTGTTTTCCGGAATTGCGGCAACTCACCGGGGATATCGGCGGACGGGCGCTTCTGACGAGCCATGCCGATGCGATCGCCTGGGTGGAAGCCGGCCCGGATGTCCTGCGGGATATCGATGAACCGGCCGATCTGATATAGTCCGTAATCATTTTGCGTAAAGTTCTGTAACTTATTGCCGAGTTTGCAAAAACGTTCTCTTGCTGTCCATGGTTCTATTATGAGCGATAATCAGGCATTGAAAACAGCGGCTGCAGCCCGTGCTCTGGCCGAAGTGCGCGACGGTATGGTGCTGGGTTTGGGTTCGGGTTCGACGGCCACCGTTTTTATCCAACTCCTGGGGCAGGCTCTGCACGAGGGCCGCCTTCGCGACATCGTCGGCGTGCCTACCTCCGAGAAGACGGCGACCCTGGCGCGTTCGTTGCATATTCCCTTACGGACTTTGACCGAGGTCCGGCGCCTGGATCTGGCCATAGACGGCGCCGATGAAGTAGCCCCCGATTTAGGGCTGATCAAGGGTTTGGGACGCGCCCTCTTGCGTGAAAAGATCGTCGCCGCCCACGCCGACCACTTCCTCGTTATCGTGGACGAAAGCAAACTGTCGCCACGGTTGGGGTTGTCGGTCCCTTTGCCGGTGGAAATCGTGCCTTTTGCCGCCGAGATGACGGTGGCCTGGCTGGCCGGTTTGGCCGACCGGGCTGAATTGTGGTGCGAAACCGACGGCCATCCTATTGTCACCGACAACGGCTTGTACCTGGCCCGGTGTTGGTTCCACGAGGGCATTGCCGACCCGCCGACTCTGGCCTGTACGTTGGCCAATCGACCGGGGGTGGCCGAACATGGGCTATTCCTGAACATGGCCGATACGGTCATCGTGGCCGGTCATGAGGGCGTGCGTTTGCTGCAACGTCCTCGATGAATGGGTTCACTACCCGAAGAACGACGACATGACGGCATGGAGCTGCGATGATGCCCGCTACCTCCATCTTTTTTGACATGACGGTGAAATGCCGCTAGAATACGGTTCGACTCTGCGTATCGGCCTGTGTGTGCGTTACATTAAAATTTTTTGCGTAGGCAAGGGTTGAGTTTTCAGTACA
>JBBINH010000083.1:0-9071 GCA_037443945.1 Caldilineales bacterium
TTGACGTTGTGCGTGGTATAAAGTCTTTCAGTACTCTCAAGACGAGTCGTAGGGGTGAAACCCAGGCCGTCAAACGGTCGTCGCGAGTCATTTTTATCGACCTGTCGGCAAAAAAACGCTCTCCGCAGCCTACACAAGCCCGCTTTTGGTGCTTCCAAAGCCTTTTTACCACCCCGATCCGCACCTGCGCCGCAAATCGTTTTTTGCCCGCCAGAGGCCCTCATTTGCGAAAGCAAAACGCCACTTTCGCCCGCTTTCGGGGCCTCTAGAGGCCTGTTTTTAAAGAGCTACCCGCTCTTGCCCTGCGTCAAGGCCGACATTTGCGAAAACCGGCCCTACAGAGGCTTCTGGAGACGGGCCTGACGCCCCCTATTTTCTCTACTATCCTCTTCGTTGTCAAAAAACCGATCCCTGCCTCCTGCGGCCGCACCCGCCGGGCCGCTGCCGCTCGAACGGCCGTTGAACCGAAAGCCTCGGCCTGCCGCGCGTTCTCGAATCCGGGCAGGATTTCCATGCTATAATCCCTGCTGACGACCCCCCAATCCGAGCCGGATGGCGTGCGCTCCGATCATACCCATGTCAACCCGCGTTATCGAAATCCCCATTACCGGCATGGACTGCGCCGAATGCACCCACCATGTCCGGCATGCCCTCGCCGCATTGCCGGGCGTGGTGGCGGTGGATGTGCTTCTGAGCACGGCCAAGGCTGTTGTCCGGCTGGAACCGGAGGCATACCTGGATCGGGCTACGCTGCGCCGAGCCGTCGAGCAAGCGGGTTACGGCATCGGCGAGGAAAAAACCACCGTGGGCACGAGAGCGGACGGGCACCAACATCGGAATGGGCTGCTGGTGGTCGTGTTCGCCGTCGTGGTCCTCGGCGTCGTGGCCGGCGAATGGCTGGGCCTGTTCGACCGACTCAATGCCCTTATCCCTCTGCCCGTGGGCGCGGTTCTGGTTCTGGCCGGAGGCATACCCATCTTCCGCAACGTGGTGCGGGCTGCCCTGCGACGCCAGATCACGGCCCATACCCTGATGAGCGTCGGCGCCGTGGCAGCGCTGTTCGTCGGCGAATGGATGGCGGCGGCCATCGTCGTGCTCTTTATGCGCGTGGGGGAGACCATCGAACGCCTGACCACGGCCCGCGCCCGCGGCGCAGTGCAGGAACTGGTGGCCCTGCTGCCCTCCATGGCCCGTGTCGAGCGCGACGGTATCGAGATCGAGGTGCCGGTGACCGCCGTGCGCGTGGGCGAGACGGTCATCGTGCGGCCCGGTGAGCAGATCCCGGTCGACGGTGAGGTCATCGGCGGTCAGGCCACCGTAGACCAGGCCGCCATCACCGGCGAATCCATGCCGGTGGAAGTGGGGCCGGGCGAACGGGTTTTTGCCGCCACACTGGTCAGGCTGGGTAGCCTGCGCCTGAGGGTCCTGCGCGTGGGCACCGATACCACTTTCGGCCGCATCATCCGTCTGGTGGGCGAGGCCGAACTCCGGCGGGGAGCGATACAACGCCTGGCCGACCGCTTCAGCGGCTATTATCTCCCCGTGGTGATCGGCATTGCCGCCCTGACCTGGCTCCTCGGCGGCAACGTCCTGGCCGCAGTGGCCGTGCTCGTCGTCGCCTGTTCGTGCTCCTTCGCCCTGGCCACCCCGGTTGCCATACTGGCCTCCATCGGTGCGGCAGCCAAACAAGGTCTCCTCATCAAGGGTGGCCGCTCCATCGAGATGTTGGCCCGGGCCGATGTCGTGCTCGTCGACAAAACCGGCACGCTCACCCTGGGTCGGCCTGCAATCACGGATGTCGTTCCCCTCAACGCCATGACGCCGGCCGCAGTGCTGGCCCTGGCCGCCGCAGCCGAGCGCTACTCCGAACACCCTCTGGCCGAGGCCGTCCGTATGGCCGCCCATGGCCTGGACCTGCAACCGGCCGCGCCTGAGCGCTTCGAGGTCTTGCCCGGTCTGGGCGTACGGGCGCAGGTGGACGGCCATGAAGTGGTCGTGGGCAATTCCCGTCTGCTGCCGGAAATGGCCCCTCTGCCCGTGGCGCAGGCCCTGGCTGCTCAGGGCAAGAGCCTCCTCTTCGTCGCCCGGGACGGTGAACCGGTGGCCGTTCTGGCCGCGGCCGATACCCTGCGACCCGAAGTCCCGGCGGCCCTGGAGACCTTGCGTCGTGAGGGCATCGGGCACATCGAGCTGCTCACCGGCGACCACGAGAAGGTGGCAGCCGTCCTGGCCGCACGGCTCGGCATCGCCTATCGGGCCGGCTTGTTGCCCGAGGACAAGATCGCCCTGGTCAAAGCTTATCAGGCCCAGGGGCACATCGTGGTCATGATCGGCGACGGCATCAACGATGCTCCGGCCTTGGCGCAAGCCGACGTGGGCCTGGCCATGGGCACTGCCGGCAACGATATCGCCATGGAAGCGGCTTCTATCGCCCTGCTGCGGGACGATTGGACCCTCGTCACCACCGTCTGGCGTCTGGCCCGGCGCACGATGGCCGTGGTGCGGATGAACCTGATGTTCACGGCCCTGTACAACCTCATCGGCCTGAGCTTGGCCGCCCTGGGCATCCTGCCTCCTACTCTGGCCGCTGCCGCGCAATCCTTGCCCGATCTCGGCATCCTGGCGAATTCGGCGCGTCTGCTGCGTGTTCCGTTGCCTCGCCCCTGAAGGATGGCTGCTTGAGTTGGTCTTCGTCGTCTCCTCGCGTATCCTTGACCCATGATCTTGCGCTTTCTTCCCGGTCTTCTGCTGGCGATCACCCTCGCCGCCTGTGGATGGCCGATACCCACACCCCCGCCCACCATCGTCCTGCCTACCCCGACCCCGGCACCCACACTCCCTTTGCCATCCCCCACGCCGACCCCGCCATCGCCGACGGCCACACCGACCCCTGACATCATCGGCGTGAGCCTCGCGCCGGAGGTGCCCATAACCTTCCGGGAAGCGCTGACGACGGCGCTCAACCGCTCCGCACGGCGGCCCGGTCCGATGTTCCACCTGACCGCCACTGCGGCCGACAACGCCATCGTCCTCATGCCGCTGGTGGCCGTAGACGACTCGACGCGCGTGTTGGCCACGCGCGTCTATGCCGTCGTGGCGCCCTTCGCCACCGTGACCGATACCATCGGTCTGTCCGAGTTGCAACAGCGTTGGAGCCACGGCGGTCTGCTCGTGGCAGAAGAGGCCACCCCGCTGACGGTGCTCTTCGGCGAGGCGCCGGCCCAAAAGGTGACCCTGGCCGAGCTGCGCTCGCAACTGCAGGAGCAGCCCGATGGCGTGGGGCTTTTGCCTTTTGACCGGCTCGACCCCACCTTCAAGGTGCTGGCGGTGAACGGCCAAAATCCGCTTGATAAAGGTCTGGATATGGCGACCTATCCCCTGACCGTGGCCCTGGTCGGGCGCGGGCCTCGGGCCGACGAGCTGGTCGCCGCCCTGCAGGGGGCCATCCGGCCCTTCACGAACCGGGATCCGGCGCGGATGACCACGCTGATCATGACCGGGGTAACGGCCATGTCCCGGGGGACGGCGGCCAAGATGGAAAAGAAGGGCTATACCTATCCGGCCGCGGTGATCTCGGACACGCTACGCAGCGCCGATATCACCCATGTCAGCAACGAGGTGCCGTTCATCCGCGGTTGCGAGCCGCGCGATACGCCCAACAACCTGGTCCTCTGTTCGGATTACCCCTATTGGGCGGCGTTGGAGGCCATCGGCACCGATATCGTCGGTCTCAGCGGCAATCATGTCAACGATTTCGGCCGCGATGGCGCCCGCGAATCGCTGGCTTTTTACCGGGAGCACGGCATCCCCGTCTACGGCAGCGGGCTCAACCTTGAGGAAGCATGCCGACCCTTGCTCTGGGAGGACCACGGCAACACCTTTGCCTTCTTGGCGGCGCTGGCCTGGTGGCCCGAAAGCGCCTGGGCTACGGCCACGGAACCGGGCGCCTGTCCCTTCTATCAGCAGTATGACGCCATCCTGGCCACCATCGCCGAACTCAGCCGGAAAGTCGATATCGTCGCCGTTGAGCTGCAGTACCTGGAGACATATAACCCCTGGCCCACGGCCGAACAGGTGGCCGATTTCCGCGCCCTGCGTGCGGCCGGGGCCGATATCGTCACCGGCGTGCAGAGCCATGTGCCTCAGGCCATGGAGCCCTACGGCGCCGACGATGCCCTGGGACCGGGCATCATCGTCTACGGCCTAGGGAATCTCTTCTTCGACCAGATGTGGTCGTGGGAGGTGCGCACCGGCCTCATCGCCCGCCATACCGTCTACGAAGGGCGCTTACTCAGCACGGAGATCCTGACCACCGTGTTGGAGGACTATGCCCAACCGCATTGGGCCACGGCGGACGAGCGGGCCGAGATCCTGAAGCGGATTTTCGCCGCTGCGCCCTCGCGGCCGGCCGAGGGGGCCGTTTCCAGGCCCACAGCCCAACCGACCCTGATGCCCCTGGCCTCGCCGACGCCACCTGCCGCCACCCCGACCGTTCCGGTCACCGTTCCCGTCACGACAACCACCTACGCAGGTGGGGCGGCCGCTCTGCTGCCCTGGGCCACACCGGCGCCCACGGCCGCAACCCATTTCTGGCTGCGTTCGCCCTTTGCCGAAGGCTTCAATCGTCTGCCCGATGTGGTCTATCCCTTCGGCAGCACCCAAAACGGCCGCTATCGCGTCCACCACGGCGTGGATATAGCCAATCCATCGGGCACGCCGGTCCTGGCCCCGGCTGCCGCCACCGTCTTTTATGCCGGTCCCGATCGCACGCCCCATGTGTTCGGGCCGTATCCGGACTTTTTCGGCAACACCGTCGTGCTCTTACTCGATCGCCCCTGGCGCCGGCAGCCGGTCTACGTGCTCTACGGTCATCTCGACCGGATTACCGTGACGACGGGCGATCGGGTGCAACCGGGCCAACCCGTGGGCACCGTGGGCATGACCGGCATTGCCATCGGTCCCCATCTCCATCTGGAGGTGCGCCTGGGCAGCCCGGCTTACGGCCACGCCTACAATCCCGCTCTGTGGCTGGAACCGCCGGCGGGCCGGGGTGTGCTCGCCGGTCAGATCCTGGACGGCCAGGGTCGGGCCTGGACCGGGGTGAATGTCCTGCTCTATCGGCTGGACGGCGAGCGTCGTCTGCTGCGCGTCTTGCCCACCTATGCCCCCGACCCTGGCCTCCGTTTTGACCCCGATTGGGCCGAGACCTTCGTCGCCGCCGATCTGCCGGCAGGTCGTTACGAACTGGTCTTCAAGGTCGCCGGGCAAATCCATCGTCGTGAGGTCCGGGTGGAAGCGGGGCAACTGCACTCCGAACGTTTTGTGGCCGACGATGTCTCGATCTCGACCGGCGGCCTCTGACTTGGCTTGCTCTCACAAGGCGGCCAGGGTGGCCACGGCCGTTTCGATGCCGCCCTGGGCCTGCATTTCGTGGGCCCAGTGCTGCGCGGCAACGCGCAGGCCGGGGTCGTTCAGGAGCTGATCCAGCAAGACGGGGGCCGTGGCGGCGGTGAAATCGCGCGGACGCACGCCATAGCCCACACCGGCCCGGGTGACGCGCCCGGCCTGGGCATATTGGTCGCCGGCATGAGGGACCACCAGTTGGGGCAGGCCGTGGACAAGGGCGGCGTGGGTGGTGGCAACCCCGCCGTGATGGACGACCGCCGCCAGGCGCGGAAAGACCGTGGCATAATCCACCCAGGGTCGCACATCGCTTTCCGCCGGTAGCCCGGGCACGGCGGTCTGGCCGCCGGTGACCACCAACGGCCGGGCGCCGACGGCGACGGTCGCCTGCGCCGCCAGGCGGAAAAAGGCAGGGTCGTCGTGAAAGGTCGAACCCAGGGTGATCAGGATCGTGGGCGGGCGTGGCGGCTTCTGGCGTCGGGTGGGGGCCGTCGGCAGGCCGCCGCAGAAGACGGTCTGGGCGCCGATGGCCGGCACATCGGCATACCAGGCCCGACAGAAGAAGTCGAGATGGAGCCAGGGCGAAGTCGGCAGCCCGCGCTGGCGGTCCCAATAGCGGCCTTGGACGCCGGCAGCTTCGCATAGACGGGTGACGGCGGCGATCACGGCCGGTGCTGCCTCGCCTGCGCCTTGTATCGGGGTGCCGTCCCCTCGGAAAGGGGGGGCGGAGGGTGCCGCAGCCGAGGCCAGGGCAGGACGGCCGACCAGGACCAGAGGCAGGTCCAGCCTTTCGGCCAACAGGATCCCGGCCGCCGCAAAGGGTTCGGCGAGGATGACATCGGGCCCAAACGTGCGCGCCACGGCCTCGAGCTCGGCCAGGGCCTGCCCCACACGTTCCGGGTCCAACCACACGGCCAGGGCCCGCTCCCGTCGGGCCTGTTCACGCTGCGAGGGGTCCCCATCGGGCGGAAGGGGTGGCAGGTCGTGCCGCCACCCAGTCGTTTGCAACGGGACAAAGGGCACACCGGCCGCAGCAATGCGGTCGGCTACGGCAGCACCCCCAGCCCATAAGACGTCGTAGCCACGGCGCACCAGGGCCCGCGCCGTGGCCAGATAACCACCCCAATCGAGATGACCGGGCAGATCTATGGCAAAGCAGAGGAACCGACGGGGCACGGTCAGGTTGTGCGGATATCGAGCACATCCACGCTCAGGTCGGCCAGGATCTCGGCCACCTGGCGTTGGGTCAGATCGCGGATTTTCATCGTCAGCAGTTCGGTATCGGGGTCGGGCGTGGTCACGGTCACCAGGCTGATGAACTGGCCGCCGGCGTTCGTGATGGCATTCGTGATGTCGGCCAGCACCCCGCGCATTTCGGGCACACGCAGGGTCACCCGCACACCGCGCTGCCGCGCGCCCAGCGCATTCACGCCGATGCGGAAGAGGTCGGTCTGGGTGATGATACCGACCAGGCGCTCGCCTTCCATGACCGGCAGGGCGCTGACTTTGTGGTCGGCCATAAGCCGGGCCGCCTCTTCGATGGGCACATCGGGCCGGGTTGTGATCGGATGGGGAACCATGCAGTAGCGGACCGGATTGTGGCCCTCGCCGACGAGATGATGGGCATCCACAATGCCCACGAGTTTGTCCCCTTCCATCACCGGGACGCGGCGAAAGTCGGATACGGCCAGGAGTTGTCGGACTTCGGCCACGGTGGCCGAGCTTTGCACGGTGACAACCTTGCGGGTCATGAAATCACCAACAAGCATGGGAACCTCCAGGGAAAACGAGGGGTTGCCTCACCTGCGGATAAGACCGGCGGCCAGATCGGGCCGGTTGGTCAGGATGCCATCGGCGCCCAAGTCCAAAAGCTGACGCATGACGACCGGATCGTCGATCACGCCGAAGATGACCTTCTGGTTGAGGGCATGGGCCTGGCGCACGAAGTCGGCATCGGCAAAGCGTTGCCGGCCGCGCGCCGTCGGCACCAGATAGAGGTCGGCATGGGCGCGGTGCAGACGGCGCAACCCCAGTTCTTGCAACAGATAGAAGACCCGCGTCTCGCCGGGCCCGGCCACCGTGGCCACGGTGGGCGCCTCATGGCGAAACCGGCGCAGGCTGCGTTCATCGACGCCGGCCACAATCACCCCGGCAGTGGCATCGGTCTCGGCCAGGGCGGTGGCCAGTTGCGTCACCGCCTGCGGCCGCCCATCCACCAGGTTGAGCAAGAGCACCTGCCCGGCCCGCTCGCGCAGGACGGCCGTGAGCGACGTCGCCGTTCCCTCGCCGAAACGGCCAGCCACCAGCACCTCCTTTCCGTCAAGCCACACATCCCAGACGGGGATATCCGTCTCGGGGCCGGCCAGCGGACCGGGCGCCAACACCCACGGTCGTGGGGTGGCCAACGCCGGCCGCTCGGGCCGCGGTCCCACCGTGATGGCGCGATGCAGGGCGAACATGAGGAGGATGATGATGACCGAAGCGGCCATGCGCAGAGGGATGTCGCGGCTCATGAGAGGGAAGCCAGATGCGCGCAGGGATCGTTGGCGATGCGTCGGTGTCCGGCCGGGGCGGCCGCCGGTTTCTGCCGCTGGCGCTCGCCCTCGGGCGGTGGAGCCGACGGTTCGCTTCTGCGGTCCCGGGACCGAGAGATCGGCAGAGGGCCGACCGGTTACGACGATTATACCATCGCCGCTGCCGCGACGCGTTATCAGACGCCAAAGAGAGGCGAGACGCCGGGCGCCGTCTCACCTCTCCGGTCACGATCTCGGTCTCGAAAAGGGTTTATCTCCCGCCCATGAGGGCGCCCATCCCCATCTCGGCTACACCCACGACACCACCGATGAAAACGGAGAGGATGAAAACGACCAGCCAACCGATCGCAACCGTCAGCAGCGCCTTGCCCGTGTCGAGGTCAAGGGCCTCGCGCACGGCAATGATCCCGGCCACCAAAGCCCACAGGCCACCCACCAGGGCGATCAACCTTCCCAGAAAGGGGATAAAGCTGAAAACGCTTAACACGTTGGGCGTATTGGCATAGCCGATCACCCGCAGCATCTCACCCAGATCGGCCGTGCCGCCGAAAAGCCGGGTGCCGATAAGCAGGGTGAGGTAGGACCAGAGGTAGTAGCCGAGCACGGTCATGATGATACCCACGATCAGGCCGGTGAAGGCGGGCCCCAGACCTCCGCCGATCAGGCCGCCGAGCAGGCTGCCCAACCCACTGGCAACGGCGGCAATAAGAACGACCAACAGGGCCTGACCGTTGAGGCTGGTATCGGCTTCCACTTCGTTGAAGAAGGCCACATCCAGCCGGGCCGCTCGCACCATTCGCGGTAGCAGGTTTTCGGTGTTCATAGGACAAGCTCCTTTTTGCGAACAGAAAAACGACCGAAATCGTGACGCCGATCGGCATGGCACCCGACCTGCACGATACCGACTTGCCGACAGGCCTGAGTATACCATCGGTGGACGTGTGCGGCAAAAGGGAACTCAACTCGGCTCTATCCTTGATCGGTGACATTGGGGGGTGTGGGTGGGCCGTGGAACGTTAGAACGTTAGAACGTTAGAACGTTATGCCTGCTGCCACTCTCCCACCGACACACTCTGGAACCGAGTCATTTTCGCCGTTCCCCATCCTTCGGGTATAAATAGCTGCGCTTTGAGG
>JBBINH010000084.1:0-8450 GCA_037443945.1 Caldilineales bacterium
ACAGGCGGACCATCAAAGAGAATGATATCGGCCTCGCGGCCGAGGGTTTGGATCAGATCGCGCATGCGATCGGAGCCGAGCAGCTCGGCCGGATTGGGCGGAAGAGGACCCGACGTGACGACGCGCAGTCCGGGGACGGATGTTACCTGACAGAACCCATCCAGGGCCGCCTCCGGGGCGAGGAGGGCTGTGGTGAGACCGGTGTTGTTGGGAAGGCCGAAGATCCGATGCTGCCGGGGGCGATGGAGGTCGGCATCCACCAGGATCACCCGTTGATCGGCCTGGGCAAAGGCCACGGCCAGATTGGCCGCGATCAGCGATTTGCCCTCGCCAGGACCCGAACTGGCGACAAGCAGCGTGCGCAGCGGACGATCCACCGCAACGAATTGGAGATTGGTGCGTAAGACGCGGAAAGCCTCGGCCGCGGCCGAATGACCCTGCCCCAGGTTGACGAGCTCACTCCCGGCGGCAAGGGCTTCGCCCAGGTGAGGAACGGCGCCGAGGGTGGTCAGGTTGGTCACCTTGCGGATGTCATCGGGATTTTTGAGAGTATCATCGAGATAATCCAGCAGATAAGCAGCGCCGGCGGCCAGAGCAAAACCGATGACGGCGGCGAGGAGGATGATGGCCGGCTTGTTCGGTCCCACAGGCTCCGTCGGCAGCGCAGCCGGCTCGATAACGCTCAGGCTGTTAAGGGCACCGCGTTGGGTGTTGGCGAGTAGGGCTGCATAGTTGGCTTGAAGCGTATTCAATTTGTTCTGCAGGCCTGCGATTTGGGCCTGGGTATCGGCGATTTGACGGGCGCTGAAGAGATTGGCCAGTTCGGTCTGCTTGCGGGTGATCTCGTCCTGGGTCTCGCGGATTTTGGCTTCCAGGTCGTTGAGTTGTTGGCTGATGAACTCCTGCCGTTTTTGTTCGGTAGTACCGGAGGCCGTGGGACTGATGGCGACGAGTTGCTCGGCCAGCGCATTCGCCACGGCCTGGGCCCGTTCCGGGCTGGTATCGGTGACCGTGATCTCGATCAATTGCGTGTTGGGCACGACCCGAACGTTATACTTGGGGAGACTGCTCAGGCCGAGTTGGGCCATGGCGCCCTGGCGCACGATCTCCCGCTGGGCGATCTCGGCGTAGGTGGTGGCCAATTGCTGGCTCAGCCAGACTTCGTTGGTGTTCGGATTGCGGCTTTCGATGACACTGCCCACGATAACGGTAGCGTGCGTCCGGTAGAGAAGCGGTTGTTGCCACGCCGCAAGGAAACTGGAAATCGTGGCGACCAGGGTAGACGCTACCAACAACCACCACCAGCGCCAGAGGGGCAGAACATACTCGCGCAAGTCTAGGTTCCGTTGCTCCACAAATGCACCTCACGTGGACGGGGGATAGAGGAAAGTGTAACAGAAGGTGAGAGCGATGTAAATACCCGCCGGACTCCTTATTTCACCCAAATCGGGCTGTGGTCGTTGTACGGCGAGATCAGCAAGGGGCGCTGTCCGCTGCCGTCGGCATTCATGATCCACAATTGCCGGCGTCCGGTCACCCGATTGGAATCGAATACGATCTGACGGCCGTCGGGTGACCAGGAGGGATGTTTATCCCATTCCCAGGTGTTGAGGGTGAGGCGGATCGGATTCGTACCATCGCGTTGGACGACGTAGATCTCGTCATTGCCGGGTTCTTGGGAAACAAAGGCGATACGACTGCCGTCGGGAGCCCAGGCGGGATCGTAGCTGGTGGCCGTGAACAGGCTCACCTGGGTACGGCTGTTGTAACGGGGAACGAAAACAAAGACCTGCAGGACGCGACGGCTATCGGGTTCCACGACCAGGCGATACTCACCGGCCGCATCGGTGAAGACGAGTTCGGCTTGTTGAGCCAGAGGATAGACCCAGCTCTGGGTCACATAAGCCAGACGACCGGTGTCCGGGTCGAGCAACCACAGATGGGTGCGTTCGCCTACGTTGGGCATAGGACGATCGCTGAAAAAGAGAATGCGCCCGCGCAACGAAGCGGGCAAACTCCGCGGCGGAGGCGTGGGCGTGGGTGTGGCCGTGGCGAAAAACGATTCGGGCAGGAAGAGCAGAAGCGGCACGGCCGTGGCCGTTGGGGTCGGTGTAGGGGTAACGACATCTTCAGGGAGGGGAGTCGTGGCTCCGATGAGGGCGGCCAGGGTCGCGCGGGCTGCCTGCTCGGTCGCCGTAGCCGCATTGGTCGGGCGTGGCGTCGCCGTCACGACAAACGGTGTGGGTGTAGCCGTAGCGACCAGGACATAGAAAGGCAACGGCGTTGGGGTGCCGTGCATCTGGGCCGCAGCCGTGGCCTGTAATGCGCGCGCCAGCGCCGTGGCGGCGTTGGCGGGTGTGGGTGTGGGCGTCACCACGGTGGCGACGACGGCCTGAGGTGGGATGGGGGTGAAGGTACCGGTGGTGACGGCGACGGCTGTGGCATAGAAAGCCTGCGCCGTGGCCGTGGCCGGATTGGCCGGGGTGAAGGTAGGGATGACCAGGGGTGGGATCAGGCCGAGGGCCTGGGCCGTGGCCACGTTTTCGGGTGTGGGTGTAGGGGTGACGACCCGCGCCGGCAACGGCGTAGGGGTGCCGATGGTCGTCGCCACGGCCGTGGCCGTAAGGGCCTGTACGGCAACGGTGAGGACATTGGCCGGCGTGGGTGTCGCCGTGGCCACCAGCACGGGCTCGGTTGGCAGGGGTGGCGGCGTGGCCGGCGCCGGTCCCAAACTCAAAACGAGCAGCGGCGCTTGACCACGGGTAACCGGGCCGCTACCGCTATCCCAGGCGAAGAGGCTGCGTCCACCGCGGTCCGGTCCCACGAGCCGCACGAGCAGCATCGTCTGCTCGTCCAATCGTTGTTGCTCCAGCCAGGCCAAGGCCGACTTGTCCAGCTCCCATACGTTCTCACGACCGGGGGCCAGATCGGCCGCCGTGAGCCTGGGCAGCAGGGTGACCACGGCCGGTGCATTGAGAACGGTCTGAAAATCGGCGCGCGTCCAATCGGGCAGGCTATCGGCCGCCAGGAACTGGACCGACCAGGTCCCTTCGGCAGCAGGGTCCAACCGCTCGTTGTTAAGCCCTGTCAGGACGAGAAAAGCCCCACGCCAGGGCGCGCCCCGCGGCACCCGGCCGAGGTCGAAGCGCACGACGGCGAGAAACGTCTGACCTTCGAAGTGGCCGACATACAGGAAGGAGTCACCGACACGTCCTCCGCGCGTTTCGCCGCTGCTCCACCAGGCCATGTCTTCGGCCCGGGGCACCAGGCTGATCACCCGTCCGTCCGGTTCCGGCGTGGGCGTCACAAAGCGGGCAAAGGCCGCCGGCATCGGTGTCGGGAGCGCCTCGGTGGCTGCGGCCGCCGGCGATGGCGTCGGCGAGACCGGGAGAGTTACACCGGAAGGGGTGCCCGCCGTTGCCCTCGGCTGCGGTCGCCAGAGCATGCGGCCGTAAAGGAGGATAACGGCCAGCACGCCCAGGCCTATCACACCCAGATAGGCCAGACGCCAGACCGGGAGCGGCGAAGGCTCCGGCGCGGCGGGCTCGGCGACGGTAAGCCGATCGAGAGGGACAAAAAACGAACAGGTTTCGTGGGCGGTGCTAAAGCAATAGCGCTGTTGATGCTCAAGATCGGGGTCTCCCGGCGGTTCTTGCGCAAAGCAACGATGACCTTCGTGAGGCTGACTGTGAACCAGCGTGCGATCGTGGCTCAGACCGAGATGAGGACAAATGGTAATGGTCATAGGGTAAAAGCGTTAGGAAAACACGGTCAACGATAGAACAACCCAACCGGGAACGCCAAACGGATGCCCAATCGAGCGCCGGCAAAACCCGAGAAGCGAGAACCCGAGCCCCGGTACGGGCCGACCAAACCGCCCCGGCTTCCGCATCGCCGCGGGACGGTTTATCCTGCGAACGTCCGTGTTGCGTTCAAAGCCCCTTTCCTTGCAGGATGATGGCGGCCGTTTTCAGCAAGATGGTCAGATCGAGCAAAAAGCCTCGATGGACCACGTAGTAGAGGTCGTATTCGAGCTTGATGCGGGCATCTTCGACCGAGTTGCCGTAGCGATAGCAGACCTGCGCCCAACCGGTGATGCCCGGACGCACGGCGTGACGGGCGCGATAGAAGGGCAGCTCGGCCGCCAATTTTTCGACGAATTCCGGCCGTTCCGGTCGCGGGCCGATGATGCTCATCTCTCCGCGCAAGACATTGATCACCTGCGGCAACTCATCAAGACGGGTCTTGCGCAGATAGCACCCGATGGGGGTAATGCGGGGGTCGTTCGGCCGCGCCCACACGGTACCGCAGGCGGCCTCGGCCTGGGGATGCATGGAGCGGAATTTGAGGATGGAGAAAATCATGCCGGCCCGACCTACCCGCTCCTGGGTGTAAAAGAGAGGGCCGGGCGAGGTTAGGCGATTGGCCAGAGCGATAACGGGAATCAGCAACCCCATGCCGATCAAACCGAGCACAGCCAAAACGATATCCAGCGCGCGCTTGGCGAGCTCATAGACGCGTTCGGAGAACGTGTCGGCCATGGGCATAACGAGATGGAAGTCGGCACCCAAATGGCAGACCGGCACACGGCGCAGCAAGCGTTCATAAATGGCCGCCATCGTGGTCAGCCGCAGGCCTGATTCGCGACACTGCAAGAGCGCATCGAAGAGACCTTGGGAGATAGCATGACGGTGGGTGATGGCGAGGATAATCTCATCGACTTTGTGGGACAGCGCAATGGGAAGAAGCTCGCGATGGTTGCCCAACACCGGAAGCCCTTCGATGCGCTGATGGCGTAGGGCCGGATTGTCGTCGATAAAGCCTATCAATTCGTAGCCGGTGCCCGAGAAGGGATTGGCCGTACCGGATGCCCGACGCCATTCGGCCATGAGGGTCCGCCCTGCCTGCCCGGCACCGACGATCAAAGCCCGTTGGTTAAAGCTGGGTTGCACAAACAGGAGGGCATAGCCCAATCGCCACAAGACCACGGCCAGAACGGCGGCCAGGCCAAAGAGGAAGTGGAACGAGCGCGCCTGCAAGGGCGGACTGAGGACGGGGATAAAGGTGTAGCTCAGGATGCTCAAGGCCGTTGCGGCGGCGCTGTTGCGAACGCTGTACAGGGGAACGGCGGCGCGGGCCAGGTTGTAAACATCGAAAAGCTGGGCGTACACCCACCAGACGAGGCTGAGGGTTAGAAACCACTTCCACAGCGCAATCAGGTGGGTCGGGTTGATGACCGGATAATCCGAGACGTAGAAGGCGAGGACCAAGGCCACATTGACCAGAAACAAATCGGTGACGGCCAATAGCACCCGCCGTTCCGAGATGCGTAGCCGCAAATCGGGAAGCCGAAGGCGCGGTAGCGATGGAGGCCGAGAGGCGGCGTGTTCCTCCGGGGGCGAACTCTCGTCATCGGCAAGAAAAACGGTTCGGTGCTTCACAGTAGTCTCCGGCGCAACCAGAAAAGAACGGAAAAAGCGGTGGATGGTTCTGCCTACGCGCCGACTAAAGTCGCCCGTCACAGGCCTCCGGTCGGCCTGCGTCGACCGGACGCCTCGGCGCAGACTGACGTCCGGCACCATGCACTCAAGGAGGCCGATTTTCAATCGGCGCACCGGTGGCGGGCAGCCGGGTAGGTAGTGGGCTCTTATATCTAAATAACAACCGTTGGCGGCTTTTTGGCAGGGCCCTACCGCCGATTTAGCGGCTCTCGGCGATGAGCGTTTGATAGCGTGTCAACAGATCAAGGCGCGCTTCCCGATGATGGGCCTCAAACCAGGCGCGACCGGCAGCGCCCATGCGCCGAAGGCGATCGGGGTCGGCCAGCGCCGTGGCGAGAGCGGCAGCCAGCGCCGTCGGCTCACCCGGCGGGACGACCCAGCCGGTTTCCCCCTCGCGCACGTACTCCGGCAGCGCCCCGATGCGGGTCACGATCACGGGCAGGCCGTAGGCATACGCAGCGGCAACCAGGGCGGATTGGGTGGCGTCGCGGTAGGGCAGCACCAGCAGATCGGCCGCCCGAAACAACGCCTCCGCCTCCTCATCCAGGATAAGCCGGTTGCGCAGCTCAACACCGGGTGGCAGCGGCGGCAACGCCAGGCCCGGGGCAACCGGACCGGCGATGATCAGGCGAGGCGACGGTTCGGTGGTCGGAAAGCGATCGTCGGAATAGGAGGGCGTTCCCCAAGATCGGTCCCTGCGGAGCAAGCTCCACGCCGCCAACAGCGCATCCACTCCCTTATACGCCTCCACCCTGCCGAAGAAAAGGACAGTAAGCGCAACGGTCGGAGGGTGGAGGGTGGAAGGGTCAGACCGAATTCCGGGCGGCCAGGGGCGATCGGCGGACAGGAAGCCGTGCAGCAGCGGGGTGTAGGCGACACGCTCGGCCGGGATTCCCCGGGCGATAAGCCGATCGCGGTAACAGCGACCGTGCACCAGGATGTGGCAGCCGGATGCCAGAACCAGCCGGTTCCACAGGCGAATGAGCGCGGCAAAGGGGCTGCCCCGATGCGGGTCCAGGTCGTGCAGCGTGTGGATGACCCGCCGGCCGGCGCGGCGGAGGGCGGCGATCAGCAGCGGGTTCCACAGGTGCGGCGCCGTGATGTGCACAACGGCGGCCGGTTGCGCCAGCAGGGCGCGGCGCACGGCCCGATAACCGGCAACGTTCAGCCCCTCGGCGCCGAAGCCGGTGGTGCGGTTGGCGATCGGCGTGTGAACCGCGACGCCGGCCGCATAGCGGTCGCGCGGGAGCCGGCCGGTCGTCACCACATCCACCCGGTGGCCGTGCGCCGCCAGGCGATTGGCCAGGTCGGCCGTGTACTGGTGCATGCCAAAGGTGGGGGAAAGGCAGAGATAGGTGATGTGCAAGGTGAATGGCGAACGTGGGGTCTGCAGTCTCGCCTATCGCCGAACCTGCTAGGCCGCCAGCTCATCCGCCAAGGCGTTGAGCCAGGCGATGAAACGTTGCAGGTCGGCTTCGACCTGTTGCCAGACTTCCGGATAGCGACTCACCAGGCGCTCGATGCGCTCACGGTCGAGCTCGAACCCATACATGTTGCGTACAACATGGCGAAAAGCCAGATACTCACGCAGATTCGCGACGGTGGCAGGACTGAGCAAGGCCGGCTCTGCCAGGCGCTCGATGCGCTCGCGGTCGAGCTCGAACCCATACATGTTGCGTACAACATGGCGAAAAGCCAGATACTCACGCAGATTCGCGACGGTGGCAGGACTGAGCAAGGCCGGCTCTGCCAGGCGCTCCCCATCCGCTCCAACAAGCGGCGATGCCGGTCAAAACCTTCAGGTGGGGCACCTTTTAGTTCGGATGCCACTGTCTGGAAGATGCGTTCGCAGCCGGCATAGAAGTTGTGAGGCTTGAAGGCCAGGTTCTCGTGGAACAGCCTGGCGTGAAGGGGCATGCTCATCGTTCGGCCTTGTGCCCCGTCGCCGAGATTTCACCTACGAGCTCCGGGTCGGACCCGGTCCTTACGCCCGGCTGGTCCGTGGCGACGGGCTGCTCGCTCACTGCCGATATGATAGATCAGCATCACACCACGGATGATCTCACCCACCGTCTTGTGATGCGACGCATAGACGATGCCCCGATGGGTCACGCCCTGGGCATGTAAACGCAAGAAGTCATCATCTTGGGTTATGATGACCCGTTTTTGATCGAAGGCAAACTTGAGATGTTCCAGATCCGAAGCGCTGCGCATGCCCGCTTCGGAAACGGTGAGTACGTCAACCCCCCGGCGACGCAATCCGACCACGATGGAACGTCCGATGTGCTCATCTGCGTAGAACTGGATCGGTTCGGTCATCCATGCCTTCAAGCAGCTTCTTTGACCAATTTAGACGGAATGCGGACACGCAATGCAGCGACGAAGTCAGCACTCTCGCGGATGCTCCGATCAATCTCTTTTTGATGGGCATAATAGTAGGCCAAAGCCGCGTGGATCTCGGCCAGGGTCAGGTCATGTTCTGTGGCGATCTCCTCGATGGGGCGTCCCAGCCATTCGTACCAAAGGGCGACGTCCTGCACGGTGATCCTATGTCCGGCGATGCGCGGTTTGCCGCCGGCGATATCGGGCGCTCTTTCGATGGCGGGTTCAAAGTCGTGGGTGGACATCAAATCCTCCCTTGCAAATCGGCCAGCTTGCGCTGTTTTTCCTCCAGGACACTCTGCCAGTAGAACCAGTCGTTGTAATCCTCGTGTGCCTGGAACGAGTCCGCAGCAAGGTTATCTCAAGCATAGTTGCACCTCTCGCATGGCCCCATTATACCGCTCCTCTCGCCTTGTGCCAAGCGTGGTCCAACAACCGCGCGTAGACCGCATCCACGCGACGATAGACCGTCTGCCAGGCGTAGTGCTGCTCGACCCAGGCGCGGCCGGCCGTGCGCAGGCGGCCGTTCAGGTCGGCATCTGTCAGCAGGCGGAGGACGGCGGCGGC
>JBBINH010000085.1:0-8345 GCA_037443945.1 Caldilineales bacterium
TCGCCTGAGCCCCTGGAGCCCCACTTGCCCAGGAACACTCCGGTGGCCGTGAAACGCTGGATGCGGTGATTGCCGCTGTCCGCCACATAGACTGTGCCGTCGAGAGCCACGGCCACGCCGCTGGGTCTGGCGAACTGCCCCTCGACGACGCCGAAAGTCACGACCACGCCGCTGGGTTTGGCGAACTGCCCCTCGCCGGTGCCGCAGGAACCCCAGGCGTTCAGGAAAGTCCCCGTTGCGTCAAAGTGCTGGATGCGACAGTTATCGTAATCGGCCACATAGACCGTGCCGTCGGAGGCTATGGCTACCTCCGCTGTGTAGTTGAACTGCCCCACCGGCGCCTGGGCGCCGATGGCGAAGAGGAAGTAGCGGTAAGGCGCATCGTCTTGCGGTTGCACGAAACTATCGTCATTGATCCGGCTTGATGGGATCGCCGTTCGGCTCGAGCTATCTTCGCCTGCGTGCCCGCGGACCATCTCCGTTTCGGCATTGCCGACCAAGAAGCACAAAACGAGAACCCCACCAAAGATACAGGCAAGAACACTACTCTTCATCGGCATCTCCTCCGTCCTATTAGTGGTTAACCGGCAGAAGTTACCTATCGCTTAGGATGAGCGGCAAGTAGAGCTGCCTATCCCTGCCTCCTGGCCCGACGAGCTCCATCACCGGCTGTCCCAGATTGCCCTCGCTATCCTGCGCATGCGCCACCAGGCGATAGGTACCTGGTTCGGCGAAGCGATATTCGCCGGTGTACATGCCATCACCGTCAGCATCGTTCAAAGTCACCACGGGCACGTTGACGATACGCGTTGTTCCACTGCCATCGGGCTGCGGCGGCACGTAGGAAGGCGCGAATACCTCGACGCGCACGCTTACCCAGGCCGAGTCGTCGGTGACCCTGGCCAGGATTTGTCCGGTGCGGGCATTTCCCTGCACCCATTCGATGCGCGGGGATTGGCCGCCCAACGCCACGCGGCGCAACGCGCGAGCAGAAGCAACTGCGCCGTCTGCTGTATCGGACCGTTGGTCACCGTTGTCATCCAGCCACGGCCGTTGAAGCAAGTCTTGGGTCTCTACCGCCTGACGACCGGTCAGGTAGCTGGCATAAAGCGATTGCTCGTTCTCCAGTCCGCTGAAAAAGGCATTGGAGAAGTAGAGACCTTGTCCGCCAGGCGGACCAAAGGCCAGCCAGTCGCTGCTGGTAGACGCAATCACCACACGATTACGTCCCGAAATGCTGGCCGGACCGGCCGCGGTCACATCAATGAAGGATCCAGAGTAGCAGGCATCAATAACAACGTTGACATTGTCCGCACCGGTGGTGGCTTCCAGGTTCGAGAGCCACAGGTTCAGGTCTGTAGCGGTGACGTGACGGTCGGCCGCGTCGCCATCTGCTTTGAAGCGATCCACCAGGCCGTGATCCACCAGGTAAAGGTAGAGCGGCACGCCCCGCCCCACCCCGCGTTGGCGCGCCCAATCCTGCACCCCGTCACGCACATTCGCAACCGTAGGCGGGCCGGCGATATCGTTGATGCCATCGCCGTCCGCGTCGTGGGAGGCCAACGGCGCCAGGTAGCGGATATTGGCCTTGATGATGCCGGCATTGCGGAAGATGCGATAGGCACGGTCGGCGGCATAGATGATGTTCTCCTGGGCGGAATAGGCCCCATCATGACCGGCGACGATGATGGCCACAGCAGAAGGCTGCACCGCGCGCACGGAAAGGGTGTAGCCGGTGTCTGCACCGAACGCAGCCGGGTCATGGTTATATACTTTGAGATAATAACGGCCGGTTGTCGCCGCAGTGAAACTGATGGTGTAACCCGGGCCGAAGGAGCGGCCACCGGAGGTCGGCGGCGCAGTACAAGTCGCGTAGGCTTCGATAACGCTGTTCGCGCGAGCGCCGGTGTTTCGGGTCTCAAGGATGTAACTCACGCCGGCGGTGGCATCGAACCAGGCCCAGTCTGCATCGGCCTGCTGGTGGAAGGTGTGATCCTGGACTGCACCGTTGACGACGATGGGACGGGCATCTGCGCAGGCGTCGTCCGGCTCATATGCGTCCCCTGCGCTTGCTCGCAATTCATAGACAATCCGAATCAGGTCTATCGTTGGACTATGCATGCTGTAAGGATCCGCTTGCATCTCCACGCGCCATCTCAGGTCGTTGCCAACTTGGGGGAAAGCCATCATCTGACCAGGTTCTGTGCGCCACCACGAAGCGCCGCCATTGTTGCTCAGGTAGAACTCGACACTGCCCCCGCGGGTCTCGTAGAGCGCTGTCAGCAACGCATGGCTGACAGCCATGCCGGGAGGATTGATGCGCCTGGATTCGGCGATTCCGGAGAAGGCCACGAACTGTTGAGGGGATATGGCCGCAACATCACCCTCCCATTGAGGCGTGCCTTGAAGGTTCACCACTTGAAGGTAGACATCGCTGACATCATTGCGGTAGTCGTTCCAGACAATCAGTGTTTCCCCCGCCTGGTTCATAACTATGGTTGGCTCAAATTTATCCTTGCCCGTGTTTTGACCAATCGGCACATCTGACGGCCAGAGCGGGTTGCCATCAAGGCTGATCTTCTGCAGATAGATTTCCGAACCGGTACTCGCGCCTCTGCGCTCCTGCCAGGCAATCCGAATCTCCGAGCCACTTCGGGCAAGATAAGGAGCAGAACGATCGGCAGATATCGAGCGGCGACTCACCTTTCGATCGCTTGTCCAAAGCCGTGCTCCTGCGGAGGATATCCGTTGCAGATAGATTTCCTCTGCGATGCCATCTCTGGCCTCGGCCCAGGCCACAAACACCCCTCCCGTCCCATCGGTCACAAGGGCCGGCGGCTGGTCAACGAAGAAGATATCTTGAGGGTAGCCCGAGCCGGGCACTGCGCTAGCACGCGTATCCTGGGCCCACAACCTCTGGCCGTTGGCATTGAGACGTTGGACGTAAACTTCACGATAGGCTGCGCGGTTATCCCACCATGCAACGAATACGCCGCCTGAGCCGTCACAGACCGCAACAGGGTCTGAGTGTTGCACCCAAGAACGATTTTCGTTCACCATAACATCTCTGGCCCACAGCAACTCCCCATCACTGCTGACATGTTGCACATAAATGGCGGGCAGACCTGGGCGGTTGTCTGTCCAGGCCACAAAATAGCCATCTCCACAATCGGAGGTCAGCGCCAGGTGAGAAGCCTGCGGATAGGATTCATGGTTGAACAATTTATCAACAGTCCAAAGTCGGTTGCCATGGCCATCGAGCTTCTGTGCATAGGTGTCGCCATTGTCATGCCGCGTATCCCACCATGCGACAAGCAGATGCCCGTCGTTCCCCATAGCCAGGCGGGGCCCGAATTGGCTAAAGGGGCTATCGTGATCCTCAGTAATGCCTGTGACACTAGCACGTAAGCCATATGGAAATTCGCGTTGACCAGAAGCACTGATCCGCTGGAGATAGATTTCGTTATTGCCGTGTCGCGTTTCCGCCCACGCAACCCAAGCCACCCCATTCTGGCCCAAAACGGCAGTCGAGGCGGTTCGTCGTCCCTGGCCGCTATCCCAATGGCATCGGACTTCGTTAGGCCACAGCCATGTTCCGCCCCCCGCAAGGCGCTGAACATAGATATCGCCGCGGGCGCGTCTCTGGTCTTCCCAACCGACCCAGACTCCGCCCTGGCCGTCCGACGCCAGCGCGGGGGATTGCTGCAATGTATCAGGTTGCGGCGAATGCAGGAGCACCGGTGCACTCCAAAGCGCCGTCAGCCCGGCATCCAGGCGAAGGACATCGATCTCTGCCTCGCCAAAGTCCCAGCTGTCCGGCCGGCGCGAGAGGCTACTCCAGGCCAGAAACACGCCGCCGGCTTCATCCGGTGCCAAAGCTAATGGATCGCCGCCAACGAGCTGACCCGGGAATGGGCCTGCGCTGTCGGTCTCGGCTGGCCTGGCTGCATTCGATGGGGTACTGCCAGATATGATGACGCTGATGCTCGCGGCTGATTGCATCTGTTCCGGCACATGCTTGACCCAAATTGAGGTTCCCCCAGAAGCTACCCAGGCGACAGTCAATCCGGCATCTCCGGCCTGTGTCGCCGCCAGGGTATGGTGGATGGCCTCTTCATTGGGAGAAAGCACAGCGCGATCTTGATCCCAGAGCCGATCGCCCCGGCTGTTCAACTTCTGGACATAGATGTCAACATATGTAAGGTAATCTCCGGGATATGCGTCCTCCCAGACGATAAAGCTGCCCCCTCGGCCATCGGAAACGGCCAAAGGGTGCAACTGATACCGGCCACGGTGTAAGCCACTGACCTGAACGTCATTTGGCCACAAGTACTCACCATTGACGCTCATTTTGCGAGCGAAAATATGATAGGTGCCGCCTCGCAGGTCGCTCCATGCCACAATGATGTCACCGGCGTTATCCAGCACTAAGGTCGGTTCGTTCTGCCAACTACTTGTTGTGTCTGCAATGGCAACGTCATCGGGCCATGTGCGTCGTCCAGCGCGATCCAGACGTTGTAGATATACTCGTGGTGTTCCGGACCGATCATCGCTCCACGCAATAATCGCCGCGCCGGTATCGTCTATCACTACTGCGGGTGCTTCTTGCCATACTGTGCTTGAGATCCTGGAGACCTGCACATCCCTTTCCCAAAGCCGGTTACCCGCGGAATCAAGCCTTTGGGCATAGATTCGACTTCCGCCATTTCGTTGGTCCATCCAGACCACATAAGCACCTTCACCTGAACTGGCTGCAACCGCCGGCCTTTCCTGCGTGATCGTGTCTTGGGGCATCAGAGTCAGTTGGCCTGCCCAGATGTCCCATTCCATGTCGCGCGCATAGGCTTTGTAGGCGTAGGAGTTGAAGCTCTCCTCAAAGGTATAGGATTCGGGGCGCAAGATCTCTCTGGCGGCGGAGCTTGGTGAGAGCGCAGAAGAGGTGCTGAAGATCACGACAACGAGCAGAACTTGAACGATTCGTATTTTCTGGATAGTGCCTTTTTCCGTTTTGGCGAGCATGATGCCACCTCTTCCAGTAGCAGGGAGCTATCAGCGAACCAGAATGCTCAACCGTGAAGCCTCCGACTGGCCCTTCAACGCGACAGCAAAGGCAGATAGAGGAGCTGCCATGCCGTGATCTCCACAGGGATAGAAGCCGCCTCTGACCATTGACCTTCCTCGTCCAGCGCCCGCACCGTCACCGTATGGGTGCCCAACGTAAGGCGATGCAGTGGGATGACGAACGAAGCCTCGCTCCCCAGCGCGCCATCCACATCGGAACGCCACTCGTACCCGGCGATGGCACTGCCCACACCGGCTCGTGCCACAGCATCGAACCGCAAGGCGGGGCCCAGGTGGGAGCTTGTGGGCGTTACCGCCACCCGCTCGATGACCGGCGGCGCCGCACCCGGCCCCGACCGGAAACGCTCTACCCCCGCACGCGTGCCGACCCACAACGAACCATCCGGCCCCGGCGCCAGCGCCCGCACGAAGTTCGAGCTCAGGCCGGCCGCCTCGTCAAAAGTCCACCAGTTGCGGCCGTCGAACAGGCTGATGCCACCGCCCCAGGTGCCGAACCAGGCGCGGCCGGCTGCATCCACGGCCACGGCGGCCACATCGTCGAAGGCCAGACCATCTTCCTGGGTGTAACGCGTCCACTCGCCGGTGGTCAGGTCGTAGTGGCCGGCCCCGCCATGGGCGCCGCTGCCGTCCAGATACGAGAACGTGGCGAACCAGACCGCATTCGGGTCGGCAGCAATGCCGTAGACGATGTCCGATGCCAGGCCGTCTGTCGTCCTGAAGGTGCGCCAGACCGCCCCATCCCACCGGCTCACCCCGGCGCCGTCGGTGCCGACCCAGATGCCGCCGGCCCGATCCGCAGCCAGGGTCAGGACGGTGTTGGGCAGCGGCCCGTTGAAGTCGGCCTGCGGCTGCCAGGCTATCCCATCGAAACGACTGACCCCGCCCGTCGTTGCGCCGCCGGCCCCGGCCCAGACGCTCCCGTCGGCCGCAACGGCCAGGCCGCGGATGTTCGCCGAAGCCAGCCCCGTGGCCTGCACCGTCCACACGCCAGCGCGATAGCGCGCCAGCCCGGCCGGCGTGCCGGCCCAGACCGACCCATCTGCCGCAACCGCCAATGCTTGCATGTTGGCCGAGGACAGGCCGGTCGTGTGGGTTTCCGAGACACCCGTGGTGATGTCCCAACGGAACAGACCGGTTGCCGTCCCCACCCACAGGTCATCCCCGGCGACCGCCAAAGCCCGGACGTTGGGCAGTTCGGCCCAGCGCTCCCAGTGCCCGGAGGCGGGAAACACAAACGATACTTGCTGTTCGCCGCTGACACCGTCGGGCAACAGGCGCACGGTCCGGGTCAGGGTTTGACCACGATAGCGAACGCTCAGGGTGACCACATCGCCGTGCCTGGCCCCGAGTTCATCGGCGCTCAGGGCATAATAGGGATAGGGTTCCACCGCCGAAAGCCGCGAAACGGTCGTAAGGCTCCTGCCCGCAAACGTCAGCGTCACCTGGGCGCCGGCTACCGGCTTCCGGTCCACATACACCGCCCCCCAGGTGCAGCCACACCAGTCCGGCGGTGGCTGAGGCAACGGACCGATGTCGTAGCAATGCTGGCCCAAGGTTTGCGCATGGACCGGCGCTTCACCGGTCCTGAGCAACCCGACAACCATGCCGAGCAGGGCCAGCGCCGTTCCGCAGAATAAAGCCAGTTGGATAAGAAGGTACCTCGGATGGCCTCTCATAGAACGACCTCTTCAATACCGTTCATCGTTTCACCAGCGGCAAGTACACTCGCGACCCTGTGCTTACCGTCATCGCCACCGGCCGCGCTTGCAATCCTTCGCCGTCCTCCGCATAGATCACCACCCGATACACGCCGCGCTCCGTAAAGCCGGTGTAAGAAGCGCCGTACCAGTTGCCACCCTGATCCAGCAAGACAATGGTCGGCAGCCATTCGCGCACCAAGCCGCTCGATGGAGGCGGCGGCACATAGGATGGTGGATAGATGACCGCCCAGACACGGCGTACCCCATCCTGGGGATTATCGAGCACCCTGGCCCGAATCATTCCGACGCCGTTTTGGATCGTTCTCGGTGCGATTGTCTCGGCGATGTAAGGCGGCCACGAGCTGCTGCCAAGGGTGCCGGAGAACGTGAAGCCGCGGCGTTGCGCCTCCAGTCCATCGGTGGTTTCGTTAGGAACGCCATTCCCGTTATCATCCAGCCAGGGGGTCTGGTTCTCGGCCGTGGCAACCTGGACCGACCAGTGCGCCGCCTGGAAGGCAAGATACAGGCTGCTGTTCTGATCCAGGGCGGCCAGGAAGGAATCGGAAAAACGGGCCCCTTGCTCTGAGGCATAGGCATTGTTGCGCGCACCGGTAGACGTCATGACGACGCGGCCCGGCCGGCTGATCTGCTTGGGCGGGTCAATGAAACTGCCCGACAGACACGCCTCGACGACGACGTTGATCTTCACGCCGGGCCGCACTGCCTCCACTTCGGCCAGCCAAGCGTCGAGTTGATCGGGCGTCAGGTATTCCCCGCGACGGTCATCAAGGAGGAAACGGTCGTACTCGCCATGATCCACCAGGTAAAGCGTGAGCGGCCGGTCGGGGCCAACGCGCTCGCGCGCCCAGCCAGTGATGGCCGCCCGCAGGTCGTTCACGCTGGCCGGAGCATCGGCGCCGGGTTGGGTCAGATCGGGTGTTAGGTAAAAGATGTCCTCCTGGGTGTAACCATGGTTGAGGAACACGCGATAGACTTGCCCGGCCACGCGGTGAATGTGCTCTTGCAGCTCAAGATCGCGACGCTGGCCGGCCACCAGCACCAGGGCGCCGCGCTGAGTCGTAGGGCTCATGGCACGCACGGCGACCGAGTAGGCGACATGCGCGCCATAGACAGTGGGGTCGTGGTTGAGCAGTCTTAGATAAATGGGCCCGTTCATCCCGGCCTGGAATTGCAGACGAAAACCGGGGCTGAACGCGTAATTTTGGCCTTGCTGGGGCACCCCGCCGCAAGTAGCATACAGGAGAACGGTCAGATCGGCGGGCGAGCCGGCCGGCACGTCGCCGAGGATGAGATAGGATGTCCCGGCCGTAGCGTTAAAAGCAACCCAATCCTGGTCGTCAAGCTTATGGAAGGTATGCTCCTGGACCGTGCCATCGGTCGTGATGAAGCGCGCCAGGGCGCAGGTATCGTCCGCTTCGTAGGGATCGCCCTGGCCATCGGCCGGTCGCGTGGCAGTAGGGGTGGCCGTGTGGGGAGTTGGGGACTGGGTATGGGTCGGCGTCGGCGTATGCGTATGCGTGGCCGTCGGCGTACGGGTCGGCG
>JBBINH010000086.1:0-8321 GCA_037443945.1 Caldilineales bacterium
CCACGCCGATGGCTACCTCCACGGCCACGCCCACGGCGACGACGACACCCACGCCGATGGCTACCTCCACGGCCACGCCCACGGCGACGACGACGCCACCCCTCTCCGGCAATGTATGCGCCTTCGATCCAACGAACGGCGTGGTGTTTGCCACCAGCATGGAGCATCCCTACTGGTATCAGCTTGCCAATCGCGGCAACTCCGCCTCGGTGCTGGCACCGTATCCGCCCAACCGGGTGTATTACAGCTACCCCAACAATGTCAGCGTTGTGCAAAGTCCGGTGCGCAAAGGCGCGAAGGCGCAGCAATTCCAGAATCTCGCCGGCACACACGAACCGGTAGCCGCGTTCAAGTACGCGCTTCCGCGCAGCGATGTGTACTACTGGCGTTTCTATCGCCAATATGAGCCGGGCTATCAGTTTACCTGCGAATCCAAAGCGTTTTCGCTTTATGCCCACAACCCGATCACCTTCACACTGCCGGCCGGCCAACGCCCGGATGGCACGAACGAAGCGAGCTGCTTCCTGCAGATCATGCCCAATTGTTGGTATGACAACGCCGCCCATGTCACGCGCTGCTTCGACCCTGCGGGCGTGTACGATCGCGGAGAGCCCGTGCTCTACTGCTATCATCTCGATCAGCCGACCGGCTATGGTGAGAAGCTGCGCCAGAATGTCGGTGCACCTCTCTATATCACCAGCGGGCAATGGCTTGATTTTCAGATGATGATGAAGCTGAACACACCCGGGCAGGCGGATGGCGAGGTCAAACTCTGGATCAACGGCGAGCTCAAAATGCACCACAACACCCTTCGCTTCCGCACCATCCCGGAGCTTCAGCTCAACGCCGCGGCACTGGGAGGCTATATCGGCGGCAGTTGTACCAGCGTGCGTGACCAGAAAATCTGGGACGATCATTACATGGTTTCCAAGGTCTACATCACCGACGAGATGTTTGACGCCATGTGCGAGACCAAAACGGAGTGGTTCGACACCGGCGTGCCGTATCTCTGGGATCTGGAGCGCCAATGCTGGCCCGGTGTCAATTGTCCCTCGCCTTGATGTGGAGCCGATCCCGATGCTCGGCCTGGGGCCGGTCTTCGACCGTGCCCCAGGCAAGGCCCATACCGTAGAGAGGCAACTGTAAACAGAGCGCGGCGCGGCGTCTGCTTCCATCGCATGGGGTCATCTCCAACAGCGGTAGCCCCCGACAAGCCGGAGAGCCTGCCCATGGGCAATGGTCCGGGCCGATGGACGTGCCCGGCTGCCGCTTCGCTTTGCCCACGATCGCTGCAGAGGGTACAATGAGAAAACCTTGCCCTGGTTGTCGGTCCCGGTTGCGGGAAACGCGTCATGTCGGCCCCGGTCAGGGGCCGATTTCCCGCCGACCGGCGCTGGCCGGCCCCCATGCCGTGCTTGGCACCGATACCGAACGGATGGGGTGCTCTTCCCCACGCGCAGACGTTGAAACCACGTGCCTATGCGACCCTTCTGGCAACATCCTCGCTTTGACGTTATCGATACGCGTATCACCGATTGGATGGCCCGCTGGGGAGTTTTTCTGCTGCGCGTCAGCCTGGGCATCGTCTTCCTGTGGTTTGGCGCGCTCAAGTTCTTCCCCGGCCTCAGCCCGGCCCAAGACCTGGCCACCCGCACCATCGGCGTCCTCAGTCTGGGCCTGATTTCCCCCTCCGCCGCCCTCGTCATCCTCGCCATCTGGGAGACCCTGATCGGCCTGGGCCTGATCGGCGGCGTGGCCATGCGTTTGACCCTGCTCCTGCTTTTCCTGCAGATGCTGGGAACGCTGACGCCCATCTTTCTGTTTCCCGACGAAGTGTTTGCCGTTTTCCCCATCGCCCCCACCCTGGAAGGCCAGTACATCATCAAAAATCTGGTGTTGATCAGCGCCGGCATGGTCATCGGCGCCACCGTGCGCGGGGGTGGGATGGTGGCCGACCCGATCCTGGCCCGATTGGCCCGCCGGGGACGGAGCCAGATACCGACGCCGACCGATCCCTCCGTATGAACCGCAGACGCCGGCTACGCTTCTTGGGGATCGGCCTGATCGTGCTTTTGTTGCTCGTGTTGGTCGTGCCGTTGGTCATCCCCATCCCGCCGATCCCGGCGGCGGCCACACCGCAGGAACTCGCCGATCCCGATAGCCTCTTTCTGGAAATCGGCGATCTGACCGTGCACTACAAACGCCGGGGGCAAGGCGAACCCGCCCTGCTTTTGTTACACGGTTTCCTGGCCAGCACCCAGAGCTGGCGCCGGATCATGCCTGCGCTGGCCCAAGACACTATGGTCGTGGCCTTTGATCGACCTGCTTTCGGCCTGACCGAACGTCCTCTGCCCGGCGCGTTTCCGCAGGGGCGGAATCCGTATACCACGGCCGCACAAATCGAGCTGATCATCGCCCTCCTGGACCGTCTGGGCATCGATAAAGCCGTTTTGGTCGGCCATTCCGCCGGTGGGCCTTTGGCGGCGCAGGTGGCCCTGGCGTATCCCGAACGGGTCGAAGCGCTCATTCTCATCGCCCCGGCCATCTACACCGGCGGCGGTACACCGGCCTGGATCAAACCCCTTCTGAGCACACCACAGGCCCGTCGCCTGGGTCCCTATCTGGTGCGGCGTTTCCTCACCGGTAATCTGGACCGGCTGGTCGGCCTGGCCTGGCACGATCCCGGCCGCTTCACGGCGGCGGATGCCGAAGCCTATACGCGCTACACGCGCATCCCGAATTGGGATCGCGCCTTGTGGGAATTCACCCTGGCCGGCGGCCGTGCCTTTCCCACTGCGCGCCTGGCGGAACTGTCCTTACCGGTTCTTGTTCTGACCGGGGATGATGACCGCCTGGTCCCTACCGCCGACAGCATCCGCCTGGCCGCAGAACTCCCTCAGGCCGGCCTGGTCGTCATCCCGGCCTGCGGTCATGTGCCCCAGGAGGAATGCCCGGAGGCAACGCTGGCGGCCATCACCGATTTCCTCACCACCAAGGTCCCAAAACGCTAAACAAACCGGAGTATCCACTTCGTCCTGACGTTACACCGGAGAGCGTCTCATGAAAATCGGAGTTGTCGGTACGGGTATGGTCGGCGCCACCGCTGCCTATGCCCTGGTCATGCGTGGAGTCGGTCGTGAGGTTGTGTTGGTCGACAAATTCGCCAAACGGGCCTCGGCCGAGGCCGATGACATCTTGCATGCCGTCCCGTTTGCCCATCCCCTCCGGGTCGTGGCCGGGGATTATGCCGACCTGGCCGGCTGTAAGGCCGTGATCGTCGCCGCCGGGGTGGCCCAAAAACCCGGCGAAACCCGCCTGGAATTGCTGAGTCGTAACGCCTCCGTCTTCCACGAGGTGATACCCGCCATTCTGCGTCATGCCCCCGAGGCCGTGCTCATCATCGCCACCAATCCGGTGGACATCATGACCCATCTCGCCGCCCGCTATGCCGGCGAATTGGGCACACCTCCGGGGCGTGTTCTCGGTTCGGGCACCACCCTCGATACGGCCCGTTTTCGGGCCCTCCTGGGCCAGCATGTGGGCGTCGATCCGCAGTATGTCCATGCTTATGGCGTCGGCGAACACGGGGATTCGGAAGTCCTGGTCTGGTCTTCGGTGCGTGTGGGGGGATGCCTTTGCCGGATTTTTGCGCGCTGCAGGGCATCACCCTGGATAATGCCATCCGTGCCGCCATCGACGAAGGCGTCCGCCGGGCGGCCTATCGCATCATCGAAGGGAAGGGGGCGACCTACTACGGCATCGGCAGCGCCCTGGCCCGCATTGCCGAGGTCGTGTTGGGCGATGAGCGCGCCGTGCTTACCGTGTGTTCGCCCATGGACGAGGTGGCCGGCGTGCCCGATGTGACGCTATCGCTGCCGCACCTCATCGGCGGCCAGGGGGTGCTGGCCACGTTGGCCCTGCCGCTCACGCCGGAGGAACAAGAGGGGCTCGGACGCAGCGCCGCCGTTATCCGCCAGGCCATCGCAGAACTCGATCGGACAGGAGCATGAGGGCCATGGAAGCCATGTCTGCCGATACGGTGGTTTTGGGCACAACCGATATCGTCATCAGCGCTCTGGGCATCGGCACCTGGGCCTGGGGTGACAAGTGGTTTTGGGGCTACGGCGGCGGGACCTATACCGACGATGACCTGCGCGCCGCCTTCACGACGGCCGTTGCTCATGGGGTCAACTTTTTTGATACGGCCGAGGTCTACGGCCGTGGCCGTTCGGAAGTGCTTCTGGGGTCATTCGTGCGGACATCGGGTCGGCCGATCCGCATCGCCACCAAATGCTTCCCCTATCCCTATCGGCTTAGCAGCCGCAGCCTGCGCAAGGCCCTGCAGGCCAGCCTGAGTCGGCTGGGGATGGAACGGGTCGACCTCTATCAAATGCATTGGCCTTTCCCGCCCGTGCCCATTGCGGCTTGGATGGAGGCGATGGCCGCGGCTTATGAGGACGGCTTGATCCGGGCCATCGGCGTTTCGAACTACACCCTCGCTCAAACCCGCAAGGCCGTCGACGCCCTGGCGCGTCGCGGTCTGCGCCTGACCTCCAACCAGGTGGAATACAGCCTTCTGCAGCGTCGCATCGAACGGAACGGATTGTTGGACTTTTGTCGCGCCAACGGCATCACCATCCTGGCCTATAGCCCTCTGGCGATGGGTCTTCTGACAGGCAAATACACCCCGGACACACCACCACCGGGTATTCGTGGGCGACGGTACGGTCGCGCTTTTCTGGCCCGGATTCAGCCGCTTATCGACCGGCTGCGCACGATCGGCCGGGCCTATGGCAACAAAACCCCGGCCGAGGTGGCCTTGAACTGGGTGATGTGCAAGGGGGCCGTCCCCCTGGCCGGGGTGAAGACGGCTGCCCAAGCGCTGGCCAATGTCGGTGCCCTGGGTTGGCGCCTCGATCCGGACGACGTTGCCGCCCTGGACCGGGCCGCCGATGCCGTGGCCTGAGCGCAGCAAACGCTCAAGCGCACCACGCCTCAAAGGAGCCGCCCTCTGGCGCGGGCGCTCGCGCGTGGGGCGGGTTTACGGCACGACCAGGATCGAGCGGTCGATCTGGGTGAGGATCTCCTGGGCGATGTCATCGAGCAGGAAACGTTGCCAACCGTGTTCGCGATGAGCGCCGATGACCACCAGATCGTAATCGCCTTCGCGGGCCTCGGTTAGAATTTCATCCACAACCAGACCATGGCGCACGATGGCGCGCACCTGCCGACACCGAGGACGCAACCGTGCGACCGCCCGTTGCAGCCATTCCCCTTCAGGCGCGCCCAACCGGATGAGCGCCTCGGCATCGGCCTCCAGGGGCGCAAGATCGACCTGCACCGCCGCCGGAATTTGCGACATCACATGCAGGACCGTTAGCTCGATCGTATCGGCCAGGAGTCGCCCCACGCGGCCGGAGACGAAACGCTCGCTCAACGGCGGTTCGACCGTTGCGCTCTCGCACAACAACACGCGGCGACAAGGCCGCACCGGTCCCTTGACGATAAGCACACTACAGGGCGCCTGCCGCGCCAGACGCACGCTGACCGTGCCCCGCAGGCGTGTGATCAACCGGTCCATCTGGCGTTCGCCTAGGACGAGCAAGTCGTAGCCCCCATCCATAACCTCGTGCAGGATCTCCAGGTCCACCTGTCCTGTGCGGATGACGGTGCGCGCCTCCATGCCCTGGGCTTGAAACAAAGCCCTGGCCTCGGCCAGCCCTTTTTCCGCGCGCGGTCGCTCCTTGTCCGTTCGGATCACCGTGAGAATGGTGGGCTGTTCGTCGCTCAGATGGGCCAAGCGCACACTCATCTGCAGGGCTTGGGCGGAGTGGGCCGAGCCACCGATGACAATGAGTAGTCGCATAGTCGGGTCGTGTCTCAGATCAAAAGCAGAAGGATAGGCACAAGAAAGATCAAAAACATAAAAATACCCAAATTTCGATTGTTTTCTGTCACCCAAATAACAAATCTGATCATTCTTCGTTCATAAGGTTTATAAATAAAAGTTAAAATAAATAACGAAACGATAGCAATGCTTATCATTTCTGTCAAAACGACGGTAAATGCTAGCGGATTATTCAATAGAACGGCTACCAGTAACGTATCGACAAACGTCGTGATATTGGCTCCCATGATGTAAGGAATGACGTTTTCACGACGTACAAACCCGCGCTGGCTGAGCGGCACCAAGATGCCGAGCGAAACGCTCACCGACATCGAGATCATCGTGATGCCGGCGCCGAGCAAGAACATGATCAGCGGCCGATACACCAGACGCGAGACACGCCCCACCTGGCTTTCTTTGAGGGCCATTTGCGGCAAACAACGGTCAAATAGGTTGAAACTTGTCAATGTGATTAATAAGCCAAGTGGGAATAGAATCCAGCGCGGAAAGATGATTAAAAGTTGATTGACTAAAGGATCGAATATTATCGCGAAAATGGAATTGAGTAATGCTCCGCGTTGCGGATAAAATCGCTGAAGATGCCCGGAAAGGAGCAGCCCCATGCCGACTACCAGGCCTATGAGGTAGGTCGTTCCGGTGACACTCAGGGAAAGCAGCCCCATGCTCAAGCCGGCCAGACGACTCCGACCGCGCAGGACGTAGAGAAAGCCGATGAAGAGCACGATAAAACTGGCGCCCAGGCGGCTTCCGGTGATCATGGTGAAGGTAGAAAGCGCATCCAGGGCCCCGGCATCGAAAAAGGTCAGGGCCGCAGCGGCCACCGGGGAACCGCTCATCACCATATAGGCAAATAACCAGCCAAAACCCAGGCTATTCAGCGGGTTGGTGACCCGAAACGTGTCTCGGATCAAAGGGGCCAGACTACGCGCCCCTTCTTTCATCAAGGTGATGGCCAGAATGAACAGAAAGAGGCTGACCCAAAAGAGCACCACCTTGCCCGCATACACCGACCTTAGCCTGTAGCGTAGAATGGGCACGCTGCGCACAAGGCCGGTATCGGAACGGTCTGAAGTCGAGGGAGTGGGTTCGGACACAAGGGCTCCTTGCCAACAAAGCAACCCAACCGATCACAAAAAAGAGGACAACCCGATTGTACCCGCCGGCTGCGGTCGCCCGCAAAGCCGGCCCGGAAGACCCGTATCCTCGCCGCCGAGACAACCCGCCCGAACAGGCCCATCACCATGCTCGGACCGGCAGGCCATTCGGTTGGAGTCGTTGCAGGCCTGGCGGCCGACCGGGAAGCCGGGGTCCGGTCGAGCGGTCAAAAGAGCGGGCGCCGATGTCATGATGGGCGCCGAGTTCGGGGCCTGCCGCCACAGCCAGGGTCACCGCCGGGTGGCGGAATGAGGTTAGGGCGCCATCGGTTTGAATCCGCACCGGTCAGGCCGAGACCAGCTCCCGACCCGAAAGCGGCCATGCGGCATTGGACCATCCCCAAGGCGCCCACGTGGTGTCGATCGGGACGCAAGCGCGCACAGCCGGGCACTTCAGGCCCGGCTGTGTTTGCCAGAGAGAGAAAGCGCTCACCGGCCTGCGGCGGCGCGGTTGAGCAATTTCATCAAACGCGACTTGCGGCGCGCCGCGTTGTTGGGATGGAGGACACCCTTCTTGGCCGCCCGGTCGAGATGGCTGACCGCTTCGCGCAGCAGCGTCTGGGCGGCGGTCAGGTCACCGGCGGCAATGGCGGCACGGGTGCGCTTGATCGCCCCGCGTACATGTCCTTTGACCATACGGTTGCGGGCGCGTCGTTTGAGGCTTTGACGATGGGCTTTGAGGGCGGACTTATGCGAAGCCAAGCGGATCTCTCCTAAAAGCAGAAAGAGTAAGTTGAACCGGACAGAACGACAGAACGACAATGACGGACAAACAAAACCCGCCGGAAAGCGGCCCGACGGGCATATAGCCATGCTACAGCGCCAAGATTATAGCGGAGAAGGCGACAAAAAACCAAATCGGCCACGCCACGCTCTGCCCCCGACTTCCGACCCTGTGGATGGGAGTCGGTTCCCAGGTGTACGGACAAGAGGCCGTCGGAGTGAGGCTCGGCGCCAAGCCGCTTGCTGCCACGGCTCAGCCACATCCGCCCAAGGTCACCGACAGATGATGGGTGCCCTGATCAAGCCACGAGGCACCGCCGAGGATTGGTCATACTATCCCCAAAGGAAACGGTCATGACGAGACCGTTAGCGGGGATCGAGGAGCACCGGAGGCCAAGCAGGATGCGCGCGTTCAGGCTTCTTGTTTCCCAAACACGTGCTTCAGGGCTTCCGCCCAGTTGTAGCGGCGGCCGTCCTGGAGAAAGAGCACCTTCTGCCGGAGCGCCAGCAGCCGAGCGCTTTCGGTGATCTCTTCC
>JBBINH010000087.1:0-7904 GCA_037443945.1 Caldilineales bacterium
CGTAGACCGCATCCACGCGACGATAGACCGTCTGCCAGGCGTAGTGCTGCTCGACCCAGGCGCGGCCGGCCGTGCGCAGGCGGCCGTTCAGGTCGGCATCTGTCAGCAGGCGGAGGACGGCGGCGGCCGCAATGAGCTCACGACGCCGCCAACAGCGCCTCCGCAATCCGCTCTGCCGCATGGCCGTCGCCGTAGGGGTTGACCACGCAGGCCATTCGCTGATAGGCAACGGGATTGGATAGCAACTCGGTTGCGGCGGCAACAATGCAATCGGGATCGGTGCCGACGACGCGGGCGGCGCCGGCCTCTACGGCCTCCGGCCGCTCGGTGACTTCGCGCAGAACCAGTACCGGCTTGCCCAGGCTGGGCGCCTCCTCCTGGATGCCACCGGAGTCGGTCAGGATCAGCGTACAACGCTGCATCAAAAAGACCAGCGCGCGATAATCCACCGGGGGCAACAGGGTAATGCCCGGCACGCCGGCCAGCGCTGCATGGACCGGTTCCCACACGTTAGGGTTGCGGTGTACCGGATAGACGACATGCACCTCGTCACCCCACTCTTCGGCGATCCGTTGCAGCGCCCGGCAGATGGCAGCCAACGGTCCGCCAAAGTTCTCGCGACGATGGGCTGTGACCAGGATCCACCGACGATCGGTGGGTAGTTTGGCCAACGGGTCTCCGGCCGGAGGCGTCCACGACTGCGCCGATATAGCCAACAGCGCATCAATGACAGGGTTACCGGTGACAACGATGCGCCGATCGGGGATGCCTTCGGCCAACAGATTAGCGCGGGCTGTCGCAGTCGGCGCAAAACAGAGGTCGCTCACGTGGTCGGTGACGACCCGGTTCATCTCCTCAGGAAAAGGATTGCGACGGTCGTAAGTACGTAGTCCGGCTTCGACATGGCCTACTCTGATCTGGCGATGCTGGGCGGCCAACGCAGTCATCATGACCGTGGTTGTATCACCCTGCACCAGCACCCAATCCGGTTGTTCGGCTACCAACACATCGTCCATAGCGGCGAGAACGCGTGCGCCCAGGGCCGAGAGGGTTTGATCCGGTTGCATCAGGTTCAGGTCAATATCGGGGACGATGCCGAAGACATCGAGCACCTGATCGAGCATCTCACGATGCTGGGCGGTGGCGCAGATGCGCACCACGAAGGCATCAGGTCGGCGGCGCAGGGCAACCACCACAGGTGCCATCTTGATCGCTTCCGGCCGGGTGCCAAAGACGACGAGAACGCGAAGTAGGTTTTCTCTTGTCACGAATTGCACCAATCGAATAAGTTCGATCAGTCGCCGACGCGACGAGTGCGCACCCAAGACACCCGGCCAGGACGCAGACGGACGCTCAGCGCGATTTTGACACGCCAGAGGACGTAGAAGGGTCCCATTAGGAGGGCGGAGTAATCTGCGCGCGGCGCGCCGGTTGCTATCAAGCCCAGAAACGGGAACAAACCCGCCGCCCCCACCAGGCCCATGCTGATGACCAACCAGATCATAGACTGCCCAGTAAGCCAGCTCAACAGTGTCTGCGTGCTCAAGAGCAAAACAGCCCCTAGCACCAGCAAGGACAGCGGGGGTAAAGTCAGCTCCAGGAGCTTGTCCAGGGCATCAAGGTCGCCCAGCCGCACTGCCCGGGAGGCCAGTTTGCGCACGTAGCGCCGCTGCAAATCAAACGCGCCGCCGTACCAGCGCAGCCGTTGTGGTGTGGCATCTTGCCAGCGCGCCACAGCCTGGCCCATAGAGACCGCTTCAGACGCAAAGCGGATACGCACTCCCTGAGTGACCAGGTAAATCCCATAGTCCCGATCCTCGGTCAGCGAGCCGGCACCTATCCAGGGATGACGGGCTAACACTTCGCGGCGGAAAACCATGGCGTCCCCCATGAGCCGGGCCGACAGACTGAGGTTTTCCTTAGCCTGATTGCGGATATGGTTATTGAGGCGCATATCGGCATCGGCCAACGCCGCAAAGCGACTGGCATTTGGGTTGGCGATGACGTGTCGGCCCTGGACCACTGGTGCGCCGGCGGCCAGATAAGGGACGACCTCCCGCAGAAAGCAGGCGTCCACCCGGCTGTCAGCATCGAAAACCACAATGGCATCATAACCTCTTGGATCGGCCAGAAGGCGTTGGATCAGCCAATCCACGGCATAGCCTTTGCGGCCGCGCGGTCCGTCGTTGCGCACGTGCACCTCGGCGCCGGCCGCCTGGGCCACAGCTACCGTGTCGTCGGTGCAATGATCGGCTACGACGTGAACGTCGAAGTAATCCGCCGGATAGACCATCCGCTGCAACTGCTGAACCGTGGCGGCGATAACACCGGCCTCGTTGTGTGCCGGGATGGCAATAGCGAAGCGAAAGGTTGCCTCTTTGCTGGCGATGGTCTTGTTGCGCGGCCGAAAACATCCGGCAATAAGCAACAGGTAGTGATAGGCCAGACCTGCGCCGATTACCGCCGTGCAGAGCAGCAAAACGAGACGAAGGGCAGCGATTACCATGACAGATTATCTCGCCGGCATCTCATCGCGGACGACGGCGACCGGCAGGCCGGTGAACAGGCCGCGGACCCCGGCGAGGACGTTGCGTGCGGCCGAGCGGCGGATGGGCACGGTGTGCACCGCGGCGGCGATGCCCTGCAGGTGCGCCACGTGCTCCGGCCGGTCATCGGGCCGCACAAAGGAGACCAGCGTGACCGCGTGGCGGCCGGCCAGGTGGCGCAGCATGTCATAGGCCCGCACCTTGGGCCCGGCATCCAGCGGGTAGGGCAGGACCTGGGTCAGGAAGAGGATGGACAAAAGGAACGGCTCAATGGGATGCCGGATGCTAGGGTTTGACCTCAGCCGGGAGTAGCGTCAGCACAAAGGCGACCAGAGCTTCGGCTTGCTGGAGTGCATGTGCGGCCTCTGCGCTTTCCGGTTCGAGAACATCGCCCGGATAGCGAAACTGAACCGCATAGGGTGTTAGCTCTTGAGCTGTTGGCATCCACGCTTCAAGGACGGAGTTGGCGCCAGCAGCCAAGGCAACCAGTTCGGTCAGGTCGTGGGTCCTGGCGAAAGGAATGTCGTGATAGGTCAGAAACGCCTTCAGCGCCTTCTCGGCTGCTTGCTGACAGTGATAGACCGCGGTGTCCAGGTACACCTGTGGACCTTGCAAGAGCTGTCGAGCTGAGCCCAGGTCGCTCTGGCTTTTGCGCAACCAGTTACGAACCTGACGATTCTTCTCGTCGTTCATAGAGGATTTTGCCGTGTTCTTTTACAAGCCGGGCCAGAGAGGTAGGCACGCGCGCCTGGCGCTCGAATTCTTCCTCGGTTAACACGATCAGATCTTTGGCAACCCCCACGGCGCCCACACAGGCATAGGCCTCCTGGGCACGACGGTGCGGTGGACGATCGGACTCCGACACAATCACCAGCAAGTCAATGTCGCTGCCCTCATCGGGCCGGCCATATGCCAGCGACCCGAAGAGAAGGATCTGCTGCGGATGCATGCCTTTTACCAACCGTCGCACGATTTCGTGCACCGCTTCGTCAGGGGGCATGATGTTGCTCATCGTCTACCTTTCGTTCGGTCCTGTGTCCCGCCATCGAGATTGCGATAGGCAGGTTCAGCGTCGGACCTGGTCATCGCGCGCATCAGATCCATGGCGGTGGGGGTGCTGGCTAACTGCGGGTATTCTACTGCGATTTCCCCTTGACAACAAGTGCGACCGGCAGGCCGGTGAGCAGGCCCCGGACCCTGGCGAGCACGTTGCGTGCAGCCGAGCGACGGATGGGCACGGTGTGCACGGCGGCGGCGATGCCGCGCAGGTGCGCCACGTGCTCCGGCCGGTCATCGGGCCGCACGAAGGAGACCGGCGTGACCGCGTGACGCCGAGCCAGGTGGCGCAGCATGTCATAGGCCCGCACCTTGGGCCCGGCGTCCGGCGACTTGCGGCCAACCTGCTGCCAGAAGCGCCTCACGCATTCACAACGCGCTTGTTTCGCCAGTGTGTTGGCCGGCAAGGAGCCGCAAGAAATCCCGTTTGCCGACAATCCGGATCGAACGATACTGCCCTATGCGACGGAGATCCCTATCTTCCGAAACGATGTAGTCGGCCTGACCCTCCAGGGCGCAGGCAATGAACTTGTTATCTTCAGGGTCATCCGCTACGATGAAAGGTGACGAGCGCGGCGTCACAAAGGTCGAGCCGGTGATCAGTAACCAGTACCAGTCATAGAGCTTCTCATCCGGGTAGCCGAGGACCTGGCGCAACACGCGCATGATCTCGAAGAGGATGTCGGCCGAGATAAAATGCTGAAAATGGCCTTGTTTCCAGTGCTGGATGATCTGGGCGCCTGCGCCGTGCGGCCAGTGAATGCCGGCGATCCAGACGTTGGTGTCGTTCACCGACTTAATCATGGCTGTCTCGTAGTTCCTTGAGCCTGCCAGCCAGCCACGCATCTATCTGAGCCTCGTCCATCTCGGCAACGTCCGCTGGCTGACCCGCAGCCCAGGCCTCGTAGTGCGCCCGCGATTCGGCCAGTGCATGATCAACGGCTGCGGTGAAGCCTATTTGCGCCAGGGCTGTTTCACGCTCGGCAACGATCTCAGCCGCGCGGGAGAGTTCCTGCTTGCTGGCGCCCAGGCGAGCGAGCAGCGCCAGAAAGCCTTCGCGACGCCAGACGGGGCCGCGCGGCTGCGGCAGGCGCGTCACGGTCGTCCCCTGGGGTGATGAAAGGACCACCGTCCCATCGCGATAGACATGGACGATCCCATCCGATTCTTCGAAATAGACTAGCACGACCGACTCAGAGGCATCGGCCAGGGTTGTAAAATCAAGCACTTTCACTGAACCATCCATACCATACCTTCGTCGTAACGCAAGCAGCAGTCCTGGTCTCTGAACCAGGGTGACCATGATCGGCCCGATCATTGCACCTCTCGGATAACCCTATTATAGCACCCCTCCTGCCCCTCGCCAAGCGCTTGCGCCCGGCGACAGCAATTCCAAATCAGCTAGCGGGCCTGCCTGCGAGGGGCCAGCCACGAATCCAGCCACGAAGGCACGGATGACGCGGCCGGTCATGCGTGCATTCGTGCCCCATTCGTGGATGGCCCCATCTCCGTGTTCCCATCTTCCCGCGTCCCCTGGCCCCTGCCGGCCGCCCCCAGACCGCCTCGCCGAGCCGCGCGAGCGCCAGCCCGGCGAAGACCAGCAGCACCGTGTCGGCCGGGATGCGGTGGTCGTGCCAGCCTACGGTTAGTTCTCCTTGCGCCCCACCGTCAACAGCGAAATCCCGAACGGCGGCGGCACACGGCGCTCGATTCGTTTGAGGATGGGCACGATGCGGTTGAACAGCCGCAGTTGACCGGAAGGCGGCGTTTCCTGCCGGCGCAGACGGCTGTTGGCCCACCAGCCCAGCGCAGCCAGGGCGTTGATGTATTTTTGTGTCACCACGGTGAGGCCGGCCTGCCGGAACAGGGTTGCCATCATCCGTTTGTCGTAGCGCCGGTAATGTCCGATGGCGCGGTCAATGCTGCCGTAGAGCGCCATATGCGCAGGCACTACCAGGATCAGATGCCCGTCAGGTTGCAGAACTTGCGCAGCGTTGCAGAGCGCCGCTTCATGGTTCGCGATGTGCTCGAAGACGTTCAGCGAGAAAACCGTATCAATGCAGTCGGCGGCGAAATTCGTGAATGCGGGTTCAGTGGCATCGGCCACCACAAAACGCATGTTGGGATGACCGGCAAAAGCCCGCTGAACCTCAGCGCTGCTTTGGGCCGATATCTCCGTGCCGATGTAAAGCTCGCGGCCAACCAAATGACGAGCGAAATTGCCCAAGCCGCAGCCGACTTCCAGAACACGGCGACCGAGATACGGGGCGATTTCCTCGTACAGCCATTGATCAACCGCGCTGAGCAGCAGCCGATCTTCGCGGACCTTTTGTAAGGCCGTTTCACTGTACTCCATGGATAGCTCCGTCGCGAACTTGAGCCGGTTGCCCTTCGGACGATTGCCTCTGGCGCGCGGCCACAAAGTGCCACAAACGCTCGATCCCGTAACCGGCAAAGAGGATCCACACCGCGTCCACCGGCAGGCGGTAGCGGACGTTAGCCCAGGTGAGCAGGTGCACCAGCGCGTAGACGGCCATAAAGAGCCATAGCAACGCGAGATAGGCTAGGCGCAGGTCGGCGGGGCCGGTCGGGTCGGCATTCGGTTGGCGCAGCGCCCCGCCCGGCTGCGCGTCGCGCACGGCCAGGAACAGGCCGTAGAGCATGAAGGGCAGGAAGAGGCCGAAGCTGAGCAGGCGGGCGAGGTTGCTGAGCAACGTGGACTGCGGCGTGGGCCAGAACTGGAAGTAGACCGGGATGCGGCTGAGGGAGAGCAGCCCGTAGCGGACGGGGTCATCCAGCACGTACTGCACCCCGCGGGCCAGCAGCGCCCGATCCAGTTGCGCGTCGTTCAGCCCCTGCAGCTCCGGCGGGATCAGGTCCTGGTAGGAGACGCCGTGTTCCGGCGAGAGCACGGCCTCGAAGCGCGTGCCGTAGATGGGATGGTTGGCCCAGAAGAACGCAAAGCCGGTGTTGGTGTTGGGCATGCCGACCACGCCGAACAGCCGATAGTTGCGCACCACGAAGGGCAGCAGGAGCAAGACGGCCACCAGGGCTGCGGCCGCCAGCGGGGCCACCGCCCGGCGCAGCCACCCCCGCCGCCAGGCCAACCACAGGAACCACAGGGCCAACACGGCCAGGAAGGCGCTGATCACCTGGCGCAGCAGCAGCGTGACCCCCATGGCCAGGCCCAGCTCGCTGCCCAGGCGGAGGCGTTGGCCGGACGAGATCGGCCACGAACTGCCCGAATTGGACGAATTTTGAGCGGCGGGTCTTGGTGGATTTTCGGGGATTCGTGGCCCCGGTGTCGGTCCTCCGGCGAGCGCCTCGGCCAGGCGCATGGCCGCATCCAGGGTCCAGAGGATGCCGACCATGTAAAAGGCCTCGGTCATCAGCGAGGCGGCGTAGGTGACGAAGTAGAGATAGGCCGCGCTGATCCCTGCGGCCAGCAGCGCCGGCCGGGCGCCGAAGACGCGGCGGCCGATGCGGTAAGTCAACAAGGGCATCAAGATGCCCACCACGACGGCCTGGATGAGACGCGCGGTCAAGGGCTGATGTCCGAAGACCATATAGACCGAAGCAAGATAGAGGGTGTACAGGTAAGACCAGAACGCCGTGGGCTGATCGGCCTTGACGCCGGGCCACCAGTCCGTGGCGAAGGAGAAGCCGTGGCCGGTTGTCACGCGCTGGGCCAGTGCGTCGTAGGAGACCTGGTCCGCCGTGCCGCCCCGCCAGTCGCTGAGGTCGTCCCCCAGGTAGACCGCGACGCCGACGCGCAGCAGCACGCTGAGCAGCAGGATGGCCAGAAGCCAGGAACGGGTGGATTTAGGCATGGTTAATGCGGAATGTGACTCGGTTCTATCTTTTTCGGTGACATTGTGGGGGTGTGGGTGAGCTGTAGAACGTTAGAACGTTTGAACGTTTGAACGTTACTCTCGCACCAACACACTTTGGAACCGAGTCTGGAATGTCGAAATGTGAAATGTACGATGGACCTTGAGCCCTGCCCCCTGGCCCCCACTCACATCCCCGGCAGCGCGGCCAACAGCCGCCGGAACACCCGTGCCTGGCGGCGGAGTTCACCCGAAAACGGGCCCCCCAGCGTCGCAGCCAGCCAGCGGGGCGCGTAGGCCAACGCCAGCAGCGCCTTCGTCAGCCGGCCGCGGGCCTCGCCGCCGAACTTGCGGAAGAACCGGACCTTGCTGCGGTAGAGCTGTAGGTACATTTCCTCCGCCATCTGAGCGGTGCTGGCCCCGCCGAAGTGGGTGACCACGGCTGCCGGCACGTACCACAGCGTCCAGCCGG
>JBBINH010000088.1:0-7642 GCA_037443945.1 Caldilineales bacterium
ACCCATAGTCCCGGATGGCGCCGGGAAATGGCGGCGGTCGAAACCGCCCACGAGGCCAGATGGACGGTGTGGGCATTGGCCGACGTCAGCGTCATGGCGGCAGTCGGCAAAAGACCGAGTAGTCACCCCTTACTAACCGGAGGTTCTATGTCCCATGTCATCATCATCGGTGACGGGCCGGCAGGCCTGAGCGCCGCGCTTTTTCTGGCCAAGAACGGTGTCCGCACCACCGTTTTCGGTCAAGGCAAATCGGCCATGAGCTATGCGTTGCTGCGCAACTATTTGGGCATCGAAGACATGCCGGGCCCCGATTTCATGGTCATCGCCCGACGGCAGGCTGAGCAGTTCGGCGCCCGTCTGGAAATGAAGGCCGTAACGGCTATTGCGAGAACCGATACGGGTTTTGTCGTAACAACGGACGATGGCGCCACCCACCAGGCAGATTACGTGATCCTGGCCGAGGGCAAGGCGGCCAAACTGGCGACCACTCTGGGCCTGGAAAGTACGGCGAGCGGTGTGGTGGTGGACCGCGACGGCCGCACGGCCGTTCCCGGTCTTTATGCCGTGGGTCGGGTCACGCGGCGCACCCGTAGCCAAGCGATTATCTCGGCCGGTGAAGGCGCGGTCGCAGCCCTTGACATCCTCTCGCAGGTGCATGGCCGCGAGTTCAACGATTTTGACGAGTTACCCAAAGCTTGAAAACACAAGTTCCCTTATGCAAAGAACACGAAGGATAGCTTTTTATCCTTCGTGTTCTTTGTGTTTTGGTAGCGTCGCGACAAGGCGACATCCCGCTGCCTTCAGGCAGTGGATGTGGCATTTTGCAGGACGGGTTGCCAATCGGCAGGCTCGGTAATGCCGGACGGATACAGATGGCAAGCTACCCAATGGTCGGGCTGTTTCTGCTCAAAAGGCGGCTCCACTTCCTTGCAGATATCCATCACCCGCGGGCAGCGCGGATGAAAGCGACAACCACGAGGCGGATTGAGGGGCGAGGGCACATCGCCGGTCAACACGATGCGCTCGCGTTTGAGTTTGGGATTGGGGATCGGGATGGCCGAAAGCAAAGCCTGCGTATAGGGATGCAGGGGATTGCGGAATAGGGTCTCGCGATCGGTCACCTCGACCATTTTGCCCAGATACATCACCCCCACCCGGTCGCTGATATGCTCGACCACGCTGAGATTGTGGGCGATGAACAGATAGGTCAGGCCGAACTCCCGCTGCAAGTTGCGCAACAGATTGAGCACCGCCGATTGCACCGAGACATCCAGGGCCGATACGGGCTCATCACAGACGATGAACTTGGGCCGCAAGGCCAGAGCGCGGGCAATGCCAATGCGCTGACGCTGCCCCCCGGAGAACTCGTGGGGATAGCGTCGGGCATGGTAGGGGTTCATCCCCACTTTTTGCAGCAGATCGGCGATGATTTCGGCCCGTTCCTGGGCTGTACGTCCGATACCGTGGATCATCATCCCTTCGGCGATAATCTCCCCTACAGGCATGCGCGGGTCTAAGGAAGCGTAGGGGTCCTGGAAGATGATCTGCATATGGCGGCGCATGTTTTTGAGTTCGTTACGCCGCAGCTTGAACAGTTCTTCGCCATCGAAGAAAACACTGCCAGCCGTGGCCGGGATCAGGCGCAGGATGGTACGCCCGACCGTGGTCTTGCCACAACCCGATTCCCCGACCAGACCGAAGGTCTCGCCTTCGCGAATCGTGAAGCTGACACCGTCCACCGCCTTGACCCACGCTTTCACGCGTTGCAACAACCCGGCACGCACGGGGAAGTACTTTTTCAAATCCCGAACGACCAGCAGATCCCGTTGTGGCTGCCGCTGTTCAAGCGCCATGATCGCCTCCTGAAATGGCTTCGGTCAGAATGGCTCCTTCCTGGACAAACACTTCGTCACCGAGGAAGCGCCAATCGGTCCGTTGTACACCGGCCCATTGTGCCTTGGTATCGGGATGGCGCATCCAGCAGCGGACTTGATGGCCGGGTTCGATCTCAAGCAAAGGCGGTTCTTGTTCGGTACAAAGGGTTTTGACATACGGACAACGCGGGGCGAATTTACAACCGGGTGGCAGATTGATGAGATCGGGTACCGTGCCGGGGATCACGGCCAGCTCCTCACGCACCTCGCCCAACACCGGGATAGCCGCCATCAAGCCTTCGGTGTAGGGGTGGAGAGGATTCTCGAACAGGGTTTCGACATCGGTAAATTCGACGATCAGGCCCGCATACATGACGGCGACTTCGTCGCACATTTCGGCGATGACGCCCAAATCGTGGGTGATAAGCAGGATGGTCGTGCCCAACTCTTCCTTCATCCGCCGCATCAGATCCAGGATCTGGGCCTGGATGGTCACATCGAGGGCGGTCGTCGGCTCATCGGCGATGAGCAAGTCGGGCAGACAGGAGAGGGCCATGGCAATCATGACGCGCTGGGCCTGGCCGCCGGAAATCTCATGGGGAAAGGCCTTGGCCCGCTGTTCGGCATCGGGAATGCCGACTTTGGCCAACATCTCCACCGCTCGCTTCCAGGCTTCTTCCTTGCTCATGTTCTGGTGGCGGATCAAAACCTCGGCCACCTGATCGCCGATCCGAAAAATCGGATTGAGACAACTGGTCGGTTGCTGAAAGATCATCGAGATCTTGCTACCGCGCAACTCGACCATTTCCGCTTCGGGCAGTTCCACCAGGTTCTTATCGCGCAACCAGATCTCGCCGGCCACGATCTTGCCGGAACCGCCCAGGAGCCGCATGATGGAAAGCGAAGTCACGCTCTTGCCGCAGCCGGATTCGCCCACCAGGCCCATGACCTTGCCTTCCGGGATGGCAAAATCAACGCCGTTGACGGCCTTGACCACACCATCCTCGGTGAAAAAATACGTTTTGAGGCCCTTGACCTGCAACAAAGGCCGCTTCTGGTTGGTATTCTCTCCCATAGGTGCTACCGTTTCAAGCGCGGATCAAGGGCATCACGCAAACCATCGCCGATGAAGTTGAAACCGATCGAGACGATCACCAAAAAGACACCGGGTACCAGGGGCAGCCAAGGATGCTGAAACATGTAGCTCTGCGAGGTCGAGAGCATGTTGCCCCAGGTCGGAGTCGGGTCCTGTACCCCCAGGCCCAAAAAGCTAAGGGCCGATTCGAGAACAATGACGCCGCCCAACGAGAGGCTGGCGTTCACCAACACGGGGGCTAAGCCGTTGGGAATGATGTGCCGGAAGATGATACGGGCATCCGAGGCCCCAACGGCACGCAGCGCTTCGACGAAATCCTGGCGGCTCAGCGAAAGCGCCATGCCGCGCATCAAGCGGGCTGCGCCTAACCATCCGAAAATCACCAAAATCAGCACCAAGACCACCACTTTCTGCACCTCGCGTGGCGGAGCCAGCAAAAGCGCACTGAGGAAACGTTCGAGAAAGCCCGGCAACGGCAAGACGACATCACGACGCAGGAGGATGGCCGAAATGATGAGCAAGATCGGCAGGGTCGGGATGGTGAGCATGAACTCAATGAGGCGCGAAATCAGGGTGTCCACAATGCCGCCATAGTAACCGGCGATGGCTCCGAGCAAAGCGCCAAACGTTTCCGAAATCAAAACGACCAAGATGGCGATGCTAAGCGAAACACGGGCGGCATACAACACGCGGGTGAAGAGATCACGCCCCAAATGGTCGATGCCCATGTAATGAACGCGACCATCACGGGTCACGGTGCCGGGCGGTGCCGGTCGCGAGGGGGCTGTCAGGTCAATAGCATCCCGCTCAAAAGGCGCCAGAACCGGCGCCAGCAACGAAACGAGGAAGATAAAGGCGATCAAGATGGTCGAGACCACGGCCAGACGATGGCGCATAAAACGCCGCAGAATGACCCGAGCCTGACTTTCGGATTTTTCCACAGCCGCCGGACGCAAAGCTAACGGACGGGCCACAGTCGCCATGAGCAAAGCTCCTGCTGAGAATTTCGGCTACGCAGACAAACGGTAGAGAGAAGAAGCAAAAACCTTAGCAAAACCGTCTTACCGCTGGAGCAGGTATCGCCAGCCTTGGCGAGACACTACTACGTGTACTTGATGCGCGGGTCAATGAGGGTGTAGAGAATATCACCCAACAGGGTCGCCAACACCGTGAGTACGGCGGTGATAAAAATAAAAGCCAGGGCAATGGGCCAGTCGCTACGGGTGAGGGCGTCGTAGTAAAGCCGCCCCATGCCCGGCCAGGCAAAAACCGTTTCGGTGATGATGGCACCGGAGAAAAAGCCGGGGATGGTCAGCACGGCCACGGTCACAAAAGGAATCAAGGCGTTGCGCAGGGCATGTTTCAAGATGACCATACGTTCGATCAAGCCTTTGGCCCGTGCCGTGCGCACATAGTCCTGGCGCATGACCTCGAGCATGGAGGAACGCACAAAACGACTCCAGGTGGCCATGTAGAAAAAGGTCAGCACACCCACGGGCATCACCAGATGCAGGATCCGATCGATAAACGTACCCGGTTGGACCCGCGGCAGCCAGGTGGCCACCATGTAGGGGCGCACGGCTTCACGGGCACCGGGGGGCAACCTCGGCAACCAGGGCAAGGCATCGGCCCAGAAATTGGGCAACACCGAGAAGATGAGAATGACCAACAGCCCGAAGAAAAAGGTGGGCATGGAGGAACCGATAAAAGAGATGGTCGTAAACGTGTAGTCAAAGCGGGAATACTGCCGGATGGCGCTGTAGATGCCGATGGGAATGCCGAAGGCAAAGGATAACAGCGTCGACAGAACCATCAGTTCCAGGGTAGCCGGCAACCGACTCATCAGTTCGTCAAAAACAGGTCGCCCTGCACGCACAACGGTCGAAAGGCCAAAATCCCCCCGCAGGATCCCCCGGGTGGACCGGGCCGCCGGATGATACTGTGGGATTTCGGATAGGTACAAATAGTCATCACAACCGGCCGGGATGACAACACGCTGACCATCCCGTTCGACAACCTGCCGGTCACGGGGCAGGTAACAGCCTACCGGTGTATTGGCAAACCATTCGCGTCCCCCAATGATAATAGGCCCGTTGGGCAGACCGATAAGCCAGCGGGTAAAGCGGAACGGCCAATAGAAATCGAGATCGTAATTGGCCCGCAATCGGGCCAAATCCTCGCGTGTCAGCCGCAGCTGTTGCTGTTGAATCCCGGCCAGAGGCCCCCCTGGCGCCAGATTGAACAGGAAATACGTGAACAGAGCAGCCAGAAAAACAACAAAACTCGCCTGGATCAAACGTCGGATCAAATAACTCGTCATCGCCTCGACCTCGCTCGAAAACCCTTTCGGAAGCGGCCAATGGCCATCGTCCACACCGCTGACGGACCAAGACTCATGTTCAGACGTGGTGCCAAAGGTTCGCTTCTTCCGCCCTCCTCACCCCCTTCCTGTCTCTTCTTCCCTGCAGCTGCGGCCGGAAGAGGAGCAAGGGGGCCACGGCAGCATGGCACCCATTCCGGACAGGAGCGACAGACCAAAACGGCACCCGTAACCGCCATCCCTTGATCCGGTCCAAAGTTGACAAACGGGCGGGCTCATCCCGGCGGACGGGCCCGCCCGTTGTCATGGCACCGCATTGCGGCGGGATACGGCGGCCAATCCAGGCCCCCGCACCGCCGGGCTTACTTGGTGTAGAGGTTGATGTCGATATGCTCCCACGTGGCGGAGCCGCTGATCTCGTAATTCACCCGGCCGGTGGTCTTGGCCGCATCGATCACGGTCTGGACCTCGGCACCCGCACCCAGGGTGGAGTCATCCAGATAGTCCACGTCGCCGTTGATCAACTGAGCCACGGCCTGGTTGGTATCGGCCAGGAAGACGAAGACCACATTCGGCGTCGCCGGTTGGCCGCCCCACCAATGGGGATTTGCCGTCAGGGTCAGCCGCTCACCCTTGACCCACTCGGACACGTAATACGGACCGAAGGACAGCGGGGTCTCGGCGATCTCGGGCAGGGTAGCCCACTCCTCCGCCGGCACATCCGCCAGTCTGCGGCCATCGGAGAGCACCTGATGGCTGGGATACAGGCTGAAGGGATACAGGAAGTAGGTGGGATCCTGGCTGCCGGGCAGGAAGCTGATGGTCATCTCCAGGGCATCCTCGGCGAACGTGATCTTGCTCATCACATCACCCTCGACGTTCGGATCGCCGATGCGGCGGCAGTACTCGATGGAGGTGGCACCCGACTTGGGATCGCAGTCGATCTTGGCGCCCAGGATCATGTCGGCAACACTACCGGGCGTGCCATCGCTCCAGGTGTAGGGCTTCAGCTTGTAGGTGACCGTCAACTTGTTCATCTTGACGGTGCTGGTGCCGTCGTACTCGATGGTGTTCCCTTCGGCATCGACGATCTTGACGCCCTTCTCCAGCTTCACGGCCTGACCGCTGGCATCGTATACCTGGTCGCCGGCCTTGACTTCCACGGTCTCGTTCTTGGCCAGGCCCGACTCAATGGTCGAAAGACCATCCTGCAGCACGGGCTGGAAGTCGTAGCTGTATTGCGAGACGATCTGGCCTCTGCCGGGGATGAAGATCAGGCGCTGCACGGCCATCGAGGAGACGAGCGCCCAGGCGCTATCAGGCTCCTGCGTCATCCCGACCACGATGGTATCGCTGCCGTCGGCCAGCCGCCACTCATGCAGGTTCGCCGTGGCGTACTCGGTCGGATCGGGGCGGATGCCCTCGAGGTCGGCGCTCCAGGCCTCGGCCTCAGCCCGCTGGAAGACCGGGATGGACACGACATCCTTGGCAAACTCCCGCTGCACAATGTCATAGGCGGCGATCCGCTCCTCGCGAATCAGCGTGTTATTGGCCTTGACAATGGCTTCGCTTGCCGCCGGATTGCACCAGCCCATGAAGTTCTGGCCTTCCCAGTTGTTGCTGGGCAGCGGAATCTGGTCACAGGCGTAGAGGGTGCGGCCCGCAGGATCGGCCTGACCGACCCAGGCAAAGGCACCCAGTTCGAAGTCGCGGCGGCTCAGACCGGTCGTGTCGCCAAACCACCAGGAGGCGGGCACATGCTGGCGAATGATCTGGATACCGCAGTCCCGCATCTGCTGCTCGAAGACCGACGCCCAGGTCTGGCGGAATTGAGCCGTGGTGGTCGTGAACTTCAGCGCCAGGACTTCGCCATCAGCATTGGTGCGGAACGTGGCGCCTTCCTCCAGCTTCCAACCAGCCTCTTCCAGCAGAGCCTTACCTTTCTCCGGGTCATACCAGGGGAAGTCATAAGGCCCCTTGTAGGCCCAGTGGTTCTTGGGCAGGAAGGAGTCCATGAGCAGAGCCGAGGGATCTTCCACATAGGGATAGACCGAGGCGATCAGGGCATCGCGGTCCGTGCAGTGGGCAATAGCCTGACGCACACGCAGATCGCTCAAAATGGGGTGAGGTGTGGTGTAGTCTTCGGCCACGACCTCCTTAACCACTTCCACCGTGACCTCGACCGGCTTTTCCACAACCACCTCTTTGGTCACTTCGACCTCGCGGACGACCTCTTTGGTCACCTCGATGACCTGCGGGGTGGCCTGCGCACAGGCGGCTAAAGCCACTACGACCAGCAGCAGACCGCTCAACAGGAAGAACAGTTGCGAACGCTTCATCTTCTTCTCCTTC
>JBBINH010000089.1:0-6997 GCA_037443945.1 Caldilineales bacterium
GCCGGCGGCCCCGAGGTCCTGGGGCCGCCGGCCGCACCTTAAGTTGCGCGAGCGGCCATGAGGGTGGATGACGTGATGTGCGATAGGACCGACATCGCATAGCGTTGCCTTCCGGGTACGCCGGGGCATGTTCTCTCCGGACGTGCGCGCTGTGTGATATGATGCCATCACCACCTCTTGCGACCCATCGCCTCGTTCTCTCCCCGCCTGCGTTATGCCTGCCCTCGTTGCCCTCGAATCCACCGTCATCGCCCACGGCTTGCCTTATCCCGAAAACGTGCGTACAGCCCTGGCCCTGGAGGCCATCATCCGTCAGGCCGGCGCCGAACCACGCACCTGTGGCTTCATCGCCGGCGAGCCCGTAGCCGGCTTGAGCGCCGAGCAGATCGAGCGTTTTGCCCGCAGCGAAGGTGTGCTCAAGGCCTCCTTACGTGACCTGGCCGTCGTAGCGGCCCGGCGGCTGGATGCGGCCACGACCGTGGCCACGACCATGTGGGTCGCCCACCGTTTCGGTATCGAAGTCTTCGTCACCGGAGGCATCGGTGGCGTCCATCGGGGAGGGACCTATGACGAATCGGCCGACCTGACGGCGCTGGCCACCCTACCGGTGCTGGTTGTGTGTGCCGGTGCCAAGGCCATTCTCGACCTCCCGGCCACGCGCGAGCGTTTAGAAACGCTGGGGGTGCCTGTTATCGGCTACGGTTGTGACGAAATGCCTGCTTTCTACACGCGCCGCTCGGGTCTGCCGGTGGATGCCCGCTGCGATACGCCGAGCGAGGTGGCTGCCCTCTGGCAGGCCCATCGCCGTCTGGGTCTGCGCACGGGCATGCTGGTCACCGTTCCTGTGCCCGTTGAGGCGGCCCTGGATGAGGCCGTGGCGCATGCGGCCATAACCGAAGCCCTGGCCGCCGCCGAAGCCGTCGGCCTTCGCGGCAAGGCCCTGACGCCCTTTTTGCTTGACTACATCGCCCGTCGCACCGGCCGGGCCTCGTTACAGGCCAATCTGGCTTTACTGACCAACAACGCCCGCATCGGCGCGGCCATCGCCCTGGCCCTGGCAACCTCCTGAGCCCCGCCCCTGCGGTCAGGCGTTCAGGCGCCGGCACTGAGGATATCCAGGCAGGTCAGCAGGTTTTGGCGCCAATGGCCCTCCGGATCGATTTTGACCCACAGGGCCTGCTGACCGACATAGGCCCGGTCGCCGAGCTGGTACTGAAGTCGTGCCCGTGACAGGTGGGCCACGGCCTCGCTGCGGATGACGAGCTGGTCATGATCGCGGCCGATACTCGTCACGCCGGCACGCAGGGCCAGGACTTTGACCTTGACCTGATAGAGGAGATCGACCACCGCGGCGGGCAGAGGACCGAAACGGTCGGCCAGCTCGGCGGCCATGTCGTCAATCTCACCGGGGGTCCGCAGACCGGCGATGCGCCGATAGAGCTGGAGGCGCAGGGCCTCATCGCCCACATAACTCGTCGGCAGGCCGGCGGCCAGGGGCAGGTCAAGCTGCACCGTCGGTCCCATGGGGTCGAGTAGCCCGCGAAGGTCGGTCACACCGGGTGGCAGGCGTCCTTGTTGACGCAATTCCTCGACGGCCTGGGCCAGCAAGCGCACATAAAGGTCAAAGCCGATGGCGGCGATATGCCCGTGTTGCCGGGCCCCCAACAACTCGCCGGCCCCGCGCAATTCCAGATCGCGCATGGCGATCTGGAAACCGGCGCCCAATTCGCCGGCCTCCTGGATGATCTCCAGTCGGCGACGCGCTTCGGTGGTAAGGGGCTTGTGCTTATCGTAGAGCAGATAGGCATAAGCCCGCACGGCACCCCGGCCAACTCGTCCGCGCAGTTGATAAAGTTGGGCCAGGCCAAAGGTGTCGGCGCGGTTGATGATGATCGTGTTGGCGTTGGGAATGTCCAGACCGCTCTCGATGATCGAGGTGCAGACCAGGACATCGAACTCGCCCTCGGCAAAGGCCAGCATGGTCTGTTCCAGCTCGCGTTCGGGCATCTGACCATGGGCCACGGCCACACGGGCTTCGGGCACCAGCTTGCGCACGCGATTGGCGATCTGTTCGATGCCTTGGACGCGATTATGGACGAAAAAGACCTGACCGTTGCGATCGAGTTCACGGAGAATGGCATTGCGCACCAGCGTCTCATCGAAGAAGCCGACGAAGGTCTGGATGGGCAGACGTTCGGCCGGTGGCGTCTCGATGGTGCTGAGATCGCGCACACCGGTCAGACTCATGTACAGCGTGCGCGGGATGGGCGTGGCCGTCAGCGTCAGCACATCCACCTGGGAGCGCATTTGCTTGATGCGTTCCTTGTGGACCACGCCGAAGCGCTGTTCTTCGTCGATGATGAGCAGACCCAGATTTTTGAAGACCACATCCGCCGAGAGCAGACGATGGGTGCCGATGACCACATCGACACTGCCGTCGGCCAAGCCCTTTAGCACCTCCTGCTGCTGGCGCGGGGTGCGGAAGCGGGATAGCATCTCCACCCGGACCGGAAAGGGCTTGAGCCGTTCGCTAAACGTCCGAAAGTGCTGTTGGGCCAACACGGTGGTGGGCACGAGCATGGCCACCTGGGTGTTGTCCATGATGGCTTTGAAGGCTGCACGCAGGGCCACCTCGGTCTTGCCGTAGCCCACGTCACCGCAGATCAGCCGGTCCATGGGCCGCGGTTTTTCCATGTCTTCTTTGACCGCCTCGATGGCAACAAGCTGATCCTCGGTTTCGACATAGGGAAAGGCGGCTTCCAGCTCTCGCTGCCATTCGGTATCGGGGCCGAAGGCGCGTCCGGGCAGGGCCTCGCGGCGGGCATAGAGCGCCAGCAGTTCTTCGGCGATATCGGCAATGGCGCGACGGGCGCGGGCCTTGGCCAGGCCCCAATCGGCCGTCCCCAGGCGATGCAGCGCCGGCGGTGCATCGTGGGGCCCCACGTAGCGGGCCAGGCGGTCGGCCTGATGCACGGGCACATAGAGCTTGTCGGCTTGCGCGTATTCGACGAGCAGATAATCCCGCTCGATGCCGTCCAGATTCATCCGCACCAAACCGCCAAACCGACCGATGCCGTGTTCGATGTGCACGACATAGTCGCCGGGCTGGATGTCGGCAAAAAAGGATTCCGGCGCCAGCGGTCGGGGATGACGGCTGCGGCGCAGGCGTGGTTTGCCCCAGCCGAACAGCTCAACATCGGTCAGAAACACGACCCTACCGGCCGGGTCCTCCATCTCCCAACCCTCGTCGAAAGTCCCCTGGATGAGTACCAGGCTACGAGGGGGTGGTGGTGTCCGCAGGTCGGCGCTAACACCGAGGGGATGTCCGGCTTCGGCGAAGACATCGGCCAGCCGCGCCGCCTGGCGGGTCACCATAACCACCCGATGGCCGGCTTTTTGCAGGGCTTCGACGTGTTCGACAATCCATTTGATCTGCCCACCCCAGCGCGGGCCCGGCCGGAACAGCCGCCCCACGGCCGACTCGGCCCCGGTGACATAGCCGTCCAACCCACCCTGACCCAGGATCAGAGGATCGGCCTTTTCCAGACAAGGCCGCAGTTGCTCCCAATCCAGAAAGGAAGAAGCGAAAGCGGTCGGCAGATCGCCGCTTTTGACCAGGTCCTGTTGCACCTGCAGGGCCTGGCCTTTCAGGTCCTGCGCTACGGCGGCGAGATCGGCAGCGGCGTCGATGAGGACCAGAGCGTTCGGAGGCCGATGGTCGAGCAGCGTGGCGGCTTCGGGATAGAGGTAAGGCAGGTAAAATTCAATCCCGCGAAAGGCCAGGCCCTGGGCCAGGTAGGCGGCTTCGCGTTCGAATTGGAACTGGGCAGGTGGATGGCAGGCGCTACGGTCGAGCGCCAGAACACGTGCGGCGGCTTCGGCGCCGGCCAGAGGCATGGCCTCGTTGCCGGGGCCGATCAGGACCCAGTCGAGAGCAGTATCGGATAAGGTGCGCTGGGTGCTCGGATCGAAGCGGCGGATGCTATCGATCTCATCGCCCCAGAGCTCCAGACGTATGGGGAACAACTCATTAGGCGGCCAGATGTCGATGATGCCGCCACGACGACTGCAAAAGCCCGGTTCTTCGACCAGGGTGGCCGGCTGATAGCCTGATTGCAACCAGCGCTGCCACAGCGCCGTCGGGTTGATGATCTCGCCCCGGCGTAAGGCGCGCAGGCTCTGGCGCAGGACCGTCGGCGGTACCGTGCGCTGCATAAGCGCCCGCACCGAAGCCACCACGACCGGGGACGGGCCCTTCTTCTCGCCCGGTCGTCCGCAAACGGCCAGAGCCGTCAACGCCCGCAGACGCGCCTGTCGTGTCTCGGCCGACCACGGAATGCGCTCGAACGGCAGTGCGTCGGGGTCGGCGAACAGATGCACTCGGCTGCCGTCGTCGCCCAACCAGGCCCGGATCTGATCGACCAGCAAACGTGCCGACTCGGTTTTAGCCGTCAGGACGAAGAGCGGCCACCCTTCAGCCGCCAACGCCGCCGCCACGTAGCTGCGTGCGGCCGCCGGGATGCCCAACGGTTGCCGTGGCCTCTCACCGGCGGCCAGGTGCGCGCACAGACACCGGAACGCCGTCTGTTGGCGCAGCAGATCCGGCAAGCCGGAGAGGTCGAGCCGCAAGAGGGCAGGGGCAAGAGCAGTCGTTTCAGGCCACATTGAACCGATTCATGGCGGCATCCAGCCCTTCCTTCAGCCAAACGGCAATGGCCTGCACGGCCGTGGCTCGTGTCATCGCCATAACGGCCTCTTCATCGGGGGTAAAGTCCTGGAGCACATAATCGGCCGGGTCCATCGCTCCCGAGGGCCGACCGATGCCCACACGCAACCGGGGGAAGCGGTCGCTGCCCAGGTGATGGATGAGGGAGCGCATGCCGTTGTGTCCTCCGGCGCCACCGAAAGGTCGGAACCGTAACCGCCCCAGGGGCAGGTCCAGGTCGTCGTATACGACCAGGAGATCGGCCAGGTCGATCTTATAAAAGGAAACCAATGGCCGCACGGCTTCGCCGCTCAGGTTCATGAAATTCTGCGGCTTAGCGAGCAAAAAGGCCTGATCGTCAAGTCGGCCATCGGCTATCCGGGCTTTGAACTGGAATCGATCGAAGCGTAGGCCATGCTCAGCCGCAAAGGCATCCACAATCTGAAAACCGACGTTATGACGGTTGCGAGCATAGCGCAAGCCGGGATTACCCAGACCGACAACAAGTTTCATGAGGGCAAGAGGCCAGGCGATGGCAGCCTTGGAGGTCGAGGACAACAGGCTAAAGAGGGACAGGAGGCCGGCAGAGAGCGGCGTTGTGTCTTAGCGGATGCGTGCGATCAGGCGATAGTACACCCAGGTGAGGAGGTTTTTGATGCCGAAGAAGACGCCGACGGCCAGAAAAGCCAGAAAGACGAGCCGGGCCCCGCGTAGAAACGAGGCCGTCAATCGTGTCACAAGGGTGTTGATGTCGGCAAGGCCTGAGGGCGACCGATCGTTGGTTGCGGCGGCAGCCGCCGGAGTGGGTGTGGGCGAAGCCGTGGCTATGGGGGTAGGTGTCGGAATAACCGGGGTGAGGACAACCGGCGTGGCCGTAGGTGGTCGGGGTGTCGGTGTGATCGTGGGCGTAGGCGTTGCGATGGGTGTGGGTGTGGGTAAAGGTTCGGCATTGGCTACCTGCAGGCGCATGACGAAGTACTCATCGTAGTTCCCATCGCGGCGGACCACGCGCAGGCGCAAGGTGTATGGACCATCGCCAACGGTGCGCGTGTCCCAGCGCGCCAGCACGCCGTTGACGATCTGCTCTTCCACAACGGCGATGACGAAGTAGTTTTGGGTGCCGAAAGGCGCGGCGGCCAGCTCGTATTTCCAGAATTCGGGATGGACGGCCGTACCACGGATCTCAACCACACCCCGCAGGGCTTCCGTTTCCGGCGGGTAGGTAATACCCGAGCTCTGGGCCAGGAGCCGGGGTGCGGTCAGGAGCATGCCGGCGCAAAGGAGGCAGAAGAGAAAGAGACGACGAGGTTGCATACCAGAAAAAAGGGCAAGCACAATCGGCCGAGGGCCGCTACAAAGGCAGCGCCGTCGTTGCGACAGAGCTGCTCTCGGACCGGAGTCCGGTCTTGGGGTGGCCGTCAGAGACCACAAACGTTTATTTTAGCACAACCCTCGCCGCAATCCGGGCGGATGATCGTTGGATTTGGTTCTATCTTGTGTCGGTGACATTGTGGGGTGTGGGTGAGCCGTGGCCCCAGGTGGCTTTGTCAAACCATCCGCTGCGTTCTCGCACCACCACACTTTGAGACCGAGTCGGGGACGAGACTCGAGGGCGGCACCGACGGCATCTCCGACGGCGAGACCAAGGAGGCAGCCACGGAACCGGTCCTTTCGATCCATTCGTGCTCTCCAACGCCCAACGGCTGTCGCATCAGCCGCCGCCGAAGGCGGTCGGCTGCATGCGCTTGTTAGGCAGGCCTTCGGCGTTATTCCGGCGGCGGTGTCTGTTCCGGCTCTGGCCAGACGACACCTACAAGCGCCAGTTCTTGCGATAGCCGTTCACGTAGCCAGCGGATTGCCATCGCGGTATGCCGCTCGCGCGCGCGTTGGTCGCGAATTCCCGCAAGCGCGCGTAGGTGTCCAGGTCGACCCTTAGGGATAGTCGCTTGGTTGGTGTTGGTGTAGGTGTAGTGGTCATGCCGCCATTATAGCGCACGGCGGGAGCGCCGGCGGCGGCGCAACAGGGGAAAGGATGGGGGCTGGGGGGAAGGAAAGACCGGGAATGGCGCAGGCCTTCGGCGCAGGCCTTCGGCGCATTGAGGCCTTCAGGGAAAGGACGGGCGGGGCCAGGGACGGCTGCAGTCCGGCGTGACAGCAGGACGCTGGCGCGCCGGCTGGCGGGCGGGGCAGGGACGCAAAAAGGCTCTCGCTGGAACCGGGGCGCTATGCTGCGCATAACTTTGGCTTATGTTAAGGGCAAGGACGCCTTTACCCCGCGCCAGCAGGGACGCG
>JBBINH010000090.1:0-5415 GCA_037443945.1 Caldilineales bacterium
GCCGGTCTTTGTGATCTTCATCACGCACATGACCAGCGAGGCCGACGCCGAGGCTTACGCCCGAGAACAAGGGGCGGTCGTCTATTATTCCTACGATTTCTAGGAGCTGTTCCAGGCTCAGACCCACACCGGGTAAATCCTGCCGGCACTCGGCAAGTTCCGTGCTCACTCAGGGATTCCAAACCTTCCGGACCGTTCCGGGCTTTTGGCAGAGCTTTGTTCTCAAAACCTGCGAAGCGGACGGTTCCTCAACTTGGTCCTAATTGACAGCCGCTGTCGGGCTGTGGCATAATAACCACCGCTAAGCACTGTCGCTTTGCGTCTCGTTTCTGCCTGCGCCGGTGTTGTCGGCACAGGGAAGGGTAGGCGGAATGCTCGCATCCGAACCGGCTTCGGCCGCGAGCCAACTGCGACGGGTACGAAGAACGAAAGCCGATATCACGGCCTCGCAGGCAATAGCAAGGATGACAGGCTCTTCCCGGCATCCTGTACGTTTCTGTCCTTGTTTCCTCTCCCCACCGGACACTCCAGTGCGCGTATATGACCATGACCACGTTCATGAAGGAACGTCTTCTGGAAGAACTGGCTGCGGCCGAAGCTGAACTGGCCGAAGTCAAAGCCGAGTTGGCCGAGAAGCCCGATATGGGGCCCGGTACAGGCAGTACAGGCGCGGCTTTATGGGAAATGAATCTGGCGCGTCGTGACCGTCTGGAAATGCGGATCAAAGAACTCCACCGGGCTCTGGAACGCATACGCTTGGGAACTTATGGTCGCTGCCTGGTATGCGGTGCCGAAATCGATCCGGAGCGGTTGGAGATCGTGCCTACGGCAACGACATGTGCCGATTGTGCACGCCGTGGCCGTCATCTCTAAGCAGGTCGTACCGATCCAATCGCTCAATCAAAATCATCTCTATCCCGCAGGCCCGCACCACCCCCTCGGGGCGGGCTCGATTTTTATGCGATTGGGGCAGCCCAGACCCCCTTAAGGCGACAGAGGTCATCGTTTTGGGTCACGGAGCAGCGTATACCGAAAACCTTCTGCTACCGGAAATGCAGAAATTTTTGTCCCAGGCTGTCCATTCCTGACTTGCCGGCTTCCTTCTCGGCGTCCACTTTCGCACCATGCCCCATCATGCCAACGTTCACAAACGGGCCATTCTTGTCGCCGTCGGCTTGACCCTCTTCATGAATACGATAGACGGCACCATTGTCAACGTGGCCCTGCCCACCCTCACCCGGGAGCTGAATACCGATTTTGCCACCGTGCAATGGATCGCCCTAGCTTTTCTCTTGGGTTTGACCGTGCTCATGCTGAGCATGGGGCGGCTGGGTGACCTGATCGGCAAAAAGCGTGTGTTTACCGGCGGCCTGATCCTCTTCGTCCTGGCTTCGGTTTTGTGCGGACTGGCCAATGGGGTGTATTGGCTTATTGCCTTTCGTTTTGTCCAGGCCATAGGTGCGGCCATGACACTGGCCCTGGGCGTGGCTATTGTCACCGAGACGTGGCCACCGCAGGAGCGCGGGCGTGCCATCGGCACGACGGCCGGGATTATCTCGTTGGGCATTGCTGCCGGTCCTGTGCTGGGCGGTCTGATCCTACAAACCCTAAGCTGGCGCTGGATTTTCTTCGTCAACCTGCCGGTGGGTCTGGTGGCGCTGGCTTTGGTCTGGCGTTTCGTGCCGGTCTTGCCGCCGGCACGTCAGGCCGAGCGCTTTGACTTTCTCGGCGCTGGCCTGGCAGGGATAGCGCTGCTGGCTTTTGCCCTGGCGATGACCTTCACCCAAACTTTCGGTCTTCTCGCCTGGTCTACCCTGGCCCTGTTGTTCCTGACCGGAGTGACTCTGGTCTTCTTTGTGCGGATTGAACAGACCGTGTCCACGCCCATGGTCGACCTGGCCCTCTTCCGCCATCGTGGCTTGAGCCTCAACCTGTTCACCGGCTTTCTGAGCTTTGTCGCCATTGCCGGCGTGGTTCTGCTTCTGCCTTTTTATCTACAACTGGTGATGGGGCTGAGTCAGCGTCAGGTCGGGCTCCTCATGGGCGTGGTGCCGTCGGTTCTGGCCGTGTTGGGTCCGCTATCCGGCACTCTGGCCGACCGTTTCGGCACGCGGCCGGTTAGCCTGGTCGGTTTGGTCTTGCTGGTACTCGGCTATCTTTCGCTGACGCGATTGGACGTGCTTAGCACGCCTCAACAATTCGTCTGGTTTTTGTTGCCGGTGGGTCTGGGCATGGGGACGTTTCAAAGCCCCAACAACACGGCGATTATGAACGCGGCACCACGTTCCCGATTGGGCGTAGCCTCGGGCATTCTCAGCATGACGCGCACCCTCGGCCAGCTTACCGGCATTGCCCTCTTGGGAGCCTTTTTTGCCGCGCGGCTTCAGGTCCATGCCGGTCGCCCTGTGGACATCAACCAGGCTTCGGCCGAGATCATCGTTTTGGCCTTGCATGACCAGCTACGCCTGGTCGCCGGGCTGATCGCCTTCGGGCTGGTGCTGGCCTTGTGGCAGGCCCGCCACGAGCGACGAACCCGTTCCGACCATGCGCCGGTGGAGGCAGCTTAGTGTGCCCGGCGTCGGGTGGTGGCAGACGGCGATAGGGTTAGGCCCAACGCCCGGACCTTACTTGGCGTGTTCGACGGCGCGGGTTTCGCGGATGACCGTGATCTTGATCTGGCCGGGGTATTCCAGGCTTTCCTCGATCTTCTTGGCGATGTTGCGGGCCAGCATCATGGCGCCGTAATCATCGATTAGGTCCGGTTTGACGATAATCCGCACCTCGCGGCCGGCCTGAATGGCAAAAGCCTGTTGCACACCGCTAAAACTGGCGGCAATCTCCTCCAGCGCCGTCAAGCGTTTGACGTAGCTTTCGAGCGACTCGCGACGGGCACCGGGCCGGGCGCCGGAGATGGCATCGGCCGCCGCTACCAGAATGGCTTCCAGCGATTGAGGCTCCACCTCGCCGTGGTGCGAGGCGATGATATTGACGACCTTCTCCGGCACGCCATAGCGTCGGGCGATTTCGGCACCGACCAGGGCGTGGGGCCCCTCGATCTCATGGCTAACCGCCTTGCCCAGATCGTGCAAAAGGCCGCCCATCTTGGCCGCCGGGATATCGCCGTGCAATTCGGCGGCCAGCAGCCCGGCCAGATGGCTGGTCTCGATGGCGTGGTAGTACTGGTTCTGGCCGTAGCTGGTGCGGTACTTCAACCGACCGATCAGCTTCAGAAGTTCGGGGTGAAGACCGGTGAAACCGGTCTGGATGGCGGCTTCCTCGCCTGCCTCGCGAATGGCCCGCTCGACCTCTTCCTGGGCTTTCTCCAGCTCTTTTTCGACCCGGGCCGGGTGGATACGGCCATCCTGAACAAGCTTGGTGAGCATCAGGCGCGCCACCTCGCGACGGATGGGATCGTGACTGGAGATGATGATGGCTTCGGGCGTATCATCAACCACCAGGTCGACCCCGGTCACATTCTCGATGGTGCGGATGTTGCGACCCTGACGGCCGATGATACGGCCTTTCATCTCTTCGTTCGGCAAGGGAACGGACGTGACCGTGCTTTCGGCCACAATGTCCGAGGCCAGACGTTCAATGGCCAGCGTGATCACCTCGCGTGCCTTGCGGTCGGCCATTTCGGCGATTTCCATCTCCACCTGGCGGATGACTTTGGCCATGTCGTTACGGGCCATGGCTTCGGTACGGCGAAGCAGCTCCTCGCGCGCTTCTTCCTGAGTCATGGCGGCGATACGCTGCAGTTCGGCCTGGTATTCGGCCTCGGCTTTCTCTAATTCGGCAAAGCGCTTATCGATCTGGCTCTGGCGCTGGTTCAAACGCCGTTCGCGCTGCTCCAGGGCTTCGGAGCGGGCATCCAACTGTTCCAGTCGGCGCTGGGCACGCTCTTCTAACCGGCTGATCTCGCGACGACGGCGCATCACCTCGGCTTCGGCCTCGTTACGAATGGCCAGGGCCGTGTCCTTGGCTTCCAGTTCGATGCTACGGGCCTTCTCCTGAGCTTCGGCAATCAGGGCTTCGGCCTGCTGTTTGGCCGAGACGAGACGGCGTGCATCCTGGCGTTGCTTCCAGCCATAGCCCAGCAAAATGCCGCCGACCAGGCCGATGAGGACCAGAGCGAGGGCAATAACGATGGTGAGCATCGATGACATATGGCAAACATTCCTCGTAATGGGATAGAATGGTCAAGCGAAGACGATAGGCATGGGTTCCCGCGCATGGGATGGCGGCGGGAAGCATGAGATGAGTAAACGGGATCAATCCGGGGGGAAGGGGTCTGAATCGGCTCCCAGCTCCCGCCAGAGTCGAATGGTGGCCCGACGAGCGGTGTCGGCATCAAAACCGCGACGATATAAGAAGGCGATCATCTTCTGACCGAATGCGGTCGGGGCCAGATGAGCCCATCGGGCGGCCTGCCGACGACCGGCGGCAACGGCCTGTTCGTCGCTATCGAAGTCTCCCAGGGCGGCCTCGATCAGGGGGCGGGCCACTCCTTTTTGTCGCAGCTCCTGGTACAGTGCTTGACGACCGCGCGGGCTGAAACGCATACGATTCTCAACCCACCAGCGGGCGAAGGCGGCATCGTCAAGGTAGCCCAACCGTTCCAGACGTGCCAGGGCGGCACCGATGGCGGCGGCCCCCAGGCCTTCGCGTCGCAAACGACTTTCGATCTCAAAACGTGAACGGGGTCGCAGGCCGAGGAGGCGGACGGCGCGATCAAACGCGCGGGTTTCGGCTGCCTTTTGGCGCAGCTCAGCCCATTCGGCCTCGCTAAGGACCTGACCCACGCGAAGCTGTGCGGCCTCTACGTCTGCCAGCACAAAGGCATAACGTCCATCCACGTGGACTTCGACGCGGTCGGGTTGGTGTGGTCGGGCCACAAGACGGGTTATCACGCCGGACATAGGAGACAAAGCATAGCTTCGTGACCGTTGGCCGCAGGCGGTATAGCGGTCGGCCTACGGCCATCGCCCACAATGCGCCCCGGCGGGAGCCTGCGGACTACCGGAGTGACCTCGGCGTCTGGCCGAGGAAGGCGGCTCAAACGGCGGCGCCGTGGTGACACCGAGTCAGTTCGCCACCCGTCGCGGGGGCAAACCACTCAATGTGCGAATCTGGTTCTCGATGGCGTCGAGAAGATCGGGATGTTCGCGTAGGAAGTCTTTGGCGTTTTCGCGCCCCTGCCCCAGGCGCGTGCCCTCGTAAACATAGAACGAGCCACGCTTTTCAATAGCCCCCATCTCCACACCCATATCCAACACCTCACCGGTGCGGGAGATGCCCTCGTTGAAGAGGATATCGAACTCGGCAGTGCGGAAAGGCGGTGCCACTTTGTTCTTCTTGACAGTCACCCGCACCCGATTGCCCACGGCCTCGTTGCCAACCTTCACGGCGTCTATC
>JBBINH010000091.1:0-5391 GCA_037443945.1 Caldilineales bacterium
CGTCGAGTACTTCGTCAGCTACTACGACTACTACCAGCCCGAGGCGTACATCCCCCGCACCGACACCTACATCGAGAAGGACGCTCAAATCAACGAGGAGATCGACCGTTTGCGCCTGGCTGCCACCTCGGCCCTGTTCAGTCGTCGCGATGTCATCATCGTCGCCTCGGTATCGGCCATCTACGGCCTGGGCAGTCCTGTCGATTACGGCCAGGTCGCCATCCGCCTGGCCGTGGGCGAAACCCGGCGTCTGCACACCCTCCTGCGCCATCTGGTGGACATCTACTACACCCGCAACGACACGGCGTTGGCGCCGGGCAAGTTCCGTCTGCGGGGCGATACCCTGGAGATCATGCCGGCCTATGCCACCACGGCCTATCGCCTTGAGTTCTGGGGGGATGTCATCGAACGCATCACCGAGATCGATCCGCTTACGGGCGAAATCCTGGCCACGCCCGAAGCCATCGACATCTTCCCGGCCAAGCACTTTATCACCCCTCAGGAAAAGCTGCTCGAAGCCATCGCCGACATCGAGGCCGAACTGGAGCAACAGGTGCAGTTGTTCCGATCCCAGGGCAAGCTCCTGGAGGCCCAGCGGCTGCAACAGCGGGTGAATTATGACCTGGAGATGCTGCGCGAGGTGGGCTATTGCACCGGCATCGAGAACTACTCCCGCCCCCTGGCGCGGCGTCCACCCGGCTCGCGGCCCTGGACCCTGCTCGACTACTTCCCCGAGGACTACCTGATCTTTATCGACGAATCGCACATGACCATCCCCCAATTGCGGGGCATGTACAACGGCGACATCTCCCGCAAACAGGTCCTGGTCGAACACGGCTTCCGCCTGCCCTCCGCCCTCGATAACCGTCCCCTGCGCTTCGAGGAATTTCTGGAACTGGTCAACCAGGTCATCTACGTCTCGGCCACGCCGGGCCCCTTTGAGCGGGAGGTCTCCGAGCAAATCGTCGAGCAGATCATCCGGCCCACCGGTCTGCTCGATCCCATCGTGATCGTGCGGCCCACCCGGGGCCAGATCGACGACCTGGTGCACGAGATCAACGTCCGCGTTCGTCGCGGTCAGCGTGTCCTCGTTACCACCCTCACCAAGCGCATGGCCGAAGAGCTGGCCGATTACCTGGCCGAACTGGGGCATAAGGTCCACTACCTCCATTCCGAAATCCACACCTTGGATCGCGTTGAGATCCTGCGCGACCTGCGCCTGGGCGTCTATGACGTGGTCGTGGGCATCAACCTCCTGCGCGAGGGCCTCGACCTGCCCGAGGTGAGCCTGGTTGCCATCCTCGATGCCGACAAGGAAGGCTTCCTGCGCTCCGAGACCTCCCTCATCCAGACCATCGGCCGGGCGGCCCGCCATGTCGAGGGCACCGTCATTATGTACGCCGATCACATCACCGAGTCCATGCGCCGGGCTATCGAGGAGACGAACCGTCGTCGGCGCATCCAGGAGGCCTATAACCGCGAACGCGGCATCGAACCGCGTTCGATCGTCAAGGCCGTTCACGACCTGACCCAACGGGTGGCCATGGCGACCCATCTGGCCGAACCGGGTCCGGTCTATGGCAGCGGCCCCACCGTCCCGACCCTGACCGCCTTACCGCGCCAGGAGCGGGTGCGGCTGATCAAAGAGCTGGAAAAGCAAATGCAAGAAGCGGCGCGACGCCTGGAGTTCGAGCAGGCAGCCGTGCTGCGCGACCAGATCCTCGAACTGCGTCGCTCGCTCCACGATGAGGAAGACCTGCCGGCCTGGGAACGCATCAAAATGCTCGATGTCTGACCCCGGCCTCATTCCGACCGTCCGGCCATGACCTCTCCTGAGACCCTCGGCAAAGTCCAAACCGTTGACATTGACCGCGAGATGCGGGTGGCCTATCTCGATTACGCCATGAGCGTGATCGTGGCGCGAGCGCTGCCCGATGTGCGCGACGGACTCAAACCGGTCCATCGCCGCATCCTCTACGCCATGTACGACATGGGCCTGTTTCACGACCGGCCCTACAAAAAGAGCGCCCGCATCGTCGGCGAAGTCCTGGGCAAATACCATCCCCATGGCGATGTGGCCGTCTACGAAGCGATGGTGCGCATGGCCCAGGATTTCGCCATGCGCTACCCGCTCATTGACGGCCAGGGCAACTTCGGCTCGGTGGACGGCGATAATCCGGCGGCCATGCGCTACACCGAAGCGCGGCTGGCCGAAATCGCCGGGGAGATGCTGGCCGACCTGGAGAAGGAGACGGTGGATTTCGTGCCCAACTTCGACGCCTCGCTGCGCGAACCCGAAGTGTTACCGGCGGCGCTGCCCAATCTGCTCATCAACGGCGCCAGCGGTATCGCCGTGGGCATGGCCACGAACATCCCCTCGCACAACCTGGGCGAGGTCGTCGATGCCCTCGTGTTCATGCTCGACCACTACGAAGCCGTCGAGGAAATCACCCTGGAGCATCTGCTGCACTTCATCAAAGGACCCGATTTCCCGACCGGCGGCATTGTCTTCCGCTACGAGGAGGGGCGCGAAGGCCGCGAGGATGCCATTGCCAGAGCCTACGCCAGCGGTCGTGGCCGTCTGACCGTCCAGGCGCGGGTGCATATCGAGGCCATGAGCCGCAGCCGCACCCGTCTGGTCGTGACCGAACTCCCCTACCAGACGACCAACAGCCGTGTCATCGAGCGCATCGCCGAGCTGGTCCGCGAAGGGCGCCTGGAGGGCATCGCCGATCTGCGGGATGAGTCCGACCGCCAGGGCCTGCGCATCGTCATCGAACTGACGCGCACCGCCGATGCTAAGGCCATCCTCGAACAGCTCTACAAGCAAACGCCCCTCCAACAGACCTTCGGCATCAACGCCCTGGCCCTGGTCAACGGCGAACCCCATCTCCTTTCCCTCAAGCGCCTGCTGCAGCTTTTCATCGAACACCGGCGCGAGATCGTACGCCGTCGCTCGGAATTCGACCTGGCGCGCGCCCGTGAGCGGCTCCACATCCTCGATGGTCTGCTCATCGCCCTGGCCCATCTCGACGAGGTCATCACCCTCATCCGGCGCAGCCCCGACACCGATACGGCCCGCGAGCGCCTGAGGCAACGCTTCAAGCTCAGCGAAGTCCAGGCCCAGGCCATCCTGGATATGCCCCTCAAACGCCTGGCCCGTCTGGAGCGGGAGAAGCTGGAAGACGAGCACAAGGCCTTGCAACAACGCATCCGCTACCTGGAGGATTTGCTGACCCATCCGCGCAAGATCCTGGGGGTGATCAAGGAGGAGTTGCTGGCCCTGAAGGCCAAATACGGAGATGCTCGGCGTACCCAAATCGTGGCCGCTACGGCGGCAGCGCTGGCGGCCGGCGACCTGGTGGCCGATGAGGAAGCCCTGGTGGTGCTCACCAAAAGCGGCCGCCTCTTCCGCCGTCGTCTGGCCGGTCGGCGGCGGGGGACTTTACCCCAGCGCACGGCCGATGCCGCCGTGGCCCTGGCGGCCGCCCCTCTGCGCGATCGCCTGTTCCTCTTCACGGCGACCGGTCAGGTGGCGGCTACGAGCATCCATCAGCTCCCCGAAGAGGAGGGCATCCCCTTTGCCGATCTGCTCGAGCTGGGCGAGGACGCTGAAATCGCGGCCATGATGGCCTTACCGGCGCCGGCAAACGGTCAGGACCATGCCGGAAACGGCCGCAGCCTTTTCCTCCTCAGCCGCCTGGGGCGCTGCAAGCGGGTGGCCGTGGCCGACGTGTGGGCTGCCGCCCCCACCACGCCGACGGTGATGCATCTCGAACCCGGCGACGCCCTGGCTGCCGTGGTCCTGTGCGATACCGACGACGATCTGCTGCTGGTGACCCGCCAGGGGCAGGCCATTCGTTTCGCGCAGGACGAGGTTCGGGTGATGGGATTGCCCGCGGCCGGGGTCCTGGCCATCAAGCTGGAGGAGGGCGATTCCCTGGTGGGGGCAGGGCTATGTCGGCCTGACCATCAGGTGGTCCTGCTGACGGCCCGCGGTCTGGGCCTGCGCGTGGGAGCCGACCGCTTTCCCTTGCAGAAGCGCTACGGCAGCGGCGTGGCGGCCATGAAGGTGGGGCCCGATGACGGCATCGAGGCCATGGCCGTGGTGGATGCCGAAACCGAGATGTTTGTCGTCCCCCACAAGGGACCGATGCGGGTGTTGCGACTGGAGGATGTGCCTCAGGCCGCGCGGGCCTCGCGTGGCCGGCCGGTGGCCGGTTTGGGCGAGACCGGGGTGTGGCGTTTGCTGGCCGTGCTCATCCCCAAGGTGAAGGAAACCACCGCAACGGCCACCCTGCCGCCGTTGCCACCGCTCCCTACCGAGACGGCGGCCGCAGGGGACGAGGACACGGCGGTGGCGCCGAAGCCGGCGGGCCGTCGCAAGCGTAGCGCCGAAGCCGTCACCTCGACCGCAGCGACCTCATCCTCTCGTCACCCGCAAGCCCCGCCGCAGGACCCCACCCCAGCGGCCTCGGCGGACAAAAAGCGCGCATCCAAACGCTAGGGGCGCCGATGGCCGCGGGGATCAAGGCTCATTGGGTCACGGCTTCGGGCGCTTCGGTCCGCGGCACGACCACGGGCGGCGGCGGGACGGGCTGGGTCGGGATGACCACCTCCGGTTGCCTGTCGCGCACCGGATACGCCCCGCAATGCGGACACCGTTTCCATTCCGGCTCGAGCAAGCGACCGCATTGGCGACAGGGTTGCCGGAGTTCAACCTCGCAATAGGGGCAATACTGCCACTCGACCTGCACCGGGCGACCGCACTTCAGGCAGCTCCGGGCCTGTTCCAACTCGAGGAGGAGGGCTTCCTCTTCCAGGGCACGGTCATACTGTTCGGCCAGGGTTGTGCGCGGGCGCAGAAGCAAGTACAGCAGCAGGCCGATGACGTTGAAGATGACAACCAGAAGCGTGGCCAGAATGGCGGCGAAGATGTCGGTCGAGCGATGGCGGATATCACGCCAGGTCCAGATGACCAGACCGACCCAGAAGGCGACGACAAGACCGCCCAAAACGGCAACGACCCACTCCAGGCCAACGCCGAGCAGATTGGCAAGTTGTTCGGGCATACGTGGCAAAACTCCTCGGAAATACGGCGTTCCATCATAGCACAAGGGCCATCGCAAAGCGAAATGAGCAGCCCTGTTGACCTGCGTCACGGCCTCCGTGCCGACCGCAGTGCCCGCCCTGGACCGGCGACCTTCGCTCGGCGCCGGCCGACGCCCGGCATGATGCCTCCGGCGGGGCCGATGTTCGATCGGCGCCCGGTGACGGGCGGTAGCATTATGGATCGTTGGGCAGCGCCCTGCGGCGTCTGTGTTTGACGAAGTTAACCCTTAGCGCTACGATTGCTGGTAACGGCGGCGGGCGAGGACGGCGCCGGCCCCC
>JBBINH010000092.1:0-4818 GCA_037443945.1 Caldilineales bacterium
CGTTCATGCGCGATACACCCTGACGCAAACTTCCTTGTGCAGCGCCATGCCGCTCAACGGATCGGAGATCGTCTTGTTGAACTGGCCGTCGGCCGTCCCCTTGCCTTTGGCGATATGGCCCAACCCCCAATGGCCGAAGCCGTGCTGCCAGCCGACGACCTCGGGATGGATCCCTTCGGTGACGCGCGCCAGCGCCTTCGCCTTGGCGTAGGGTGACTCCACCCAGATCTCATCGCCGTCGCGAATGCCCAGGCGGGCCGCAGTCGCGGCGTTGATGGCGAGCAGGTTCCACCCCTGCAGCTCCATCAGCCAGGGGTTGTTCTGGGTGCGCGACTGGGTGTGCGACGCCTCTTTCCAGTTGATGAGGTAAAGCGGAAACCGGTCGTCCGGGAACCAGTCCCTGGGCCGGTAGACCGGCAACAGGTCCACCGGATGGCCATGCGCGTCTTTTTTCCCTTCAAGCTGCCGGGAGACGAACTCACAACAGCGCGACGGCGTATTCCAACCCTTCACCAGTTTGCCGTCGCGCAGCAGGCCGATGGCCTTACCCTGCGCGTTGCGCAGCGTGCCGGCCGCATCCACATAGCCCCACAACCCACCGTTCGCTTCGAGGACCACCTGCTGCACTTTGTCGTCCACGATGGCATCGCTCGGAGCCTGGAAGGGCTTGCCGTCCGGCCCGAAGCTCTGGCCGGTCGGGCCGCGATAGCCCAGCAGCGCCTTGCCGTCCGCGCTCTTGATAAGGGCATAGCCGGCCTGCGTTTGCGCGCCCTCCGGCAGCTTGACCGGATCCTTGAACTTCTCGTAGCGCGTGCCTGTGGGATCAACCCAACACGCGCCCGGTTGCTGCTTGAGCTCGGCCAGGGACATCCGGGGGCCGCCGCGCTCCAGCTCCAGCGAGAGATAGTCCTCGTACCAGGCCGTGAGGTCGTCAATGTTCACCTGCGGCGCCTGCGGGTCCACGCGGGCGTGGGGGCTGAGCCGGAAGAACTCCTTGCCGTCCGCGTCCTTCAGCCCCAGACGCCGGCCCAGCTCCACGACGAACTCATACTCGGCGAGCTGGCCGAAGATCGGCTTGACGATCGGCTGGCGCAGGCTGACGCTCGACCAGGTCACCCAGTTCGTCGTGAGGTCGTAGCGCTCCAGATAGGTCGTGCCGGGGATGACGATGTCGGCCAGCTGCGCGGTCTCGCTGAGGTGGGTGTCCACCACCACCAGGAACTCCAGCTTCTTGAGCGCCTCGACCACGTTGAAGGTGCCGGGCACCGAAAGCACCAGGTTTTGGAAGATAACCATGCCCATGCGCGGCTGATAGGGCAACGAGCCGTCCAGCATCCCGCTCAACACCTCGGTGTAGATGCCGGAGCTGTGCGAAAGGGGGTATTTCGTGCCGTGCCCGTCCAGCCGCGGCTGGCTGATGGGTGGCGCTTTGGGCGCTTGGCGGGCGGGGCCATGACGTTCGGGGTTCATCATCGTGCCGGGGCGATCCACAGAACCGATCAGCACGTTCAGCAGTGCGATGGCCTTGCCGCCCTGCACAGCGTTGGAGTGCTGGCCGGGACCGCTCCAGACATCCACCACCGCGGGCTTGGTCGTCCCCAGCTCGCGGGCGATGCGGCGGATCGTCGCGGCCGGCACGTCGGTGATCTGCTCGGCCCATTCGGGGGTCTTGTCGGCCACAAAGCGGGCGAACTCATCGAAGCCGACCGTCCACTTCGCGATGAACTCGTGATCGATCAGGTCCCATTTGATGAGCAAATGGGCCAGGGCCAACGCCAGCGCGCCGTCGGTAGCGGGGCGGAGGGGGATCCATTCGTGGGCGCGGGCCGCGGTTTGGCTGAGGTAGGGATCCACGACCACCAGCTTGGCGCCCCGCTCGATAGCGCGGGTGAAGATGCGCGGCAGGTGCGACCATTTGGTCGCGCTGAGCGGGTTCCAGCCGAAAAGCAGGATATAGCGCGCGTTGGCGAAGTCGCCCAAAGGCCGGCCATCCCCCATGACCAGGCCGAAGCTGGCCTTGCGGCTAACATCGCACAGGTTCGAGTGGTTGAAGTAGTTCGGCGTGCCGTAAAGCGCGCAGAAGTCCATCTGCGGATGGACAAAGGAATGGTCTTCGCTGAACCAGATCAGCTTGTGCGCCTCGCCGGCGTCGCGTAGCGCTTTGAGCTTGCCGGCGATGGTGGTCAGGGCTTCTTCCCACGAGATGGCCACCCATCTTGGGTCTTCGTCCGGCCCCTTAGCGGGATTGGTCCGCTTGAGCGGCTGCTTGACGCGGTCGGGGTCATAGAGGGTCATGATGCCGGCATTCCCCTTCGGGCACATGGCGGCACCGTCGGTGTTCTTCCAGACCCAAAAGTCGGTCGAGACATTGGCGACACCGATGGGGTTGTCGGGATTCGGCTCGATCTTGGCGACGCGACCATCATCCACGCGCACCCGAATGCCCGTCTGGCCGCCGCACATGTTGCAGCAGGTGGGGATCCAGACGCGATGGACGGGGACCGGCGCCGCGGCGCCGTGGGGTGAAGTAAGGTGTGGCCACCGTCAGACCGGCTACGGCCGCGGCGAGTTTCAAAAAGTCACGTCGGGTGAGTTGATGCGGTTTCATGATTCACCACCTCGGGCAGAGCTGAAACCGGAGAAATGCCGCAGCGGAGGCGCCGACGGTTCGGGCAGCCTTTCCAAGGGCAGCCAAAGCCATCCCAGGCTGAAGGCGATGGCCGCCAGAGCCAGCAGCCCGATGGACGACAACCATTCCCACAAGCTAGGCGAGTAGAAAGACGGATCGGTGCTGCGCACGGCCCCGCCGAAAAAGAGCGGCAGCGCACTGACGCGACCCGCTGAGCCGAGCAAGCTCGCCTGCGTCACCGGCAGCAGGTCGGTCAGGCGCAAATTGAAGAGGACAACGGCCGTGAACGCGGCTGCAGCAGCCAGCGCCGCGGCCGCGCGGCCGGGGACCGTTGCGGGCAGGCGGATCAACCACGCCAGCAAGACCGCAATGGCGATGGTAACGACCAACACACCCAGGCGAAAGACGGTTAGGCCCAGGCCCTCCAGCGCGAAGTTGGAGATACGGCCTAACGGATAGGCGGTGTCGATGCCGGGCTGGAGCGGCACGGTCAGCGGCGGGATGACGATGTTCAGGCGCACCCCGAAGATGCCGGCCACGATCAGGGCGCCGGCCAGGCCGACCCAGACCGTCGAGCGACCGGTGCGTCGGTTCAGGATCAGGACGAGCGGCACGAGCGCGCCCAACCCCAACTGGCCGATCCAAAAGACGTACCAGAACGGCCCGAACATCATGGCCCGATAGGTGGCGATGTGATCCGGGATGCCGCCATACCAGCCGACCAGCATCTCGCTCATGAGAAAGATCAGATCGAGCGCCAGGAAGCCGGCCGTCAGCTTGCCCAACGCCAACGTCATCTGCCGATGCTCGGCGTCCTGGCGCCGGCTGAAGAAGGCATTGATGAAAGTCAGCAGCGCGCTGCCGGAGGCCAGGGCCGATACCAGGAAGATCAACGGGAAGAGGCCGGTGTACCAATAGGGTCGGGCCTTCACCACGGCGAAGATGGCGCCCGTGCCGCCGTGCACCGCGATCGCCACCGGCACGCCGATGGTGCCCAGGATGCGCACCATGCGCAGGTCGGCCGCGGCGCTCGCATCCGACGTGTCGGTGCTGCGCAGCGCCAACAGCCGACAAAGCCGGCCGCGCAGTCCTGCTTCCTGGCCAACGCGAATCAGGTCGCGGCGCATCAGCAGCCATAGCTCGGTCAGCAGGATCACCGCGTAGAGGACGTAGAAGTGAATCTCCCACTCCAGCACCGAGGTCGGGCTCCGGTTGATGAACACCGTCCAGAAGCGCTCCAGATGGCCCAGGTCGAGCAGGATGAAGCCGAGGCCGGTGACCAGCGCCACGAACGCGGTGAAGAGCGCCATGCGGCCGACCGCCTCGAAGCGATGCAGCCCGAAGACATAGATCATGGTGGAGACCAGAAATGCGCCGGCCGACAGGCCGATGAAATAGATGTAGAACGCTACCCACAGGCCCCACGGCACCAGGCTGGTCAGATTGGTTACCCGCAGGCCGACGACCATCCGCAGGTAGATGGCCCACAGGCCCAGCAGGGCCAGGACGATGAGAGTTGCCCAGTAGGCGATGACAAGCGATCGGTGTTTCATGCCGGCTCTCCCTACAGCAGATAGTACACGTTCGGTTCGGTACCCAGTTCCTCTTTGAGGCGGAAGTGGCGTCGCTCGGCCACCAGGCGTGCGATCTCGCTCTCGGGGTCGTTCAGGTCGCCGAAGATGCGGGCGCGGGCCATGCACGTTTGCACACAAGCCGGTTCCTCGCCGCGCGCCACACGGTGCAAACAGAAATGGCATTTGCGCACATTGCCGATCGGGGATCCGCCGTCACGCGGCCAGGCCTGGCCGTACTCAGGCGAGGGCTGCTGCTCAAAGTCGTTCGGGGGCGTGTTATAGTCGTCACCGAAGTCGAAATAGCGCGCGCCATAGGGGCAGGCGGTCATGCAATAACGGCAGCCGATGCAGACGTTGTAATCCACCACCACGATGCCGTCCTCCTGGCGCTTCCAGGTGGCGCCTACGGGGCAGACGGCCACACAAGGCGGATGCTCGCAATGATTGCACAGGATCGGGAGAAACGTACGGCGGACGTGGGGATACTCGCCGATCTCTTGTTTGATGACCTTGGCGTAGGCAACACCGGGTGGGGTGTGGTTCTCCTGCTTGCAGGCAATGGTGCACGCCTCGCAGCCCACACAGCGCCGCAGGTCAATGGCCATGCCATAACGT
>JBBINH010000093.1:0-4541 GCA_037443945.1 Caldilineales bacterium
GGGCATGGGTGTGGGCGTCGAAGGGAGCGTGGGTGTGGGCGTCGAAGGGGGCGTGGGCGTGGAAGTGGCCTTGGGCGTCGGTGGCACCATCTCGACGGCCGGCCGCGGTGTGCCATCGGCCTGGGGTGGGGTCAGGCTGAAGCCCAGGAAACAACCGTCGACGAGTTCCAGGGTGGCGTAGTGATAAGGGCGGCCCGGCTCCGAACGCAGGCTCAACACGTCGGCCTGTCCGGCGCCTATGGCCACCGGCCGTTGGTTCATGGGTTCACGGGCGGGGTTGAAGACGATGAGACGGCCCTGGCCGGGACCGCTGTTGTTCCAAAGGGTCACATCGAAGGCCCGTACTCGCGCCAGTACCGGCCGAAAATCGAAGTGCAACCGCCCGCCGACCATAACGATGTCGCGGTTGCCGTCGCCGTTGCAATCCGCCAGGGCATAGTACGGGGCGCCGAATAAGCCCTCCGGGTCGAGGGTCAGGACAACGCCGGCGAGAGGGAACGGCTCGCCGGCAGGCGGCAATGCGTCCAGAGGCCCCGGGGTGGCGATCACATCGGCCTGGGGCCACAGGACCTCGCCCAGCTCCGGTTGTTCGCCGCCGCCGCGAGCTATCTCCAGCCAGCGCTGCACGTTGTCCATATCGGCGGCGATGCCGGCGCTGGGTTCGCCGATGGGCGCCATCCAGCGCGCCTGGCCGGTGACAACGGACTTGGTCACCCCTGCCGTCGTCACCTGGAGATGTTCGGGTCGGGCATCCAGCCCCACCACCCACCAGAGGGGCGTTTCCTCTTCGCGGGCGAGGAGAAAGCGGGTGCCGGCAACGTCAATGCGCACGAAGTCGGTGGTAATGGTCAGCCTGCGATTGATGGCCTGTTGGGGGTTGAAGTCGCCGACGACGACACCCGCGGCCACACCGAAATCGATCAGGGCCGAGCTATCGTCCTGGACGAACTGGCGCACTTGCAGGTTACCGTTGCGCAGCACTTCCACCAAGAGCAGATCGGCGAACTTGAGGATGGCATGACCCTTGGCGTCCACATTCACCCCTTCGCCAACGCTCAGGTTGCGTTCTTGAAAAGGTGCCAGGGGCGTGCGCTGGCCGGTCCGAGCAATGGTCTCGACCCGCGCGCGTCGCGCTTCGGCGCGAGCGGCCACGGCCGACGGCGGCCCGACGGTCAGAGGCGGAGGGGTAGCGCGGGCGCAGGCGGCCAGCGTCAGCAAGATCCCTGCCAGGAAGAGATACCGGAGTTGGTTCATGAAAGCACCTCGCGCGAACGGTCGCGCCCTAAGCCCAGGAAGAGACCAAGTCCCCCGGTTGCACCCAGGGCCAGCACCCAGGGCAACTCGGCTTGAACAAAAGCCAGACCCAGACGATGGCTAACGACAAAGCCGAGGATACCGGACAGCATGGTCAGACCTGCCCGCCACAGGTCCGGCCACGGTCGGGGCCAGAGGGCGCTGCCTGCCATGCTGCTGCCGATAAGCAGTCCGGCCGCGGCCATCCGACCGGGCAGCAAGGGTCCGGCCGTACCGAAATTGAGCACGATCAGCCCTAGGCCGAACATGGCGGCTGCTACGGTCGTGGCCACAAGCCAGGTGCGCAGCGGGTGCTCGGCGTCCTGCAACGCTCTGAGGGTGACGCGGGTCAGAGCTGCGCCACCGCCGACAAGCGCACCGATCATGCCGCCCATGGCCAGCCCGGTCAACAGCAATCCCAGGAGCCGGCGGGTATCCACCACACCGCCGAAGACGGCGGCGCTGCTCAAGCCCAACACCAGGCCGAAGCCAAGCCCCAACCCCCAAAAGCCGCCCTGGGCGCCGGCCACGGTGGCGGCCAGGATGGAGGCCCGGTGGCGCCGCCAACGCACGGTCCAAACCCGACGTTGCAGCCGCCGCGCCAGCGTTGACGGCAGATGACGGGCGGCGACCGGTGCCCGGTCGCGCACCAGAGTCAGGGCGGCCAGCGCCGTCTCGTGACGGTCGCTCAGCGCTGTGGTTAGCGCCATGAGTGCCTGGGGCCGGCCGTGCTTTGCCAGGCCTGTCGCGATGGCGGTCGCCGCTGCTGCACGCACATCGGCCTCGCTATCGGCCGTTGCCAGCCGCGCCAGGGTGATCGCCGTTTCCTCATCGGCGTCTTCGGCGAGATAGGAACAGGCCCGCGCCCGCGTGATCGCCTCCGGATCGGCCGTCAGGGATAACAACACCCGGCGCCGCTGTGCCGGGTCCAGCATGGACGCCCACGCGCTCGGGTCGAGGGCATAGGTCACCGCCGCCGTGTAGAGCATGGTCAGCGCCGGGGCCGGAAAACGCAACCGCTCGCGCAGACGGTACAGCAAGCGTATGTCCTCGGGGGCGGGCAAGCGTCCTGCCTGGTGCCAGGCCGATAGGGCCTGGCGCAGGATGGCGTAGGCCCGTTGTGTCTGCCAGAAGTCCTCACCCCACCAGGTCAGGATGCGGGCGGCCAGGGACTCGTGGACCAACTCGTAGGCCGTCGTGGCATACGCATCGGAGGCGGAAGCCGGGGTGACCAGCGGCAGAGACCGCAGCAGGTGATGGTCGGCCAGGGTGGCGAGAATGGCGGCGGCCGTAGTGGGGTCGGTATGGACCACCTCGAGCAGGTCGTTCACGGTAAGCCCATACGGGTGGCCGGGCAGCTCGCCCACGGCGACCAGAGCGGCCAATAAGAGGCGGCCTGTTTCCTGCCAGGCGGTCGGCAAAACCGCTATGACGCTTTCCAGGTAGTCTCCCAAGATTCCCTCCACCCCACCCAGTTCCCTGTACCCATCCGCAAGGATAATCCGCCCCGGTCCCGGTGGTGCGGCCGCCAGGGTCTGCGCAGACAACCGGTCACAGAGGAGCTGGAGCAGGGGAGGTGGGATCCCATTGCGGTCGAGGTCGTCCAGCATCCTTTCGACCAGCTCGGGTGCCCAGGCGAAACCGAAGCGCTGCGCCGGTTCCTCGATGGCGGCCCGGGCGGCCTCGCGATTCAGGCGTTCCAGGCGGAAACGCACGGCCAGGATGTCCGGCCAGAGGGATTCCAGGGTGGCCAGTTGTCCCAGGCTCGCCTCGCGCACGACAAGGACGATGCGCAGGTTGAGATCGCGATCGCCGGCCAACATCTGCCACCATGCCAGGGCAGCCTCTCTTTCCGTCTGCTCATAGGCTGTGAAGAGCGTCTCGAAAGCGTCCCATACCAGCACAAGCGGGCCTGGGTTCTGCTGCTGCCAGAGCCGGATAAGGTCGGAAACGGTGTCGGCGCCGGTTGCGGGCAGACCCGGCAGGTCGGTCAGGACCGCGCGCACGGTGGCCTCCGGTGCCACACCCGGTGTGGGCGTGACGATGAGGAGGTGTCCCCCCTGTTGGGCCAGCAGCGGTCCCACGCCGGCCTGGAGCAGACTGGTCTTGCCTACCCCGGCTTCGCCGTAAAGCACGGTCAGGCGATGGGCCAGAATGCGATTCGTCAGCCGTCGGGTTTCTTCCTGCCGACCGGCGAAGATGGGGGCGTCGACGGGGGTAAAGGGCGTCAACCCCTTGTAGGGCCGGGTGGGCAAGACTGCGGACGGGGTAGGTTCTTCTGCGGTCCGGCCGCCCGGCAACGGTCGGTCTGCCCTTCCCGAAGGCGCCAGGGCGGCGATGGCGGCGGCCAGCTTACGCAGAAAGACCTCCGGATCTTCCCTGACCAGATGCATATGTTCCCGTTCCCAGTAGCGCGCTTCCGGCGGCTTCAGATCGGCGCCGATGACGGCATAAGCCGGCCGACGATAGGCGGCCAGGCGGCGGGTTACCAACTTGTAGAAGCGCTTGAACTGGGGGCTTTCCAGGTCATAGCCCAGGAAGATGAGGGTTTTCGTCGCAAAAAAGGCCCGCACGACATCGCTCAGGGTGGGCAGGCGTTCCAGAAAAGCCTCGATATCGTCTTCGGTGATGACCAGGCTATCGGGCTGGGTGATGTCGCCCTGCATTTTGATCAGGGTGACCTTGGATTCGTCGAAGAAAGGCAGATCGGTATCACGAATGATGAGCACATAGGGTTTGCCCGCCCGTTCCAGGGCCCGCTCCAGGGTGTGATCAAAGCGGGTGGTGATGACCTTGGTCATCGGCAAGACCACATCGACGATAAGTTCATGCAGCGGGGTGGGCGAGGCCCCCATCTGCTCGACCACTTCACGCACGGTTTGGATGAGCGCTTGCCGACCCCGCTCCAACTCGAAATCGCGGGCAATGGCAGGCAATGTCCGCTCGGTGCCGCGGTAATCGATGGCGTGGGCCAAGACCTCGGCAACGGTCTGAAGCAGCGGACCCTGTTCGCGCTCCTGACGCCAGGCAGCGCCGACAAACAGGGCGGCGTTATCCCGGACAAGGAGTTCGGCCAATTCGTGGATCAGATCGGACATAAACACCTTTGATACGTTATCATAACTCACCTTACGCAGTCAATTGAACGGGTTGAAGTTCGCGAAGAGCGGCATAGGCCGATTGGATAGCACGTAGATAGAGTTTGGATTTGAGAGCAAAGGGATTGAGTTTGGTATTGCCTTTGAGCA
>JBBINH010000094.1:0-3558 GCA_037443945.1 Caldilineales bacterium
TTTTCCGTCGCGTGCGGGATGCCATCAAAGCCTGGGTGCTGGACGCTTTATCCGTTCCGGGCGGAGCGTCGATACCGCAGCACGATGAATAAATTTTTACGCGGATGTCAACGAAGCTTAAGGACTTTGATTTTGGCCATTGTGCTGGGCGAGTTCACCGTGGCCAGTTTTCTGGTGGGACTGCGGGCTTTCGGACCCGTCATCTGGCAGGTCGGACAGAATCGTGCCTATGAAGCTTCGGCCCTGGTCATTTTCAGTTTTGTGATCACCTGGATTCTGATGGGCATGATCCACTTCGTCGGTCGTCGCGGCGCCGTCGAGGGCGGTGTGGCGGCCGGACCACGCTAATTCGCACCGGCAAGGGGTGTGCGGTATGACGTTTCTGGTCCTGGAAAACCTTTCCAAAGTCTTTCCTACTGCCGTTGCTGTCGAGAAATGCGATCTCGTCGTGGAACAGGGCGAATTTGTCTCCTTTCTCGGCCCTTCCGGCTGTGGCAAAACCACCACCCTGCGCATGATCGCCGGCTTCGAGACGCCCACCACCGGTCGTATTCTCCTCGATGGGGTGGACATCACGCATGTTCCGCCCAACCGTCGGAACGTGGGTATGGTTTTTCAGGCTTATGCGCTCTTTCCCAACATGACCGTGGCCCAGAACATCGGCTTTGGCCTCAAAATTCGACGCCTACCTGAATCGGAGATCAAGGCGCGGGTCGAGGAAATGCTCAAGCTCATCCATCTGGAGGCCAAGGCCAACAACTACCCGCATCAACTGTCCGGCGGGCAGCAGCAGCGGGTGGCCCTGGCCCGTGCGTTGGCCATTCGTCCGCAGGTGTTGCTGCTCGACGAGCCGCTTTCGGCCCTCGATGCCAAGATCCGCGTGGCGTTGCGGGCCGAGATCCGCGCCATTCAACGGCAATTGGGTATCACGGCCATCTACGTAACCCATGACCAGGAAGAGGCGCTGGCCATTTCCGATCGGATTGTCGTCATGAATCACGGCCGCATTGAGCAGGTGGGCACGCCCTTCGAGATTTACAACTTCCCGGCCACCACCTTTGTCGCCGGTTTTGTCGGTTCTTTGAACACGGCCGAAGCCGAGGTCATCGACCCGCAGCAAGGCTGGTTGGCCATGGACGGGGTCCGTTTCCTCTCGGCCGATACAAGCGTGCGCACCCGCCAGAAAGGTGACAGGGTGCGCATCTCCATCCGCCCCGAACGTTTGAGCTTTGCTCACGAGCACCGCAAAGACAACGTCCTCGATTGCACCATCGAAAACATCACGTTTCTGGGCGCCGTCGTGCGGATCCAGGTCCGGATCGGGAACACCTCCTTCTACATGGACACGTTCAACAACCCCTTTCTCGAACTGCCTGCTATCGGCGCCTCGGAGCAGGTGACTTGTTCCAAAGAAGCCGTCATGGTCCTGCAGCCTCTGGCCGGTACCCAGGATGAGGAACCGTCGCCGGAAGCGCTGGAGGCGATATAAGGGCTGTTGGCGCCCAGGCCCTCGCCTGCTCGGCTCTGCTGCGAGAGCCTGTGCGGATATCCGTTCGGTGCGGGGTGGGAGAGACAGAAGGCCCAGGTGATGACCCCATCGCTTCTGAGCGATGGACTTGCTAACGCCTCGGCGCCGGTTCTATTCTATCCCGTAGCCGGTTTGGTAACAACGCCGGAGGAGGTGCAGACCGCCGTCATCATCGAAGCGCAGGGAACCTTTGTGGATCCGGCCGGTCAGGCTACCGGTGGCGCCGGCAGCGGGTCTTTCACGCCAAAGACCCGGCAGGCACGGGCGCACGGCTCAGCAGGATTTTGACCCGGGTCAACGCCTCGCCGGTCTCCCGGCTCTGCCAGCAACGCCACGGGCCGGCGGCATGGGGGTCGAGAAAGAGCGCCGTCATCTCATCGGCCAGACGATGAAGTCCCAGCCCATAGGCCAGCAAGGCGCTGCGTTCCTCGGCATCGAGCGAGAGGGCGGGATCGCGCAACAGGTTGAAGGCCAGGCTGCACCCGACATGGGCATCCTGGATTGCGCCCAAGCGGTCTTGCATGTGCGTGAGCAGGGCAATCAGCCGTTCGCCGGTGGGACCGGTGCGATACCGGGTGAATTCGAGGAGATAGCGCAGCCGCTTACAGGCAATACGAAGGGCATGAAGGTGCTCCTGGGGGCAGCCCGGCACCAGCGTGTCTTCGTAGAGACGGACGGCAGCGACGGCACGCTCGATGAGGCCGGGCAGAACATCGCCCAGAGCTTCGCTATCGGGCAGAGCCATGTGGAGGAAAGCGTCCAGGGTCTTGCGCAGCTGCCGATATCCCTTGCCGTGATAGTAGGCCAAGAGGGCAGCACGGGCCTGTTCGCGTTGGGTTTCGAGATGGCGACGCAGAGGTGCTTCGGCGGCGGGCGCCAGGATGGCGGCGTGTTTGTGCAGATAGATCAGGCTGACATCGAGATCGCGCACGGCGCCTAGGATGCGTCCCAGGTCGCGTAGACGACGGCGCAGGTCGCGTTCGACTTTGGCTGGCAACCACGGCGCAAAGAAGAAGAGCGCACTGCGCATCCGCCTGGCCGCCACACGGGCATCGTGCACGGCTTCGGGGTCGTCGCCCCGGATAACACCCTCGTATTGCTTGTGTAAACGCGCCGTCTGAACCTTGAAAAGGCGCTGCAATAGGGCCGTGGCCGGCTCATCCAGAGCAAAACGGATGCCATGAGGGGTAGAGGCTTCATGGTCGGCGGTGGAGGGTTGCTCCTGCGCCTGGAGCAAGGCCAGACCTCGTTCGTACTTGCTGCGCGATTCGGGCTTGCCGCCAAGGGCTTCGATCGGCGCCGGCGAAAGCCGAGCCAGGAGGCTATCGTCGGCCTCTTTGGCCAGTTCCACTTCGATTTCCCAGCCTTCTTCCCATCGATCGCCTACCTGCCAGCGCACCTGATCCAGACTGAGCGTGGCGACCACCCCGTCCTCCTCTTGTAGGGGCGCTTCGTGGCGGGTTTGGGCAATGACAAGCACCGGCTGCAAGGGCTCGTCGCCGACGGCGGCGAGAACCCGATCGCGGGCAGGTCCGGCAGGCCAGGTCACAGGCTGTTCGGGTTGGTCGGTCGTGAACTCGAACTCGGCGCGACGATGGATAGGACCGTCACTGCCGCCGAGAGCTTTGAGCTGTACGACGCTACCGGTTTCCGTGCGACGGTGCCGCAAGGCATAGCCGGCCGCCCTCAGCCGATGATCGGCCGTGTCGTAGTAGGTATCGGTGAGCTCACGGACCCGAAAGGCGCCGACGGCAAAGGGGCCAAATCGTGTGAGCTGACGGAGGGCAACCAGGTCGGCTGCATCAGGCAGGCGATACTTCCATTCGATTTCCATAGTAGTTTGACAAAAACGATTGTTAGTAATTCTTGTTCAATAAACAAAAATATCAATATTTTTGCTTTTTATTAACGATTAAAGTGTAAAATAAGACGAAACAGATTAAAATGTAGTCGTATTGCCGTGGATTCCGGCGCGTTTGCAGAGATTGTGCGATATCGGTAGAGCGGAAACCAATAGCGATAAACGACGG
>JBBINH010000095.1:0-3514 GCA_037443945.1 Caldilineales bacterium
GGCGCTCAACGCGGTCGGTGAGACCTCCCGTGCCCCACCTCAACGCAAACCGCCATCGCCTGGCGGCGGCTCTCGCCCATTCGCTGCGCCCATGAAAAAGCCAAACTCCAGGTGCGGCCGGCGGCCGGGGCCGCCGGCCGCACCCTGGGCCGCGCGAACGGCCAAGATGGCAAGCAGCGCCACGCGCAGTCGGACCCGTCACGCCGGGCGCCCCTGACGAAAGTCGCGCCACATACGCCGGGCCCTGTCACGCCGGGTGCCTTCCGACGAAAGCTGCGCCAGGCGCGGCGGCTCCATGCGCGGCCCGGCTTCGCTCACGCAGAGCAGCGCCGGGCAACGGAATGACAGCCGGTTCCCTCAAGGCCGACTTGGTTCATATCGCCGTTCGGAGTACACTGAGCCTTGGCCGCAGCATAGCAGACGGCGCCCAATGCTGCTGCTGCTTGCTCAACCTGCGTTTTTCCCGATCGCTTTCCCATCTATGCCAACCGTTGACCTCTTTTCCCCTGTCACCTTGGGCTTTTTGCGCGTGGCCGTCGTCTCGCCGGAGGTGCGCGTGGCCGCCGTGGATTTCAACACCCGGGTCCTCGATGAAGCCATGGCACTGGCCGCCGCACGAGGCTGCCGTCTGGTTCTTTTTCCCGAGCTGGCCATTACCGGCTATTCCTGTGCCGATCTGTTCTATCAGGACGTCCTGCTGACGGCAGCCCGCGAGAGCCTCTTGCGTCTGGCTGTGGCGACGGCCGCGCACGCCATCGCCGCCGTCGTAGGACTGCCCCTGGTTGTAGACGGCCGGCTGTTCAACTGCGCCGCTTTGCTGGCCGAAGGTCGGGTTGTCGGCATCGTCCCCAAGACCTATCTTCCCACGACGAACGAGTTCTACGAGGAGCGATGGTTCACCAGCAGCGCCTTTGCCACCAGCACGGCCGTGCCCCTGGCCGGTGAAACGGTGCCGTTCGGTGCCGATCTGCTCTTTCGGGCAACGAATCTGCCCGAGGCCGTGCTGGGCATCGAGATCTGCGAGGACCTGTGGGCGGTGGAACCGCCGAGCGGCGCCCTGGCCCTGGCCGGTGCCACCGTGCTGCTCAACCCGTCAGCCAGCAATGAACTGCTGGGCAAGGTGGATTACCGCCGCGACCTGGTGCGCCAGCAATCGGCCCGCTGTCTGGCCGCCTATCTGTATGCCGGTTCGGGTCCGGGCGAATCCACGACCGATACGGTCTGGGCCGGACATTCCCTCATCGCCGAAAACGGCCTGATCCTGGCCGAAACCGAACGGTTTCGGTTCGAAACGCAGATGGTCATGGCCGATCTCGACGTGCAGCGGCTGGTACACGAGCGGCTGCGCAACAACACCTTCGGCGTAAGCCAACCCCAGCGCCGTTTGCGCACGGTGACATTTGCCCTGCCCGACGCTGCCCGGCCGGCAGCGATGGCGGACCTGTTGCGGCCACTGGCACGGCTACCGTTCGTACCGGCCGATCCGGCGCGACGGGCCGAGCATTGCCGCGAGATCTTCCAGATTCAGGCCACGGCCCTGGCCAAACGGCTCCGTCATACCGGGGTGCGCCGGGTGACCCTGGGCATTTCCGGCGGCCTCGATTCGACTCTGGCCCTGCTCGTGACCGTGCGGGCCTTCGATCGACTCGGCCTGCCCCGGACCGGGATCCACGCCATCACCATGCCCGGCTTCGGCACCACATCCCGAACCCAGGCCAATGCCGTCGCCCTGGCCGAGGCCCTGGGCGTGACGCTGCGCACCATTCCCATCGCCGCCGCCGTGCGCCAGCACTTCGCCGATATCGGCCACGACGAACGCGTGCACGATGTGACCTATGAGAACGCCCAGGCCCGGGAACGCACGCAAATCCTGATGGATGTGGCCAATCAGATCGGCGGCTTCGTGGTCGGTACGGGCGATCTCTCGGAATTGGCCCTGGGTTGGTTGACCTACAGCGGCGACCACATGAGCATGTATCATGTCAACGCTGGGGTGCCCAAGACTCTGGTGCGCTATCTGGTGGATTGGGTGGCCGAAGCCGAATTCGGCGGTCCTGTAGCGGCCGTTCTGCGCGATATCCTGGCTACGCCCATTTCGCCGGAGCTGTTACCGCCCACGACGTCCGGTGATGTCGAACAGAAAACCGAGGCCATCATCGGCCCTTACGAGCTCCATGACTTCTTCCTCTACCACACGGTCCGCTTCCAGTTTCGGCCGGCCAAGGTCTTCTTCCTGGCCCGGCGGGCTTTTGCCGGCGATTACAGCGACGAGAACATCCTGCACTGGCTGGAGGTTTTCTATCGCCGCTTTTTCGCCCAGCAATTCAAACGCTCGGCCATGCCCGACGGACCTAAGGTCGGCTCGGTGGCCTTAAGTCCGCGTGGGGACTGGCGTATGCCCAGCGATGCCGACCCCGCCTCCTGGCTAGCCGAGATAGAGACTATCCGCCGGATGGGTGCGGCCGAACCGGCTTAGCGAACGCCTGTCCTATCCCTCGCCCAGGATTTGGACGATGACTTCGCGTTGCCGCGGGCGGTTATCGAAGTCGATGTACACGATTTGCTGCCAGGTGCCCAGGGTCAGTTCGCCCTGGCGAAAAGGGATGGTCAGCGAAGGGCCGAGCAAAGCGGCGCGCACGTGGCTATGACCGTTGCCATCGCCCCAGCGCAGGTTGTGCTGATAGGGCCGATCGGCCGGCGCGATCTCGTCGAAAAGACGCCGCAGGTCAGCCAGGGCGCCGCTTTCGTACTCGATGGTGGTCAGCGCACTGGTCGAACTGGGACAGAAGAGGGTGACGATACCGGCGCGCAAGCCGGAACGCCGCACCATCTGTTGCACGGTCTCGGTGAGGTCGTGGATATCGGCATGGCCGCGGGTGTGCAGGCGGATTGAATCGGTGAAAACGCTCATCGGACGAGGTCTGGGAGTGGCAAACCGGCAGGAAAGGATGAGGAAGCGCTCAACCTACAGATACCACAGACAAGACGGCGGCGAAAAGATCGCCCTTTGCCTTCTCGGCTCGCCCAAGCCGACCGATCGTGTCGCACGTGGGCAAGCAGACGCCGTGCCGATCCTGTCGTGCGCTTCGCGGCACGGGTTTATCATCCCACCGGGTCTCTGCCGATCGGTGCTTCCGGCGTCGTGGACGTACAATAGGCATCCGATTTCTCTGTTCCGCTTGTAGGCCCATGTCCCGTCCTCGTTATCCCCCGGCCTGGTGGGCGCTCGTGGCGCTTCTCGGGCTCACCCTGGCCTGCGGTCGCTTTGCCCCGCGTCCTGAGAGCACACCCACCCCCTGGCCTACCTGGACCCCGTCACCTGAAGTCACCCCCACCCGGCCGCCCACGGCAACGCCCACCCCCACTCCTGCTCTTCCTACCCCCACAGCCACGTCCACGGCCACACCAACGCCCCCCGGCAGCCCGGTGATCGGCCAGATGGCCCGCGTCGTGGCTCCGAATGGGGTCAACATTCGCCAGACACCCTCGCTGCAGGCCCCGCGGCTGGGCCAAT
>JBBINH010000096.1:0-3435 GCA_037443945.1 Caldilineales bacterium
GCAGCACGGGCTCGGCCGAGACGGCAGGGGGATCGGCGAGAACGAGAGGCGCTGCACCCGGCCGATAAACCGTCACCGTGCGCTCGAGCGGGTCGATCAACCAGCCCAGACGGGCCCCGTTGGCGATGTACTCCTCCATCTTGGCCCGCAGGTCCTCCGGTCGGTCGGAGGGCGAACGCAACTCGATAACAAAGTCGGGACAGAGCGGCAAAAAGCGCTGCTTCTCCTCCGGCGTCAGGCGACGGAGACGCCCCCGCTCGACCCAGGCCGCATCGGGTGAACGCACGGCCCCGTTGGGCAACAGGAACCCCGTCGACGAGTCAAAAGCCACCCCACGCCCATCCGCTTTGGCGAAGGCCCGCAGGGCAAAGTTGATCTCGGAATTGCGGCTGCCGCTTTCCCCACCGGCCGGTGCCATAATGACGATCTCCCCTTGGGCAGTGCGTTCGATACGCCAGTCCGGGTTGGCCTGACAAAAGGCATAAAAGGCCTCCTCATCCAGCCGCAAAGGGCCGGGCTTCAGCACCAACGGAGGCGCAAGGACGGGTGTTGACATGATGGTGGTTTTGGAAGGCGAGAGACGGATCAGAAAAGGCAGAATGGGCCGGATTTGCCCTCAAAAGCCGGGATCCCAGACCTCGGCCAGGGCGAGCGTGAAGCCGGGCAGCACGGGCTCGGCCGAGACGGCAGGGGGATCGGCGAGAACGAGAGGCGCTGCACCCGGCCGATAAACCGTCACCGTGCGCTCGAGCGGGTCGATCAACCAGCCCAGACGGGCCCCGTTGGCGATATACTCCTCCATCTTGGCCCGCAGGTCCTCCGGCCGGTCCGAGGGCGAACGCAACTCGATAACAAAGTCGGGACAGAGCGGCAAAAAACGCTGCTTCTCCTCCGGCGTCAGACGGCGGAGACGCCCCCGCTCGACCCAGGCCGCATCGGGTGAACGCACGGCCCCGTTGGGCAACAGGAACCCCGTCGACGAGTCAAAAGCTACCCCGCGACCATCCGCTTTGGTCCATTGCCAAAGAGCCGCCGTAATCGCAGCGCTACGGCTGCCGCTTTCCCCACCGGCCGGTGCCATAATGACGATCTCCCCTTGGGCAGTGCGTTCAATGCGCCAGTCCGGGTTGGCCTGACAAAAGGCATAAAAAGCCTCCTCATCCAGCCGCAAAGGGCCGGGCTTCAGCACCAACGGAGGCGAAGGAACGGCTATCGACATGATTCGACTTCCGGGACAGAATAAACCGACCGCCGCCACCACAGGATGATGGTGGCGAATCCGTTTGCATTATAGAGGACCCTCCGGACCTGTCAACTCACCGCGCAAGTTGGTGGTCAGCAAGCGACGCTGCGCCTCGCGATCGCTCACGTTGGCCAAAACGAACATGAGCTTGACCAGAGCCGTAGACGGTCGCATATCGTAGCCGGAAACGACGCCGATCTCGAGCAGACGGCGGCCGGCAGCATACGTCTCCAGACGGACACAACCCTGCATCTGCTGGGTGATGGCAACGACGACCACATCGCGGGTGCGGATCGCCTCTGCTAAGACATCGATCAGACCCGGTGTGTTCGGGATGTTGCCGCTGCCAAAGGTCTCCAATACCAATCCGCTGATAGGCGCATCGATCAGGTGGGCCAACAAGTCGGCCGTGAGGCCCGGAAAGAGCTTGACCAGGGCTACCCGCGCATCGAGCTGCTCGTACACGTGCAACCGGGGAGGCTGCGGCGGCAGGGCGGGTACCATCGGAAACGTGATTTCGGTGCCGACAACCGCCAGCGGCGGACAATCGGGAGAGGCAAAGGCATCGAAGGCGGCGATCGAGGTTTTGACCGCCCGATTGCCGCGCAGCAGGTGGTTACCAAAGTAAATGCTCACCTCGGCCGGCCGGGGATAGCCCAAGGCGGCCAGCTCGACGGCGGTGATGAGATTATGGCGAGCATCGGTGCGCACATCGCCGATAGGCACCTGGGCGCCGGTCAGGATAACCGGCTTGCGCAGTCCCTCCAACAAGAAGGAAAGGGCCGCCGCCGTGTACACCATCGTATCGGTACCATGGAGGATGACAAAACCGTCGTAGACATCATGACGGTGACCGATGTGGCGGGCCAGAGCGATCCAATCGGCCGGTCCCAGATCGACCGAGTCGCGCGGGGGTTCGAGGGTGAAATGATCGCAGGCAGCCACGCGACCGAGTTCGGGCACCTGTGCCAGGATCCCGGCAATACCGGCCGGCTCCAGCGCACCGTCAGGGCGGCGGACCATGCCCAGAGTGCCGCCGGTGTAGATGAGGTGAATCAAGGGGGTACGCCTCATTGGTAACCGCTGACGACTTCAGAGTACCATGACGATGTCCAGTTTCCCAATCGGTTGCGGAGGGTATGGCCATGCCTTTTGTCACGATCGGTCCTCATCGTCTGCATTATATCGCCCATGGAGCCGCTTCCCCGCCGGAGCGACCGACCCTGGTGCTCGTCCATGGCGCCGGCGGCAACCTCTACCATTGGCCCCCGACGCTGCGGCGGCTGCCGGGGCATGATGTTCTGGCCCTGGATTTGCCCGGACACGGACGTTCATCAGGACCGGGGTGCACCACCATCACCGATTACGCAGCCATCTTGGCCGCCTGGCTTGACCATATGGGCCTGCCACCCTGTGTGGTGGTCGGCCATTCCATGGGCGGAGCCATAGCCCTGGAACTGGCCCTGCGAGAGGCGCAACGGTTGCGCGGGCTGGTGCTTATCGCCACCGGTGCCCGGCTGCGCGTCCATCCGGATATCCTCCGTCGCGTCCGAGATGACCCGGCCGGGGTAGGGCAGATGTTGGTGGAATGGGCCTATGGTCCCCAGGCCACCTCGGAGCAAAAACGACGGTATCGGCAGCACCTGTTGCGCGTGGACCGGGAGGTGCTTTATGGCGACTGGCTTGCCTGCGACCGCTTCGATGTGCGTGCGCAACTGCATACCATCTCTATCCCCACGCTGATCCTGGCCGGCACGGCCGACATCATGACACCGCCCTCACGGGCCACCTTTTTGGCCGAACATATCCCCGACGCCGACCTGGCCTGGATCGAAGGGGCCGGTCACATGCTTCCCTTGGAGCGTCCCACCGAAGTGGCAGGAGCCATTAGCGGGTTCGTCGCCAGGCTGTATCCGTCCCCGGCGAACGTGAGACACGATATGTAACTGGATTGAAAGCTTGCTGCAAGCCCAAACGCTTGTCTAAGCAATTCATTCTCCTAAAATGCTTCTCCAGAAGCCATGCCTTCCCACTCCTCAATCCCCCTGCTCTCGGAGAACCGCCATGAGTTTATCCCACGCTTCATCGCTTTTCCGGCCTTTGTCCGTTCCGCCATCCTCGCCATCCTCAGGCGCAGAGACCGGTCTGGGCCGGCGACTGCTACACCTGAACTGGTTGCAGCATCGTCAGAT
>JBBINH010000097.1:0-3412 GCA_037443945.1 Caldilineales bacterium
CGGCCGGGCGGCCCCCTCGAAATGGCCAGGGGGCCGCCCGGCCGCCCCTGTGACTGCGCGTACGGCCCGACATCGCTTGGGGCGCCACACGACGCCTGCACCCTCTTCGTCTGTCCACCTCAATCTCCGCCGATGCTCCCATGCAGGGCGCCGAATCCCGGCCCCTTGACCACCGACCGAGCTGCTTGGAGGCCCCTCACTTCTATGGTACACTGACCTCTGCTGTCACTCCCTCCTCGCCACGGAACGATGACCACGCTCGTTACCGATCGTCTCCTGGTCCCGCCCAAAGCCGCGCGCCGGCCTCTGTGGCCGTGGCTGCTTTTGTGGCTGTTGATCCCGTTGCTGGTGCTGACGCTGGCAGTGGCCTGGTTTGAGTGGACCTATCGGGAACGGGTGTATCCGGGCGTACAGGCGTTGGGCATTCCTCTGGGCGGCATGACGGTGACCGAAGCCCGCTCGGCCTTGCAAGAGGCTGCGGTTCATCATGCGCCACCTGCCCTCTTCCTGCGCCATGAGGAGCAAGTCTGGTCGTTGCCGGTCGGCGCGTGGGCGACGCAGGTTGACGTAGATGCTCTGGTGCGTCAGGCCTATCTTGTTGGGCGGACCGGCACCCTTTTGGAGAACCTGGGCACCCAGGCTCGTGTCTTTCTGCAGGGATGGCATCTGGACCCACCATTCAGGGTACAGCCGGGTCAGATCGAAGCCACCCTGGCAGCGTTGACCGCCGGTCTCAATCGCCCCGTCGTGGAAGCCCGTCTGAGCTTGGACGCGCTCCAGGTCGTGGTCATCCCGGCCCAACCAGGCCGCCAAGTGGACCTGGCTGCCACCACCCGGGCCGTACTGGCACGACTGGCGTTGGGACAGTCAGGCGTAGTCGACGTGGTCATGCACGAGGTCTTGCCGACCACAGCCGAATTGGGAGGAGGCGAAGAAGCCATTCGGCGGCTGCTCAACCGTACCATCCTTTTCACCGATCCCGACGGGGAATTCCAATTTGCGCTCGACCCGGGCATTCTGGCCGGTCTGGTGAAGTGGACACCTGCCACCGATGCGGTCGGTGATCTGCGTGCAACCATCGATCGTGAGGCCCTGGAAGCCCTGGTCGCCGAATGGGCTGCTCAGGTGGAGCGGCCACCCGTCGATGCCCGACTTGATTTCGACCCACAAACGGGCCGACTGATTGTGCTCTCGCCGGCCATAGTCGGATACACGCTTGACGTTGCGACCACGGTGACCACCGTTCTCCAGGCTTTGGAAAGCGACGAAACCCATGTCACCTTGCCGGTTCGAGTCTTGCCACCGACCATCCCTTCGGACAACCTGGAGCGCCTGGGGATCCGGGAGTTGGTAGCCGAGGCCAGCACGTCCTTTGCCGGCTCGAGTCCCGATCGGGTCAAAAACATCGAGGTCGCTGCCGCCAAACTGGTAGGGGTTGTAGTCCCGCCGGACGGTGTTTTTTCCTTCAATGAGCATATCGGTGATGTCACGGCTGCCAATGGCTTTGAGGATGCCCTGATCATCGCCGGAGACACCACGGCCGTGGGCATTGGCGGCGGCGTCTGTCAGGTCAGCACGACGATATTCCGCGCCGCCTGGTTTGGCGGTTTTCCTATCCTCGAACGTTGGAACCATGGCTATATTGTGCGCTGGTACGGCGCGCCGGGATTGGATGCAACCATCTACACACCCACGGTCGATTTCAAATTCCGCAACACCACCGGGCACTACCTGCTGATCAAACCCGTGGTCGATACCAAACGGGGCATTCTCACCTTCCGCTTTTTCGGCACCAAACCCACTTGGCGGGTTGAAACCACCGAACCGGTATACAGCAACCGCCAACCGCCGCCGCCGCCGCTGTATATCGAAGACCCCAGCCTGCCACCAGGCCGCGTCGTTCAATTTGACTGGGCTGTCGAGGGCTTGGAAGCTGTAGCCCGGCGCCGGGTCATTGCCGCCGACGGCACGGTTCTCAGCAACGATGTGCTTCGCAGTCGCTACCAGCCCTGGCAGGCCAAGTATCGCTTCGGTCCGGGCTTTGAGCCGCCGCCTGGAGCCATTGTCCGGCGCAATTGACCGGGCTAGAAAGCGATCACCGGCTCCGTACCGGTGGTCATGGCCCGCCAGAGCAGACCGGCCAGAAAGAGACAGACGAGGGCGTAAACGGCCTGTTCGCGCCGGGAATCCATTTTCCCCTGCACAAAGCTGTAGGCGGCCGGCAGAGTGAGCACGGTCAGGATACCGTAGAGAAAATGCATGCCGGGCCGTTGCAGATTGTTTGCGCGCTGCAAAACCAGCCACAGATAAACGCCGAGAATCCCTTGAGCAAGGATGAGGAATTCACCCACCCATAACATACCGAGATAGCTGGGATTGACTGCCTGGCGCCGGCCCCAGCGCCACAAGCCCCAAAGACCGGCAACAACCATGAAGAGAATAGCAGAGTTTCCGAGGCGGGCATGGAGTTCGTTGATCGGCATAGGGGATGTCCCAAAGGAACGATTTCAATATCCCAAATCGCGCAATTTTTGTTCGTCCATCCCGAAATGATGACCGATCTCGTGCAACACGGTGCGGCGCACCTGTTCCTTGATGGCCTCGGGATCGGGATAGTGGTAGACCATCGGATACATGAAGATGGTAATCCGGTCAGGTGGCACCAAACTATAGCCTTGAGTCCGTTGGTCCAGGGGGATGCCTTCATAGAGGCCGTAGAGGGCTTCGCCCGGTGCCAAGCGGGCAGCACGGCGCTGCTCTGGGGAAGGCCAGGTGGCTACGGTGATGACCACGTTCTCCATAGCAGCAGCAATGACCGGCGGCAAGGTAGTCAGGGCCTGTTCGACAAGCTCGCCGAATTCCTCAAGGCTCATTTCAGGCCGAAGGTAGGCTGAAACCACACGAGACATAGAGCTGATTATACACAACAAATGCCCCGCAAGAGGAAGAGCGAGCCGAATGAGCACAAGACTACGGGGCCTCTTCCGTCAGAGGTCGAGCAGAATCGAACCGTCTGCCGTCGTCTTAGCCTTCTTGGTCCTGCCGGAGCCCTTCCGCATACTCTCCGCTCTTAGGCGATCGCGGGGCAATTTGTTCGCAACTCTGCGGAGGACGTATACTTCTCCTAGTCCACCTGGAGGTCGCCGCCCATGGCCTTTACTGCCGTTGATTTTCACGACTTCGTCCGTCTGCTCTCGGAAAACCCAAAATGGCAGACGGAGCTTCGTCGCCTGATACTGACCGACGAGCTGCTGGAGCTGCCGGACCTGGTCCGCCGCATGGCCGATTGGCAACAGGCGATGGCGGAGGAACAACGCGCCCTCGCCGCCGAAGTCCGCACCCTGGCCGAAGGCCTACGCACCCTAAGCGAAGACCATCGCGCCCTCGCCGCCGAAGTCCGCACCCTGGCCGA
>JBBINH010000098.1:0-3794 GCA_037443945.1 Caldilineales bacterium
GGCTAAAGTCGCCCGCCAGAGGCCTTTGGCCTCTGGTCGGCCTGCGCCGACCACTCAGGTCGTTACCTAGAAACCGTTCACCCTGTCCCTTCTCGTCCGGCCGTCCCAGGCCCAGGGGAGGGGAAGGGCAGCAGGCGCAGAGAGGGTCGATGCCCAGGGTGACCTGCGGGCCGCTGCTAGGATCGCGGCGACGACCAGAAGCGCCGCAACCGTTCCCGCCAGGTGAGGGGGGGCGCGGCCGTTGTCTCCGCTTCGGGAGGCGAGGCAGCGGCTTCTGGGGCGGGCGCATCCGTTGCAGGCTCGGCGGCGGTTCTATCGGTTGCGGCGGCCGGCGTCGTTGGTTCCGCTGTGGGCATGGGGAGCGAGAGGATTGTACTCTCGTCTTCGGCCGGGGCAGAGGTGTCGGACAGGGCCGGGGGCATCGGCTGCTGTCCGGCGATATCGGCCAGCGGCAAGGCCCGCCCGTAAATCGGGCTGAGGACAGGCCCGATTTGTCCCATGGGCATGATACGGCGTAGGGGCGTGTCGCTCTCCTCCCATAACTCGAACAGGGCCGGGTAATCCCATTCCGCCGTGATGACGCCTTCGGCCAGAGGACTGCCCATCTCGATCATGACCCCGCTGAAATGACGGGTGAAATCGGCCGGCGCAAAGATGGCGCTGGCGCCGACAAACGGTGGCGTCTCGCTGCTGCCGAAGGGGTTGGGCCCGCTGAGGAAGCTGACCATGCCGTAAAGCTGATTCTCCTGGCAGCGGGCCAGCGCCGCCTGGCGGATTTTCTGATAGGTGGCCGGTCGGCGCACGGCGGCCAGGGTGAGAAGCATGTCGGCGCCCTGATAGGCCAGAATACGTCCGGCCTCGGGGAAGAGGACATCGTCGCCGATGAGCAACCCCACACGCCCGACAGGGGTAGGAATCACATGCCACCCCGTGCCGGTGGCGATCCAATCACGCTCGTCTGCGTTGGGTACGACCTTGGCCTGACTGCCCAGCAAGTGTCCGTCGGCAGCGAACACACAGGCCACGTTGTAAAGCTTGTCGCCATCGGGAAAGGTTGCCGTCAGGCCACCCGGCAACAGGGTACCGACGATGATGCTTATCTCGAACTGGCGGGCCAGGCCGGCATAGGTGCTGACGAAGGCCTCGGTCAACCCTTCGGGCATGTTCATCAGGGCCTCGATCAGGGCCCGGCCGAGATCGGTTTCCATCACACCGGCGGCGCTGCTGGCCATGGCGGCTTTGACCCGTTCCCATAGCCCGGCTTTGGGGTTCAGGCCCTGGCCGGCCGTCCGCAAAATGCGGTTGCGCCAGCCGCTCAGGCTGGGGATGGCCGTGACCAGACCGCTCAGTTCGGGAAAGAGTGCCAGCACGGCCCCTTTGGCTTTGGCCGTGCGCAGAAAACGACCCAGGTAGCCGACGTATTCGTCGAGCGTTTGCGGCACGATCAGGTGCTGTTGAATGCAGGCGACAATCGGTTTATCCATCGGATTGGCTCAAATAGGCCCGGCAGGGCAAATAGCAGCACGGATTCTACCATGCTTGTGGGGTGGCGACGAAGTCGACTCGGTTCCAAAGTGTGTTGGTGCGAGAGGGGCAGCCGATAGATTTGACCCTCTCAACCCCTTTCGAAGAGGTGGCCGAATTTTTATGAATCCCTTCATAAAAATTTGACCTTCGCCCTCGAGCCCTCTATAATGGCCGCTGTCCGTTGCGGCCGATCGTCCTAGCGGCCGTTACCGGGCACCCGTCGGGCCTTTTGTCCCTTCTCCGTTCCCTTCTCCCCTTCGAAATCTATGCGCGTTATCCTTGCCAGTCCCGAAGCCAAAGTCTGGTCCGAGCGCAAGCATATTCCTCTCGGTCTGGGCTATCTTGCGGCCGTGTTGCGTGAGGCCGGCCACGATGTCTTTATCTACGATGCCGCCATCGAGGACCTGCCGATAGAGTACTACATCGAACAGGCCGAAGCTGCCGGAAAGCCCTTCCGGGTGATCGGTATCACGGCGACAACGCCGCTCATCGGCGATGCCTGGGCGATGGCCGCCACAGCCAAGAAGTACGGACTGGTCACCATCCTCGGCGGTCCTCATCTGACCATCATGCCCGCCGAGTCCCTCGGCCCCGAACACCCCTATGTCGATTACACCTTCAAGGGCGAAGCCGAAGAGGGTATTGTGGCGTTTGTCGAAGCCCTGGAACGGGGCCGCAAACCCGAAGCCGCCGAGATTCCGGGTCTCAACTTTCGGCATGGCGATGCGATCGTGGTTTCGCCTGTCTCGCCGATGATCGAAGACCTGGATAAGTTGCCCTTCCCGGCGCATGACCTGTTCAAGATCGACAAGTACACCAATCTGCAGCCGCTGACGGACGGGCTGGATCCCCATGCCCGTTCGTTCACCATCCTCACGAGTCGCGGCTGCCCTTACAAATGCACCTTTTGCTCCAAACCGGTGACCGGTGATACCTGGCGAGGGCGCAGCGTCGAAAACGTGATCCAGGAATGGCGTTGGCTGGTCCGCGACCTGGGTGCCACCGAGATCGGCGTTACCGATGACATCTGGAACTTGAAATTGCCGCGGGCCAAAGAGTTGTGCCGGCGTCTCATCGAGGAAGGTTTGCACACGGTCCCCTGGGTGACGGTACACGGGATGAAGGTGAACCACACCGATCCCGAGCTGTTTCATCTGATGAAGGCTGCCGGGGCCAAACGGGTGGGTTTCGGCGTCGAAAACGGCGATCCCTGGATGTTGCGCAACGTCATCCGCAAGAGCCAGACTCTGGACCAGGTACGCGATGCGTTTCGTTGGGCGCGGGCGGCCGGGCTGCAGACGATGGGCTTTTTCATCTTCGGCATGCCCAAAGAAACCGAAGAGACCATGGAAAAGACCATCCGTCTGGCTCTGGAACTCGATCCCGAGCTGGCCAATTTCATGTTGGCAGCGCCTTTCCCCGGCACCAAGATGTGGGATATGATCAAAGAAGGCGGCGAAATTTTTGCGCACGAGTGGCCTGATTACGCCATCCACGAACAAAAGGCCCGTTTTACCATGCATGATGGCTCCTACGACCCCGATTTGGTCGTGCGCAAATGGCGCGAGGCGTATCGCCGCTTTTATCTCTATCGCCCCAAACGGGTTTGGGAGAAAATGTCGAAGAAAAGCTTCTGGCTCGACTTGCCCCATACCCTGGCCAATGCGCGTCGGTTCTTCATCGGCAACGGCAAGCCGACTGTGACCAACCGCGTCCGACCGGAAGAGCCGGTGACGAGCGTGAAAGGGCTTATCCAACGCCTGTTGTAGGGAGATTGACCATGCCCCTGTTTTCCCGTCCTCGTCGGCAGTCGAATATCCTTTGGCTCGATTTGGGTGACCTGGGTGACCTGGTCCATCCCAGCGGGCCGCATGAGCAGTGGCAAGACCATGGTCTGGGCCTGTTGCGCACCATCCTCCATCGGGCCGGCATCCTCACCGATATCGCCTCGACGCGGGCCGTTACCTCTTGGGAGCAGTTGCGGCCGCAACTGGTGGGCTACGATATGCTCATCATGAACGTCCGCAGCTATACCTATCCCATGGCCCTCAAGGGCGCCAAGCTTTTCAAGGAACTCAATCCCAACGGCCTGGTCCTGACCGGCGGCATGCACGCCACGGTAGCGACCGATGAAATGGAGGCGGTTGCCGAGTTCGACCGCATCTGCATCGGGCCTGGGGAGAACATCATCGTCGATCTGGTCAAGAACCCCCACGATTTCCCGCGCGTGTTTCACGGCCGAGGAGCTCGTTCCATGGCCGAATGGC
>JBBINH010000099.1:0-2200 GCA_037443945.1 Caldilineales bacterium
CCGTTGGTCTGGTACGGGCCGATCGGCCCGTAGTCGTGCTGGGCGATGGCAAACTAGGCATAGCCTTGCACGTCAAGGCTCATCGCTTTTCGGCCAGCGCCCGCGCCAAGATCGAGGCAGCCGGCGGTACGGCCGAGGTGTTGCCCCTGTAAGCGCCGAGTTCGTTCTGCGGGAGAGTCCTATGCTGAGTGCTCTGCGTGGCGCCTTTCGCCTGCCCGATCTGCGCCGTAAGCTTCTGTTCACCCTGGGCATTCTCATCCTCTATCGTTTTCTGGCCCAAATCCCGGTGCCGGAGGTGGACCGTGCCGCGCTGGCTTCCTTTTTCCAGGGCAATGCCCTGGCCAATTTGTTCGACCTGCTCAGCGGTGGCGCTTTGTCGAATTTCTCGGTGATGTCCATGGGAGTCTATCCCTACATCACCGCCCAGATTATCTTCCAGTTGCTCATCCCCATCATCCCCCGCCTGCAGGCGCTGAGCAAGGAAGGCGATGCCGGTCGCCAGAAGATCAACCAGTACACCCTCTATCTGACCGTGCCTCTGGCTTTCCTGCAGGGCTACGGCCAGGCGGCCCTCATGGCCCGAGGTGGTACCGGGCTCGGTGAGGTGTTGCCGGGCTTTGGTTTCAGCGTCGAGCCTTTGCTGACCATTGCCGTTCTAGCAGCGATGGTGGCCGGCAGCTTTGTGGCCTTGTTTCTGGGCAATCTGATCACCCAGGACGGCATCGGTAACGGCGTCTCTTTGATCATCTTCGGCGGCATCGTCGGCAATCTGTGGGCACGCGTCAACGTGCTCCTGGCCAGCACGCGCGGGGTGCTGCTCGTGATCGTCTTTCTGCTGATCACGATCGCCACGGTCCTGCTCATTGTGTACGTGCAGGAGGGTCAGCGTCGTATCCCCGTGCAGTACGGCAAACGGGTGCGGACGATGCGCGGCAATCGCGTGATGATGGCCGGCGGTCAGAGCAGTTACATCCCCATTCGCGTCAACAGCGCCGGGATGATCCCGCTGATCTTCGCCAGCAGTTTGCTCATCTTCCCGGCCACCATCGGCAGTTTTCTCCAGGCCTCGGGGACCGATTGGGTCGCCCGCACCGGAGCCGTGTTTGTGAATACCTTCAGTCCTGGTCGTACCCTTTATTGGATTTTGTACTTTTTCCTCGTTGTAGCGTTTACGTACTTTTACACCGATGTGATCTTTCGCCAGCAAAACCTGGCGGAGATCCTCCAGCGACAAGGCGGCTATATCCCCGGTCTGCGGCCCGGTAAGCGCACCGAAGAGTATCTCAACCGGGTTTTGGTGCGGATTACGCTCGTCGGAGCCTTGTTCCTGGGCTTCGTCGCCATCCTGCCCTGGCTGGTGAATCTGGTCGTGCGGGAACCGGGTCTTTCCGATACCTCGCTGCTCATTACCAGTTCCGGTCTGTTGATCGTGGTCGGCGTCGTCCTCGATACGATGAAACAGATCGAGGCGCAGTTACTCATGCGTCATTACGAAGGCTTCATCCGCTAGGCCGGGTTTTATACCCGCCATGTTGCGGTGCTTATGCTCAGGGCTGCGTCTGCCTGGCGTCCGTCAACGGTCGATGCGTTTGCCATCCCTCGCCATCATGAACACGAACTGCGCCTGATGCGGGAGGCCGGCCGGATCGTGGCTTCGGTCCACGAGCACCTCAAGTCCCTTTTGCGACCCGGTATCAGCACGGCCGAACTCGCCGACATTGCCGAGGCGCACATCCGTCGGGCAGGCGGCGAACCCGTCCTGCGTGGCTACGGTGCCGGCGAGGTGAGTGCCACGGGTTTCCCGGCGGCCATTTGCGTTTCGCTCAACGACGAGGCCGTCCATGGGATTCCCCATCCCGAGCGTTATCTGCAGGCCGGCGATCTGGTCGGTCTGGATATCGCCGTCGGCTATGAAGGCTGGATGGCCGATGCGGCCTGGACCCATCTCTGTGCGGCCGAGGCTCTGCCTCAGGCGCAGCGGGAGCTGCGCGAGCGGCTGGTGCGCTGTGCCGAAGCGGCCTTATGGGCCGGGATCGAACAGGCGCGGCCGGGTCGTCCTGTGGGCGATCTCGGTGCGGCCATCGCCCAGGTGGTGACGGCGTCTGGATTTAGCGTCCTGCGCGAGTTGACCGGTCATGGCATTGGCCGTGCCCTGCATGAGGCCCCGGTGGTGCTCAGCTATGGCCGGCCGGGTACGGGA
>JBBINH010000100.1:0-2102 GCA_037443945.1 Caldilineales bacterium
GACCCGGATACAGTTGCGCAGACCGGGTTTGTCGTAATAGCGCACCAGCACCCCATGCTCGCGCAGACGCCGGTGCAGTTCGGCTGCCGATCGCCCTTCAACCCGGCAGAGCACAAAATTGGCCCGACTGGGTAGCGGCTGCAGACCGGGAAACCGACTCAGTTCGGCGATCAACCGCTCCCGTTCGGCGCGCAACCGTGCCACGCGCTCCTGCAGACAGGCCACATCGGCCAGGCTGGCCAGACCGGCTACCGTCGCCGCCACATTGACGTTATAGGGTTGTTTGAACTTCCACAACTGGGCCATGATCGCCGCCGGGAAAATGCCATAGCCCAAGCGCAACCCCGCCAAACCGGCCCATTTGCTGAAGGTGCGCAAGACCACCAGATTCGGCGTCTGCGGCACCCAGCTCGCCACCGAATGCTCAAGCCCGGCGAATTCGATATAGGCCTCATCCACGACCACGACCACGGGCAAAGCCAGCAGGCGACGGAGCACATCCGGCGGGATGAGGCTGCCGTCGGGGTTATTGGGCGAGGTGAGGAACAGCAATTTAGGGCGGGTGCGCCGGACGGCTTCGGCAATGCCCTCAACGTCCAGACTGAAATCCTCCCGACGCCGGATCTCAAGCACATGCCCACCGCTGAGGCGGGCATCGAAGCCGTACATGCCGAAGGTCGGGGGACAGTCAATAACCCGATCACCGGGTTCCAGGAACAACCGGCAGAGATAGTCGATCAGCTCATCGGCGCCGTGGCCGGGCAGGATCAACGCCGCCGGCACCCCCACGTACGCGGCCAAGGCCTGCCGCAGCGCCTCCTGCTGCGGGTCGGGGTAAATGTGATACCAGCGAAACGCCATCAGCGCCTCGAGCACCTTGGGAGAAGGCCCGTAGGGATTTTCGTTGGCATCGAGCTTGACGATATCCTCCGGGGGGCGGCCCAGTTGCCTGCTCAGCACCTCGAAGGGCAACACGGGTGTGTACGCCTCCATGGCGGCGATATCGGGTCGCAGCAAGGCCACAGGGTCGAAGGCATCCATAGGCCCTTCACAGGCGAGCTTGGACGGCGGCGGCGTGCGCATCCAGCCCTTCGGCCTGGGCCAGACGCGCGGCCAGAGGGCCGAGTTCGGCGGCCGCTGTCGGGGTTAGGGCGATCAGGCTGATCCGCTTGACGAAATCCTCCCGGTTGAGCGGCGAAGCCCAGCGGGCCGTCCCCTCGGTGGGCATGATATGGCTGGGACCGGCGATATAATCGCCCAGCACCTCGAAGCTGTATTCGCCCACGAAGACGCCCCCGGCATGGCGTACCTTGGGCACCCAGGCCCATGGGTCCGCCACCGACAGGCACAGATGCTCGGGAGCAAAGGCGTTGGCCGCCGCCATGGCCGTCTCCAGATCGGGTGTCAGCACGGCCCCGCCACGGCCGGCCAGACTGGTGGCGATGATCTCGGCGCGGCTCAGCGACTCCAGGCGGCGGGCGATGGCGGCCTGGACGGCCTCGGCCAGCCTTCGGCTGGGGGTGAGCAGAATGGCCGTGGCCAGGATATCATGCTCGGCCTGGGCCAGCAGATCGGCCGCCACCCGTTCCGGGTCGGCCGTAGCGTCGGCAATGACCATCGTCTCGGTGGGACCGGGCAGACCGTCGATGCCGACGACACCGAAAACCTGGCGCTTGGCCAGGGTCACGAACAGCCCACCCGGACCGACGATCTTGTCCACGGGGGCGATCGTCTCGGTACCGAAGGCCATGGCGGCAATGGCCTGGGCGCCGCCCAGGGCGTAAAGTGCATCCACGCCGGCGATGGCGGCTGCGGCCAGGATGACATCGGGCACGCGGCCGCTTTGGCGATCCGGGGGTGAGCAGGCGATCACACGGCCTACCCCGGCCACGCGGGCGATAACCGCCGCCATCAGCAACGACGAGGGCAACGGCGCCGTTCCGCCCGGCACGTAGATGCCGACGGCATCCAGGGGACGGACCAACTGACCCAACACCCCCTCGTGGGCATCGGTATGCAGCCAGGAAGGGGTCGGCTGTTGCCGGTGGAAGGCCGCAATGCGATCGGCCGCCGTCTGCAAAGCCTCGCGCAGCCCGGTCGGC
>JBBINH010000101.1:0-2081 GCA_037443945.1 Caldilineales bacterium
TGGATTACAACGTCTGCATCGGCTGCCGTTATTGCATGACCGCCTGCCCCTATGGCGCGCGCTATTTCGACTTCGGTGACGACTATAACACGCCCCCGAACGACTTTGAGCAGCAGCCCTCGCCTGAGTACGGCCAGGCCTGGCCGCGTGACGGCGGATCCCCGATCGGCAATGTGCGCAAATGCCATTTCTGTTTGCACCGTGTGGCGCGCGGCGAGGAACCGGCTTGTGTGCAAACGTGCATGGCCCGCGCCCGCATCTTCGGCGACCTGAACGACCCCGAGAGCGAGATCGCACGCCTGGTGGCCGAGCGACGCCACTTCCGCCTCAAAGAGGAACTGGGTACCGAACCGAACGTGTACTATCTGCTGTAGGGAGAGCCGGCATGAAACACCGATCGCTTGTCATCGCCTACTGGGCAACTCTCATCGTCCTGGCCCTGCTGGGCCTGTGGGCCATCTACCTGCGGATGGTCGTCGGCCTGCGGGTAACCAATCTGACCAGCCTGGTGCCGTGGGGCCTGTGGGTAGCGTTCTACATCTATTTCATCGGCCTGTCGGCCGGCGCATTTCTGGTCTCCACCATGATCTATGTCTTCGGGCTGCATCGCTTCGAGGCGGTCGGCCGCATGGCGCTCTTCACCGCGTTCGTGGCGCTGGTCACCGGCCTCGGCTTCATCCTGCTCGACCTGGGCCATCTGGAGCGCTTCTGGACGGTGTTCATCAACCGGAGCCCGACCTCGGTGCTGGAGTGGGAGATTCACTTCTACGTCCTCTACGCGGTGATCCTGCTGACCGAGCTATGGCTGCTGATGCGCCGCGACCTGATTCGCGTTGGCCAGGAAGCAGGACTGCGCGGCCGGCTTTGTCGGCTGTTGGCGCTGCGCAGCACCGACACGTCGGATGCGAGCGCCGCGGCCGACCTGCGCATGGTGCGCATCCTGGGCACCATCGGCGTGCCGGTGGCGATCGCGGTGCACGGCGGCACGGGCGCCATCTTCGCCGTGGTGAAGGCCCGACCCTATTGGTACACCGGCCTCTTCCCGTTGATCTTCCTGGTATCGGCCCTGGCCTCCGGCAGCGCGCTGCTGACTTTCATCAATGCCTTCTTCAGCCGGCGCCAGGACGCCGAGCATCGGCAGATGACGTTGGCGTTGGGCAAGCTGACGGCCGGCTTCCTGGCGCTCGATCTGATCTTTCTCATGAGCGAGATGCTGGTCGGCTGGTATGGCGGCATCCCGGATCACATCGCCACCTATCGGGCCATGATGTTCGGGCCGTTCTGGTACGTCTTTTGGATCGGCCAGTTGGGGTTGGGCGCGCTCGTGCCGCTCGTCCTGATCCTGAACCGACGCACCGGTCGCTCGACGGTCTGGGTCGGCCTGGCCGGCGCCCTGATCGTGGCCGGCATCTTCGGGGTGCGCCTGAACATCGTCATCCCGCCGCTGACCGTGCCGCTCCAGCCCGGCATCGACACCGCCTATCCGTTAGGCCGTATCTCCAACTTCGCGCTGGAGGGCCTGGGCCTAACCGTCTTTCGCCTGGGTGTGTTGGTCGTTACCATCGCCATTGCGGTCTTGCTGGCGTGGTTGATCCGCCTGCCCGCAACGGTCCCCGGCCGCGCGGCCGCGGCGCTGGCTGCTGCAGCCGCGTTCACGGCCGTTGTCCTCTTCAATTTGCGCCTGACCGACCTGCTGCCGGTGACGCAGGCGAGCTTGCTCGGCTCAGCGGGTCGCGTCAGTGCGCTGCCGCTCTTTTTCGGCGGGGCCGTGCGCAGCACCGATCCGTCTTTCTACTCGCCTAGCTTGTGGGAATGGTTGTCGTCCATCGGGCTGCTGGCTCTGGCGGCCATCGCCTTCAGCCTGGGATGGCTTTGGCTGCCCTTGGAAAGGCTGCCCGAACCGTCGGCGCCTCCGCTGCGGCATTTCTCCGGTTTCAGCTCTGCCCGAGGTGGTGAATCATGAAACCGCATCAACTCACCCGACGTGACTTTTTGAAACTCGCCGCGGCCGTAGCCGGTCTGACGGTGGCCACACCTTACTTCACCCCACGGCGCCGCGGCGCCGCGGCGCCGGTCCCCGT
>JBBINH010000102.1:0-2055 GCA_037443945.1 Caldilineales bacterium
CTTGTCATAGGGCACGGCCACCTGGCGGAAGCCCATCCAGGTAATCAGGGCCATCAGGCTGACGTTGCTCTCGCGGAACCGACGCAGGGCCTCGACAACCCGACGATCGAGCAAGAAAAAATCGGCGCCGGTGGCCGGCATCTCCTTGATGCCTACGAGACGGCGCATCAGGAGGTAATAAAGCCGGGCAAAGCCTACCCGTCCGGCGCTTTCGGCGCGGTGGGCCCGCACCGCCCATACCACCTGAGCACCCTGGCGCAAGGCGTTCAGCAGCACGGGCAACGTCTCCGGTGGGTCTTGGAGATCGGCAGCGAGGACCACGGCCGCCTCGCCCACGGCGTGATGGAGACCGCAGGTGATGGCCTTATGGGACCCCGAGTTGCGGGCCAGGCGCAAGCCGCGCACACGCGGGTTGTGCTGAGCCAGGGCATTCACCACGGCAAACGTGTCGTAATGGGAATGGTCGTCCACGATAACCCATTCCCAGTCCACGGCCAACGCCTCCAAAACCCGCTGCAGGCGTTCGTACAGGACCGGCAGATTGGGGGCCTCGTTATAAGCGGGGGTGATAACCGAGAGGGTGACAGACACAGGGCCGAGACGGCGGGAAAAGAGGGAAGAGAATCAGGGCGAACCTTGCCCGGCCAGGACCGTGCGCAGGGCAATGGCGATGCGTTCCTGGTCGGCTTCGCTCAACTCATGATACAGAGGCAGCAGGATGGTGCGGTCCTGGGCTCGTTCGCTGTGAGACAGGCGCCGACAGGTGCGGGGTGGACAACCACAGGGTCCGGGCCCCAGGCCGCATGACCAGGGTTCCCGTTCATAGGCCCGTTCGCGATGGGCGCACATCACCCCGCGACGCGTGGCGATCCCGGCGGCGAGCAACGCCTGCATGACCTGACGCTGGTCGCATCCGTCCGGCAGGCGCACACAAAAGCTCTGCCAGTTGCTGCGGGCCCAGGCCGGTTCCTCCGGCAGGACCAGGCCGGGGATGTCGGCCAGGAGCAACCGATAGCGTTCCACCTGTTCTCGCCGCCGCGCCAGAAGGGCGGGCAACCGTTTGAGCTGCTCGCGCCCGACGGCAGCCTGGATGTCGGTCATCCGGTAATTGTAGCCCAGCTCGCCGTATTCCTCGAAGATAACCCGATCGGCGCTGTGCCGGACCAGGTCGGGTACGCCCATGCTGTGTTGGCGCCACAGGCGGAATTTGGCATCCCAGTCGGGGTTGGCCGTGGTGATCATGCCGCCGTCGCCGGTGGTCAGGAGCTTGCGGGGATGGAAGGAAAAACAGGCCACATCGCCGTGCGGTTTGCCGATCCGTTCCCAACGGCCCTCCCACAGGATGGAGCTGCCTACGGCGCAGGCGGCATCCTCGACCAGGGCCAGGTGATGGCGCCGGGCGATGGCCAACAGCGCCGCCAGGTCGCAGGGCATGCCGATCTGATGGACACAGAGGATGGCGCGGGTGCGCGGGCCGATGACTTCTTCCACCCGGGCCGGGTCCATGTTGAAGGTGGCCGGGTCGATATCCACAAAGACCGGCACGGCGCCGCAATAGCGCACGGCGTTGGCCGTGGCAATGAAAGAATGGCTGACCGTGATGACCTCGTCGCCCGGTCCCACGCCCACGGCCCGCAGGGCCAGATGAAGGGCCGTGGTGCAGTTGGAGACGGCACAGGCAAAGGGAGCACCGACGTAGGCGGCGAATTCGGTCTCAAAAGCGGCGACTTCCGGACCCTGGGTCACCCAACCGGAGAGGATGGGACGCCGGGCGGCGATGGCTTCTTCTTCGCCCAGCCAGGGTCGCGCTACAGGGATAAGTGGGGCAGGACTCATGAGATGGCTCCCACCGGTTGCCAATTGCGCACGACTTCGGCCGCCAGCAGTTCTTCCGGCGACCGGCCCTGCGCCCGATACCAGGCCGCCAGTTGCGCCAGGCCCTGGCGGAGGGTGATCTGCGGTTCGTAGCCCAACAGCGCCCGCGCTTTCCCGATATCGGCATACAGGCGCAAAACATCGCCCGGTCGCGGCTCGTCATAGACCACATTTGCCTCC